>LNDO01000091.1 GCA_001465025.1 Pseudomonas sp. Ga0074129
AATGGTGGCGCGTTCTTCAACGCTGAGTTCGGAATAAGACATAGGGGCAGCACCGTACCGGAAAGGTCAGGTGTTGCACTCAGTTTTTGCCGCCGCCAGCCTTTATCAGCGTGAAGAACGCGGTAATAGCCTTGAGGAGCGCATGAATGATTTTCTTGCTGACTGCAGCAACGTGCGCTGATTACACCGCAATCAAAGTGGCAGGTCTGGGCCCTAAATGGTGCCATCAAGCATTACCCTGACTTTATCCTGTGCCTGCAATCGAGCGTGATTGTGTTGCTAGGGATGGTCTGAAAAGGTCCTTTCTCGAAAATACAGCCCTGCAAGCATGCGGGTTACAGGGCAGTGAATTCGCCAAGTCAGGCGCACCGAGCTGGGCAAAAGCCTGTGAGTTACTGCGCAACCTGTAACTCAATCACGGTCAAGGCTAAGCCCTGTGCGCCTCTCATCGGCAGGGCGCGGCATAGTTCTTGCGTTGTTTGGGCATCCTGAACAGTTACGGTTGCCCCGATGTTGCACGCGCACCTGACCACCCTGCATGTGGTTTCGATGATTGACCGAGCCCTTGCTGGCGGGCAGCGGCATTACTGCGGCTGATCTGGCCTGTGCGGACACCCGCATCACCCGTACAGCAGAGCTGCAGGTGTGCGCCAATGCCCTGAAAGTGCGCAGTGATCTGGGCTTGGAGTTGGGGCGGCGCATGCACGTGTCGGCCTATGGCATGGTCGGTTACGCCGCGCTGTCGAGTGCCACCTTTGGTGACGCTTGGCGTCTGATGCTGCAGTACCCAGCCCTGCTCGGTACTTACTTCAAACTGGAATTGCAGATTGAAGGCGAGTTGGCTTGGGTCAGCGCCTGTGACTATCAGCACAGCCCGGCGCTTGAGGTGTTCAACCTAGAAATGTGCCTGGCCTCGCTCAAGCTGATCAGCGATGACTTGCTCGGCCACCCCCTGCCATTGAGTGCCGCACAGTTCCGTTATGAGGAACCCGCTTACAGTGCGCGCTATGCACAGAGTTTTGCCTGCCCCCTGCATTTTGCGGGGGCGCGCAATGGCTTTGCCTTCCCGGCCAGTTGGCTGCAACAGCCTTTGCCGTTGGCCGATGCGGTGACGCACCGCGAGATGCTGGAGCGCTGCCGCAAGCAGAACAGTGAATTCAATACGCGCCAAGCGTGGCTGCAGCGGGTGCGCCAATTACTGGCCGCCCAACTCACCGCACCGCCCGGTCTGGAGCAACTGGCGCAGCAGATGCATTGCTCGCCCCGCACCTTGCGCCGGCATTTGCAGGAGCTCGGCACGCACTATCAGGAATTGCTCGATGAGCTGCGCTTTGAGCGCGCGAAAACCCTGCTGGGCGAGCAAGACTGGCCGATCTGCCGGATTGCCGAGCACCTAGGCTTCAGTGAAACCGCCAGCTTTCGCCACGCCTTTCAGCGCTGGAGCGGCGTGCCGCCGAGCCGTTTTCGCGCCTAGCGCAAGCAAGCGTTTTCGCCCGCAAAGCCCGCTGAATAATAGTGGATGAACACAGCGTCATCCACCCTACAAAACGGCACCCATGCAGCGATTCGGCTTAACCCCGGTGAATGACGCCTGCGTCATCCACCGAGCTGGCGTCACTCTTCAGGGCGTACGTTGCGGTACATCTGCAGACGTGAGGCTTCGTGCAGGCCGCGACTCAGTGCATTCAGCCGCTGAAACTCCTGCGGATGGGCCTCTGCCACGTTGTCACGCGGGGTGGGCGAATGCAGGTCGTGCAGGGTCGGTGAAGTGCCGTCATGGCGCATCTGCAGCAGGAAGTCCTGGGTGACCGCGCCAATAATCGGAAAGCTGCCCTCCTGCAGCACCAGCGGCACCACTCGCTCGCCCTCGGGTGCCGGGCGTTGAATATCGCGCCCCAGCGCACCACTGGTAAATGGCACACCGAGCAAGCCCGCCATGGTCGGCAGCAAGTCCGCCAACCCCACCGCTTCCTCAAATTCACGTGGGGCCAACCATTTGGGCGCGTGGATCAGCAGTGGCACGTTGTTACTTTCCAGCCCCAGTTGCTCAAAGGCCGGGGCCATGTGCGGAATCTGACTGATACGCGTGTTGTGATCGCCGAAGAGCACGAAAATCGTGTTGTCGTAGAAGCCCTGCTCCTTGGCCAACTCCATCAAGCGGCCAATATTGAAGTCGAGCAAGCGCACGGCGTTGAACTGTTCCACGCTGCGCGAACCCGCTTCTTGCACCTGCTCCAACGGCAAGTCGAGCGGCTTGAAGCCGTCATTTTCCTTAGGGATGGTGAAAGGCCGGTGATTACCCGAGGTTTGCAGATAGGCGAAGAAGGGCTTGTCCTTGGGCAGAGCGCCGAGAATGCGCGTACTTTCCTTGAAGAAGTCGAGATCAGAGATGCCCCACACGTCCACTTGTGGCGATTGCCAATGGCGCTCTTCATACAGCTGCACATCATCGATGCTCTGTCGAATCAGGCTGTTGATATTGGCCCAACCGGCGTTACCGCCAATCATGTAGAACTTCTCATACCCTTCAAGGTTGTTGATCAGGGTGTGTTGACGGGCAATGAACGGGTTGCGCGTGGCGGTTTCTTCACGCGATACATCAGGAATACCGGTGATGCTCGCCCACACGGTTTTCGCGGTGCCGGTCACGGGCACGTAGAAGTGGCGGAAGAACCAGCTTTCCTGGGCCAGGCGATCCAGATTCGGCGTGGGGTTGAGCGGGTTGCCATAGGCACCTACAGCGGTGGTGCCAAGTGATTCGAGCATGACAAAAACGATATTGGGCGGGCGCTCGGTGGTCAGGCGATGCGGTTGCACATCCTGCTCACGGACGAAATTCAGCGCCTCGCGGTCGCGCGTGGTTACCCCCAGATAATCGGCCACCACGTCGTAGTGCTCGCGAGTGGCCGCTTCATCAAACGCGACGGGCTCCAGCTTGAGCGTATCGAAGAGGAACAGGGCCGGGTTCAGGCCCACGGCCGCCACCTGGCTGTTGCCACTGTAGAAGGCATCGCTCCAGCGCAGTGGCACCGGGTTTTCCAGATTTAACGCGGCCGCACGGCCGAGCAAACCAAAGAACACCAGCACCCCGACCAGCGCCGCGCCGCCCAGCGCCGGCAATACGCCGACGTGACGCGCCTGCGGGCGATCCAACGTGGCACGCTCCAGGCGCAACAGGGCATACAGCCACAGCGCCACACCCGCGAACCAGGCCAGCGTGATCCAGATCACCGGGTAGGTTTGCCAGAGCATGCCCGCCGATGTTTGCGCGTCACCGGCAAAGCGCAGCACAGTGGCGTTCAGGCGCACGCCCAGGTAGGCGTAGTGACCAAAGTCGATGATGTACAGCAGGCCCAGCGCAGCAATGGCCAGGCCCAGATAGGCGCGCACTAACCAACGGAATGCGCGAAACCGTGCCAGACGCAGCTTGGGCAGCGCCAGCAGCAGCCCCACCGGCAGCATCAACAGCAGCGCCAGGCGCAGGTCAAAGCGCAGGCCTATGCCTAGGGTGTGCAGCACATCCGGGTCGGTCACGTCTGGCAGGCCAGAGAAGCCAAGCAGGAATATCCCGCGCAGGCTGGCAAACAACACAAACAGCAATACGGTAAGGCCGACTAAAAAATGCAGACGGCGCGATCCCAACCAACTCATGCGGGGGTCCTTGTGTCAGAAGCAGAACGTTGATTACGGCGCGCCAGCAGCGCACGCAGGCCAAACACCAACAGAGCGCCCAGGCTGTAGAGGGCCAGGTAAGGGTCAATCAGGTAGTCCCAATAGTTTTCCGAGGCATTGAGGCGCAAGGCAAAGGCCAGGGTCGCCAGCAACAACGCCAACGCACCCAGCCAACTGCGCAGCACGATGAGTATCAGGCACAGCGCACCCAGCACCAGCAACAAGGGGCGCGGCTCAAAGCCGACTTGATACGGGTCGCTGTAGCTCAGCCCCAACGAGGCCGGGTAGAGCAGCAAGGCCAGCGCGGCAAACAAACCCAGCATCATCAGGCGGTCACGCGCGGCAGGCGCAGGCAGACCAAAACGGCCCAGCACGGCACACGTCAGCAGTACCAAACTGCTGATGGACAGATCGCCCATGTAGGTACGCAATTGCAAGGCCAGGCTCATGCCTTGTAGAGGGGCCACACTCAATACAGCAGCCGCTAGCAGCGCGCCCCATAACCAAGGCTGAACCGCACGCGAGCGCGATAGAAGAAGGAAAACCAACAAGGTAAACGCCAGATGCGGCAGCCAGAAATCGATCATGGACGACGCTCCGCGAGCCAGGCTTCGTTAAAGGTCAGGTGCTTGATGAACATATCGTTCCAGGAATAAACCAGGTGGTAGTTACCCTCTGCATCGCGGGTAAAGTAGGGGTATTCGTAGTCAAATTCGCAGCCGTGGCCGCTGCACATGCGGGCCGTCACGCGCTCAAGAAAGACCGCTTCACGGTCGGCAAACCGCGCCCCACCACTGTCACGGAACTTCTCCAGGATGACCGCCGGAAACTCCGCATGCGGGATCGGCTCACCCCATGGGTTGGGGCTTTCATCCAGCTCACCGAGCGTGCGCCAGTTGTCCAGGTTGCTGTCGGTGGCGTACAGCGTCAGGCGGAATCGGCCGTCTTCCAGATCATTCATCGCCACCAGCAGGCTGCCGTCGGGACGCCCCACGGCGGCCACCGACGAGTTGGGGTTGCTTGGTTCCAACGCATGGGGCTTGCTCCAGGTGCGCCCGCTGTCTTCGGTGCGGCTGGCGAGCAGGCGATGGTCCTGCTCACCGGAGTAGCGCAACAGTGCCACAGCACGGTGCTCATCGAGCGGCACTACACTGGGCTGTAAGGAATAACGTGCCTTGCCAATGCGGTACTTGCCTTGCACATGACCGTCGGCGTTCAGATGCAGGTACTCGGGGAACTTGCCGAGGAACTCGTGATAGACCGGCAGACCAATACTGCCGTCGGCGTGGAACACCGGCAGACCAATACTGCCGTCGGCGTGGAACACCGGCGCACCGCGCACCAGGGTGCTGATATTAAGGAAAGGCGTGGTGACCAACTGCCGCGGCGTGGACCAGGTTTCACCCAGGTCGTCCGAGACCATGGCATTAACCGCACTGCCGGCCCAACCGCCAATTGAAACGGAGACATAGAACAGCCACAGGCGGTTGTCCGGGGCCAGGCTGATCACAGGGTTGCCCAGTTTGCGGATGCGCTTGCCAACGGCCTGCTCGGTGCCTTTACGGGTCGCCAGCACGCGTTCGGCGCTCCACTGGCGAGTCTCGGCGTCAAAGCGCGCTGAGCGGATCTGGACATCCGCCGAGCCTTCACGGGTGCCGGCGAACCAGACTGCCATCAAATCGCCGCCACCCAGCCCGGATACCGACGCAGAATGGACAAAGTCTTCCATGTTGCTTGAAGCCAGGTGCGCGGCGAATGCCGGCGCAGTGGACGGGTTCGGCGTATGCGTCAGCGACGCAAACCCGGCCAACGGCTGTTGCGGCTCGCTGTACCAAGTGTAGGCAAACACCGCCACAGCGGCGCTCAGCAAGGCGGGAACGGCAAAGGCCTTGATCATGGTTTAGCCACCGTCTGAGGCTTGATTTGCGCCACCTCTGAGGCATCCACGGGGTTGGAATAGATCTCGACTTTCTCGCCGGTTTTATCAAAACCGTAGATTTCGTAGCAGTTGCCTGGCGTGATCACGAACTTGGTGATCTGCACGCCCTGGTCTTTCATGTGCTCGCGATAATCCGACTCGTCCATCCAGGTCGAGCGGTCGGCGCGGGTGCACTCCACTTCAGCCAGAACAACCGTAGGCAGCGCCATAGAGAGCAGCAGCAACGCTGCGCGACCACATCGGTGAACCTGTTTAAACATGCTTGACCCCGTCAACACTCAAGGGGCAAAGCCCCGGCGGGCAGCAAAATGCTGCAAATAAGCTTAAGAAAGGCTTAAGACTCATGGCTTGTAACAGTTGGCCCGGGGTTTTAGCACGCCTGCTCAAAAGTTGCAGCAAACCTCTGAGAACCGCGCATTTTGGCCACTTCGATCCCCTTTTGGCCGTTGTCAGCGTTCTCCAACCGCCTTGGGCAGGCGAACAATGCAGGCACAACAACAGGCCTGGAGCCGCTTCACATGCTCACTTTCTACAGCGATGACCATCACCTGCACCACGGCAGCTGCGAGCTGATTGACGGTCAGCTGATGCCCTGCTTTGAGAAACCGCAACGCGCCGACCATATCTTGCAGCGCGTCAAGGATCGCCAACTCGGCGACGTGCGCCCGCCACAGGATTTCGGCCTCGCGCCAATCGAGCGCATCCACAGCGCCGCTTATCTGGACTTTTTCAAGGGGGCCTGGGATCGCTGGCAAGCGCAAAACGGCAGCGGCGATCTGCTGCCTTTCACCTGGCCGGCGCGTACGTTACGCCCACTCATCCCCCGGGACTTACACGGCCAGCTCGGCTATTACAGTTTCGACGGCGGCGCGCCGATCACCGCTGGCACCTGGCAGGCGGCTTACAGTGCAGCACAGGTGGCGCTGAGCGCCCAGCAAGCCATCGCCGACGGCGCACACAGCGCCTTTGCCCTGTGCCGCCCGCCGGGTCATCACGCTGCCGGGGAGCTGATGGGCGGCTACTGCTACCTGAATAACGCCGCCATCGCCGCTCAGGCTTTTGTGGATCAAGGCATGCAGCGCGTGGCTATTCTTGACGTCGACTATCACCATGGCAACGGCACCCAAGACATTTTCTATCGCCGCAACGATGTGCTCTTCACCTCGATCCACGGCGACCCGGCCGATGAATTTCCGTTCTTCCTCGGCTATGCCGACGAGCATGGAGAAGGCGCGGGCGAAGGCTGCAACTTCAACTACCCGTTGCCAATGGGCAGCCCGTGGGCCGTGTGGAGCGCCGCGCTGGATGAAGCCTGCCAGCGGATTGCCGAATACGGTGCTGAAGTGATCGTGGTGTCGCTGGGCGTGGACACCTTCAAGGACGACCCGATTTCCCAGTTCAAACTCGACAGCCCGGATTACCTGGCCATGGGCCAACGCATCGCCGCCCTCGGCAAGCCGACGCTGTTCGTGATGGAAGGCGGCTATGCGGTGGAGGCCATCGGCGTCAACGCCGTCAACGTACTGGAAGGTTTCGAGGGCCGGTAGCACGTCGGGTGGACCGGGGCGCGCAGCTGACGCTCTTCTCATCCACCGCGAGCGCGTCCCGCCCCGCCCGACGATCTAGAGTTTCATAACGTCTAAAAAGGTGAATACGATGACAACAATCAAACACCTACTCGCCGTCGCTGTCTGCGGCGCAACCTTGATGACCGGCGCAGCCCAAGCGCAAACACCCGAGAAGCCGCGCGAACTGCGCGTGTATAACTGGGCCGATTACATGCTGCCCTCGGTGCCCAAAGCGTTCGCTGACAACAGCGGCATCAAGCTGACGTGGGACGTGTTCGACACCAACGAGTCGCTGGAAGCCAAGCTGCTCACCGGCAACTCCGGCTATGACTTGGTGGTGCCGACCAACACCTTCCTTGATACGCAAATCAAGGCTGGGGTATTCCAACCGCTGGACAAGAGCAAACTGCCCAACTGGCAGCACCTCGACCCCGGCCTGCTAAAGCTGATGACCGCCAACGACCCCGGCAACCAGTACGCCGTGCCTTACATGTACGGCACCGTGCTGATCGGCTTCAACCCGGACAAGGTCAAAGCCGTGCTCGGTGCCGATGCACCGGTGGACAGCTGGGACCTGATCTTCAAGGAAGAGAACATCAGCAAACTCAAGCAATGCGGCGTGGCCATGCTCGACTCACCCGGCGATATCCTGCCCATCGCCCTGCACTACCTGGGCTTGGACCCCAACAGCACCAAGCCCGAAGACTACGAAAAAGCCAGCGCGCTGATGCTGAAGATTCGTCCCCACGTGGCCTACTTCCACTCCGCCAAGTACATGACTGACATCGCCAACGGTGACATCTGCGTGGCCATCGGCTACTCGGGCAGCTTCTACCAGTTCGCCAACCGCGCTAAAGAAGCGGGCAACGGCGTGGTGGTCGATTGGCGCTTGCCGAAAGAAGGCGCGCCGCTGTGGTACGACTCCTTCGCCATCCCGAAAAGCGCGAAGAACGTCGCCGAGGCCCATGAATTCCTCAACCATCTGCTTGAGCCCAAGGTCATCGCGCCAATCAGCGACTTCCTCGGCTACCCCAACCCGAACAAAGACGGCATGCCACTGGTGGGCGCAGAAATCCGCGACAACCCCGGCCTGACCCCGACCGCCGAAGCGCAGAAGACCCTTTACGTGCTGCAACCGCTGCCGCAGAAAATCGAACGCGTGCGTACACGGGTGTGGAACACCATCAAGTCGGGGACCTGATCGCCCATCAGCCCCTGAAAAGCGTTCGGTTTTCCGAATGCCAAACCACTGATTAATCGCCCAGCCGAACAGCTGGGCGTTTTTCATCCGCCAAATTTTAAAATTTACTCATATATTTCAATAGCTTACATATTCATAAAAACCCTCGATGGCCTGGCATACATCCTGCTCCCTGTACCGGCAGGAATGCGATAGCTCTTCCAAGCCAGCGGTTAAGCCCAACAGGCCCGGCCGCCCATAAGAACAACATCGAGGAACAGATTCATGCGTATTGTCCCCCGCGTACTGAGTGCGGCCATTGCCGCCGCCCTGATCAGCAGCCCGGCCTTCGCCAGCGAACTGACCGGCACCCTGAAGAAGATCAAAGACTCCGGCACCATCACCCTGGGCCACCGCGACGCCTCCATCCCCTTCTCCTACTTCGGCGACAACCCACAGCAGCCCGTGGGCTACTCCCACGACCTGCAGCTGAAAGTGGTTGAAGCGATCAAGCAGGAACTGGGCATGCCGGACCTCAAGGTGCGCTACAACCTGGTCACCTCGCAGACCCGTATCCCGCTGGTGCAGAACGGCACCGTCGACCTGGAGTGCGGCTCCACCACCAACAACATCGAGCGCCAGCGTCAGGTGGACTTCTCCGTCGGCATCTTCGAAGTCGGCACCCGCCTGCTGACCAAGAAAACCTCGGGGGTCAGCGACTTCCCTGATCTCAAGGGCAAGAACGTGGTGACCACCGCCGGCACCACCTCCGAGCGCCTGCTGAAGATCATGAATGCCGAGAAGCAGATGGGCATGAACATCATCTCGGCCAAGGACCATGGCGAGTCCTTCCTGATGCTCGAATCCGGCCGCGCCCTGGCCTTCATGATGGACGACGCCCTGCTCTACGGCGAAATGGCCAAGGCCAAACAGCCGGCTGACTGGGTGGTGGTCGGCGAGCCGCAGTCCTTTGAGATTTACGGCTGCATGATGCGCAAAGGTGACGAAGGCTTTAAGCAGGTGGTCGACAAGGCCATCAGCGCCACCTTTGCCTCCGGTGAAGTCAACGCCATCTATGACAAGTGGTTCATGCAACCAATCCCGCCGAAGAACCTCAACCTCAACTTCCCCATGAGCGATGAACTGAAAAAGCTGATCGCCAACCCCACCGACAAGTCTGCCGAGCAGATCTGACGGTACGCCTGCCGCCGCTTCACAAGAGCGGCGGTAGACGGGGAACCCCGGAAGCACCCGTCTTCCACCTTCCATCTGACTGGATCGAGGCACGTTCGCCACCCGCGAACGGGGCAGGCAAACACCTGCCCGGCCTCCTCCGACCCACGGCCTATTTCGCAACACCCGAGGGGCAACCCACATGAACTACAACTGGGACTGGGGCATTTTCTTCAAGCCCACCGGCATCGGCAGCGAGATCTACCTGGACTGGTTCATCACCGGCCTGGGCTGGACCATCGCCATCGCCATCGTCGGCTGGATCATCGCCCTAGCGCTGGGCTCGCTGCTCGGCGTCATGCGTACGGTGCCGAACCGCTGGATCTCCGGCATCGCCGCCACCTACGTGGAAATCTTCCGCAACGTACCGCTGCTGGTGCAGCTGTTTCTCTGGTACTTCCTGGTGCCGGACCTGCTGCCCGAGCCATTAGAAATCTGGTTCAAGCAGGATCTCAACCCTGCCACATCGGCATATTTGTCGGTTGTGGTTTGTCTTGGCTTATTTACCGCCGCACGGGTTTGCGAGCAGGTGCGCACCGGCATCCAGGCGCTGCCCAAAGGCCAGACGGCCGCTGCTTATGCCATGGGTTTCAAACTGCCGCAAATCTACAGCAACGTACTGCTGCCGCAGGCTTACCGGATCATCATCCCTCCACTCACCAGCGAGTTTCTGAACATCTTCAAGAACTCATCGGTGGCTTCGCTAATCGGCCTGATGGAGTTGCTGGCGCAGACCAAACAGACCGCTGAGTTCAGCGCCAACCTGTTCGAAGCCTTCACCCTGGCCACGCTGATCTACTTCACCCTGAACATGAGCCTGATGCTGCTGATGCGCCTGATTGAGAAGAAAGTCGCGGTGCCCGGCCTGATCGCTATGGGAGGTAAATGATGGATTTCAGTGCAATCGTTCCGGCCCTGCCAGGCCTGTGGGATGGCATGGCCATGACCCTCCAGCTGATGGTCATGGGCATCATTGGCGGCGTGGTCCTGGGCACCGTGCTGGCGCTCATGCGCCTGTCACATAACAAGCTGCTGGCGAATATCGCCGCCGCCTACGTCAACTATTTCCGCTCGATCCCGCTGCTGCTGGTGATCACCTGGTTCTACTTTGCGGTGCCGTTCATCCTGCGCTGGATCACCGGCGAAGACACCCCAATCGGTGCCTTCACCTCTTGCCTGGTGGCCTTTGTAATGTTCGAAGCGGCGTACTTCTGTGAGATCGTCCGCGCCGGCATTCAGGCCATCCCCCGTGGCCAGATGGGCGCCGCCCAGGCGCTGGGGATGAACTATGGGCAGACCATGCGCCTGATCATCCTGCCGCAGGCGTTCCGCAAGATGACCCCGCTGCTGCTGCAGCAGAGCATCATCCTGTTTCAGGACACCTCGCTGGTCTACACCGTCGGCCTGATGGACTTCCTCAACGCCGCCCGCTCGCGTGGCGACATCATCGGCCAGCCCCATGAATTCCTGATCTTCGCCGGCCTGGTGTACTTCCTCATCAGCTTCTCCGCCTCGTTGCTGGTCAAGCATCTGCAAAAAAGGTTAGCCGTATGATTTCCATCAAAAACGTCAACAAGTGGTACGGAAACTTCCAGGTGCTGACCGACTGCACCACCGAAGTGAAGAAAGGCGAAGTGGTGGTGGTGTGCGGGCCGTCCGGTTCCGGCAAATCCACCCTGATCAAGTGCGTCAACGCCCTGGAACCGTTCCAGAAGGGTGACATTGTGGTCGATGGCACCTCGATTGCCGACCCGAAGACCAACCTGCCCCAGCTGCGTTCGCGGGTCGGCATGGTGTTCCAGCACTTCGAACTGTTCCCGCACCTCTCCATCACCGAGAACCTGACCATCGCGCAGATCAAGGTGCTCGGCCGCAGCAAGGCCGAGGCCACCGAGAAAGGCCTCAAGCTGCTGGAACGTGTCGGCCTGTCGGCGCATGCGCACAAGCATCCTGGCCAGCTTTCCGGCGGCCAGCAGCAGCGCGTGGCGATTGCCCGTGCGCTGGCCATGGACCCGGTGGTGATGCTGTTTGACGAACCGACCTCGGCCCTCGACCCGGAGATGGTCAACGAGGTGCTGGATGTGATGGTGCAACTGGCACAGGAAGGCATGACCATGATGTGCGTGACCCACGAGATGGGCTTTGCGCGCAAGGTGGCCGACCGGGTGATATTCATGGACGCCGGGCAGATCGTCGAAGACTGCGCCAAGGAAGAATTCTTCGGTGACGTCAGCCAGCGCTCCGAGCGCGCCCAGCAGTTCCTGGCGAAGATTCTCCAGCACTAACCCCAAAGGTGGGACCAGGCCGCTGAGCGCTTGTGGGAGGCGCTTCAGCGGCGATTGGCCAGGCAAGGTTGCAACAGCATCGCGGCTACGACTGCATGGATGCAGGAGTTAGAGCGAAGCAGGATGCCAGAGCCGAAAGCCCCTCCCACGGATTACGCGCGCCCACAACTACCCAGCCAAGGAGGACTGTGATGCAATGCCCCACCGCCTCTCTTTGCGCCGTGCCGCCAGCCCTGACCGTGAAACCGCGCCTCGCTCGCCTTCTGCTGCTGATCCTGTTGCTGCTCCTGCTGGTGCTCGGCTGCGGTTATGCCGGCTATCACCTCAGCGAACGCAGCGGCATCCGTGACCTCGCTGAAGGGGGTGAACGCCAGCTGGAACTCAACGCCCGCGCGGTAGAAAGCGAGATCACCAAGTACACCTACCTGCCCAGCCTGCTGGAGCTGGAGTACAACGTCGGCCGCCTGCTGCAAACGCCCACCACCTACCGCCGGGGACTGGTCAACGATTACCTCGAAGGCCTCAACCAGCGCAGTGGCAGCCTGGCCATCTACGTGCTGGACCGCAGCGGCCGGGTGCTGGCCACCAGTAACTGGCGCGAGCCGAGTAGCTTTCTCGGCGAAGACCTGTCGTTTCGCGCCTATTTCCAGGACGCCATCCAGGGCAAACCCGGACGCTTCTACGGCATCGGCAGCACCACCGGCGAGCCCGGCTACTACCTGGCCCACGGTCTGAAAAGCGGCGAGCGGATCATCGGCGTGGCAGTGGTCAAAGTGCGCCTGGACAGCTTGGAACAACGCTGGCAGCGCGCCCGTCTGCAGGCGTATGTCAGTGACGAGAACGGCATCATCATCCTCTCCAGCAACCCCAGCCGGCGCCTCAAGGCCGTGCATCCGCTGGGCCCGAACACCCGCGAGCGGCTGGCGCGCAGCCTGCAGTACCACTGGTGGGCATTGGAAGAACTGCAACCGCTGGCCCGCCGCACCCTCGGCGACGGCTTGGAGCAAGTCAGCTTCGCCGCCGACCAGGACGGCGAGGTAGACGCTGGGCCGATCACCTACCTGGCGCAGACTCGGCCGCTGGACGACACCCCCTGGCACCTGACCCTGCTCACCCCACTGCAAGACCAACGCCGCGCCGCCCTCAGCCACGCCATGCTGGCGGCCGTGGCCTGCGCCCTGCTGATCTTCTTGGGCCTGGCGCTGAACCAGCGGCGCAAGGTGATCGCCACCCGCCTGGCCGCCCGTGAAGCACTGGAGCAAGCCAACAACGAACTGGAACGCAAGATCGCCGAACGCACTGCCGATCTGCAGGCCAGCAACCAGCGCCTGCAGGCCGAAGTGCGCGAACGCAAGCAAGCGGAAACCACCTTGCGCCAAGCCCAAGACGAACTGGTGCAGGCCGGTAAGCTGGCAGTGATCGGGCAGATGTCCACCAGCATCGCCCACGAACTGAATCAGCCGCTGGCGGCGCTGCGCACCCTGTCCGGCAATACCGTACGTTTCCTCCAGCGCGGTGCCCTTGATGTAGCCAGCAGCAACCTTAAAACCATCTGCGAACTGGTCGACCGCATGGGCAAGATCACCGCCAGCCTGCGCGCCTTTGCCCGCCGCAGTGGCGACCAGGGCGAGGCGAGCCTGGAGCAGGCGGTGGACGCCGCCCTGCTGCTGTTGCAGAACCACCCCGGCTATGCCGCCGTGCAACTGCACCGTGACTATGCCCACGGTCCGGCCGATGTGCGCCTGGCCATTGAACAGACGCGCCTGGAACAGATTCTGGTCAACCTGATCGCCAACGCCCTCGACGCCATGAGCGAGCAAACCGAGCGCCAGCTCTGGCTGACCGGCCACGATGACGGCGAACGCTACCGCCTGAGCGTGCGCGACAACGGCCCGGGGATCGCCGCCGATGTACGCGTGCACCTGTTCGAGCCGTTCTTCACCACCAAACCCGGCGAGAAAGGCCTGGGCCTGGGCCTAACCCTTTCTGCCAGCCTGGCTGCCGCCGCCGCCGGCAGCCTGACCGTGCAACACCCGGACAGCGGCGGTACGGCCTTCGAGCTGAACCTGGCCAAAGTCACCGCCCACCAGGAGACCCCAGGCCATGAGTGAACCACTGAGCGTTCTGATCGTCGAAGACGACCCCCACGTATTGCTTGGTTGCCAGCAGGCACTGGCCCTGGAAGACATTCCCAGCGTCGGCGTGGGCAGCGCCGAAGAAGCCCTGCAACGCATCAACGCGGACTTTGCCGGCATCGTCATCAGCGATATCCGCCTGCCCGGCATCGACGGCCTGCAACTGCTCAGCCGTCTCAAACAGCGCGACCCCAGCCTGCCGGTGGTGCTGATCACCGGTCATGGAGACATCGAGATGGCGGTCAATGCCATGCGTGACGGCGCTTACGACTTTATGGAGAAACCCTTCTCCCCCGAGCGCCTGGTGGATGTTGTGCGCCGCGCCCTGGAACAACGCAGCCTGGCCCGCGAAGTAACGGCCCTGCGCCGCCAGCTGGCGGGCCGCCAGGCCTTGGAGCAGCGCCTGATCGGCCGCTCGCCAGCGATGCAGCAACTGCGTGAGCTGATCGCCAACGTTGCCGATACCGGGGCCAACGTGCTGATCGAAGGTGAAACCGGCACCGGCAAGGAGCTGGTGGCGCGCTGCCTGCACGACTTCAGCCGACGCCAGGCCAAGCCGTTTGTCGCGCTCAACTGTGGCGGCCTGCCGGAAAACCTGTTCGAGAGCGAAATCTTCGGCCACGAGGCCCACGCCTTCACTGGCGCGGGCAAGCGGCGCATCGGCAAGATCGAACACGCCAACGGCGGCACGCTGTTTCTCGACGAAGTCGAGAGCATGCCGCTGAACCTGCAGATCAAATTGCTGCGGGTGTTGCAGGAGCACAGCCTGGAACGCCTCGGCTCGAACCAGAGCGTGGCAGTGGATTGCCGGATAATCGCCGCGACCAAAGCCGACCTGGAACAGCAAGGCAAGGCCGGGCAGTTTCGCAGCGACCTTTACTACCGGCTCAACGTGGTGACCCTGGCACTGCCACCATTGCGCGAACGGCGTGAGGACATCGCCCTGCTGTTCGAGCATTTCCTCCAACTGGCTGCGCTACGCTTCGACCGCATCGCACCGTCACTCGACCGCCAGACCCTGAGCCGCCTGATGAGCCACGACTGGCCGGGCAATGTGCGCGAACTGCGTAACGTCGCCGAGCGTTTCGCCCTTGGCCTGCCAGTATTCAAGGGCAGCGAACTGGGTAGCGAGACCAGCCCGAACTTCGCCGAAACGGTGGAGGCCTTCGAACGCAGCCTTCTCAGCGATACCCTGGGCCGCCACGCCGGCAACCTCAGCCAGGCCGCCCAAGCCTTGGGCATGGCCAAGACCACACTGTTCGATAAAGTAAAGAAGTACGGCCTGTAGCCACAGCCCCACCCCACGCCTAAGAACCTGTTTACGGTCTTGCGAGCTAGAGTCCTGCAAGGCGCTACGTTAGTAACAGCCTCCGGCTGGTCAAAGCGGCGAGGACGCGGACTGGGCTCGCACGCGAGTTTACGAGCTGTAAATGAGCATGACTCGTTCTACTCGCCCTGCGGGTTGCGCTAAAGCGCGTTAGCCGCAAGCGGCTTCCGACCGGGCTGGCGCACCAGCCTGTTTTTAACGCAGCAGGGCCGACGCGCAGCTGATCGTACAGAGGTTCTAAGCCGCTCCGGTGCCGGCTTCCAGCTTGCGCCAAAGCAACCTTACCGCTGCCTTGCGCACCAAGGCGCAGCGGTACAGGCGAATCTCCAACGGCACCCGCCACTGCGCGTCACCGCACACCACCAACTCGCCGCGGGCCAGTTCGCCGGTCACGCTCAAGCGCGGCACCCAGGCCACGCCCATACCTTGCAGGGCCATGCTTTTCAGGCTGTCGGCCATCGCCGTTTCATACACCGTGGTTGAACGCAGCGCGCGCTGACGCAGCAGCAGATTGACCGAGCGCCCGAGAAAAGCCCCGGCGCTGTAGGCCAGCAACGGCACACTCTGGCCGTTGGACAGATCAAATAGCGGTGCACCGTCCTCGCCCACGGCACACACCGGGAGCATTTCGGTGCGGCCCAGATGCAGCGAGGGGAAGATCTCCGGGTCCATCTGCAGGGCAGCGTCCGGATCGTAGTAGGCGAGGATCAGGTCGCACGCACCTTCACGCAGCACATGCACCGCCTCCCCCACGTTAGTCGCCACCAATCGCGTGTTCAGCGGCAAGCCCTCGCGGCGTAGGCGGGCGATCCATGCTGGGAAGAAACCCAAGGTCAGCGAATGCGCAGCGGCAATCTGTAACACCTCGCCCTGCTGGCCTTCAAGGTTGTGCAGATGGCGCACCACCTCGCCCAGCTGCTCGACCATGCTGCGTGCCGTGACCAGAAACAACTGGCCAGATTCGGTCAATTCAATGGGCGTGCACGCGCGGTTGACCAGCGTCAGCCCGAGCATGTTCTCCAGGCTGCGAATCCGCCGACTAAACGCCGGCTGCGTGACAAAGCGCTTTTGCGCCGCCTGAGAGAAACTGCGGGTGGCGGCCAGGGTGACAAAGTCTTCCAGCCATTTGCTTTCGAGGTTCATCTCTTCTCCGTAAAGCCGATATCGAGGCAAGGCACTGTGGGAGGCGCTTCAGCGGCGACGGTCGCGGCTAAAGCTCCTCCCACAGGTACGTCGTACGCTCTGGTCAAGCGGCACGTCACACCCACGTTATGCCGATTATGCATGACCCAGCGTTTAACAGCATTGGCCTTAATCCGCCTGAAACCCCTAATCTACGGCGCATCGCGGCCTTTGCCGTATTTCCTGAGATGACCTTGATCATGTCCGCTGCTGCATCCACTCGCCTTGAAAAAGACCTGCTTGGCACCCTCGACGTTCCTGCTGACGCCTATTACGGCATCCAGACCCTGCGCGCCGTGCAGAACTTCCGCCTGTCCGGCGTGACGCTGTCGCATTACCCAAAACTGGTCATCGCCCTGGCCATGGTCAAGCAGGCCGCCGCCGACGCTAACCGCGAGCTGGGTCACCTCTCCGCCGCCAAGCACACAGCGATCAGCACCGCCTGTGCGCGCATTATTCAGGGTGAGTTTCACGAGCAGTTCGTGGTCGACATGATTCAGGGTGGCGCGGGCACTTCGACCAACATGAACGCCAACGAAGTCATCGCCAACATCGCGCTCGAGGCCATGGGCTTCGAAAAAGGTGACTACAAGCAGCTGCACCCGAACAATGACGTGAACATGGCGCAGTCGACCAACGACGCCTACCCAACCGCCATTCGCCTGGGCCTGCTGCTCGGTCATGAAAGCCTGCTGAGCGCATTGGATAAGCTGATCCAGTCGCTGTCGAAAAAGCATCTGGAGTTCAGCCACGTCCTGAAGATGGGCCGCACCCAGCTGCAAGACGCCGTGCCGATGACCCTTGGTCAGGAATTCCGCGCCTTCGCCACCACCCTCGGCGAAGACCTGCAGCACCTAAAACGCTTTGCCCCGACTCTGCTCACCGAAGTGAACTTGGGCGGCACCGCGATTGGCACCGGGATCAACGCCGACCCGCAGTACCAACTGCTGGCGGTCAAGCGCTTGGCGATTATCAGCGGCCACCCGCTTACGCCAGCCGCCGATTTGATCGAAGCCACCTCGGACATGGGCGCCTTTGTGCTGTTCTCCGGCATGCTCAAACGCACCGCGGTCAAACTGTCGAAGATGTGCAACGACCTGCGCCTACTCTCCAGCGGCCCGCGCACCGGCATCAACGAAATCAACCTGCCCGCGCGCCAGCCCGGCAGTTCGATCATGCCCGGCAAGGTCAACCCGGTGATCCCGGAAGCGGTCAACCAGGTAGCCTTCGAAGTGATCGGCAACGATCTGGCGCTGACCATGGCCGCTGAAGGTGGCCAACTGCAGCTCAACGTGATGGAGCCGCTGATCGCCTACAAGATCTTCGACTCGATCCGCCTGCTGACCCGCGCCATGGATATGCTGCGCGAACTGTGCATCGACGGCATCACCGCCAACGAAGCGCGCTGCCGTGAACTGATGGAAAACTCCATCGGCCTGATCACCGCGCTTAACCCTTACATCGGCTACGAGAACGCCACGCGCATCGCCAAAGTAGCGTTGGACAGCGGCCGTGGCGTGCTGGAGTTGGTGCGCGAAGAAAAGCTACTGGACGACGCCACCCTGGCTGACATCCTGCGCCCCGAAAACATGATCGCCCCGCGCTTGGCACCCCTGCTAAGCCACTGACATAGCCTGCTGTAACGGAGGATGTCCCCCCTCCGCTTCCCAGGGATGGCTTCGGCCATCCCTTTTTTGTGGGCGCATATGCCGTGCGCCATCACTTCTCAGCGCTGCACACAGGTCTTACAACGGACCGCGACTCAACCTAGCATGGCGCATCAGCTCAGGAGCCCGCCCATGTACACGCCCGCCGCCTTTCGCCAGGACGACCTCGCCACACTGCACCAGCAGATGCTCGCCACGCGCCTGCCGACGCTGGTCAGCCATGGTGCGCAGGGTTTGCTCGCCAGCCATTTGCCGTTGCTACTGGACGCAGACGAAGGGCCCTATGGCACGCTGTACGGCCACTTCGCCAAGGCCAACCCGCAGTGGCGCGATTTGGCTGACGGCAGCCCGGCGCTGGTGATCTTACAGGGCGCGGAAGCCTATATCAGCCCGTCTTGGTACGCCGCCAAGGCCGAGCACGGCAAGGTGGTGCCGACCTGGAATTACATCAGCGTGCAGGCCCATGGCCGCGCCGAGGTGTTTGAGGACGCCGAGCGCCTGCTGAATCTGGTCAGCCGCCTCAGCGATCAGCACGAAGCCGAGCGCCCGCGGCCTTGGGCGGTGAGCGATGCGCCGCGCGAGTACATCGACAGCATGCTGCGCGCTATCGTCGGCTTCGCCTTGCCCATCGAACGCCTGGAGGGTAAATGGAAGCTCGGACAGAACCGCAGCCAGGCTGACCAAACGGGCATGCGCGAAGGTCTGCTCGCCAGCCCAGACCCACGCGACCGCGAATTGGCCGCGCAGATCAACCGCTCAACCATGCCCAAGGAAGCGCCATGACCCCGTCGACCTTGCTCGATTGGCAACCCGCAGCAACCCCGCCCCGCACTGCCTTAAATGGCCACTATGTGTGCCTTGAACCGCTTGACTCGGCGCGCCATAGCGACGAGCTGTGGCAGGCGCTGCAAGGCCCGGACAGCGACCCGGCGCTCTGGGATTACCTGCCCTACGGCCCGTTCAACGAACGCGCGGCCTTCGATGCGTGGTTAAGCAGCCATGCCGCCAGTGACGACCCGCTGTTCTTTAGCGTGATTGACCTGCGCCAGCAGCGCGCCGTCGGCCTGCTCAGCCTGATGCGCATCGTCCCCGCGGACGGCTGCATCGAGATCGGCCATGTGATCTTCGGTGCCCCCATGCAGCGCAGCCCGGCATCGACCGAGGCGGTGTACCTGCTGGCCAAGCTAGCGTTTGCCACGCTGGGTTACCGTCGTCTGGAATGGAAGTGCGACGCGGCCAACGCCCGCTCCATGCACGCGGCCAAACGCCTGGGCTTTAGTTACGAGGGCTTGTTTCGTCAGCACATGGTGCGCAAAGGGCGTAATCGCGACACCGCTTGGTATTCGATCATCGACCGCGAATGGCCTGCCCTGGCCATCGGCTTTGAGCGCTGGCTGGCGGCGGATAACTTCGACGCCTGTGCACAACAGAAACAGCGCCTAGAAGATATTATGAGGAAATAAAGAGTAGGTTGGCGTTGAGCGCAGCGAAGCCCAACGCTGCACCCGGCCTCGACGCGTACGCGGCTTGGGCCACCCGCATCATGCGATCAACCGCTTATTCGATCTCAAACAAACCATGACGAATCTGCGCGCCGGCCAGGCGCTGGCGGATATCGGCGTCGATGCGCGGGTCGTCTGGGCTGTAGAGCATCACTTGGCGGTAGGCGTTGACCCGGTTGATCTCGGTGCCTAGGTATTCCCAGACCACACGGGTGCACGCCGGGGTGCGCAGGTCGCCGCTGGACACACCGGTCTTCAGGCCGTTCAAGCGGGTGATGCGACTCTTGTAGCTGGGAATCAGGATGGTTTGGCTCATTTCGTTGCCGGTCAGCGACTCGTAGTCGATGAGAAACAGCCGGTCTTGCAGGTAGAACGCCGCGCCTAGGTAGCGACAGCGCACCCAGTCTTCGGCCTTGCCACTGTCGGCGCGCGACGGTTCCTGACGCTCCTGGCGTTCAAAAAGAAAGCTGCCGCGCTCCTCACGCAGGTGCACCAGCGACAACAGAATCTGCCCCGGCACCGACATGCAGTTGGCGTACTCGAAGTAATAACCGCAGTAACGCGACAGGCTACTGGAGTGCTCGCCCAGCGGTTGAAACAACTCCAACAGCGGATCGCTTGGCAGGCGGGTGTCATGGCTGCCGATGCGCGCACCAATCAGGTCGGCAAACTGCTCGGCCGGCAGGTTCAGTTCATAAGCCTCGACACCAAAAAAATCGCAAATGCGCTTGAGGTTGAAGGCCGTCGGTCGGCTCTGCCCGCTGAGGTACTTATTGAACTGGGCGCGATTGATGGTGAGTTTGCGGCAAACCTCGGCAATTGACCGGTAATGGCTGCACAACAGCTTTAGATTGGGCCCTAGATGGTCAGGCATGGCAGATTCCTGGTGATGCGAGCGACGCAATTTTAGCATCAACTCGCGCCAAGTCGACGCCACCCGCGAAATTGCATGGACAGCGCGTCTGCTCAACCATTCGGGTCCCACGCATATTCCCTTCTCAAAACAACAAGAGAGACCTCACTGCCATGCTCGATATTCTTAACGACCTGCTCTGGAGCAAGGTCCTCATCGTTGCCCTCGTCGGCCTCGGGCTGTACTTCTCGATTCGCTCGCGTTTTGTCCAATTCCGTTACTTCGGCGACATGTTCCGCATCTTCGCTGAAGCATTCGAGCGTCAACCCGGCCAGCTCAGTTCGTTCCAGGCACTGATGCTCTCAGTAGCCGGGCGTGTGGGTGCAGGTAATATCGCCGGTGTGGCGGTCGCCATCATGCTCGGTGGCCCCGGTGCGATCTTTTGGATGTGGGTTGTGGCGCTGCTGGGTATGGCTACCAGCTATTTCGAATGCTCCCTGGCGCAGCTGTACAAGCGCCGCCAGGCAGATGGCACTTACCGGGGCGGCCCCGCTTTTTACATCTTGCACGGCCTGGGTCAGCGCTGGATGGCAGTTACCTTCTCGATCCTGCTGTTGGTGACTTTCGGTTTTGGCTTCAACGCTGTTCAGTCCTACACCGTCGCCACCTCATTGCATGACACCTTCGGGTTACCGACTTATGTCAGCGGCTTGGCACTGGTGGCCATAATCGGCTTGATCATTTTTGGCGGCATCAAGCGCATTGCCAGCATGGCTGACGTGCTGGTACCGATCATGGCGTTCTCCTACATCGGCATGGCGCTGGTTGTGCTGGGCATGAACATTACCGAAGTGCCGGAAACCCTGTCCCTGATCGTACGCAGTGCCTTTGGTCTTGAGCCAGCGTTCGCCGGCGGTATCGGTGCGGCCATTATGATGGGCGTGAAGCGCGGCCTGTTCTCCAACGAAGCGGGCCTGGGCAGTGCGCCCAACGTCGCGGCAGTGGCTGAAGTCAAACACCCGGCCGCACAAGGTATCGTGCAGTCGCTGAGCGTGTTCATCGACACCATTTTGGTGTGCACCAGCACCGCACTGATCATCCTGCTCTCGGGCGTTTACCAGCCGGGTAGTGAAATGGCAGGCGTTGTCCTGACCCAAACAGCCCTGGCCGCCGAAGTGGGTGAATGGGGTCGGGTGTTCGTCAGCATGGCGCTACTGCTCTTCGTCTTCACCACGCTGGTTTACAACTATTACCTGGGTGAGAACGCCCTGAGCTTCTTCAGCAAGAAGAACTGGTTGTTACAAGCGTACCGTGTGATGGTGATTGCATTGGTGCTGTGGGGTTCTATGCAGGACCTGTCGACTGTATTCGGCTTTGCCGATGTGACCATGGGCTTGCTGGCCTTGGTCAACCTGACGGCGATGTTCCTGCTGTTCAAAACGGGCCTGCGCCTGATGCGCGACTACGACAGCCAGATCAAAGCCGGTGTAGAGTCGCCTGTATTTGACGCGAAGAACTTCGCAGACCTGGACCTCGACCCCGCTGCATGGCCGAGCAAAGGCAACGCTGCGACGGTTAATGCCGCAGAGGCAAGCAACGTGGCACACCAGCGCTAAGCGTTTGAAAAGATGTTAAAAAACAGGGGGCTTGGCCCCCTGTTTGCTTATAAGAACAATAGAAATCACGGAGACCCCACGATGGGTTGCAAACAACTTCTGGTGCTCTACACCGGTGGCACCATCGGCATGCAGATGAGTACAGCTGGCCTGGCCCCGGCGTCTGGTTTTGAAGCGCGTATGCGCACGCAACAAGCCCTGCAAGACCAACCCCTGCCACAGTGGCAATTCCGCGAGCTGTTGCCGCCGATTGATAGCGCCAATATGCAGCAGCGCAACTGGCTGGCGATGGGCGCGGCCATTCGCGCCGGGGTTGAACAAGACGGCTGCGATGGCGTACTGCTGTTGCACGGCACCGACACCCTGGCCTACAGCGCCGCCGCGTTGAGCTTTTTGCTGTTGGGCTTGCCGGTGCCGGTTGTGCTCAGCGGCTCGATGCTGCCAGCCGGTGCAGAAGGCAGCGATGCCTGGGGCAACCTGTTCGGCGCGATGAGCGCATTGCATGACGGCATCGCGCCGGGCGTGCACCTGTATTTCAACGGTGCGCTGCTGCACGGGGCGCGGGTCAGCAAGCTGCGCAGCGATGCCTTTGATGCCTTCCACGTGCTGCCGCGCCTGCGTCAAAGCCCGCGTGCCGAGCACATTCCGGCCAGCATCGACTTTCGCCAGCCGCGTCAGCCGGTCAACCTGGCGGTGCTGCCGTTCTACCCCGGCATTCAGGCGAGCCACCTACGCGCGCTGCTCAACAGCGGCGTGCAGGGCTTGGTGCTGGAATGCTACGGCAGCGGCACTGGCCCGGCCGATGACGCCGAACTACTCGGCGAACTCAAGGCCGCGCATGAACGCGGTGTGGTCCTGGCAGCCATCAGCCAATGCCCGCACGGCCATGTGGAATTTGGTGTGTATGCGGCAGGCAGCCAAATGGCCAGCGCCGGGCTTATCTCCGCTGGCGGCATGACCCGTGAAGCGGCGCTGGGCAAGCTGTTCGCCCTGCTCGGTGCGGGCCTATCGCCCACCGACGTGGCACACTGGTTTGCCATTGACCTGTGTGGTGAGCGCGCGGATTGAAGGATGCGGGCTTGCAGCTAGGCTGCAAGAGCCGCTGTCCGATCTAAAGGCTTTGCCCCAGTAAGGAGTGACCCGCATGACCGTTCGCATTCCCGTTGAAATCCGCCCGGTGAGCAGTGCCGACCATGCCGCCTGGTTGCCGCTGTGGCAGGGCTACCAGCGCTTCTACATGACCGAGATTGCCGCTGCGACCAGCGACCTGACCTGGCAGCGCTTCCTTGACCCGGCCGAACCACTGCACGCCGCCCTCGCCTGGCATGAAGGCCAAGCCATCGGCCTGGTGCACTGGATTTACCACCGCTCGACCTGGACGCCCGGCGACTACTGCTACCTGCAAGACTTGTTCATCGCCAAAAACATCCGCAGCAGCGGCGCAGGTCGCCAACTCATCGAGCATGTGTATCAGCAGGCCAAAGCCCAGGGCTGCTCACGCACCTACTGGCTGACCCACGAGAGCAACAGCCGCGCCATGCTGCTGTATGAACGCATCGCCGAGCGCTCGGGGTTTATTCAGTACCGTAAAGTCTTCTAAGCCCGACCGCCTTGCTGCCACCGCCTCAGGCGGTTATCGTCACGTCCATGCCCGGCCACTTGCGCCGGTGCACACCTGGATCAGCAGACAGGGTGAACACTGAGCTGGCTAACCTGAACCTAACTTCAGAGGAGCCAACTCAATGGCTGCTACGCGTATCTGGATCCAAAACCCCCTCGCCATCTTCACTGCCAACAACCTCGACGCTGCCGGCGGATTGGTGATTGAGGGCGGTGTGATCGTCGAACTGCTCAAGGCCGGCCAACAGCCATCGCAACCCTGCGAGCGGTGCTTTGATGCGCGCGAGCATGTGGTGTTGCCGGGGCTGATCAACACCCACCACCACTTCTACCAAACCCTCACACGCGCCTGGGCCCCGGTGGTCAACCAGCCGTTGTTCCCCTGGCTGCAAACGCTCTACCCGGTGTGGGCGCGCCTGACGCCCGAGAAGCTCGCCCTGGCCAGCAAAGTGGCACTAGCCGAGTTGCTGCTGTCCGGCTGCAGCACGGCGGCGGATCATCACTACCTGTTCCCCGGCGGGCTGGAAAACGCCATCGATGTGCAGGTTGAAGCCGTGCGCGAGCTGGGCATGCGCGCCATGCTCACGCGCGGCTCCATGAGCCTGGGCCAAGCCGAGGGCGGCCTACCGCCGCAGCACACCGTGCAGCAAGGCGAGGTGATTCTGGCTGACAGCCAGCGGCTGATCCAGACCTATCACCAGCGCGGCGATGGCGCGCAAATCCAGATCGCTTTAGCGCCCTGCTCACCCTTCTCGGTGACCCAGGAGATCATGCGTCAAAGCGCCGAACTGGCCGAGGAACTGGACGTGCGCCTGCACACCCACCTGGCGGAAACCCTCGACGAAGAAGCCTTCTGCCTGCAACGTTTTGGCTTGCGCACCGTGGACTATCTGGACAGCGTCGGCTGGCTCGGCCCGCGCACCTGGCTGGCCCACGGCATCCACTTCAACCCGGATGAAATCGAACGCCTCGGCGCGGCTGGCACCGGCATCTGCCACTGCCCCAGCTCGAACATGCGCTTGGCCTCCGGTATTTGCCCAACGCTTGATTTAGCCGCAGCCGGCGCGCCGATCGGCCTCGGAGTGGATGGTTCGGCCTCCAATGACGGCTCCAACATGAT
Source organism: Pseudomonas sp. Ga0074129 (assembly GCA_001465025.1). Classification (GTDB taxonomy): domain Bacteria; phylum Pseudomonadota; class Gammaproteobacteria; order Pseudomonadales; family Pseudomonadaceae; genus Aquipseudomonas. Next base: position 24,900 of record LNDO01000091.1, read on the forward strand.
CCTCGAAGCGCGTCAGGCGCTGTACTTGCAGCGCCTACGCTACGGTGCCGAGCACATCACCCCGGAATTGGTATTGGGTTGGGCCAGCAAGGGTTCCGCCGCGCTGCTGGGCCGCACCGACATTGGCGAGTTGGCGGTGGGCAAGCAGGCTGATTTGGCGATGTTCAAGCTCGATGAGCTGCGCTTCTCCGGCAGTCACGATCCGATCTCAGCCTTACTGCTGTGCGGTGCCGACAAAGCAGACCGCATGATGATCGGTGGCCAATGGCGGGTGATCGACGGGCAAATCGAAGGCCTCGACGTGGCCCAGCTGATCGCCGATCACCGCCAAGCGGCCAAGGAACTGATCGCGGGGTAATGCATTCACACTGTAGGTGCGGGCAGTTAAAACACCGACCAGCCGATCCGCTCGCTCAGCAACTCCAGCGCCTTGATTCCGGCCAGGGAGTTGCCAGCGGCGTTGAGTTCCGGCGACCACACGCACACGCTGAACTGCCCCGGCACCACGGCAATAATCCCGCCGCCTACACCGCTTTTACCCGGCAGGCCGACGCGGTAGGCGAAGTTGCCCGCCTCGTAGTACAGGCCGCTGGTGGCCATGATCGCGTTGACTTGCTTGCTCTGCCGCGCGCTCAAGATCTGCTGGCCGCTGTGCTTGCAGAAGCCGTCGTTGGCCAGAAAGCAGAACGCCCGCGCCAAATCGGTGCAACTCATGCGCAACGCGCAGTAGCTGAAGTAGCTGCGCAGCACCGCTTCCACATCGTTATGAAAATTGCCGAACGACTGCATCAGGTAAGCCGCCGCCGCGTTGCGCGCGCGGTGCTGGTATTCCGACTCCGCCACGCGCCGGTCCACCACGATCTCGGGGTTGCCAGCCAGGCGTCGGACAAAATCGCGCATCGACAACACCGGCGCGGCAAAGCGTGACTGGTTGATGTCGCAGATCACCAGTGCGCCGGCATTGATAAACGGATTGCGCGGTTTGCCACGCTCGAATTCCAACTGCACCAGCGAGTTGAATGGTTGGCCAGACGGCTCATGCCCGAGGCGCTGCCAGATGTCTTCACCGGAATGCTCGATGGCCTGCACCAGGCTGAACACCTTGGAAATGCTCTGCACAGAGAACGGCGTGTGCGCATCACCGGCGCAGTAAAGCTCGCCATCGTTGCTGTACACAGCAATGCCCAGCTGGTTGGCCGATACATCGGCCAACGCGGGGATGTAATCAGCCACCTTGCCCTGACCGATCAGCGGGCGGACTTCATCGAGGATTTCATTCAACAACGCTTGCATGTTCAGGCTCACCCCTAGGCCCGAGCGCGCCTCGGACAGTGGCAAATAGACGCTTGCCCGGCGGTGCTGATCACACCTCAACACCAGAGAATGAACCGCCGCAACCTAGAGTGGATAACGCTCTTTCATCCACCGGGATTCAACCGCGCACGGTGGACGGGTGAAGCGACGTCCACCCTACCGAACTCACGCCATACAACCTGCGCAATGCACAGCAGCGTAGGCCGGATGACGCTCTTCTCATCCACCGTGATCGAGCGCCGGTCAGAACTTCTCTGGCCGCAACACTTCGACCTGCGACAGGTAGCAGACCATAGCGAAGTTAGCGTAGTAGCGCGCTTGCAGGTGATTGGCGATGCGGTCGGCAATGTCGCGGGTGCAGATGATTTCGACACGGATGTTGCCTTCGGTATCCCAACCGGCGCTGCGCACGCCGCGTCCACCACGGCCTCGAGCGTCAGAGATGGTCCATCCCGGCGCGCCGAGTTGTTGCAAGTCGACCACCAGTTTCTTCTCCAGCGCGGCCTCGCAGATCACCGTCAGCAGAGTGCGGATATGTGCATCCATTTCAGAGTCCCCAGGCGATCAGTTGCTCGGCCAGCAGCAGGTAGAGTGGTATGCCGATTAAGATGTTGAAGGGGAAGGTGATCCCCAGTGACGCTGTCAGTGACAGCGAAGGGTTGGCCTGCGGCAAGGCCAAACGCATGGCCGCTGGCACCGCGATGTAGGACGCCGATGCGGCCAGTGTGGCCAACACCGCTGTGCCGCCCAGGCTCAGGTCCATCATGCGGCCCAGCAAGGCACCAACAAGGCCACCAAACAGCGGCATCAGCAGGGCGAAGGCCAGCAGGCGCAAGCCAAACTGTTTCAGCGCGCCCAGCTGACCGGAAGCGATCAGACCCATTTCCAGCAGGAACAGCGCCAGCACCGGTTTGAACATGCTGGTGTACAGCGGCTCCAGCGGCTTGATGCCTTCCTTGCCGGCAATCGCGCCGATCACCAGACCGCCGAGCAGCAGCATGATGCTTTTACCGAGGAAAATTTCCCGGCCCAGTTCGCCCCAATTGGTATCGCGGGCGATGCCCTTGGCCAGCAGAATGCCGACCAGAATTGCCGGGATTTCCAGAATGGCGACAAACAGCGGCATGTAGCTTTCAAACTCAATGCCCTTGGCCATCATGTAGGCCACGACCACGGCAAAGGTACCGGCGCTCACCGAACCATAATGCGCCGCCACCGCTGCGGCGTTGACACGATCAAAGCGCAGGGCGCGCAGCACGGCAAAGGCGATCAGAGGCATGGTGATGCCAAGCGCCAGCACCCACGCCGACTGCCCCAGCAGTTGCCAGCTGACCTGCTCAGCCAACTCCACGCCGCCATGCAGACCGATGGCCAACAGCAGGATGATCGACAAGGTTTCGTAAAGTGCTGGCGGCAGTTTCAGTTCGCTTTTGAGCAAACCGGCTGCCAAGCCAAACACAAAAAACAGCACTACCGGATCCAGGCTCACCGCATATCCCTCAGGTTAATAATGTCTGCACCTATAGACGCTCAGCGCGTCACATCGAGCCAATAAAAGGCCACGCCCCAAACCCGGCTGTGCTGAAACCCGGTTTCTACCGTCCGCTTGGCCAAATGGCCACTCGAACGGCGCGGGGCATGACCATAAACCAGAGCCTTGCGGCTCGCCAGGGTAATTCCCCAGGTTTTGCCAGCCATCAACTGCACTTTGAGAAAGCGACGTTGATCGCTGCACTGAATAAAACGCCCCGGAAGCGGATCGAATGCCTGTTCAACCGTCCGGGGCAAAACATCCTCAACGCACGCCGCGCTGAAGAGGTATTTCGTTAACCTTCGATTTCCACCAGTACGTCACCCGGATTGACCCGGTCACCCTTCGCCACATGCACCGCTTTAACGGTGCCGGCAATCGGCGCCTGCACTTCGGTTTCCATCTTCATCGCTTCGCTGATCAACACGGCTTGGCCGGCCTTGACCGCATCACCCACCTTGACCAGCACATCAACGATGTTGCCCGGCATGCTGGTGCTGACATCGCCCGGCGCACTGGCTTGTTTGCGCTTGCCTGTGGCACCCGCAACAAAATCATTCAGCGGTTCGAACACCACTTCTTCCGGCATGCCATCGATGGACAGGTAGAAGTGGCGCTTGCCGTCGCTCTTCACGCCCACACCGGTGATGTCGACGCGGTAGCTTTCGCCGTGCACGTCCACGACAAACTCAGTGGGCACGCCTTCACCACCGGCCGGGGCCACAGCGCCAGCCTCGGGGATGGCCAACAACGCTTCAGGCTTCAAGGTGCCGGTCGCACGCTCTTCAAGGAACTTACGGCCGATGTCGGGGAACATGGCGTAGGTCAGCACGTCTTCTTCGCTGTGCGCCAGGCTGCCAATTTCTTCGCGCAGCTTGGCCATTTCCGGCTTGAGCAAATCGGCCGGGCGTACCTCGATGACTTCTTCACTGCCAATCGCCTGCTTGCGCAGTTGCTCGTTGATCTTGCCCGGAGCCAAGCCGTAGCGCCCCTGCAGGTAGAGCTTCACTTCGTTGGTGATGGTTTTGTAGCGCTCACCGGCAAGCACGTTGAACACCGCCTGAGTGCCAACAATCTGCGAGGTGGGCGTGACCAGCGGCGGAAAGCCCAGGTCTTCACGCACGCGCGGGATCTCGGCAAACACTTCGTTGATGCGGTTCAGCGCGCCCTGCTCTTTGAGCTGGTTGGCCAGGTTGGACATCATCCCGCCCGGCACCTGATTGACCTGCACGCGGGTGTCGACGGCGGTGAACTCGCTTTCGAACTGGTGATACTTCTTGCGCACCGCATGGAAGTACATGCCGATCTCTTGCAGCAGCGACAAGTCGAGGCCGGTGTCGTAGGGGCTGCCTTTTAACGCGGCAACCATGGACTCGGTGCCAGGATGGCTGGTGCCCCAGGCAAAGCTGGAAATGGCCGTGTCGATATGGTCCGCCCCAGCCTCAATCGCCTTGAGCTGGCACATCGCACCCATGCCGGCGGTGTCGTGACTGTGGATAAACACCGGCAGATCCACTTGCGCCTTCAGCGCGCCCACCAAGTTGGCCGTGTCGAATGGCGTCAGCAGCCCGGCCATGTCTTTGATGGCGATGGAGTCGATGCCCATGGCCTGCATGGCCTTGGCCTGCTGCACAAAGGCGTCGACGGTATGCACGGGGCTGGTGGTGTAGGCGATGGTGCCCTGAGCATGTTTGCCCGCCGCTTTCACCGCTTCGATAGACACACGCAGGTTACGCACATCATTCATCGCATCAAAGATGCGGAATACGTCGATGCCGTTGACCGCCGCCTTGGCCACAAAAGCACGCACCACGTCATCGCTGTAGTGCCGATAGCCGAGCAGGTTCTGCCCGCGCAGCAGCATCTGCAAACGGGTGTTGGGTAACCCGGCCTTGAGTTTGCGCAGGCGCTCCCACGGGTCTTCTTTCAAGAAGCGCACGCAGGCATCAAACGTCGCCCCGCCCCACACTTCCAGCGACCAGTAACCCACCTGATCGAGCTTGGCGCAGATCGGCAGCATGTCTTCCAGACGCATGCGCGTGGCGATGATCGACTGGTGTGCATCACGCAGAATGGTGTCGGTGACGGTGATTTTTTTCTGCAAAACGGGCTTGCTCATGTTCTCAGCTCTCCTGTAGCCCGGATGCACTCCGGGGCCGCAGATATATCCCGGATTATCTCCGGGCTACGATTCGTTAAAGCCCTGCGTGAGCGGCAATGGCGGTGGCGATGGCGATAGCCAAGTGCGACGGGTTGCGCTTGATCGAGTACTCGGTCAACTCCGGGTGCGCCTCGACAAAACTGGTGTTGAACTGGCCGCTGCGAAACTCTGCATTACGCAAAATCTCCTGGTAGTAAGGCGCCGTGGTTTTGACCCCTTGCAAGCGCATGTCGTCCAAAGCGCGCAGGCCACGATCCAGCGCCTCTTCCCAAGTCAACGCCCACACCACCAGCTTCAGGCACATCGAGTCGTAATACGGCGGGATGGTGTAGCCGGTGTAAATCGCCGTGTCGGTACGCACGCCAGGGCCGCCGGGAGCGTAGTAGCGGGTGATCTTGCCGAAGCTGGGCAGGAAGTTGTTCTTCGGGTCTTCGGCATTGATGCGGAACTGCAGAGCAAAACCCCGGTGGATGATGTCTTCCTGCTTAACCGATAACTCCAGCCCCGAAGCGATGCGAATCTGCTCGCGAACAATGTCGATGCCGGTGATTTCTTCGGTGATGGTGTGCTCCACCTGCACGCGGGTGTTCATCTCCATGAAGTACACCTCGCCTTCAGCGAGCAAAAACTCCACGGTGCCGGCGTTCTCGTAACCCACGGCCTTGGCGGCTCGCACAGCCAGATCGCCGATGTAGGCGCGCTGCTCCGGGGTCAGCTGCGGGCTGGGGGCGATTTCCACCAGCTTCTGGTTACGCCGCTGGATTGAGCAGTCGCGCTCATAAAGGTGCACGGTGTTGCCAAAGCGGTCGGCGAGAATCTGCGCTTCGATGTGCTTGGGATTGACGATGCACTTTTCCAGAAACACTTCGGCACTGCCGAAGGCCTTGGTTGCCTCGGAAATCACCCGTGGGAACGCCTGCTCCAGTTCAGCACGCGAGTTACAGCGGCGAATACCCCGGCCGCCGCCACCGCTGGTGGCCTTGAGCATCACCGGATAACCGATGCGATCGCCCTCGACCAGCGCTTCGGCAATGTCAGCCACGTTGCCTTCGGTGCCCGGCGTGACCGGCACACCGGCTTTGATCATGCTGCGCCGCGCCTCGGTCTTATCGCCCATGCGGCGAATCACTTCCGCCGACGGGCCGATGAACTTGATCCCACGCTCGGCGCAAATATCGGCCAGTTCGGCGTTTTCCGAGAGGAACCCATAACCGGGATGCAGCGCATCACAACCGGTTTCCACCGCCAAGTTGACCAGCTTGCGCGGGTTCAGGTAGCCGGCCAACGGGTCGGCACCAATGCCATGCGCCTCGTCTGCACGCTTGACGTGCAGGGCATGGCGGTCGGCATCGGAATATACGGCCACCGAGCGAATGCCCATCTCGGCGCAAGCTCGCACAATGCGTACGGCAATCTCGCCGCGATTGGCGATCAGGATTTTCTTGATCACGGGCCAGCATCCTCGATCACGTGAACAGGCAACCGGACAACCGGTCGTGGGGCGACCACCAAGGCACAGGCAGTCAGGCGCTCACGCTACGCCGCCTTAGCGATTAACCAAAATCAATAATTATTGGGTTAGCCATTAGTAAAGACTTATAGTTGCAGGCACTAATGTTCGCTAGGCAGGCCTCAACAATGCGTAAGTCATTGCTGCGTATGACATTTCGTCAGTTTCAGGTATTCCGCTCGGTGTGCAGTCACCTGTCGTACAGCCGCGCGGCTGAAGAAATGGCCCTGACCCAACCGGCCGTGAGCCTGCAGATTCGCCAGCTGGAAGAATTGATCGGCCAACCGCTGTTCGATTACGTCGGCAAAAAACTCTACCTGACCGAGGCCGCCGAACTCTTGCAACGCGCCAGTGCGGATATCTTCGGCCGTCTGGAGAGCCTCGACATGCAGCTCTCAGACCTGCAAGGCTCACTGCAGGGGCAACTGAGCCTGGCAGTGGAGTCCAGCGCCAAATACTTCGTTCCCCACCTGTTCGCCGCTTTTCGCCAGCAATACCCGGACGTTAGCTTGCAGTTGGTGGTCACCAATCATGCGCAGGTGATCAAGCGCCTGAACGCCAACCGCGACGATTTGCTGATCATGTCGCGGGTGCCGACAGACATGAACCTGGAATTTTTCCCCTTCCTGAATAACCCGATCGTCGCTGTCGCTCCGCCCGACCACCCGCTCAGTCAGCAAGGCACGCTCAGCCTGCAGGACCTCACCGCTTACCCTCTGCTGGTACGCGAACCCGGCTCCGGCACGCGCAAAGCCTGCGAGGACTACTGCCACTTAAAACGCGCACATTTTGCGCAAACGCTGGAAGTTGGCTCTATGGAAAGTCAGCGCGAAAGCGTACTCGCCGGCCTCGGCTTGGCCCTGCTACCGCGCCACGCCGTGCGCCGCGAGTTGGCTTGCGGCGCACTGCACGAGCTGCCTGTGAGTGAACTGCCACTGCTGCGCAGTTGGTGCCTGGTGCACCCACGCAGCAAGCACCTGTCACCCGTAGCCCAAGCATTTTTTGCCTTCGTGCGCGAGCAACGCAGCCTGATTAACGCCCTGGCTGAGCGCTTTGACGGGCCGATAGCATCACCCGCAGGGGTACAGACATGACTCACCATCCGCCATAAAAGCGGACAATTGTGTATATGATGATTTGGTTGGCCCACCACTCCGGTATTGCAGCGTGCCCTTACCCAAATTCAACCCTCCGAACCTTGGTATCACCCCGACTGCTTCGGAGGTGATTGCTACCCACCTGCGTGAAGCGATTATCTCCGGGCATTTCGATGAGGATGAGCCCATCCGTCAGGACGATGTCGCCAAGCTGTTTAACGTCAGCAAGATTCCCGTCCGCGAGGCACTCAAGCGTTTAGAGGCTGAGGGATTGGTGCTGTTCCAACGCAATAAGGGCGCGGTGGTCACACGTATCTCCGAACCGGAGTTGGCGCAGATGTTCGAGGTTCGCGTGCTGTTGGAGGTTCAGGCAATACGCTTGGCGGTGCCTAACATGACCGCTGCGACATTCGCGGCTGCCGAACGTATTTGCTCAGCCTTTCTTGGTGAAGAGGACGTGGGGCGCTGGTCTGAACTCAACTGGCAACTGCATGCCTGCTTGTACGAGCCAGCACAGCGCCCTTTTATGGTTAACCTGATCCGCTCCATCCACGACAAACTGGAACGCTATCTGCGCATGCAAATGAGTTTGTCTGAAGGTAAGCAACGCGCCGACCAGGAACATCGCGAAATCATCGCCGCCTGCCGCGCCGGCGATGCCGACCATGCCGCCGCCCTGATAGCCGAACATATCAACGGCGTTTGCCAAACCCTCTATGCCCACCTGCCCAAACAAAACTTGACCAAGTAACCCGTCACCCCTGTGCTGATTTCGTCATTGCCTTGAGTTAAATCAATCAAGCCGCTGACCCACCGTCAGCGGCACCCTTACTGCATCTTTAGTGCCTTAGGGAGCACCACAGCATGCAGCGCATTCATGTTCTCGATTCGCACACCGGCGGCGAACCAACACGCCTGGTCATCGAAGGATTTCCTGATGTTGGCCAGGGCAGTATGGCTGAACGTCGGCAGCGGTTAGCCGCTGAATTCGACCACTGGCGCAGCGCCTGCATGTTGGAGCCACGTGGCAGTGAGGTGCTGGTAGGCGCCCTACTTTGCAGTCCCGTCGACCCCAGCGCCTGTGCCGGTGTGATCTTCTTCAATAACAGCGGCTACCTGGGCATGTGCGGCCACGGCACCATCGGTTTGATCGTCTCGTTGGCCTATCTCGGCCGTATTGGTCCGGGCGAGCACCTTGTAGAAACACCGGTGGGCACGGTCACCGCAACACTGCATGAGGATGGCTCAGTCAGCGTGCGCAATGTGCCGTCCTATCGCTATCGCCACAACGTCACAGTAGACGTGCCGGGTTATGGCCCGGTGGTTGGCGATATCGCCTGGGGAGGCAATTGGTTTTTTCTGATTAGCGAGCATGGCCTGCGCGTGGCCGGCGACAACCTGCCCGCGCTTACGGCCTACAGCGTAGCGGTGCAGCAGGCCCTGGAGGATCAAGGCCTGCGCGGTGATGACGGCGGATTGATCGACCATATCGAGTTGTTCGCCGAGGATGCCGAGGCCGACAGCCGCAACTTCGTGCTTTGCCCGGGCTTGGCCTATGACCGCTCGCCCTGCGGCACCGGCACCAGCGCCAAACTGGCCTGCTTGGCGGCCGACGGCAAACTGCAGCCCGGTCAGATCTGGCATCAGGCCAGTGTGATCGGCAGTCAGTTCGAGGCTAGTTACGAGGCTGTCGATAACGGCCGCATCATTCCTACCATTCGTGGCCGCGCCCACCTCAGCGCCGACGCCCAACTGCTGATCGAGGCTGATGATCCATTCGCCTGGGGCATCCGCTTGTGAGCCTCAAGGCTGACGTCATCATCATTGGCGCCGGCATCATCGGTGCCGCCTGCGCCCATGAGTTGGCCAAACGTGGCCTGCGCGTGCTGGTACTGGATGCCGGCCGGCGCGCCGCAACCGCCGCCGGCATGGGCCACCTGATCGTACTGGACGACAACCCGGCGGAACTGGCGCTCAGCCAATACTCGTTACAGCGCTGGCGCGACTGGGGTCGCGAGATGCCCGAAGACTGCGCTTATCGGCAGAACGGTACCCTGTGGTTGGCCGCCAATGCCGAGGAAATGGCCGTGGCCGAGGCCAAGTATCAAGCCCTGCGCGAACACGGCCTGGATTGCCAGTTGCTTGGCGCAAGCGCCTTGCAGATGACGGAGCCTGAACTGCGTCATGGCCTGCATGGGGCGCTCAAAGTCGGCGGCGACGGCATTCTCTACGCACCCAACGCGGCACGTTGGTTATTGCAGCATCCCAACATTGTTCAGTGCACTGCCACGGTGACGGACATCGATGAGCGACGCATACGCCTGGATGATGGGCAATGGCTAAGGGCCGAGACCTTGATCCTGGCCAACGGTATCTATGCCCGCGAACTGTGTCCGGAGCTACCAATACAGGCAAAGAAAGGTCACCTGTTGATCACCGACCGCTACCCCGCTCGGGTCAGTCATACCCTGGTGGAGCTGGGTTATGTCACCAGCGCGCATAACGCCAGCGGCCCTTCAGTGGCGGCCAATATCCAACCGCGCCCCACAGGCCAACTGTTGATCGGCGCATCGCGCCAGTTTGACAGCAAGAGTTCCGAGGTAGAGCCCTTGATGCTGGCCAACATGCTGCGCCGCGCCGTCGACTATATGCCCGGACTGGCCGGGCTAAACGCCATCCGCGCCTGGACCGGCTTTCGCGCTGCCACCCCAGACGGACTGCCGCTGATCGGTGAGCACCCGCAGCGCCCAGGCCTTTGGCTGGCGGTCGGCCACGAAGGTCTAGGGGTCACCACCGCGCCAGGCACCGCCGAACTGCTGGTCGCCCAACTGTTCAGCGAAACGGCGCCACTGACGCCGGACGCCTATCTGCCACAGCGCTTTCTCGGAGCCAACCCATGCCTGTAGTGATCCTGAATGGTCAACCGCTGCACGTCGGCGATGGCACGACAGTGGCCGCCGCACTGAGATTGGGCGGGGACGGCAGTAGCCGCACCTCGGTCAGCAGCCAACGCCGCGCACCGCTGTGCGGCATGGGCGTGTGCCAGGAATGCCGGGTGACCATTAATGATCAACGGCGCCTGGCCTGCCAGACCCTCTGCCTTGAAGGCATGCGCGTGGAGAGCAGATGATGAACGTAGACATTCTGATCATTGGCGCTGGCCCTGCTGGCATGGCGGCAGCCTTAGCAGCAGCACCCAGCGGGGCGCACATTGCCCTGCTCGACGATAACCCCAGCCCCGGCGGACAAATCTGGCGTGACGGCCCTCAGGCTCATCTGCCAGCTCAGGCACACGAGCAGCGCCAGCGTCTTGCCGCCCACAAGAACATCCAGTTGTTGACCGCCACACGCGTTGTGGCCCGGGCCGGCACCCGTGAATTGCTTGTGGAAAACGCCGAACGGGGTTGGGTGATTGCATACGGCAAATTAATCCTTTGCACGGGTGCCCGTGAACTGCTGCTGCCATTTCCGGGCTGGACGCTGCCGGGCGTGAGCGGAGCTGGCGGCCTGCAAGCCCTGGTCAAAGGCGGCCTGCCAATACGCGGTGAACGCGTTGTAGTCGCCGGCAGTGGCCCACTGTTGTTGGCCAGCGCGGCCACAGCGAAGAAAAATGGCGCACGCGTGCTGCATATCGCCGAGCAGGCTGAGTGGCGTGCCGTGGCTAACTTTGCCAAGCAACTGCCGCGCTGGCCGAACAAACTGCTGCAGGCTTTCAGCCTCTTCCATCCGCGTTACCGAGCAAACAGTCATGTTGTCGAGGCGTTGGGCGATGGCCGATTGGAAGCGGTTCGCCTGAACATCGACGGGCAAATCCGTGAAGTCGCCTGCGAGCGACTTGCCTGCGGCTTTGGCCTGATACCCAACCTGCAACTCGCTCAGGCACTGGGCTGTGACATTGCCGATCAAGCGATTGCCGTGGACGCCTGGCAGGCCACCAGCCTGAGCAATGTCTACGCCGCTGGCGAAAGCACCGGTTTTGGCGGCTGCGAGAAGGCCCAGGTCGAAGGCGCTATCGCGGGCTACATGGCCGTCGACGCGCCACAAAACGCTCGCCTGCTATGGCCACAGCGCGAGCGCTGGCAGGCTTTTGCCCGAGCGCTGGGCACAGCATTTACGCTCGGTGACGCGGTGAAGAACCTGGCCCAGCAAGACACCTTGCTGTGTCGCTGCGAGGACGTCCCCCTGTCCGCGCTGACTGGCCGCCAGAGCTGGAGCCAAGCCAAGCTGGCCAGCCGCTGCGGCATGGGTGCCTGCCAGGGGCGTATCTGCGGTGCAGCCAGCCAAGCGCTATTCGGCTGGGAACCGTTTGCCCCGCGCCCGCCATTCAGCCCTGCCCGTATCGAAACCCTACTGCAGTTGGATCAGCACAACTAACCACGGCCGCGGCCTGTTCAGGCATGCGGCCAGGCCTTATTCTGCGGTCAATCGCGGAGCCGCCATGCCCACCCCCAGCAACCCACTGCACCTTCTACCCACCAGCAATGCTGTTGATATCTCCGGCCTGGTGAGCAGCCTGCAAGCCATTGCGCCGTTGCTTGACGCACTGCTGGGCGTGGTTTTTTTTATCAAGGATCACAACGCCCGCTATCTGCTACTCAACCAAACCTTGGTGCAACGCCTGGGTTGCAAGGATAAGCAGCAACTCCTTGGCCACACCGCCGAAGAAGTCTTCCCCAACCGCCTTGGCGCGCTCTATACCGCTCAGGACTTGCACGTGCTGAATGCCGGCACGCGGCTCGACAACCAACTGGAGCTTCATCTCTATCCCGGCCGCCAACCCGGCTGGTGCCTGACCCACAAGCTGCCCTTGCGTGATGTCGAGGGCAAGATCATTGGCATGGCCGGTGTTTCCTGTGACCTGCCCAGCGCTAACTCCCAGCACCCCGCCTACCCGAAAGTCGCTGCCGTCGATGCCCATATAAAGCAGCACTTTGCGCAGAACATCAGCCTGAACGAACTGACAACCATTGCCGGGCTCTCCGTGGCGCAACTGGAGCGCCATTGCCAGCGCATTTTCCAGCTCAGCCCACGGCAGATGATCCATAAGGCACGCCTCGGCGCCGCGACCCAGTTGCTGGGAGAACACTTGCCCATCACCGAGATCGCGCTGCGCTGTGGTTACACCGATCACAGCGCCTTCAGTCGCCAGTTCAAAGCGCATACCGGTCTGTCCCCCAGCCAGTACCGCGAGTCGCTGCAAAACCGCTGAGCGCCTCTCTAGTGTGCACGCTTCCCACAACCTGCTCCGTTAGGTAACAGCCGCGTAGCCATGCCCGTTACACCGCCGGTGTTAACGCTATAAACGCCGCCGCTTCAATCTTAAATTTTCTATATAAAACAGATACTTATTAAAAAATAAAGCTCACTAGCGGCATGTGGCACGTGCAATGCATATTTAATATCGTATACGAAATCCGATACACGCAGCGTCACTCCTAATCTGCCACACGCACGAGAAAAGAGAGATACCCATGAAAAAACCACTATTGGCTGCAACCGCTTTTGCACTCCTAAGCGGCTCCTTGATCAGTAATGCCCATGCCGACAAGCTCGACGACATCATTGGCTCCGGCAAGCTGCGTTGCGCTGTAACGCTGGACTTCCCACCTATGGGTTTCCGTGACGAGAAGAACCAGCCCGCAGGATTTGATGTGGATTATTGCAACGACCTGGCCAGCGTTTTGGGGGTCAAAGCCGAGGTGGTGGAAACGCCATTCCCAGACCGCATCCCAGCACTGGTTTCCGGGCGCGCTGACGTGATCGTCGCCTCCACCTCCGACACCCTGGAACGCGCCAAAACCGTGGGCATGACCATGCCTTACTTCGCCTTCCAGATGGTGGTATTGACCCGCGAAGACACCGGCATAACGGGCTATGACGACCTCAAGGGACGCCCGGTCGGCAATACCAGCGGCACCTACGAGGCCATCGCCCTGGAAAAGGACGTGAAAAGCTGGGGCAGCGGTAGCTTTCGCGCCTACCAGAACCAGAACGACACCATTTTGGCCGTAGCCCAGGGTCATATCGACGCCACCGTTGTCACCAATACCGTGGCCGCCGCCACCCTTAAATCGGGCAAGTACAAAGGCCTCAAGGTCGTTGGCGATGCGCCCTATGTGGTCGATTACGTGTCCCTGGCAGCCAAGCGGAACGAATACGGCCTGATCAACTACCTCAACCTGTTCGTCAACCAGCAAGTGCGTAGCGGCCGCTATCAAGAACTGTGGACCAAGTGGGTGGGCGATGAAATCAGCCCGGCCAACTTGACCGTCCCTGGCGTGTATTACTGACCGATCGCGCTCGGGAGCGAGAAGTATGTCTACAACAAGAATCACGGGCCGCAGTCTGGTGGCCGGTCGTGGGCAGGGCAGCCTGCTCTGGGCCGATCAGGGTCTGAGTTTCTGGGGGGGTGTCGATCCGTTCAGCGCGGAGGTGATCGATCGACACCACCCGCTGAGCGGTCAATCGCTGGCCGGGCGCATTCTGGCCATTCCCAGCGGACGCGGCTCCTGCACAGGCAGCAGCGTCCTGCTGGAGTTGATCCTCAACGGCCCGGCACCTGCAGCGCTGGTGCTGGCCGAACCCGACGAAATTCTCACCCTCGGCGCGCTGGTCGCCGAGCAGGTGTTTAACGTGCAACTGCCGGTGCTGTGCATTGGCCATGCGGCCTTCGCCGACCTGCAACAGCATGCTGGCCGTACCGTGCGCATCGACGGCGAGCACTTACAACTTATTAACAGCACACCAGACGACCTCTGGTGCGCCGAGCCCATCGCGGCCACAGAAAGACCGCATACCTCGCTTTCACTGAATGCGCGCGACCAGGCCCTGCTCGCCGGCGAGTCCGGTAAGGCTGCCCAGGTGGCCATGCAGCTGGTGGTGCGTATGGCTGAATTGATGGGGGCAACCGAGCTGCTGGATGTGACGCAGGCGCATATCGACGGCTGCATCTACACCGGTCCAGCCTGTCTGCGTTTCGCCCAACAACTGCGCGACTGGGGGGCTGCGGTCTGCATACCGACCACCCTCAACGCAATCTCGGTGGACCAACGCCAGTGGCGCGCCCTCGGCATTGATCCGGCGTTTGGCGAACCCGCCAGCGAACTGGGCGATGTGTACATGGCAATGGGTGCGCAACTCAGCTTCACCTGCGCACCCTATGTGCTGGACAGCGCGCCGGCACTGGGTGAACAGATCGTCTGGGCCGAATCCAACGCGGTGGTGTACGCCAACAGCGTGCTGGGTGCGCGCACCCTCAAGTACCCGGACTACATGGACATCTGCATCGCCCTGACCGGCCGTGCACCGCGTTGTGGCGCGCATCTCGACGAGGGCCGCAGTGCGACGTTGCTCATTGATGTGCAGTACCCGCAAACGCCGGATGACAGCTTCTGGCCCTTGCTCGGCTACCACATAGGTTTGCTGGCAGGCCGCGAGATACCGCTGCTGACCGGTCTGGAACAGAGCGGTGCCAGCCACGACGACCTGAAAGCATTCGGCGCCACCTTCGCCACCACCTCGGCGGCACCCATGTTCCATATCGCCGGTATTACTCCGGAAGCCCGCGATGCCACGCGTGGGCAAGGGTTGCTGCGCAC
The DNA here is from genome assembly GCA_001465025.1 of Pseudomonas sp. Ga0074129. Classification (GTDB taxonomy): domain Bacteria; phylum Pseudomonadota; class Gammaproteobacteria; order Pseudomonadales; family Pseudomonadaceae; genus Aquipseudomonas. The sequence goes on from LNDO01000091.1 coordinate 40,111, forward strand.
CCTGCGCGTGACTAACGCCGAACTGATGCAAAGCTGGCAGGCGCTCAATAGTGCTGAGGATGAGCAGGTGCCTTTGGTCGCGCTTGGCAACCCACACTGCTCGTTAACCGAGTTAGCCCGTCTAGCAGCGCTCTGCACGGGCCGGCAAAAGCACCCGGACAGCGCATTGGTGGTGACCTGTGGCCGTGCCGTGCACGAACGGGCTGACGCCGCCGGCTACCTGGCAACACTGCGTCAGTTCGGTGCCGAGGTACTCACCGACACCTGCTGGTGCATGTTGGGCGAGCCGGTGGTGCCACGGCAGACGCACAGCCTGATGACCAACTCAGGCAAATACGCCCATTACGCCCCGGGGCTGGTTGGCCGACAGGTGCACTTCGGCAGCCTTGCCGCGTGTGTAGAGGCTGCGTGCAGTGGACGAAACCCGCAGCAAATGCCCGCTTGGCTTGCCACCCTTCAACCCTAAGGACGCCACTGATGTTCGATTACAACTTCCAATGGCATGTCGCGCTCAAGGCACTGCCGGACATGCTGGCTGGTGCCTGGGTAACGCTGGAAACCGCCGCCTTATCGATGCTGATCGGTACGTTTATCGCCCTGTTGCTGACGCTGATGCGCCAGCAAGAGAACCTGCTGCTGCGCGGCTTCGCCGAGACTTGGGTGTCAATTGCACGCAATACACCGTCGCTGTTCCAGATCTACATCCTCTACTTCGGCCTGGGCGCTTTCGGCCTGCATGTCAGCTCGTGGTTGGCGTTGCTGGCCGGTATCACCTTCAACAACGCCGGGTATCTGGCGGAAAACTTCCGTGGCGGTCTTAAGGCTGTACCGGAGACTCAGATGCGCGCCGCACGGTCGCTGGGCATGAACGCCTTCCAGGCCTATCGCCTGATCATCATCCCGCAGCTATTACGCATCGTTTTCCACCCGCTATCGAACCAGATGGTTTGGGCGGTGCTGATGACATCACTTGGCGTGATCGTGGGGTTAAACAACGACCTCACTGGTGTGACTCAGGACTACAACGTTAAGACCTTCCGCACCTTCGAGTACTTCGCCCTGGCAGCAGTGCTCTATTACCTGATCGCCAAGACCATCGTACTCAGCGCTCGGCTCATGGCCTGGCGGCTGTTCCGCTACTGAGGATCACGTCATGTTCTCTACAAGTCTGACCGCCAGCGACCTGCTCTTTATGCTTCAGGGCGCCTGGGTCACCGTGCAACTGACCGCGGCCGCCATGGTGATTGGTACCTTGGCCGGGGTGATATGCGGCCTGCTACGCGCCGCCCTGCCCAAAGCCAGTTTGCCGCTGGCCTGGGTGCTGGATGTGTTTCGCAGCGTGCCGCTGCTGATCCAGTTCGTCCTGTTCAACTCGATGAAAAGTATCGCCGGGCTGGATATCAGCGCCTTTACCGTCGGCTGCCTGGTACTCGGGGTTTATGCCGCCGCCTTCTGCAGCGAGATCGTGCGCAGTGGTATTCAGGCCGTCCCGGCCAACCTGCGTCGCGCGGGCCGCTCTTTGGGCATGAGCTACTGGCAGGACTTGCGCTATGTGGTGCTGCCACTGGCCACGCGCGTGGCCTTTCCGGGTTGGCTCAACCTGGCGCTTAGCGTGATGAAAGACACCGCTCTGGTGATGTGGATTGGCATCTTCGAGCTGATGCGCACCTCGCAAAGCGTCGTCACCCGTATTCAGGAGCCGCTGTTGGTGCTCTGCATCGCGGGTCTTATCTATTACTTCATGAGTTTGCTGGTGGCCCAGCTGGGTAACCGTCTGGAAAAAAGGTGGCAGGAAAATGATTGAAATCGACAAGGTGCATAAGTCCTTTGGCGACCTGGAAGTGGTCAAGGGCGTCAGCCTGACGGTGAACAAGGGTGAGGTGGTGTCGATCATCGGCGGTTCCGGGTCAGGCAAGTCCACCCTGCTGATGTGCATCAACGGCCTGGAGCCGATCCAGCGCGGCAGCATTCGCGTGGATGGCACCGAGGTGCACGCCAAAGGCACCGACCTGAATCGGCTGCGGCAGAAGATCGGCATCGTGTTCCAGCAGTGGAACGCCTTTCCCCACCTGACCGTGCTGGAGAATGTGATGCTCGCGCCGCGCAAAGTGCTCGGCCTGAGCAAACAGGACGCCGAAGCCATGGCCGTTAAACAGCTCACTCACGTGGGCCTGGCGGACAAACTCAAGGTCTTTCCCGGCAAGCTCTCCGGCGGCCAGCAGCAGCGCATGGCCATCGCCCGCGCACTGGCCATGAGCCCGGATTACATGCTGTTCGATGAAGCAACCAGTGCGCTTGATCCGCAATTAGTCGGTGAGGTGCTGGATACCATGCGCCTGCTCGCCGAAGACGGCATGACCATGATTCTGGTGACTCATGAGATCCGCTTTGCCCGCGACGTGTCCGACCGCGTGGCGTTCTTTCGCAATGGCCTGGTGCATGAGATTGGTACCCCGGATCAGGTCATTGGCAACCCGCAGAAAGCCGAAACTGCTGACTTCCTGAAGTCGGTCAACTGAGAAAACCAACATGCGTTCGAGCAAAATTATTCATGTGGTCAGCTGCCACTCCGAGGGCGAAGTCGGCGATGTCATTGTCGGCGGCGTAACGCCGCCGCCGGGCGACACACTGTGGGCGCAGTCGCGCTGGATCGCGCAAGACCAGAAATTACGCAACTTCGTACTCAACGAGCCACGCGGTGGCGTGTTCCGTCACGTCAACTTACTGCTGCCGGCCAAAGACCCACGGGCGCAGATGGCCTGGATCATCATGGAGCCAGCGGATACCCCGCCCATGTCGGGCTCAAACTCGCTGTGCGTGGCCACGGTGCTGCTGGAAACCGGCATTTTACCGATGCACGAACCGCTCACCCGGCTGTGTCTGGAAGCCCCGGGCGGGCTCATCCACATCGTGGCCCATTGCCAAGGCGGCAAAGTCGAGCGGGTTGAGATGAAAAACCTGCCGTCTTTCGCTGACCAACTCGGTGTTCCGCTCGAAGTCGAGGGGCTGGGCACGCTGACGGTGGATACGGCCTACGGCGGCGACAGTTTTGTCATCGCCGATGCGCAGGCATTGGGATTTTCCCTGAATGCTGATGAAGCCGCTGACCTTGCCGCCACCGGCTTGAAGATCACCCGGGCCGCCAACGAGCAACTGGGCTTCGTGCATCCGCTGAACAAGGACTGGGCACACATTTCCTTCTGCCAACTGGCGGGTCCGTTGCAACGGGAGGATGGCGTACTGACTGCGGCCAATGCGGTGGTCATCCGTCCCGGCAAGGTCGATCGCTCGCCCACCGGTACCGGTTGCTCGGCGCGTATGGCGGTGCTGCATGCCCGTGGTCAGTTGAAGGTGGGCGAACGGTTTGTTGGGCGCTCGATCATCGGTTCAACGTTCCACTGCCATATCGAAGGCTTAAGCGAAGTGGCCGGACGTCCTGCAATTCTTCCCAGCATTACGGGGCGCGCGTGGATCACCGGTGTCCACCAGCATCTGCTGGACCCGAGCGACCCCTGGCCCGAAGGCTACCGCCTCTCGGATACCTGGCCGGTTGAGCCTTAACCGTACCATCTGTTTTCTCCCGATTTGATAACCGCCGCCTCAGCGGCGCGCTAAACCGGGCCAAGGCCCACACCCATGAAAACAAGGGCTTAAAACGGCCAATTATTTTCGTATACGAAATACTTTTAATCTGCCCAGGAGGCACACCATGCGCAACACCATCTTCACCGGCACCATCCCCGCCCTGATGACCCCCTGCACTGCCGAGCGCAAGCCGGACTTCGACGCGCTGGTGCGCAAAGGCCGCGAGCTGATCGAAGCGGGCATGAGCGCCGTGGTCTATTGCGGCTCCATGGGCGACTGGCCGTTGCTCACCGAAGCCGAACGCCAGGAAGGCGTGGCGCGCTTGGTGGCTGCCGGCATCCCGACCATCGTCGGCACCGGTGCGGTGAACAGTCGCGAAGCCGTGTCCCATGCGGCCCATGCCGCCAAGGTCGGCGCCCATGGCCTGATGGTCATCCCCCGCGTGTTGTCCCGTGGCGCTTCGCCAGCCGCCCAGGAAGCACACTTCGCCGCCATTCTCGAAGCGGCCCCGACGCTGCCAGCGGTGATCTACAACAGTCCGTACTACGGTTTTGCCACTCGCGCCGAGCTGTTCTTCAAGCTGCGCCGTCAGTACCCCAACCTGATCGGCTTCAAGGAGTTCGGCGGTGCCGCCGACATGCGTTATGCCGCCGAGCACATCACCTCGCAGGATGAGAAAGTGATTCTCATGGCGGGCGTCGATACCCACGTGATGCATGGCTTCGTCAATTGCGGCGCGACCGGCGCCATCACCGGTATCGGTAACGCCCTGCCGCGCGAAGTGCTGCAGTTGGTTGAGCTGAGCAAGCAGGCCGCCAAGGGCGACGCCGTTGCCCGCCGCCGAGCCTCAGAACTGTCCGAGGCGCTGAACGTGTTGTCGTCTTTCGACGAAGGCTGCGACCTGGTTCTGTATTACAAGCACCTGCTGGTGCTCAACGGTGACCAGGAATACGCCCTGCATTTCAACGAGACCGATGCGCTCAGCGACGCTCAGCGCCACTACGCCGAGACCCAGTACACCCTGTTCCGCCAGTGGTACGCCAATTGGTCGGCTGAGCAGAACCTCGGCTAATCGCGGTACGTCGGTCGGATGCCCCCGCGCATCCGGCTGACCCGCCAGGCAATAGCCACCTTGACCGGCAGTCTGCCGAGTTCAACTGAACAGTCAGGGCCTTTACGTCCCTGTGCTTAGGCCCCCAACAGGAGCTAACAATGCCCGCTACCATCGGCCACAACTTCATCGCCGGCGGCCGCAGCGCTGGCGGTGAGGTCATCCTGCAGAGCCTCGACGCCACCACCGGCGAAGCCCTGCCTTACCGCTTCCATCAAGCCACCGAGGCCGAGGTGGACGCCGCCGCTCGCGCCGCCGAGGCCGCCTACCTGACCTACCGCCAGGTCAGCCCGGAGCAACGCGCGCAGTTCCTCAGCGCCATCGCCGACGAGATCGACGCTCTCGGCGATGACTTCGTCCAGCTGGTGTGCCGCGAGACCGCACTGCCGGCCGCGCGCATCCAGGGTGAGCGCGGCCGCACCAGCGGCCAGCTGCGCCTGTTCGCCAGCGTGCTGCGCCGTGGCGATTTTTATGGCGCGCGTATCGACCGTGCCCTGCCCGCACGTCACCCGCTGCCGCGCGCGGATATCCGCCAATACCGCATCGGCGTTGGCCCGGTGGCGGTGTTCGGCGCCAGCAACTTCCCCTTGGCGTTCTCTACCGCCGGCGGCGATACCGCTGCAGCGCTGGCCGCCGGCTGCCCGGTGGTGGTCAAAGCCCATAGCGGTCATATGGCGACCGCCGATTACATGGCCAGCGCAATCCTACGGGCGGCGCAGCACACCGGCATGCCGAACGGGGTCTTCAACATGCTCTACGGCAACGGGGTCGGCGAATGGCTCGTCAAGCACCCTGCAATCCAGGCCGTTGGCTTCACCGGTTCGCTCAAAGGCGGCCGTGCGTTGTATGACATGGCGGCAGCGCGGCCACAGCCGATTCCGGTATTTGCCGAGATGAGCAGCATCAACCCGGTGATTGTGCTGCCTGAGGCGCTCAAGGCGCGCGGTGCGAAGATTGCGGAGGAACTCACCGCGTCGGTGACCATGGGTTGCGGACAGTTCTGCACCAATCCGGGCCTGGTGATCGGTATCCGCTCGCCGGCGTTCAGCGATTTTCTCCATGCGTTTGCCGCCAAGATGGCCGATCAATCAGCGCAGACCATGCTCAATGCCGGCACCCTGGCCAGCTACGCCAAGGGCGTCGAACGCTTGCATGGGCATCCCGCCATCCACCACCTGGCGGGCCAACCGCAGCAAGGGCGTCAGGCTTGGCCACAGCTGTTCCAAGCCGATATTGCTCTGCTGACGCAGCGTGATGAATTGCTTCAAGAGGAAGTCTTCGGCCCCACCAGCATCGTCATCGAAGCGGCAGACGCGGCTGAACTGCACAAGGCCCTCGCCGGTCTGCAAGGCCAGCTGACCGCGACTCTGATCGGCGAAGATGACGACCTGGCCGGTTGCGGCGAGTTGCTCGCCCTGCTTGAGCAGAAAGTCGGGCGCGTTCTGTTCAATGGTTATCCAACAGGGGTGGAAGTGTGCGACGCCATGGTTCATGGCGGCCCCTACCCAGCCACCTCAGATGCACGCGGCACCTCTGTAGGCAGCCTGGCCATCGAACGTTTCCTGCGCCCTGTTTGTTACCAGAACTGCCCTGACACGCTGCTGCCTGACGCACTCAAGAATGCCAATCCGCTGGGTATCATGCGCTTGCTGGATGGCCAGAACAGCCGAGACGCGTTGTAGGTAAACGAGTAGTAGGGGTGGTGGGAATCGACCTGTGTCGGCAAACCAATCGATCCCGCCACACCCTGCTTTTTATTCGTCCAGTAGTGCCATAAGTTCGTCATACAGCGGCTGAGCCAGCTGCACACCCTGCACCAGACTGCGTTCACGAGCAGCGTAACGACGTTGCGATGGCAGACGTGCGCCCTGCCCCTGGATTGCCTCAAACAACGCCTCTGCGCGCGCCAAATGCTGCTCAACCTGGTCGCCAAGAAAACGCTGTGGGTCCAGGGCAATAATCAGTTCACCGTGGTAAGGCAGGGCCTTGCTCCCCGCGTCATGGGCACTGGACTCAAGACTGGTCAGATCACCGATCAGCGGGCCCGCGATCAGCTCAATCATCGCGGACAGGGCCGAACCCTTGTGCCCGCCGAACGTCAGCATGGCGCCCTCATCCAACACCTTGGCGGCATCCGTGCATGGCTGTCCTTGTCGATCCACGCCCCAACCTGCCGGCAAGGCTTCGCCTGAACGGCGGTGTAACTCAATCTCGCCCCTGGCAATAGCGCTTGTGGCGAAGTCAAAGATAAACGGGGCCTGCCCAGCGCGCGGCCAGCCAAAGGCAATCGGATTGGTTCCGAACAAGGGCCGACTGCCGCCGGCCGGGGCCACATAAGCCTGAGTCGGGTTGCAGGCCAAGGCCACCAACCCAAGCTCGGTCAGCGTCTCCAACTCCACCCAGAGGGCGGAGAAGTGCACACAGTGATTAATCGCCAAAGCGGCTATACCGTTAGCACGGGCCTTGTCCGCCAGCAGCGGCATACCCGCGGCAAAAGCCAACTGGGAAAAGCCGCCGGCCGCGTCCACTTTGACTAAACCTGGCGCAAGATCAAACACGTGCGGCTCGGCACAAGGCTCCACTTTGCCCGCGCGCAGGGTCTGCACAATACCGAGCAGACGCCACAACCCATGGGATGCACAACCGTCGCGTTCACCCGCCACTAGAGTGGCGGCAATGGCTTCAACAAACGCGTCACTAAACCCATGTCGGCGCAGAATCGCTTGTGCCAGTTGTTCAGCTTCAACCAACGTCAACCGCTGCATAACAGCCTCCCTTAAAGTTAATTACCTCAAGAGTGGCTCATCACAGTGGATCGGACTTGATCGCCTTGCGCTCGAACTATGACGAATTCGGCATAGCCTCTTACAGCCGGGGTTGCATGTTGCGGCTCAACTCGAGGTAGTTGAAGACCAGCAACTCTGGATAGTCGACTAACTCATGTTGCAACTGCCGCTGCTCGGAATAGCTCTCAATGGCGCGGCGGTATTCCATGCGGCGTTGATCCACCAGCTTGCGCCGGGCCTTAGCGTCGCTGCTTTCGTGAGACTGCGGTTTATCCAGATAACCAGACATAGAGGCAACTCCCAAGCTGAATAAGGGAGTACCAGCTTCGATCGCCTAGATGACGCTTTGATGGCTGCACGATAACGCTGCGATGAATTTAGCAGCGAGGGGCCTAAGCCTGGCGGCGGCGCGTAACCCATCGGCCTTGGGTTACGCCAAGGCATGCTCAGGCTATAGGGCTGGGTGGCGCTCAGTCGTCGTTGTTTTTGTGCGCCTTGGGCGACAGGCGCAGGCTGCGCAAGCTGCGTTTAACGCTCTTGAGGTGGTTGACCAACCCTGGGCCACGGGCCATGGCCACACCCATGGCGAGCACGTCGATGACCACCAAGTGGGCGATGCGCGAGGTCAGCGGGGTGTAGATTTCGGTGTCTTCCTGCACGTCGATGGCCAGGTTAACGCTGGCCAGATCCGCCAACGGCGTTTGGCTCGGGCACAGGGTAATCAACGTGGCGCCGGCCTCACGCACCAGATTGGCGGTGATCAGCAAATCTTTGGAGCGGCCAGACTGGGAGATGCAGATGGCCACATCGGTCGGCTTCAAGGTCACCGCACTCATGGCCTGCATGTGCGGGTCGGAATACGCCGCAGCCGTGAGCAGCAAGCGGAAGAACTTGTGCTGGGCGTCTGCGGCCACCGCACCGGACGCACCAAAGCCATAAAACTCCACGCGCTGGGCATTGGCGATGGCTGCGATGGCCTGTTGCAATGCTTGGGTGTCGAGCTTTTCGCGCACGTCGATCAGGGTGTGCAGGGTGGTGTCGAAGATCTTCAGGCTGAAGTCCGCCACCGAGTCGTCTTCGTGAATGGCGAACTGGCCGAAACTGGCACCGGCCGCCAGGCTTTGCGCCAACTTGAGCTTGAGGTCCTGAAAACCGGTGCAGCCAATCGTCCGACAGAAACGCACGATGGTTGGCTCGCTGATGCCGACGCTGTGCGCCAACTCGGCCATGGAGCTGTGCATGACCGACGCAGGGTCGAGCAGCACGTGATCCGCCACCTTTAATTCGGATTTGCGTAACAGGGGGCGCGACTGGGCAATGTGTTGCAACAGGTTCACAGGCTTAGGCTCGGCATTTGGCTAACGATTCCATCAAGCGTGCCGCTTTCGCAGGCATGACTCGGTTATGATCGGCGCACAAGGGGTTGTAGTAGCTTTGTAGTTATACTACATGGCCGCCGGCCTCGCACGGTTAAACCGAGTCGGAGTTCCCACCTTGAGCATTGCCTGCGACATGCTGGTGTTTGGCGGCACCGGCGATCTGGCCCTGCATAAACTGCTGCCGGCGCTCTACCACCTGCATCGCGCCGGTCGCTTGCATGGTGATACGCGCATTCTGGCCCTGGCCCGCAGCCACCTGACGCGCGGCGCTTTTCAGGCACTGGCGGAACGGCATTGCCGCGCCCAGGTGGCCCGCAACGACTTCGACAACGACACCTGGGCCGGTTTTGCGGCGCGCCTCGACTACTTCGCCATGGATGCCAGCCAAAGCGCTGACTTCGGCCGTCTGGCCAAGCGCCTCGGCGACGACCCGGAGCGTGTGCGCATCTATTACCTGGCCACCGCGCCGGATCTGTTTGAAGACATTGCCTCGCACCTGAAGATCGCCAGCCTGGCCGGGCCCAAAACGCGCATCGTGCTGGAAAAACCCATCGGCCATTCGCTGGAATCCGCACAAGCGATCAACGCTGCCATCGGCGCAGTGTTCGACGAATCGCGGGTGTTCCGCATCGACCATTACCTGGGCAAAGAGACGGTGCAGAATCTCATGGCGCTGCGCTTTGCCAACGCGCTGTTTGAGCCGGTGTGGCGCGCCGGGCATATCGACCACGTGCAGATCAGCGTGTGCGAAACCCTCGGCGTGGAAAATCGTGGTGCTTACTACGAAAAAGCCGGGGCCATGCGCGACATGATCCAAAACCACCTGCTGCAGCTGCTCTGCCTGGTGGCCATGGAAGCGCCGGTGCGCTTTGACGCCGAAGCCGTGCGCAACGAGAAGGTGAAAATCCTTGAAGCCCTCAAGCCCATCAGCGGCCTTGATGTGCAGGACAAAACCGTGCGCGGCCAGTACACCGCCGGCAAGATCGGCGGTCAGGAAGTGCCGGCCTACTACTTCGAAAAGAACGTGGACAACGACAGCGACACCGAAACCTTTGTTGCCGTGCAGGCCGAGATCGACAACTGGCGCTGGGCCGGCGTGCCGTTTTACCTGCGCACCGGCAAACGCCTGGCACGCAAAACCTCGGAAATTCTTATCCAGTTCAAACCGGTGCCACACCAGTTATTCGGCGGCGGCGAAGCCAACCGTCTGCTGATCCGCCTGCAACCGGAAGAGCGCATCAGCCTGCAACTGATGGGCAAAAGCCCCGGCAAGGGCATGCACCTGCAGCCCGTGGAGCTGGACCTCAACCTGGCGGACGCCTTCCACAAACAGCGCCGCTGGGATGCCTACGAGCGCTTACTGCTGGATGTAATCGAAGGCGACTCGACGCTGTTTATGCGCCGCGACGAGGTGGAAGCCGCCTGGGGCTGGGTTGACCCGATCATCAAAGGCTGGGACCAGCACTACCAAAGCCCGCGCCCCTACCCGGCCGGCAGCGACGGCCCGGAACAGGCCAGCAACCTGCTGGAGCGACACGAACGGCAGTGGATGCTCTAGGGGCTGTTGCCGTTTTATTCGCGGCCTAGCTGAAACGCCACAACGGGTAGAAGGCTTAGGCCAGTTGCTGTTCGAAACGCTCCAGCACCACGTCCGACAGTTGCTCACGCAGCTTTTCGCCGCTGATCAACAGCAGCATCGGCAGCAACTGGCGCAGCGTTTCGGGTTGCAGACCGGCGCACACATCGGCCTGACGGGCCAACGACAGGCCACTGAGCACTTGCGCGGACACCGGCAGATTGCGATCGGCCAGCGCGGCCTCGGTAAGCCGGCATAAATAGCCGGTTGAGAAGCTGTGAACACTGGCGCTGATCAGCGATAAGTTGACGATGTGCCGGGCGATTTGCAGGACGTGCTGCACATCGTTGATGCCGTAAATCAGCAGCTTGATCTGCTTGGCCGAGAGGCACTCGGCATAGCGTGCCGCGGTGGCAAACTCACCATCGGCGCATAACTGCCGGGCCACGTCCAAATGCAGGCTGTCTGGCAAGCTCAGGTACGCATCGAGGATCAAGCGGGGATCGAGGTGCACCGTCACCGCTGCCGCAAACTCAATCGGCATGGCCATGATCAGCTCGCGCAGCTGCTCGGGCGGCATGTGCGGGGCCAGCTGCGCAGCCTTCTGCGCGCCCAGTTGCTGCACCATGCCCACTTTCACACTCAGCGGGGCCATGGCTTGCGACGCCAGCAACAGGCGCAGCCCCACACTCAGGCTCGGAAGTTTTGGCATAGGCACCTCTCATCAGTCCAGACAGGCGCGCAGGATTGCCCGAACGCTGATACAAGGCAGCCATCTTTGCGCCAGTTACTGGCGCGCAAGGCCTGCATCAGTGCGGCGAAATGGGAACAGAGGAAACAGCCGCAGGTGGGCGTAGGGTTACGCTGCGCGCTGTACCGGCCGGCCCTGACGCCAGAAGTACAACCACACCAGCGGTAACGCCAACAGCCCGAGCAGCGCCGCACCGACAAACAAACCGGCATAGCCCAGCTGTTCGGCCAGCCAACCGCTGTTCGCACCCACCAGCCCGGCCAGCAGCAGTTGCACACTGGCCTGCAGGGTGAAGTCGGCCCCTTCATGCTCAGGCCGGCATTGGCGCATCATCGCGGCGAACAGGGCCACCGTGGACATGCCATCGGCCGCCTGCTCAAACAACGCCAACGCGTACACCCGCGCCGTGTCCGCGCCGGCGTCCACCAACAAGGCCATCGCGCCGATGCCGGCCGCTTGCAGCAGGCCAAACAGCAGCAACGCCTGCATCACGCCCAGGCGCGCATACAGCAGCCCGCCGGCAAACGCCCCGGCGATCCCCACCAGGCTGCTGATCAGGGTCAGCTGGCCCAACGCAGCGTTGCTCCAGCCCTGATCCACCAGCATCGGCTTGATCATCGGCGAACCCAACGCATCGCCCAGCTTGAAGCTCAGCAACACCGCCAGCCAGAACAGCATGCCGGGCTGCAGCAACAGACCCCGGTAATGCCGCAGCAACAGCCCGGGGCCGGCAGGCTCGGCCAGCGCCGGCTGAAACGGCAACTCGCGCTTTTCGTTAAACCGCCAGATCGGCAGCGTCATCAGCACCAGCAACAACGCGACCAGCGCCAGACTGAGGTTCCAACCCAAGGTATCCATGGCCAGCAACAGACCGCTGCCGCTGACCAGCATGCCAACCTTGTAGCCACCCACCTGCAGGCTGTTGCCCAGCCCGCGCCAACGCTCCGGCAACAGGCGCACGGCCAGGCCGTCGGTGGCAATGTCCTGGGTCGAGGCGGCCAGGTTGATCAGCAGCAACAAAGCGATCAGCAGCGGGAAATACGCGTCAAACAGCCGCTCGGGATTGAACAGCGCCAGACCGCTGACAATGGCAATCACGCTCATCTGCAGCGGCACAATCCAGCCCCGGTGATGGCCCAGCCGCGGCGACGCCAGACGGTCCACCCACGGCGCCCACAGCACCTTGAGCAACCAGGGCAGCGCCAGCAGCTTGAGCAAGCCGATCATCGCCAGATCAACCCCCTGCTGGCGCAGCAGCACCGGCAGCGAATGCGCCATCAAGCCCGCTGGCAAGCCCTGTGCGCAATACAACGAAGCCAACAGAATCAGGGTGGCATTGGCCGGGCGGGCCGTCAGTGCAGCAGAGGTGGGCAGCATGGATGATCCTGCACGGCAAAAAAGCGCGACAGTAACGAGCAGCACCGCCGCACACAAGCCTGCACGCTAGAGGTCATCCCCCTGCTCGCGCAACAACTGAGCAAACTGTTCGGCCGGCACCGGCTTGCTGATCAGGTAACCCTGAATCTCGTCGCAACGCTGGGTCTTGAGGAAGTCCATCTGCGCTTGGGTTTCCACCCCCTCCGCCACCACCTTGAGCTCCAGGCTGTGGGCCATGGCGATGATGGCACGGGTGATGGCGGCGTCTTCGCTGCCGGGGGTGAGGTCGCGGATAAAGGTCTGGTCGATCTTCACGTAATCCACCGGGAAGCGCTTGAGGTAGCTGAGCGAGGAATAACCGGTGCCGAAGTCATCGATGGCCAACTTGACGCCCAGTTCACGCAATTGGCGGAAGGTGCTGATGACGCTTTCGACGTTGTCCAACAGCTGACTTTCGGTCAGTTCCAGCTCCAGAAACTGCGCCTCTAGTCCGGTTTCATCGAGCACCTGACGCACCAGGCTGAGCAGGTTGCCCTGACGCAACTGATGCACCGAGAGGTTCACCGACACGCGAATCTGCGCCAGCCCCTGTTTCTGCCAGGCGCGCGCCTGTAAGCAGGCCTGACGCAGAACGATCTCGCCGATGGCTCCGATCAGCCCGGTTTCTTCGGCCAGGCCGATAAAGTCGCTGGGCGGCACCAGCCCCAACTCCGGATGACGCCAACGCACCAGCGCCTCAGCCGCATTGAGGCTATCGGTGGCCAGGCACAACTTGGGCTGATAGAACACCTCCAACTGCCCTTCGTGGATACCCTTGCGCAGCTGATTTTCCAGTTGCAGGCGCTCCAGGGTGCAGGCTTGCAGGTTGTCGGTGAAGAACTGGAAGGTATTGCCGCCCAAATGCTTGGCATGTTGCATGGCCATGTTGGCCTGGCTGACCAAGGCCGAGATTTCCCGCGCGTTATCCGGCAGCAGGCTAATGCCGAGTGAGGCACTGACCACCAGTTCATGCCCGCCCAGGGTCATCGGCATGCGTATTTTACTCAGCAGCCGGCTGGCAGTGCGCGCCAGGCTGGAGAGGCTGCCGTAGCTGTCGAGCAGAATGGCAAATTCATCGCCGGACAAGCGCGCCAAGGTATCGGCTTCTGGCACGGCCTGGCTTAAGCGGCGGCTGACCTGACGCAGTAACTGGTCGGCGACTTCATGGCCAAGGCTGTCGTTGAGTAATTTGAAGCGATCCAGATCAATGTGCAGCAGGGCAATGCTGCGGCCGCTTTGCCGGGCACGCTGGCTGGCTTCATGCAGCCGTTCTTTGAACAAGCTGCGGTTGGCCAGGCCGGTCAGTTCGTCGTAATGCGAGAGGTAACGCAGACGCTCTTCAGCTTCACGGCGCGCGGAGAGGTCGGCGAAGAAGCCGACGATATGGCTGGCAAGCCCGCGTGAATCACGCACCAGATTGAGTTGCAGCCATTGCGGATAGAGCTCGCCGTTTTTCCGCGTTTCGATCAGTTCGCCACGCCAGGAGCCAGTTTTTTCCAGCTCCAGGCGGATCAGTTGGTACTGCCGGCGGCTGTCATCGCTGCTCGCCAGCCTGATCACACTCTTGCCGACGACCTCGTCCAGGCGATAGCCGGTGACGTCACTGAAGGCTTGGTTGACCGACAGCAGCCGGTAGTTCGGGTCGAGGATGACGATGCCTTCGCTGGCCGCTTCAAACACCGTGGCAGCCAATTGATGCTGCTGTTCCTCGGCCTTGCGCGCACTGATATCACGCCGCGTGCCGAGCATACGCAACACGCGGCCGTCGGCATCACGCTCAACGGCGCGGCCACGGTCTTCGATCCACACCCAGTGGCCGTCGGCGTGCTTGATGCGGTATTCAACGCGATAGTCGTCGCTGCGCCCTTTCATGTGTTCAATCAGGGCCTGGCGCAGCACCGGCAGGTCATCCGGGTGCAGGCGTGGAGTCAGGTCGCGCAGCATCACCTGCACCTCGTGCGGCTCCAGGCCAAAAATCTCCTTGAGGCGCGAGTGGTGCACCGCATCGCTTTGCAGGTCCCAGTCCCACAGGCCCAGCTCGCTGGCTTCAATGGCCAGGGTCAGCCGTGCGCGGCTTTTACTCAGGGCAACGGTGGTTTCATCCAGTTTCTGGGTGCGCTCAGCCACGCGCCTCTCCAGCTCATCATGGGCTTGACGCAATTCGCCCTCGGCGCGGCAACGCTGCTCCACCTCATGCGCCAGTTCGCTGTTAAACCCTTCAGCCTGCTGTTTGGCGTGTTCCAAGTTACTGATCAACGCCCGGTTCTGAAACTGCTGCAACAAGCTGCGATGCACCAGCCGATTGACCTGCCAAGCCACCACCAGCAAGGCCACCAGCAGAATGCTGCCCATCAGGCCCCAGCCTTGTTGCAAGGGGCTGTCGCTGAGCAGCAGAAACGCCAAGGCCGGCACCAGACAAGGCAAGGCAAAGCTCAGGAAAGCCGTCAGGCTGATGGCATAAGCCACGCTGGCCGAGAGAATGGCCGCCGCGATCAGCCCATAGACCAACGCCTGCAGGAAAAACACATGGCCCGGCACTAGGAAAATCGCGGCAAACGCCAGGGTCAGCCCACTGACAGCCGAACCCAGCAAAAACAACTGACGCCAACGCTGTTCGGCCTGCTGGCTGGGCAAGGCCCGGTTGAACGCGCGCACCTGCACCAGGCGCAGCACGGCCAGAATGACCAGCCATATGGACCAGCCAACCAGCAGCGGCGCAGGCAAAGTGCCCCACAACAAAAAGGCACAGGCCACACCGCAGAGCAGCATAAAGAGGGTCAGTACCTGCGAACCCTGGTACAGCATACGGGTGCGCTCGGCGGCAATGTCGGTGGCAAATAGCCGCGTTACTTCCTGCGTGGAAGTCGGCTTAACGCCATTAACCTGAGCAAAATCAGGTGATGCAGTCATAGGCGATTTTCTTATAGTGGTTGCCTAAATATCGGGCCAGCATACCCGAGCTAGACGCATCGTCCAAGCTGTACGTATGCGAATTAACAGCCCGGAAGCCTAACTTTTGATGGGCGCAGTACAGGCCCACTCAACCTGCACAGCTGACTCATCAATCACCCCGTAAACCTGCGCGCCCTTACTGATAACCGCCTGCGTTTTTGCACGCATCTGAGCTTTAAGGGAAAGAAGCGGGTGGGGTGAGGCTGGGCACAAGCGGCCCAAACCCAGCAAAGCGCATCACGCACCACGGCCTTGTTTGCCCTGCCTGACGCAGCCCCCTAGAATGCCGCGATGCACAATGATCCCGAACTCCTGATTGCTTCACTAAACGATGCCCAACGCCAGGCAGTAGCCGCACGCGTGGGCCGCCAACTGGTGCTGGCCGGTGCTGGCTCCGGTAAAACCCGCGTGCTGGTGCACCGCATCGCCTGGTTGATCCAGATCGAGCAGGCCTCGCCGCACAGCATCCTGTCGGTGACCTTCACCAACAAAGCCGCCGCCGAAATGCGCCACCGCATCGAGCAGATGCTTGGGCAGAACCCGGCCGGCATGTGGGTGGGTACCTTCCACGGCTTGGCGCATCGTCTGTTACGCGCGCACTGGCAGGAAGCCGGCCTGGCCGAGAACTTCCAGATTCTCGATTCCGACGACCAGCAACGCATCGTCAAACGGGTGATCCGCGACCTCGGTCTGGATGAACAACGCTGGCCGCCAAAACAGGCGCAGTGGTTTATCAACGGGCAGAAGGATGAAGGCCTGCGGCCGAAGAACATCCAGCCCGGCGGCGACCTGTTCCTCGCCACCATGCTGAAAATCTATGAAGGCTACGAGGCTGCCTGCGCACGCGCCGGGGTCATCGACTTTTCCGAACTGCTGCTGCGCGCGCTCGATTTGTGGCGCGATAAGCCAGGCCTGCTGGAGCATTACCAGCGGCGCTTCCGGCACATCCTGGTCGACGAGTTTCAGGACACCAACGCCGTGCAATACGCCTGGCTACGTCTGCTCGCCAAGGGCGGCGACAGCTTGATGGTGGTGGGTGATGACGACCAGTCGATCTACGGCTGGCGCGGCGCGAAAATCGAGAACATCCAGCAGTTCTCTGACGACTTTAGCGATGCCGAAGTGATCCGCCTGGAGCAGAACTACCGCTCCACCGCGGGCATCCTCAAGGCCGCCAACGCGCTGATCGCCAACAACCAAGGCCGGTTGGGCAAAGAACTGTGGACCGAAGACGGCGACGGCGAGCCGATCAACCTGTACGCCGCGTTCAACGAGCACGACGAAGCCCGCTACGTGGTCGAGTCCATCGAAGACGCCCTGCGCAAAGACGGCCTCAAGCGCAGCGAAATCGCCATTCTCTATCGCTCCAACGCTCAGTCGCGGGTGCTCGAAGAAGCCCTGCTGCGCGAGAAAATTCCGTACCGCATTTATGGCGGCCAGCGCTTCTTCGAGCGTGCGGAAATCAAAAACGCCATGGCCTACCTGCGCCTGCTCGACGGTCGCGGCAACGACGCCGCGCTGGAACGCATCATCAACGTGCCGGCACGCGGCATCGGTGAGAAAAGTATCGAAGCCATCCGCGAATACGCCCGCGCTCATGAGGTGTCGATGTGGGGCGCGCTGCACCTGATGGTCAGCAGCAAAGCCCTGCCCGCCCGTGCCTCGGGCGCGCTGGCCGGGTTTATCGAACTGATCAATAACCTGTCGGCCAAGGTGCTGGACATGCCGCTGCACCTGATGACCCAGACGGTCATCGAGCAAAGCGGGCTGATTGCCTACCACCAGGCGGAAAAAGGCGAAAAGGGCCAGGCACGGGTGGAAAACCTGGAAGAACTGGTCAGCGCCGCGCGCACCTTCGACAACGACGAAGGCGAAGACATGACTCCGCTGCAAGCCTTCCTCACCCACGCCTCCTTGGAGGCCGGTGACACCCAAGCTGCCGAGAACGAAGACAGCGTGCAGCTGATGACCCTGCACAGCGCCAAAGGCCTGGAGTTCCCGCAGGTGTTTCTGGTGGGCATGGAAGAAGGCCTGTTCCCGCACAAGATGAGCCTGGAAGAGCCCGGCCGCCTGGAAGAAGAGCGGCGTCTGGCCTACGTCGGCATCACCCGCGCCATGCGTAAGCTGGTCATCACCTATGCGGAAACCCGTCGCCTGTATGGCAGCGAGACCTACAACAAGGTGTCGCGCTTCGTCCGCGAGATTCCGCCGCAGCTGATTCAGGAAGTACGCCTGAGCAACAGCGTCAGCCGCCCCTTTGGCGCGGTGAGTCGCAACATGGGCGGCAACAGCATGAGTGGCGACAGTATGTTCGCTGGCAGCGCGGTGCCGGATACCGGTTTCAACCTGGGTCAGCGCGTGCAGCATTCACTGTTCGGCGAAGGCACCATCCTCAACTTCGAAGGTTCCGGCGCACAAGCGCGGGTACAGGTGAATTTCGAAAGCGAAGGCAGCAAATGGTTAATGCTCAGCTACGCCAAGCTGCAAGCGCTGTAACAACCGGCCGGAGTGCTTATCGTAGGTTGCAGGCCATACACCCTACGCCCTGTAACGTTTAAGACCGGTAGCCCGGATGCAATCCGGGAGCGATGTAAGCCATTGAACCCGCCCCCGGATTGCATCCGGGCTACGCGCTGCAGGCGCTTTACGACAGACCGTAGGAGCGGGCCATGCCCGCGATGCTTTTTCGGGTGCCTGCTGTCGCGGCCATGGGCCGCTCCTTCAAGGTGTCCAGCGTGATTGATCGTCCATTCAAACAATAAGGAGCTCACATGATTCGCCGTCCTCTGCTGCTCGCCAGCGCCCTGCTCGCCGCCTTCGGGCTGGCTGGCTGCAAGGAAGAACCCGCCGCCCCGCAAGCCAGCGCAGAGCCGGCGCAGACCTACCACTGGAAGATGGTCACCGCCTGGCCGAAGAACTTCCCCGGTTTGGGCACCGCCGCCGAGCGCTTGTCCGAGCGAGTGGCGACCATGAGCAATGGCCGCCTGACGATTAAGGTCTATGCCGGCGGCGAGTTGGTGCCACCGCTTGAGGTGTTCGATGCCGTGTCACGCGGCACCGCCGAACTGGGCCATGGCGCAGCGTATTACTGGAAGGGCAAGGTGCCGGCGGCGCAGTTCTTTACCGCCGTGCCGTTTGGCCTGTCCACCAGCGAAATGAATGCCTGGCTGAGCAAGGGTGGTGGTCAGGCCTTGTGGGATGAAGCCTACGCACCCTTCGGCGTGAAGCCGCTGGCGGTGGGCAACACAGGCATGCAGATGGGCGGTTGGTATAACAAGGAAATCAACAGCCTCGACGACCTCAAAGGCTTGAAAATCCGCATGCCGGGCCTGGGCGGCGAAGTGCTCAGCCGACTCGGTGCCACCACCGTCAACCTGCCCGGCGGTGAGATCTTCACCGCCCTGCAGACCAGCGCCATCGATGCCACCGACTGGGTCAGCCCGTTCAACGATCAGGCCTTCGGCTTGCACAAGGCAGCCAAGTACTACTACTTCCCCGGCTGGCAGGAGCCACAGGCAGTGCTGGAACTGCTGATCAACCAAAAGGCGCTGGACAGCCTGCCGGCTGATTTACAGGCAATCCTCACTGAAGCCACACGCGCCGCCAATCAGGACATGCTCGACGATTACGTCTACCACAACGCCCTGGCGCTGGATCAGTTGAAGCAATCGGGCACCTTGCTCAAGCGCTTCCCGGATGAAGTGCTCAGCGCCATGCAGCGCGAATCCGAGGTCGTGCTGGGCGAACTGGCCGCACAGAGTGAACTCAACGGCCGCATCTGGGCGTCGATGCAGGCCTTCCAAGCGCAGGTTAGCCAGATGCACAAGCTCTCGGAAAAAGAGCTGTACGACTGGCGTTAAGCGCACGCCTTGCACCCTCTCGCGCCGCCTGAGCCTGACCCGCTCAGCGGCGCATTGCCGATCCACCATTCACGCGCCACGCCCCAGCATCACTGCGCAACCGCGCGGCGGGCAAAAGTCGGAAACACTCTATGCCTAGCCAGCCACGCGTGCGCCGGGCAAGATGCGCGCGTAGATCCATCAACCAAGAGACAGCCCACCATGCAGCGTTTCCTTAGCATCGCCCTGGCCATGTGCCTTAGCCTGGGGCTTACCATGAGTTTCGACGCCGAAGCCAAGCGCATGGGCAGCGGCAAATCCTTTGGTTCCGCGCCCAGCCATCAGGCTCGTCAAGCGCCGACCCAACAACAAGCCGCCGCTCCGGCTGCTGGCCGTCAACCTGCCGCCGCCAGCGGCGCATCGAAGTGGATGGGCCCGCTGGCCGGTCTGGCTGCAGGCGGCCTGCTGGCAGCCATGTTCATGGGTGGCGGCTTTGAAGGCCTGCAGATCATGGACATGCTGATCTTCGGCCTGATCGCCTTCCTGCTGTTCCGCTTCCTCGCTGCCCGTCGTCGCCAGGCCCAGCCAGCTGCCGCCGGTGGCGCGCCGTATCAGCGTGAAATGCCGACCCAGGCTGCCCCTAGCTCGATCTTCGGCGGCAATGCTGCCAGTGCTGCAATCAAGCCCGTGATCAATGCTCCGGCCTGGTTCAACGAGCAGAGCTTTGTCAGCGCTGGCCGTGAGCACTTCCTCAGCCTGCAACAGCACTGGGACGCCAACGAAATGGACAAGATTGCCGAGTTCGTCACCCCGCAGCTGCTGGAGTTCCTCAGCCGTGAGCGTGCCGATCTGGGTGAAGGCTTCCAGTCCACTTATGTCGATGACCTTGATGTGCAACTCGACGGCGTCGATGACCACAGCGACAAGACCATCGCCACCCTGACCTTTACTGGCGTCGCCAAAACTTCGCGCTTTGATCAAGGTGAAGCCTTCAGTGAGAGCTGGCGCCTTGAGCGTCAGGCCGGTGATAACCAGCCGTGGCTGGTAGCCGGTATCCGCCAGAACGGCTGATGCATCAGCTTCATCAAAAAACCCGGGCTTGCCCGGGTTTTGTGTTTTTAAGCGCACTCAAAGCGACCGAAATAGAGGCCAAACGGGCCAGACAGGACGAAAGACCTGCATACCCTTTACCCGCCTGATGACGCACACTGCACCTTTCCCAGAACCACTCTGACGAGGACAGCAGCATGATCGGATACAGCATGGTCGGCACCAATGACCTGGAAAAAGCCAAGGCTTTCTACACCGCGTTACTGGCTGAGATGGGTGCAAAAATCGTGATGGATGTGGGCCGCGCGGCCTTTTACGGGGCCGGTAAAGGTCAGCCCATGCTGGGTGTGTGCCTGCCGTTCGATAAACAGGCGGCCACTCCTGGCAACGGCAACATGATCGCCCTGCCCGGCGGCTCGCGTGAAGGTGTCGACAAACTCTACGCCAAAGCCCTCGAATTGGGCGCGACCTGCGAAGGTCAACCGGGCGAGCGCATGCCCGGCTTCTACGGGGCCTACTTCCGCGATCTGGACGGCAACAAGCTGGCGTTCTTCCACATGGGCTAAAAGCCCACCCCGCCTCACCCCGGATTGGCACTGCCCGGCGGCTTGGCTGCCGGCGCAGCTTGCTGGGCCTTGTCGCGCCAGGCCTCAATTTCCTCACTGCGCTTGCGGCTGTTGAGCAGGGCGCGGTCGATCATTTCGTTGTAATCAGCCAACCAACTGCGCGAGCCCGGCAGCATATTGGCCAAATCACGCATGCCTGCCTTCAACCCATTCATCACCTGCTGGTAGTCGCGCTCCTGCGCGCGCAGCACCTGGCTGACCTGGACGATGCTGTTGGGGTTTTCCGCCCGCTCAAACAGCCCGGTGAGCTGTGACGCTTGCTGGCTGGCCAGCAACTCCTCCTGATTATTCAGCGCACTCTGCTGCACCTTAAGCTGCTCTTCCAGCCGCTTAACCTGCTTCTCCAGTGCCTCGATACGCGGTTCATCGCCCGCACTGAACAGGTTGTGAATGTTCAGGCCGACCGAGACCAACATCAACGTGCCCAACACCCCGGCCAAGGCCAGGATAAACAAGCGATTGCGCTGACCCGCCTTGGTCAGGAGTTGTAACCGCTCCTCTTCGCTGAGCACACCGTCATCTGACTCTTGCGCTTGGCTTTTCATAGGAAGACCGTTTTATGACGCTCAAAAATTGACACATCATGTACAACGATAGCACTTTGCCAGCTTCCTGCTTGGCATCAGGCCACACCTGCATAACCGCGCAACTCCACAGGCCTTAAACACGTATCCACGATGCCCCAAAACCTGTTCTACGGTATAAGACGCTCCCGTATTACCCGTCACCCATGAGGCCTACACCGTGGAAGAAGTCATCGAACAGTTGCGCGAACTCAACGAGCCGGTGCCCGTCCCGCTGGAACTCCCCGATGAAGAAACCTTAGTGGAGATTCAGGAAGAGATCCTGATCCACCTGCCCTTTGGCCTGCGTGAATACCTGCTGCAGGTCAGCGATGTGGTCTACGGCCGCCTGGAGCCCGTCACCGCCAGCGATCCGCAATCGCACACCTACCTGCCGGAAGTTGCCGCCACCGCCTGGTCACTCGGCGTACCACGCGAGTACGTGCCGCTGTGCGAAGACCATGGCAACTACTACGTGGTCGAAGAAGACGGCACCGTGCTGCTGTGGGAAGCCGAAACCGGCGAGATCAACGAAGACGAAACCTGGGAATCGGTCTGGCACTGGGTGCGCGACGTCTGGCTGGAGAGCTGAGCCGTGCACCCGCGCCCGCGTTAACGCGGGCGCTGTTCCAAATCGAGCAGGTTGAGCAGGAAGCGGGCGAAGTACTGCAGGTCTTGCTCAATCGCCAGGCGGGCGGCTTTGGCGTCGCCGTTGGCGAAGGCGGCAAAGGCGTCTTCGTGGAAGTCGTTGAGGCGTAGTGACAGGTCCGCGCCGGTAAACAAGCGATTAAAGAAGGGCCCGATCTGCAGCCACAACGTTTCAATGCTGCGCACCAGCACAGGGTTGCCGCAAGCGCTGTAGAGGTGCAGGTGAAACTGGCTGTTGGCATCCAGGTAGGCGGTGATCTGCCGTTCTTCGATGGCCTGATCCATGCGCGCCACGCAGTCACGCAACACGGCCAGATCATCGGCGCTCAGGCGCGGGGTGGCCAGTTCGACCGCCAGGCCTTCGAGGCCCATGCGCACCTGAAAGATGTGCTCATAGCGTTCGCGGGTCATTGGCGGCACGCGCACCGAGCGCTGCGGTTCGCCTTCCAGCGCGCCTTCGGCAACCAACCGCTGCAGCGCAGCCCGCACCGGCATTGGGCTGGTGCCCCACTCGGCGGCCAAGTCGCGGATTTTCAAACGCTCGCCGGGCTGGAAACGCCCCGCCAGCAAGCCTTCCCGAATACGTTGGTAAAGGTGTTCCTGCAGATTGTCGGCCATGGTTCAGCGGCGTCCTTGTACCGGCGGCGCGGGGAGTTGGGCGAGGGTTAGCGAGCAGTTATGCATGAAGTTCTCCGATGTTTAGAAAATGGTCTGAGTGGCTCTGCTAGAGGCTGGCTAGGCGCAGGGGTGCTTGAAAAGCGGAGTTGACTGCAGTCAATGAGCATTTTCAAGTATCCCTGCAACAACGCCTGACCGACGCAGAAGCGCTCAGGGGGCCTTGTTCTCGATCAGGCAGTTGCCACCATCCACAACCAGCACCTCGCCGGTGATATAGCTGGCCTCCGGCGAAGCAAGAAAGGCGACGGCGGCAGCAACTTCTTCGGGTCGCCCGGCGCGACGCATCGGCGTGTAAGCAGCCGCGTGGCGTTCTTCTTCGGTACTGGAGCCGGTGGCGATCCACCCCGGCGCCACGCTGTTAACCGTAATGCCCTGCTTGGCCACTTCCAGCGCCAAGCCCATGGACAGGCCAAGCATGCCGGCCTTAGCCGCACTGTAGGCCGCTTCGCCAGGGTTGCTGCCACGGGTGCCGGTGGTCGAGCTGATATTGACGATGCGCCCGTAGCCGCGCGCACGCATGCCCGGCAGCACCGCGCGCGTGAGCAGAAAAGCAGTGCCGAGGTTGCGCGCAATGGAGAGGTTCCAGGTGGCCAGGTCCATGTCCGCCAGTTCGGCGAAGGGCTCCGGGCTGCCTTGCATGGCCATGCCGGCGTTGTTCACCAGAATGTCGATCTGGCCCCACTGCGCCTGCGCCCAGTCGAGCAATTCGCCGACCTGCTGCTCATCGGTGAGGTCAGCGGCGCGGCCGCGTGCTTCAATACCTTGGGCGCACAGCTCAGCGGCACGCTCTTCAACACGGGCGCTGCTGGCGGTGAGCAGCACGCGCGCACCTTGCTGACCCAAGCGGCGGGCGATGGCCAGGCCGATACCCGACTCACTGCCTGCGCCGCTGATCAGGGCTACCTGCTGTTGGAAGACCATTTCATAACGTCCTGTGATCACAAATGTAGCGTTAATCTAGCAATAAAGCCGAATCAAACCAAAGCTTGAGTTTTCTGTGATCACAAAATAGCATGTGCAGATATTCGAACGAGGTGTTCAACATGACTGCCAGTGGTATCCACCCATCCGCCGTAGAAACCTTCGCCCAGCGTGAGCGCGAGCGATTTATCGCGCGCAATCCAAAATCCGTGGCCCTGGCCGAACGTGCGCGCCACTCGCTGTACGGCGGCGTGCCGATGCACTGGATGGCCGACTGGTCGACCCCGGTGCCGCTGTTTGTCGAGCGGGCCAAGGATGCGCGCTTCTATGATGTGGACGGTCATGAGTACATCGATTTCTGTCTGGGCGACACCGGCACCATGTTCGGCCACTCCCCGGATCCGATCGCCAAGGCCATCGCCGAACAAGGCAACAACGGCCTGACTACCATGCTGCCGGGCGAAGACGCGGTGGTCTGCGGCGAGTTGCTGGCCGCACGCTTCGGCCTGCCGTTCTGGCAGGTCACCGCCACCGCCACCGATTCGAACCGCTATGTGCTGCGCTGGGCCCGCGCGATCACCCAACGCAAAACCCTGCTGGTGTTCGATGGCTGCTACCACGGCACGGTGGACGACGTGATGGTGCGCTGCATCGACGGCGAAACCGTGCCGCGCAGCGGTTTGGTCGGCCAGGCCTATGACCTGACCCAGCACAGCCGCTCGATCCCGTTCAACGACGTGGCTGCACTCGAAGCCGCGCTGGCGAAAGGCGACGTCTGCGCCCTGCTCTGCGAGCCGGCGATGACCAACATCGGCATGGTCCTGCCCGAGCCGGGCTTTATGCAGAAATGCCGCGAGCTGACCCGCAAGTACGGCGCGCTGCTGATCATCGACGAGACCCACACCATTTCCACCAATATGGGTGGCTGCACCCAACTGTGGAACCTCGACCCAGACTTCTTCGTGGTCGGCAAGCCGATTGCCGGCGGCGTGCCGTGCGGCATCTTCGGCTGCAGCGCGGCGATGGCCGAGGCCATGACCGCTGCGCGCAAACGTGCCAGCGAAGGCAGCCATGGCCACGGTCACAGCGGCATGGGCACCACGCTGTCGGCCAACGCCCTGGCCATGCATTGCATGCGCGCCAACCTGGAACAGGTGATGACGCAAGCCGCCTATGACCACATGCTGCCGCTGGCCAAGCGCCTGGCGGATGGCTTCCGCACGCTGATCGGCAAGCACGACCTCAAGTGGTCGGTGACCGAACTGGGCGCGCGCAGTGAGTTTCAGTTCTGCCCGGTGTCACCGAAGACCGGCGCCGAGGCCGAAGCAGCGTTCCACGACGAACTGCAGATGGCCCTGCACCTGTACCTGATCAACCGCGGCATCCTGATCACCCCTTTCCACAACATGACCCTGTGTTGCCCGAGCACATCGGCTGATGATGTGGACACACTGATCGCCATGCTCGACCAGGCCCTGACCGAGTTGCTGGCCATCCCCGGCGCGCGCGAATAACCCATCGATCAGCCTGTGGGAGGGGCTTCAGCCGCGACTATCGCCGCTAAAGCGCCTCCCACAAGACAACGACTCACTGTGAGAACCACCATGCAATTCGCCACCCCCCAGGAAGCCCGCGATTTCCTCGCTGCCCACCCCGAAGTGCGCAGCATCGAGCTGATGCTGATCGACGCCAATGGCATCCCGCGCGGCAAGCTGCTGCACCGCGACGAGCTGCTGGCCATCTACGAGAACGGCCGGCCGCTGCCTAGCTCGATACTGGCGCTGACCATCCAGGGCGAGGACGTGGAAGAAAGCGGCCTGGTCTGGGAAGTCGCCGACGCCGACTGCTGGACCTACCCGCTGCCCGGCAGCCTGACCCTGCAACCCTGGCGCGCCACGCCCACCGGGCAACTGCAGGTGAGCATGCACCCGACTCAGGGCATGCCCGCCGCCCCGGCCGACCCACGCCATGTACTGGTACGCGCCATCGACCGGCTCAAGGCCGACGGCTACCACCCGGTGATGGCGGTGGAGTTGGAGTTCTACCTGCTGGATAAGCAGCGCGACGCCAACGGCCGTCCGCAACCGGCACTGCAAACCAATGGCGTGCGCCCGCAAGCGCCGCAGGTGTACGGCGTCTATGAATTGGAACAGCTGCAGCCGTTCCTCGATGACCTCTACGCCGCCTGTGAAGTACAGGGCTTGCCCGTGCGTACGGCGATTTCTGAGTACGCACCCGGCCAGGTCGAACTGACCCTGGAGCACCGCTTCGACGCGCTGCAGGCCATTGATGAAGGCGTGCGCTACAAGCGTCTGGTCAAGGGCGTGGCCAACAAACACGGGCTGCAGGCCTGCTTTATGGCCAAGCCGTTTGGCGACTTGGCCGGCAGCGGGATGCACATGCATGTCAGCCTGGCGGATGAAAACGGCAACAACCTGATGGCATCCGAAGACCCGCACGGCACACCGCTGCTCAAGCACGCCATCGG
The DNA here is from genome assembly GCA_001465025.1 of Pseudomonas sp. Ga0074129. Taxonomy (GTDB): domain Bacteria; phylum Pseudomonadota; class Gammaproteobacteria; order Pseudomonadales; family Pseudomonadaceae; genus Aquipseudomonas. The sequence continues at coordinate 66,480 of LNDO01000091.1, forward strand.
CGGCATGATGGCCACGCTGAATGATGCACTGGCGATCTTCTGCCCCAACGCCAACTCGTTCCGCCGCTTCCAGGCCAACAGCTACGCGCCGCTGGCCAAGAGCTGGGGCGTGAACAACCGCACCGTGTCGTTCCGCGTACCGGGCGGCCCGGCCAAGAGCCGGCATGTCGAGCACCGCATCTGCGGCGCCGATGCCAACCCCTATCTGGCGGCGGCGGCGATCCTGGCCGGTATTCATCACGGCATCCAGAACCAGATCGATCCGGGCGAAGAAATCATCGGCAACGGCTACGAGCAGGCCCGCGAAACCCTGCCGACCGACTGGCTGACCGCCCTGCGCGCGCTGGAGAACTCCGCCTGGGCCAAGGAAGCCTTGGGCGAGGACTTCCTCACGGTGTTCCTGGCGATCAAGTGGGCCGAATTCCGCCAGTTTATGGGCGAGGTCGGTGAGCAGGACTGGCGCTGGTACCTGACCCACGCCTGAGGCGACACCCGCCCAGACCGGTTGCCACAGCCGGTCTGGGCAATGCTTTTGCGCAGCTGCTATGGTTGGCCACGCCCTTTTGTTGTGGAGTGAGCCATGGAAGCCGGAAATGCCCAACTGACAATGACGGTACTGATGACCCCGGATATGGCCAACTTCTCTGGCAATGTCCACGGCGGCACCCTGCTCAAATACCTCGATGAAGTTGCCTACGCCTGCGCCAGCCGATTTGCCGGGCGTTACGTGGTGACCTTGTCGGTGGATCAGGTGATTTTTCGCGAACCCATTCATGTCGGCGAACTGGTGACCTTTCTCGCCTCGGTCAACTACGCCGGGCGCACTTCAATGGAAGTGGGCATCAAGGTCATCACCGAAAATATCCGAGAGCGCTCGGTGCGGCACACCAACAGTTGTTTCTTTAGCATGGTGGCCATGGACGATCAGGGTCGTCCGGCTCCCGTGCCCGCCCTTGATCCGCAAACGCCTGATGAATTGCGCCGCCAGCGCCAGGCGCTGCAACGCCGGGAAATCCGCCACGAGCTGCAAAAGCGCTACGAGGCGCTGAACGAAGGAACACCATGATTGAGCTTTTCGATGTATTTCTGCTGATGCTGTTCGCCACCGCCTGCGCTTGGCTGTGGCACGCCCATGGTTTGCGTGAGTTCGCCTTGATGCAGGTGAAGCAGCACTGCACCAAAGCCGATGTGGAATTACTCGATGGCAATGTCGCCCTGCGCCGCCTTGCAATGCTGCCCGATGCTCGCGGGCGCAAGCGCTTGGCGCGGGTGTATAGCTTTGAGTTCACCGTCACCGGCGAGCAGCGTCACGCGGGCAGCATCACCCTGTTTGGCAAACAGGTTGGGCGCATTGAACTGGCCCCCCATCCGGTGCGGGAAACCCAGCCTGAGCCGGTGGTCGTGCAGCACGATGCCAAGGTTATTCGCCTCGACGATTGGCGGCGCTAGGCCTGCTCACGCTGCAACAAAAACTCAGCCACACGCTGCGCACTGTCCGCTGGCTGCTCCTGCATAAAGCAGTGCCCTCCCGGCAACACACGGGCGCTGACATGGCCGTTGCTGGCGCACCAACGCGCGACAGACCTGGCGACAAAGGGATAGCTGCGCTCACCGTAAAACACCTTAACCGGCGTGCTGACCTTGGCCAGTGACGGCCACAGCCGCCTGGGGAAGGAGCTGAAAATATCGGCCTCGCGACTGGGCCGGCATTTCAGCTCCACGCCTTTTTCACTGTCCTTGAGGGCGTGCTGGATATAGGCGGTAAACGCCTCTTCGGTCCAGCCACGGAACATACCACGGCCATGCAGCGCAGTATGGGCAGCAGCGCGGTCTGGCCAGTTGCTGCGGCGTTTCAGCGCCTTGCTGGCCAAGGTGGTACGCCGGCTCAGGCCCATCACATCCGACAGCGCCATCACCCCGATCATCGCCGGGCTGAACAGCACCGGGTCGAGCAGCACTGCGCGCTGAAACAGCTGCGGTTGCTGAGCCAGCATCAGGCTGGTCAACACTCCGCCAAAGCTGTGGCCCAAAGCAAAGCAAGGCACGTTGCCAAACACACCGCGCCCCTGCTCAAACGCCTCAATCGCCAGTTCCGCACTACGGTTCCAGCCATGAAAACGCCCGCCGTGGTCACTGTCACCGTGACCCTGCACATCACACAGCCAGAGGTCGAAATCCTCAGCCAACAGTTGCAGCAGCGGCGTATAAACGCGCCCGCAATAGCCATTGCCGTGCAGAAAGTGCAGCAGGGGTTTACCCGAAGGCGGCGTGTGCCAGCCACGCAGGGTGAAGCCGGCTGAGCAGTCATGGGACCAGGGTTGGAGGTGCATGGGCTTGCCTTGCGTGATCGCGTTGGGGGGAGATTATCCGCATCGTCATAGAACTCGTCAGTTCTATCTGACTCCGGCATGCTGACGTCAGACCATTCAGGGAGGAGTCAGCGTGTTTGTTTTACTAGAGTCTTGCAACGCAGCTTTTATTGAACACCTGCAAGAAAAACTCAGCAGCGCAGGCGTCAACTGCCATGTACTGGCCCTGGGACGCGCCGCTGATGGCAAGGAGCACTTTGCCATTCGCCTGCCGCTTTACAGCCAGATGAGCAGAGCTCGGCACCTTCTGTACCGCGACAGACTGTTTGCATTGCGCATCGATCCGCAATTCAACCCGGAATGGCAATCTCTTCGCGCCGGCCCCAAACAACAAGTACTCCAGTGGCTGACCTCAACACTGGCCTTACGTATCAGCGCCATCGCCTTGCTGATCCTGATAGTCGGCAGCCTGGCTGAAACAATCGGGCGCTAGAGCACAATCAGCCAACCCCGCCTGCAACGCCGGCACATCCTGCGCCTCGTTGAAGATCAGCTCCAGCCGCGAGTCCTTACGCCATTCGCTGGGTTGCCACTGCAACGGCTGGCCGTTCAGGGCATTGGCGGACTGCCAGCCCTTGCGGCCGTGCAGCACCAGCTTGGCGCGCCGCCAAGACAGGCTATTCAGCCATTGCTGCACCTGCACCGGCGCAAATTGCTGGCTGGGGTGCCAGCGCCAGCCGATGCTCCAGCCTTCGGCCTGTTGCTGAATCTGGCAGATCGGCTCACTCACGCTGCGCCACAGATGGGCTAAGGGCGCAGCAGCGTTGGGCAGGCTCAGTGCACTGTCGCCGTCAGTGGCCTGCGCGGCAAAACCGGGCAGTTTCGCCAGCGGCAGTGCGCCCTGGCTGGTCCAGTAGATCGGGCGTGCGGGCAACTGCGCCTGAATGCGCGCCTTGGTTGCTTCATCCAGCCCTTCGGCCTTGTTCAGCAGTAACAAACCGGCGCGGCTAAGCGTCGCCTGCTGACTCTCCGGCAGCGCTTCACCCGCAGCAAGGGCCTGAGAATCCAGCACCAGTAACGGCACCTGGACCGCCAACACACCGGCCCAGGGCATTTCGCGCAGCTGTTCGAGTAGCACCAGAGGATGACCGAGGCCGGACGGCTCGATCAGCAGGCGATCGGGTTTGGCCTGACGCAGCAGGCGACTGAGACCAACCTGAAACGGCACGCCGTTGACGCAGCACAAGCAGCCGCCCGCCACTTCACCCAAGGCGATGCCGTCGTCATCGGTGGTTAACAAGGCGGCGTCCAGACCAACCAGGCCAAACTCGTTGATCAGCACGGCCCAGCGTTCATGCGCCGGGCGCTGCGCCAGCAGATGACGGATCAGGCTGGTTTTACCGGCACCGAGCGGCCCGGCAATCACATGGGTGGGGATATTGTTGAGCATGGGCCTATGGTGCGTGTTTGCCTGCCGGGAGAGAACCCCGAGCATGGCGCAGACTGAATAAAAGCTGCGTGCTAGAGTTTGCAGCCAATTTTTGACATGCCATTAACTTGGGCCGCTCCTACAAGGTTCGTCTGTTTTTGGTCATGGTCCGTTTTTCGAGGCTTTAACGATGCGTGTCGCTCTACTGCTTAGCTTGTACCTGTTGTCCGGCCTGGCCTGGGGTGAAGCCTGCGTGGTGCACAGTCAGGCCGAGCGTCTGGATGTGAAGGTGTGCCAGCAGAACCGCAGCATCCCGCCCACCCTGTTCCGCACCGGTTTCTGCCAACCGCAGTTGCAGGGGCAGAAGGTCGAGGTGGAGTTTGTTGAACAATGCCCCACCGGCGCCTTTGGCGTGTGCCGCAACGCTACCGTCGGTGGCACACCGTATAAGCAGGATGTGCACTATTACGGCATTGCCAGCGATACGGCTTACCTAAAGCCTTTCTGCGAGAAGCAGAGCAAAGGCGTGTGGATGGCGTACTAGACGGCTGTTAAACCCGGTTTAAACCGTACCGTCGCGGCTAAAGCCCCTCCCACAGCTAGCGACACATTATGCGTGTCGCAATACGACTCCTGTGTCTTCCAAGCACCGTCATCAAGGCGTAACCCGGTCTGTGTTTTAGTGACCCTGGGTACCTCACCCCTCCTGCCGGATCACGCGCCGGCAGGTTTTTCTGGTGCTTCGGGCTGCTTTAATCGCAGCCTATTTTTTTACTTACATTCAGGCCAGCCAATCCAGGGTCAGCAGTAACCGCCGCTCACCGGCAGGCGGTTGCGGCGAGCGGTGAATCAGCCCGCCGCCCTCGTTGCCGATCCATTTCTCGCCCTTGGCCAGCAGCACATGCCCGGCCTCAGCGCGCTGGATAAGAGCCGGATCGCTGGGCTCAGCGGCGGGGTCGCCCAACCGGCGGCGCGCCATCACGCCTTCTTCCAGCCACTCGCTGCCGATCCCGGCGTAGCTGGTAATCAGCCGCACCGGCACGTGGTCAACATGAAAACGCGGGCACATGGCTTTATCGAGAATGCGCAGGCGCACGCCGATACGTTTGGCGTCGAACAGGCAGACAAAGGCGCTGATCAGCCAGCTGACATCCTGCAAAAAGGCCACCTGCCCCGGCAAATCGCTGTAGGCATCGACCAGGCCGCTCAGGTTCGGCTCGCTCTCCGGGCTGGCCAACTCCAGCACGATGGATTGCCCCAGCGGCTCGCCCTGAGCCAACAGGGCGTTGGCAAAATCGCTGATCTGCGCGGGCAGCTGACGTTGCCAAAGCGCCAGGTTGATGTGATCACGCAGCACCTCGCCGAACACATCAATCTGCTCGCTGGCGATCTGCTGCAAGGGTTGACGCAAAACCGGCGCAAGCATCAGGCGGCCTCCTCGTGCCAAGGGCCGAACGGGTCCGGCAGCGCCGACCAAGCGTCCACGCCCTGAGCCATTTCAGCGTCATTCAACAGACAGGCGTCCAGCTCGGCGGTCAGTTGTGCAAAGTTGATGTTCTGGCCGATGAACACCAGTTCCTGGCGGCAATCGCCACTCTGCGCCTCCCAGTTTTTCATGATCGCCTGCAGCCCTTCGTCGTCGGTCGGCCACTGCGCCTTGGGCACAAACCGCCACCAGCGCCCGGCAAACCCATGGCGCATCAGGCCGCCGGCCTGGGACCAGCTGCCGGCTTCCTGGTACTTGCTGGCCAGCCAGAAGAAGCCCTTGCTGCGCAGCAGGCGGCCATTGGTCCACTCACGGTTGATGAAGGTGAAGAAGCGCTCCGGGTGGAACGGCCGCCGCGCGCGGTACGCCGTGGAGGCAATGCCGTATTCCTCGGTTTCCGGAATGTGCTCACCGCGCAGTTCTTTGAGCCAGCCCGGCGCTTGGGCCGCGCGCTCGAAATTGAAACGGCCGGTGTTGAGGATTTTATTAAGCGGCACCGCGCCCATGGCCATGGGGATGATCTCGGCGTGGGTGTTGAGCCCCTTGAGGATGGCCATCAGCTCTTCGCGCTCGTGGCTGCTGATCAGGTCGATCTTGCTGATCAGGATCACATCGGCGAACTCCACCTGCTCGATCAACAGGTCGGTGATCGAACGCTCATCATCCTCGCCCAAGGTTTCGCCCCGGCTGGCCAGGCTCTCGGCCTCGTGGAAATCGCGCAGGAAATTCACCCCGTCGACCACGGTGACCATGGTGTCCAGGCGGGCCAGATCGGCCAGGCTCTGGCCGTCTTCGCCGCGGAAGGTAAACGTCTCGGCCACCGGCAGCGGCTCGCTGATCCCGGTGGATTCGATCAGTAAATAGTCGAAGCGGCCATCACGGGCCAAACGGCCGACTTCTTCCAGCAGGTCTTCGCGCAGGGTGCAGCAGATGCAACCGTTGCTCATTTCCACGAGCTTTTCTTCGCCACGGCTCAGGCTGACATCGCGCTGAACTTCGCTGCCATCGATGTTGATTTCGCTCATATCGTTGACGATCACCGCCACTTTCAAACCCTGACGGTTTTTCAGGATGGCGTTGAGCAGGGTGCTTTTACCGGCACCGAGAAAACCGGACAGCACGGTTACGGGAAGGTGTTTGGTCATGGTTTCAGGCTCCATCATTGTTCGGTGTTACGCAGATGTTTTTCGCGTTGTTCCTGACGCTCTTTGGCTTCGATGCACAGGCTGGCGGTGGGGCGCAGCAACAGGCGCTTAAGGCCGATGGGCTCGCCGGTCTCAATGCACCAGCCGTATTCGCCGCGCGCCAGGCGGTCGAGGGCTTCGTCGATCTTGTCGAGCAACTTCTTCTCGCGCTCCAGCAGGCGCAGTTGCCATTGCCGCTGTTCCTCGGCGCTGCCGATATCGGCCGGGTCGCTGCTGGTTTCCCGTTCACGCAGGGCCTCGAACTCCTCAGCGATGCGCGCCTGTAACTCGCTGCGCTGCTGCAACAGCAGTGCGCGGAAGAACTGCTGCTGGGCGTCGTTCATGTAGTCGTCTGCCGGCTGGGCCAGCAGTTGTTCTTGGCTAATCAGGGTCGTGCTCATGATGCGAATTCACTGGTATGCGGCTTTAATTGTTATAACATAACATTTATCACCCGCCGCCACCTCGGATTTTCAGATGAATGCACTCACCCTGCCGGATATCGCCAGCCAGGCCAGCCACCATGCACAGCGCCTGGACTGGGTGGGCATGGGCGACATTGCCCTGCCTGTGTTGCTGGCCGACCAGCGCATCAATGCGCGCGCCAGCGCTGGCGTAAGCCTGGATGACGGCAGCGCCCGTGGCATTCATATGTCGCGGTTGTACCTGGCGCTGCATGCGCTGGAAGCGCAACCCCTGACCCCGGCCGTGCTGCAACAGTTGCTCAACAATTTTTTGCACAGCCACGAAGGCCTGTCGCAAGAAGCCAGCGTGACCCTCAACGGCGACGCCTTATTGAGTCGTCCAGCGCTGGTCAGCCCATTGTCCGGATGGAAGTCCTACCCCTTCGAAGTGCGTGCACGTCAGGATTCATGGGGGTTTCACGTGGAACTACAGGTACAGGTGGCCTATTCCTCGACGTGCCCCTGCTCAGCCGCGCTGGCCCGCCAGTTGATTCAGCAGCAGTTCGCTCACGACTTCGCCAACCAGCCGCTCAGCCATGAACAGGTGCTGGAATGGCTTGGTTCGCCCCAAGGCATCGTCGCCACGCCACACAGCCAGCGCAGCTACGCCACCTTGCAGGTGCGCTTGCACGCCGACAGTACAGCATTGCCGCTCGTTGAGCTGATCGACGCCGCCGAACAGGCCCTCGGCACCGCCGTGCAGACGGCGGTAAAGCGCGCCGATGAGCAGGCCTTTGCCCTGGCCAACGGGCAAAACCTGATGTTCTGCGAAGACGCTGCCCGCCGCCTGCACAGCGCCTTGCGCGAACAACCGGCCTTCAGCGCCTTTCACCTGCGCGTGGTGCACGCAGAAAGCCTGCATGCCCACGATGCGGTTGCCGTCAGCCGTTGGAACTGGAGCTTGGCATGATCCACTGCCACAACCTGCAATGGGGCCCTGCGGGTCACCCGCTGACTCCGCCGCTTAATCTGCACCTGGCCCGCGCCAGCCTGACCGGGGTGATCGGCAGCAACGGCTGTGGCAAAAGCAGCCTGCTCAAGGTTATCGCGGGTATCGTTCAGCCCTTGCGCGGGCAGATCGAACTGGCCGTGCCGCGCCTGGGTGGCGTGGCCTATCTGGTGCAGCAGCAGGCACTGGACCGGCAATTCCCGATCACCCTGCAGGAGCTGGTCAGCGCCGGTTTATGGCGCAGCCGCCTGAGTCGCCCGCACCGTCAGGCGCGGTTGGAGCAAGCTTTGGCCGACTGGGGCCTGAGCGAGCTGTACCAGCACAGCCTGCACGCATTGTCCGGCGGTGAATTGCAGCGCGCCCTGCTCGCCCGCCTGAGCCTGACCGAGGCGCAGGTGCTGTTGCTCGACGAGCCAGAAGCCGCGCTGGATGAACACGGTCTGGCCCTGCTCTGGCAGCACATCGCCCGCTGGCAGGCAGAGGGCCGCACACAGATTGTCGTCAGCCATTCCCTCAGTCACATGAGCCAGCACTTGGACAACGCCCTGCTGGTGTCGCGCAGCGGCTGCATCTTCGCGCCGATTCGCGAGCTGATGGGCCAACGCTCGCCACTGGAGCATGTGGCGTGAGTCTGGAACTGCTGTGGACGCCCTTTATCGAATTCGCCTTTATGCGCCGCGCGTTGCTGGGCGGCGTGGCGCTGGCGATCAGTGCCGCGCCACTGGGGGTGTTTCTGGTGTTGCGTCGTTTGAGCCTGATGGGCGATGCGATTGCCCACGGCATCTTGCCCGGCGCGGCACTGGGCTTCTGGCTGTTCGGCCTGAGCCTGCCGGCCTTGACGCTTGGCGGGCTGGTCGCCGGCCTTGGCATGGCCGGAATCGCCGCTTGGGTGACACGGCGTACCGGCCTGCGTGAAGACGCCAGCCTGGCCGCCATTTACCCGATTTCGCTGGCCAGCGGCGTGTTGCTGCTGGGCCTGGCCGGGAACAAGCTGGACCTGCTGCACCTGCTGTTCGGCTCGGTGCTGGCCGTGGACCCGCCCACCCTGAACGGCATGTTGCTGGTGTCCATCGGCAGCTTGTTGCTGCTCGCCCTGATATACCGCTGGCTGCTGATGGACAGCCTCGACCCGCTGTTTCTCGGTGGAGTCAGTCGCTTCGGGCCGCTGGCCTATGGGTTGTTTCTGGGTTTGGTGGTGCTCAATTTAGTGGTCGGCTTTCAGGCCATCGGCGCGCTGATGGTGGTCGGGTTGATGATGTTACCCGCCGCAGCCGCACGCTTCTGGAGCCGCCGCCTGCCGCGCATGTTGCTGCTCGCCGCCCTGACCGGCGCAACCTGCGTCTGGCTTGGTCTGCTGCTCTCCTACTACGCCAACCTGCCCAGCGGCCCGTGCATCGTGCTGCTCGCCGGTTTCGCTTACATCGGCTCCGTCGTATTTGGCCCGCTAAATGGCCTGCTGCGTCGGCCTCCGCATTTATCTCACGCACCCTAAGGAACCCACCATGCGCACCCTGATTGCCCTGCTGACCTTAAGTCTTGCCCTGTTCGCCCACGCTGAAGAGAAACTCAAAGTTGTTACCAGCTTTAGCATTTTGGCCGACATTACCCAGCAAATTGCCGGAGATAAGCTCGAACTTCGCAACCTGGTGGGTGCGGATGCTGACGCGCATGTCTATCAACCCAGCGCTGAGGATGCCAAGGCCGTATTCGCCGCCGACCTGATCATCGCCAACGGCCTGGGCTTTGAACCCTGGCTGGCGCGCTTGATCGACAGCAGCGAAGCGCCCGGCACACGGCTGGATGCAAGTAGCGGCGTGCTGCCATTGATGCTTGATGAAGACGGCCAGCAGGTCGCCGATCCGCATGCCTGGCAGAACCTCGCCAACGCCGAAATCTACGTACAGAACATCGCCAAGGCGCTGATCCAGGCCGACCCGGACAACGCCGCGCACTACAGCGCCGGTCGTGATGCCTACCTGGCACAAATCCGCAGCCTGCTGGCCGAGGCCAAAACCGGCCTGGGCCAACTGCCGCCCGCGCAGCGCACGATCATCACCAGCCATGACGCCTTCGCCTACCTGGGTCAGGCCTACGGCCTGAGATTTGTCGCACCGCAGGGCTTGAGCACGGCTGATGAACCGTCCGCTGCCGACGTGGCCGCGCTGATCCGGCAGATTCGCGCCGACGGGGTAAAAGCCGTGTTTGTGGAAAACATCCGCGACCCGCGCCTGATCGAGCAAATCGCCAGCGAGGCCGGGGCCAAAGTCGGCGGCACGCTCTACTCCGATGCCCTGGCCAGCGAGGGGCCAGCCAGCACCTACCTGGGCATGTTCAAGTACAACCTCGACACCCTGCTGGCCGCGCTCAAGCCATGAGCCTATGGCTTGAGCTGGAACAGGCCGGGCTGGGCGACAGCCGCCCGCTGGCCGCCGTGCTGGAGGCCATCCCTTGGAACGCGGACGGCCTGATCGCCGCCATCGCCCAGCAATACGACAGCGGCGAGGTGCTGATGCTGGCCTGGATGAACCGCGCGGCGCTGGAAGAAACCCTCGCCAGCGGCCAGGTCTGTTACTGGTCGCGCTCGCGCCAGCAGTTGTGGCGCAAGGGCGAAACCAGCGGCCACCGGCAACGACTGGTCGAAGCGCGGCTGGACTGCGACGGTGATGCCGTGCTGCTGCTCGTTGAGCAACAAGGCCCGGCCTGCCACACCGGCCGACCCAACTGCTTTTACAACGCCATCCGCGACAAACGGGTGAGCGTGATCAGCGTGCCGCAATGAAACGCCTGCTGCTGGGTCTGGTGCGGTTGTATCAATACCTGATCAGCCCGTTGCTCGGGCCGCGCTGTCGCTTCCACCCCAGTTGCTCGCACTACGCCGTCGAAGCGCTGGAACGCCACGGCGCGTTGCGCGGCAGTTGGCTGGCCCTGCGCCGCTTGTTGCGCTGTCACCCCTGGCATCCGGGCGGCTACGACCCGGTGCCGCCCACTCATCCCTGTCACGAGAAGCATCGCCATGAATGACCTGCTGATCCGCAACGCACGCCTGATCAACGAAGGCCGCGAATACGAGGCCGACCTGCTGGTGCGCCACGGCCGCATCGAGACCATCGCCAGCAGCCTGACCGGCGTGAATGCCAAGGTTGAGATCGACGCCGCCGGGCAGTTTCTGCTGCCGGGGATGATCGACGATCAGGTGCACTTCCGTGACCCCGGTGCGCCGCACAAGGGCAGCTTTGCCACGGAATCAAGGGCGGCGGTGGCCGGCGGCATCACCAGCGTGATGGACATGCCCAACACCAACCCGCCGACCCTTAACCTGGAGGCGTTGGAAGCCAAAGAGCGGCGCGCCGCCAACTGCTCGAAAACCAACTTCGGCTTCCACTTTGGCGTCAGCCACGAGAACCTCGACATCGTCGCCGCGCTCGACCCCAACCGCGTGGCCGCGGTGAAAGTGTTTATGGGGGCCAGCACCGGCAACATGCTGGTGGATGACCTGCCCTCGCTGGAACGGCTGTTCCGCGATTGCCCGACCATCATCCTCACCCACTGCGAACACACGCCGCGCATCCGCGAACGCGAACAGCAGTGGCAGGCGCAGTACGGCGAGCAGATTCCCGCCGAGCAGCATCCGCTGATCCGCGATGCCGAGGCCTGCTACCAATCCTCCAGCCTCGCCGTCAGCCTGGCGCAGCGCTTTGACACCCAGTTGCACGTGCTGCACATCACCACGGCCCGCGAACTGAGCCTGTTCCAACCCGGCCCGCTGGCCGGCAAGCAGATCACCGCCGAGGTCTGCGCGCACCACCTGTACTTCGATGACCGCGACTACGCGGCGCTCGGCCACCTGATCAAATGCAACCCGGCGATCAAAACCCAAGCCGACCGCGATGCCCTGCGTCAGGCCCTGCTGTGCGGCCGGCTGGACATCATCGGCACCGACCACGCGCCACATACCCTCGAAGAAAAGCAGCGCCCTTACCTGCAAGCCCCGTCCGGCCTGCCACTGGTGCAACACGCCCTGCCCTCGCTGCTGGAACTGGTGGCCGACGGCCTGCTGCCCCTGACCACCTTGGTCGAGAAAACCAGCCATGCCGTGGCGCAGCGTTTTGCCATCGAGCAGCGCGGCTACCTGCGCGAAGGCTACTGGGCCGACCTGACCCTGATCGAGCGCCTGGCCGAACCGCGCCCGGTCGAAGCCGACCCCACGCTCGCGCACTGCGGCTGGACACCCTTCCAGGGCCGCGCCTTCCGCCATGCCGTGCGCACCACCATCGTTTCCGGACAACTGGCCTGGCACAACGGTCAGGTGCAGGACGACTGCGAGGGCTTGCCGCTGCGCTACCAGCGCGGCTGACAGACGACTGAATAAGAGCGCTTTTGTAGGGTGGGTTAGGCCGCGCCCGCTCCCGGCGGGCTTGCGGCATTCACTCCATCCATGGGGATTGCGCGAACCGCGATCATGCAAACAACACCAATGCTCAAAGCGCCGTAACCCACCCTACATTTCTTCAAATTTCATGATTAACCGAACCTGATTAGAGAACCGATATGCCCAGCATCACCCTGCCCGATGGCAGCCAGCGTCAGTATGCCCAACCGCTAAGCGTGGCCGACGTCGCCGCCGACATCGGCCCCGGCCTGGCCAAGGCCGCCCTGGCCGGCCGCCTGGATGGCCGCCTGGTGGACACCAGCGCCTTGATCGACCACGACGCCCAGCTCAGCCTGATCACCGCGCGCGACCCCGAGGGCCTGGAGCTGCTGCGCCACTCCTGCGCGCACCTGCTGGCCATGGCCGTGAAGCAGCTGTACCCGAGCGCTCAGGTGACCATCGGCCCGGTGATCGAAGACGGCTTTTTTTACGATTTTGCCTTCGAGCGGCCCTTTACCCCGGACGATCTCGAGCGCATCGAAGCGCGCATGACCGAGTTGGCCGCCGCCGATCTTCCGGTCAGCCGTCGCGAACTGCCGCGTGATGACGCCATCGCCCATTTCGAGGCGCAGGGCGAGCATTACAAGGCCGAGCTGATCCGCGACATTCCCGCAGGCGAGGTGCTGTCGCTGTACCGCCAGGGCGACTTCGAGGATCTGTGCCGTGGCCCGCACATCCCGCGCACCGGCCTGCTGCACGCCTTCAAACTGACCAAAGTGGCCGGCGCTTACTGGCGCGGTGATGCCAAGAATGCCGCGTTACAACGCATCTACGGCACCTGCTGGGGCACGCCGAAAGAACTCAAGGCCTACCTCACCCGTCTGGAAGAAGCCGGTAAGCGCGACCACCGCAAGCTCGGCGCCCAGCTCGACCTGTTCCACTTCGACGACTGCGCCCCCGGCTCGGTGTTCTGGCACCCCAAGGGCTGGACCCTGTTCCAGCAGCTGATCGGCTACATGCGCCAGCAGCAGGACGTCGCCGGCTATGTCGAGGTCAACACCCCGGACGTGATGGACCGCAGCCTGTGGGAAACCTCCGGGCACTGGTTCAACTACCGCGAGGCCATGTTCACCACCACCACCGAAGACGAGCGCGTGTTCGCCCTCAAACCAATGAACTGCCCCGGCGCGGTGGCGCTCTACGCCCGTGGTCTGAAGAGCTACCGCGACCTGCCGCTGCGCATGGCCGAGTTCGGCAAGGTGCACCGCTACGAACCCTCCGGCGCGCTGCACGGCCTGCTGCGCGTGCGCCACTTCACCCAGGACGACGCGCACATCTTCTGCACCGCCGCGCAGATGGAACAAGAGTGCGCCGACACCATCGCCCTGGTGTTCGCCATCTACCGCGACTTCGGTTTCAACGAGGTGGCAGTCAAACTCTCCACCCGCCCCACCAACCGCATCGGCAGCGACGAAACCTGGGATCAACTGGAAGGCGCACTGTCCGGCGCGCTACAACGGATGAACATCGACTACCAGCTCAACCCCGGCGAAGGCGCGTTCTACGGGCCCAAGCTGGAATTCGTGCTGCGCGATGCCATCGGCCGCGACTGGCAGTGCGGCACCCTGCAGGTGGACCTCAACCTGCCGGAGCGCTTCGACATCAGCTACGTCAACGAACAGGGCGAACGCGAACGCCCGGTGATGCTGCACCGCGCCCTGTTCGGCTCGCTGGAACGCTTCACTGGCATTCTCATCGAGCACTACAGCGGCCTGTTCCCGCTGTGGCTGGCCCCGCAGCAGGCGGCCGTGCTGACCATTTCCGAAGGGCAGAACGACTACGCCCGCCAGGTACTCGCTGCCCTCAAGCGCGCCGGGCTGCGCGCCAGCGTGGATCTGCGAAACGAGAAAATCGGCTACAAAATCCGCGAGGCCACCCTGCAGAAAGTGCCCTACCTGCTGGTCATCGGCGAACAGGAAAAAGCCGAAGGCCGCGTCACCCTGCGCAGCCGCGCCGGCGATAACCTCGGCAGCCTGACGCTGGCTGAGCTGGTCGAACGGCTGCGCACTGAGGCGCGCATGCCCGGTCAGAACGCGACAGACTAATCACATGCTGTTCGGCAGGTTGCTGGCGGTGCACCGTTTAGCAACCTGCATAAACCCGTTGGCCAGGCGTTATCCTGCACGGCAACCGCAGACCACCAAGGAACTCCATGAGCCTGACCAAGCGCGAGCAAAACCAGATCGAACGGACGCTGGCCGCAACCCTCACCGACGCCTGCGAAGCCGGCAAGGCCGAGATTGTCGGCTTCCAGTGGCTGACCCATGACGTCGACTACCAGCGCTTCCCCGCCAGCCTGCGGGTGATCTGGGTGTTCGCCAGCCAGGCGGAACAAGACGCCGCCATCGCCAAGGGCCAGGAGCGCCTGATGCAACAACTGACCGCTGCTGCCTTGCAGGTCGCCGAGGTTTCACTCGAAAACCCGGCCGCCCATGTCCGCCTCGACAATGAACAACAGTGCCTTCGGGCCGACGGCGGTAACTGGCAACAACGCCTGACGCGCCAGCGTTCGGGCAAGCGTTAACCCATGGCCAAGGAAATTGAAAACCCGTGCATTTCGCTCTGCCTGCTGAGCGGCGACCTGTGCTTGAGCTGCGGGCGCAGCAAGGCCGAAATCAAACAATGGAAGCGCATGAAACGCCCGGAAAAGATGGCCACCGTGCAGCGCGCCAGCCAACGCCTGAAAAGCCTGGGCAAGAAAAAATCCTGAGCGGGTTCTGCAATCCAGAGCGACTCAATCACCTTGAGCAATGCCCCGCCGCACACTGACAATGCCGAGCATTCACAACTACAGAGGCGCCGCCCCCTATGATCCATCTGCGGCCCTTCCAACCTCACGACCTGCCCGCCACCGTCGCGCTGTTTCAGGCCTCGGTCAGCCAGTTGGCCACTCAGCATTACGACGCAGTGCAGCGTCAGGCCTGGTCTTCCGAGGTTGCGGACATGCCCACCTGGCAAACACGTTTGGCGTCACTTGAGCTGTTTATCGCAGAAGAAGACCAGACTATCGCCGGTTTTATCGGCTTTAGCCTGGATGGTCATATCGACCTGCTGTACTGCGCGCCCGCTTATGCCCGCCAGGGTGTGGCCAGCGCCTTGTATGCCGCTGCCGAGCAACGCTTGCGCGCGGCGGGTGTGCGCGAGCTGTTTACCGAAGCCAGCCTAGTGGCCCAGGCGTTTTTTGCCGGTCAGGGATTTTCTGTGCAGCAGGCACAGACGGTGACGCGCGGCACTGTTAACTTGCCGCGCATGCTGATGCGCAAAACCCTGGAGCTGTGATGAACACTTTGACCCTGATTGTCCTGGCCGCCGTGGTGCTGGCCGCCTGCGCCCTCGCAGTGTGGAGCTGGCACAACCAGCGCAAACTGGAAAAGATCGATGAGCGGATCAACCGGCAGAGCGAGCTGATCGATCAACTCGACAGCCTGCTGGAAAACCCGCGGCTCAGCGAAGCCGAGCAAAAAGCGCAGGGCGAAGCCTTGTTGGCAAAGCTGCAGGAAACCCGCAAGCCTTAACCTTGCGCAGATCATGATGTGTGGGAGGGGCTTTAGCCGCGATTGCCGTTAATCGCGGCCACGACGGCATGGATGCAGGAGTTAGCGCCGCGCCGACTCCCGGCCTGCTTGCGGCATTCACCACATCCCTGTGGATTGCGAAGCAGGATGCCCGAGCCGAAAGCCCCTCTCACGAAAGCGCTTTACCAGCCACCGCCGCCTCCGCCGCCACCACCTCCGCCCGAGGAGCCCCCACCGGATGAGCCGCCACCACCTGACGAACTGCTCGCGGGCGGTGACGACGCCAGTGCCGTGGCGCTGCTGAGGCCGGCGGCCAGCGCGCTGCTCATGGCCAGCGGTGAGCTGTAGGGGCTGCGGCTGTGGTACCACTCGGGCTGGTAGTCCGCCTGCGCCGGATAGATCAAGCCGTTGGCCAGAGCCGCGCTGAAACGGGCGCTCCACTTTTCTTCCACACCGAGGGCCATGGCATAAGGCAGGTGTTGCTCGTACAGGGCGATGCTCATGGCCGGCAAATTAGCGGCGCGCTCCAGGGCTTCGCGTTCACCCAGTTGCAGGTAGTCGCGATAGCCTTCCAGTTGGTCCAGCAGTTGCTGTCCCAGCGGCGTTGGTGCTGGCAGCAAAACGAAGAACACCGCCACCACTACCACATAGGCCGCGAGCAGCAGCAGGGTTGAGGCGGACACCACCGTCACCAGCATCCAAGCCCCAACAACCCCAGGCCAGATAAACATCAGCCCAACAAACCCAAGCCCCACCTGCTTGGACAGGGTGGCTTGGTGCCACGCCATGTACAGCACCACCAGCGACGGCACACCAAAGCCCAGAGAAAACAGCACACCCGCTAAGCCGGTGGCCAGATCGTCCGGGTTGCGCGCCTCCAGCAACACCATCAACAGGCAGCCAACCATCGCCCCGATCAAACCCAGCGCCCAAAGGCCTCGGTTGTGGCTGAACCAAGCCTTACCCTCGGCCTCCAGCTGACTTTTTAGGCCGACCACTGCATCGGCCAGACGCGGCTCGTAACCACTGCCAATGCTCAGTGCGATGCCCTCCTTGTTGGCCGGGAACAGGCGTTTACGTAAGGCACGATCCGCATCGCTGAGGTCAGCTTTAGCGCCCGTGCCACGGGCTAGGTTAAAGCCGCCGCCGTGGCGCATGTCTTCGATATGCAGGTGCTTGCGAATGGCCATGTCGGTAAGCCAGACGCTAAACGCCCGCGCCTCCTGAAAATAGCCTTTGAAACCGCGATACCAGAGGTAACCAGCCTGCACCGGGCGCATGCCCTTAGGGGGCTCAAACAGAGCGATGATCACGCCCTTTTGCGGGTCGCGGCCGACACGCTTCCAGGCGCGCAGGTAGAAGAGCAGCAGCCCTACCCAGACCAGCGCACCGAGGAACAGGCCCAGGTTATCGCGCAGCAACGCGCCGCTGCGTTCTGCAAAATCGGGCCGCGTGACCAAACCCGCCGGCCAGTCCACCGCCACGGTCAGCCCCTGATACGCCGGCAATGGCTGCGTGCTGGCCAGGCGCAGGTAATCGTCGCGCTGCTCCTGCACCTCGTAGGCCTTGTCGCGGCTGCCCCAGCCACCGGTATACGCGGCAAACTGGCCCATGCGCGCACCCGACGGCAGTTGCACCTCAACTGAAGCCTGCTGAATCGGGAAGCCCCATCCATTGCCGGTGACGTTCCAATACAGCTCGTCAGTGGTGCTGTGGTGCAGCAACGACCGCTCAACCTGGTAGCGCAATTCGTATTCATAACGCCCCGGTTGCAGCAAGCGATCAGCCGAACCGAGGTAATAACGCACCCACGTACCGTTCTGCTCAAGGCGCACGCGTTCCGTCTGGCCGTCACGCAAGGCATCGAGCAAGATGATCGGGCTGCTCTGCTGCAGCCCCGTGGGCAAGGTGTAACGCACCGGCAGATCACGGTAGATGCCGCGTTTGATCTGCTCGCCCTCGGCCTGCACGGTGATGCGTTCAGTCACCAGCAGGTTGCCGTCACGCTGCACCTGCAGGCGCACGGCAAAGTTCTCGATCACCTCAGCCGCCATCGCCAGGGGCGACAGCAGACACAGGCACAGCAATAGACCGCGCTGCCATCCGTGCATCTTAAAACTCCATGTTGGGCGACTGAGCGTCGCGCGGGTCATCCAGGCTGAAGTAGTCGGCCGGGGCAAAGGCAAACGCCCGCGCAACCAGATTGCTCGGCACCGACTCGACCCGCACATTCAGCTCGCGCACCGCGCCGTTGTAATAACGCCGGGCCATCTGAATGTGGTTTTCGACATCTGTCAGGGTGCGTTGCAGGTCAAGAAACTGACCGTCGGCCTTGAGCGCCGGGTAATCCTCAACCAAAGCAAACAGCTGACGCAATTGCGTGCCGAGATGCGCCTCCACCGGCGCACGCTGCCCCAGCGGCGAGTCCGCCAATTGCACCGCGCGCTGACGCTCCTGCACCACGGCTTGCAACGCGTCCTGCTCGTAATGCATGTACTGCCGCACACACTCGACCAGCGCCGGAATCAAACTGGCCCGGCGCTTGAGCTGCACATCAATCCCGCTCCACGCCTCAGCCACCCGCGCACGGTTGAACACCAGCCGGTTGTAGTAATAAATCACCAGCGCGGCCAAGGCCAACAGCGCAAGCAGCCACGCGAATCCTGTCCCTTCCATCACCACTCCTTGAATCGCCCGCTTACCCTCAGCGGCCTGCGCGTCACGACGTATGGGCCGAATAGTGCTTATACGAAGGCATTAAGCTGCCAAAGCACTGTGTCGGTTAAGCGATTATGAGTCAGAAAATCGGTCATTAGCGTTGAGCAAAACGCTCTTTTTCACGCTTTGGCGATTAATCCGCATCGGCCACTGAAGGTGCGGGCCGAACCAAACTACTGTCCTAAAGGATTTCCTGCTCAATACGTCAGATAAGTCGCTCAGGGGGCTAACACGGGGCAGGGCCTTTCGCTATCGTAAAGACCTGCCCCCCAACGTCACCGCACGGATTGCCAACCATGAGACGTCTAATGCCTTTGCTGGTAGGCCTGTGGCTTACGCTTTTAGCGCAAGCGCATGCCGAAACTTTCCGGATTGGCGTGGAACTGCAGCCCTATATGCCCTACTCCGATGTGCAGGACGGCCAATATCAGGGCTATGGCCGTGAACTGCTGGATGCCTTTGCCGCGCACCAAGGTTATGTCTTTGTTTATCAGCCACTGCCGGTGCGGCGCTTACTGAGCGATTTCCTCAACGGCAAGGTGGACTTCAAATACCCCGACCATCCACGCTGGAATGCCGATCTCAAGCAGGCGCATCAGGTGTATTTCAGCCAGGCCACCGCGCCTTCGATTGATGGGGTGCTGGTTAAACCGCAGCGTCTGGGTGCCGGAAAGGACAGCCTGAAGCGCCTGGGCACTCAGCGCGGATTTACCCCGTGGCCGTATCTGGACGACATCAAAGCCGGGCGGATTTTGCTGGTTCAGGCCAACCAGATCGACTCACTAGTAGCCATGGCACTCAACGACCGGGTGGACGGCGTATACCTCAACCCGCAAGTGGTCAAATACCGCCTGCGTAACAGTCCAGAGGAAAGCGCCTTGGTATTTGACCGCTCACTGGCCTACCAGGACGACCACTACCTGCTGTCGAGCATCAAACACCCACAGGTGATTGAGCAGTTCGACGCGTTCCTCACCAGCCAGGCCGCCTTGGTCCAAGCCCTGAAAGACCGTCACGGCATCCGCGATCCCCTGCAAAACCGCTGAGGATTTAAGCCGACTCTTCGCGGTACACAGCCATGCCGCGCGCCTGATAGTTAGCCAGCGCGCTGGGGTGATCGAGGCTGCAGGTGTGCACCCACACGCGCGTGGTACCCGGCCAGGCCCAGGCGGATTGCAGCGCGTGAGTCAGCAGCGGGCCACCAAAGCCCTGACCGAAAAACGCCTCAGCCAGGCCGAAATAGAGAATCTCCACCGCGCCATCCGCATCACGCAGCAACTCGTAATAACCGACGATGGCGCCTTGGTGATAAGCCACCCAAGTGCGGTGATGGGGCTGCTCGATCAACTCGCGCCACTGCGCGTCGGTCCAGCTGAGTTTGTCGGTCCACTGCCAGGGCTCGCCGACCAACTGATAGAGAAAACGGTTGAGCTGGAATTGCTTGTGCTGGCATTCGACCACGCTCAGCTCGACCGGCAGCGGCTTGGCGCGCAACTGCTCGGGGTGCTGCATGGCCAGGTAATAGGTGATGGTGCTCATCGGCTTCCTGCTTGTTGGAGTGCCCGCAGATTGTAGGAGCCAGCTTGCTGGCGATGCTTTAGCTCTGCAAGGATCATCGGAGTGCCGAACCACTGCAAGCTGGCTCCTACAGAGTGCTATCGAAACGGTTCAGTTGGGCTTCGCTGCGCTCAACACCAACCTACATATGAACAAAACCCCCACCGGCTAAGCCAAATGGGGGTTCTCCTCTTTTACGCCAGGGCTTGTGGCCTTGGGAGCAGACGATGCCTTAAGCGCCATCCGGGCCTGCCGCCGCAGCGGCCGGGGAGCGTTGCTCACAGCTCCAGAGTTCCAACGCTGGCTGGGTCGCTTGTGGCGGGCCGAGCCATTCACTCATCGAGTGGCAACGCTGGTTGAAACACAGTTGATAATCCCCTGCCTCGGGGGTTCGCCCCAAACGCAGTGGTTGCAAGGGTGGTAGCTGACGCTGGTAATGCCAGCTGCCCTCGCGCAGTTCGGCGCCGTCTGGAATTTCCATACCGGCACCGGAACCCTTGACCCGCGCTTCGCCGAGGAGCAACCCCTCAGGCGTCACACGGTAATCCTCTTCCCAACGAACCTTCTCAATGGTGTGCGTCCAGGCCAGGGTAAAGCTGGGCGTGGGCACTTCTGCCCATACCGCCCCTGCCAGGCCCAGACACAGGCCAATCACGCCGTAGCCACCTGAGCATGACGGGCACGCCAAAAGTGCTGGCCGATAAACAACGCCGCAAGGGCGAAGCCGATCTCGTCACTCATGGGCGTGGCCATAATCAGACTGACACCCGCGCCGAAGGCCAGCGCGCGCTCCCACCAGCTCAATTTAGCCTGCAGGTAGCCGGTAAACGCCGCACCCCAAATGCCAATAGCCAGCAGCGCCTTGGCTACCACATACAGGGTTGCCAGCAGGCTATCGCCCTGCAACATCAGCGCCGGTTCGTATACCGCCATAAAGGGCACCACGAACCCGGCCACGGCGATACGCACAGCCCACAGGCTGATCTTCAGCCCGCTCTCCTTGGCAATCGGCGCGGCGGCGAAGCAGGCCAGCGCCACTGGCGGCGTGAGGTCGGCCATGATGCCGAAATAGAACACGAACATATGCGAGACGATCAGCGGCACGCCCAGCTCCAGCAACGCCGGCGCGGCAATCGAGCTGGTGATGATGTAGTTGGGGATGGTCGGGATGCCCATGCCCAGCACCAGGCAGGTGAGCATGGTCAGCACCAGCGAGAGGAACAGGTTGTCCTGGCCGATGGCGAGGATATAACCGGCGAAGGTGGAAGCCACCCCGGTCAGCGAGACCACACCGATAATCACCCCTACCAACGCACAGGCAATGCCCACCGGCACCGCATGCCGTGCACCTTCCACCAGCGCGTGCAGGCAGATCAACAGGGTGTCGCGCCCGCCTTTGATAAACCAGCACACCGCCACCAACAGCGCGACGACGCCAAACACCACGCCGATGCCGAGCTGGAAGAAGCCGGCGCAGAGCACGCCCAAGGCGATCCAGAAAGCAAAGCGCATGACCTTGGACGACACCCGCAGAACGATCGCCGAGCCGAGAATCACAATGGCAGTCAGCGCCAGACCGACCATGCCGGAGAACAGCGGCGTACGCCCGGAGAACAGCAGATAAACCAAAATGAACAGCGGAATCAGCAAGTACCAGCGCTGCTTAACCGCCGCCCAGGGGTTCGGGCATTCCTCCTTCGGCAGGCCGCGCAGGTTGGCACGCTTGGCCTCCAGGTGAACCATCCAGAACACCGAGCCGAAGTACAGCAACGCCGGAATCAACGCGGCCTTGGCCACCTCGAAGAACGGCACGTTGATGGTCTCAGCCATGATAAAGGCCACGGCACCCATGATCGGCGGCATGATCTGGCTGCCCATCGACGCAGTGGCTTCAACGCCGCCAGCAAACGCTGGCTTGTAGCCGAAGCGCTTCATCAGCGGGATGGTGAACTGGCCGGTGGTGACCACGTTGGCCACGCCAGAACCGGTGATGGTGCCCATCAGTGCCGACGACACCACCGACACCTTGGCCGGGCCGCCGAGTTTGTGGCCGAACAGGCCCATGGCGAAATCGGTGAACAGCTTGATCATCCCGGCCTGCTCGAGGAACGCGCCGAACAGGATAAACAGGAAGATGTAGGTGGCCGATACGTAGGTCGGCGTGCCGTACAGCCCTTCGGTGCCGAAAGCCAACTGGTTGACGATCTGGTCGATGGCGTAGCCACGGTGCATCAGGTCGCCCGGCAGGTACTGGCCGAACAGGCCGTAGGCCAAAAACAGTGCACAGATGATCGGCAAAGCAATGCCCATCACCCGCCGCGCAGCTTCGAACACCAGCACGATCAGCACCAGGCCAACCACCATGTCGCTCTGGGTCAGGTCACCGGAACGCTGGATCAAATCCGCTTCGAAGTACCACTGGTAAAACGCCGTGGCCATACCGGCCAGGCCCAACAGCCAGGCCATCGGCTGCCAGGGCTGCTCTTTGCCACGGGCGGGAAAACAGAGAAACACCACCAACAGCAGAAAGCCCACATGCACGGCACGCAGAATCTGGCTGGATACCGGGTGGAACGCCGCGGTGATGATCTGGAAAACGGAAAACAACAGCGCCACATAAAACAGCGCTTTCGGCCAATCGCTCGGACTGCCGGCGAGGCCTTGGTTTTGCTCACTCATGAAGGTCACACCCTCGTTACAACATCGATGGCACAAGAGTCGCCAACAAAACCTGCCGTGTTCTGCACGCCGGTTTTATTCGCAGCTCTAGCTCGTGTCCGGAGAGGTTGGCGCTGCGCACAGCGCCAACCTACACCTGAAACCCTTCAGCAGCCTTACAGCGCGCCGGCTTCTTTGTAAAAGCGCTCAGCACCCGGATGCAGCGGGATCGGCAGGTCTTTGGCAGCGCCTGCCAGCTTGATGTCCTTGGCCGCCGAGTGGGCGTTGCCCAGGCGCTCAAGGTTGTCGAACATCAGTTTGGTCATCTGATAGGCCACTTCATCGGACACGCCGTCATGGCTGACCAGGATGTTGTTGATGGCCACGGTTGGTACTTCGCTGTCCTGGCCGTCGTAGGTGCCGGCCGGAATCAAGGCCGCCTGATACGCCGCGTTGTCGATCTTCGCGGTGATGTCCGCCGGGATCGCGACGAAGGTGATCGGCAGGGTCGCGGCCAAGTCGCGAATCGCCGCCATGCCCAGGCCCGAGGACTGCAGGGTGGCATCCAGCTGACGGTTCTTGATCAGCTCAACCGACTCGGCGTAAGGCAGAAACTCCACTTTGCCCATGTCTTCATAGCTCAGGCCGGCGGCCTTGAAGATGGCGCGGGCGTTCAGCTCGGTACCGGACTTCGGCGCGCCTACGGAGATGCGCTTGCCTTTCAGATCCGCCAGGGTGGTGATGCCGGACTCCTTGCTGGCAACGATCTGGATGTAGTTCGGGTAGGTACCGGCAATCGCCCGCAGTTTTTTCAGCGGCGCTTTGAAGCCGGCGTCTTCCACGCCATTCCAGGCATCGGTGACCGAATCACCCAAGGCAAAGGCCAACTCGCCGCGACCGGCTTCGAGCAGGTTGAGG
The DNA here is from genome assembly GCA_001465025.1 of Pseudomonas sp. Ga0074129. Classification (GTDB taxonomy): domain Bacteria; phylum Pseudomonadota; class Gammaproteobacteria; order Pseudomonadales; family Pseudomonadaceae; genus Aquipseudomonas. The sequence continues at coordinate 90,096 of LNDO01000091.1, forward strand.
TTTTCCACCGAGGCCTTGGTGGCTTGCACCGACGTTTTGGCGCCGTCGATGCCGCTGCCGTAGAGCTGCGACAGAGCCACGCCGATGGGGTAATACACACCGCTGGTGCCACCGGTCAGCACGTTGATAAAGGTCGGCGCGGCAAGTACCGCAGTGCTCGCGGTCAGGGCGGCAGCTGCCGCAAACAGGCTGAAACGTTTGGTCATTCGCATGGAAGAAACTCCGTCGTTGTTATGGCTTTATGCAAAGGTTGACGCCGCGCAGTGCGCCGACATGGCGCGGTACGCATGGCTAACGAGCAAGCAGAAAGGAGCCGAAGCTCACGCACGGGCAAGCGGTGCGTACAAGAGAGGGACTGCGCGACAAACGCGCGGATGGGGCTGGGCAGTGCATGGGGTTCACCTCTTGTCTTTCTTATAGGCTGCCGGGCAATCGAGTGCCTGGCTGACAAGGGCTATAGCAGGTGCCGTGCCAGCGATAGAAAAGCCCGTGCTAGAGCCTTTACGCTGAGGGTGATGAACCACCTGCAGGGTTGAACCAGCGGAAATCCGCTGCTGGAAAAACCTGGATAAGCGAAATTCCGCCTATAGAAACAGCGTAGCCCGGATGCAATCCGGGACAAAGGCACCGGCCATAACGACGTTCCCGGATTACATCCGGGCTACGGGCATCACTCTTCGTCGCTGCTGCCGGCTGGCCGATAGCGGCTGCGTAGCAGGCCGTGGCGCTGCATCTTTTCGTTGAGGGTGCGGCGGGGCAGTTGCAGCAGCGCCATCACCTCAGTGATGTTGCCCTGACAATGCTGCAAGGCACGGTGCAGGCACTGCGCTTCGAAGGCTTCCATCTGCTCCGCCAGCGATTGCACGGGCAACCCCTCGCCAGGCTGCATGTCGCCACTCAAGCCCAAGGCATGGCGTTCAGCAGCGTTAATCAGCTCACGCACGTTGCCCGGCCAGTCGTGCCCCAGCAGTTGAGTCAACTGCGTCGGCGTCAGCGCTGGCATCTCACGTGCGTGGCGTTGCGCCGCCTGCTGGGCGAAGTGTTCAAACAGCAAGGCAATGTCTTCGCGGCGTTCGCGCAGCGGCGGAATGCGTAACGTGGCGACATTCAGCCGGTAGTACAGATCTTCACGGAAACGCCCAGCCTTGACCTCATCGAGCAGGTCCGGCTTGACCGCGCTGATCACCCGCAGATCGACCTGAATGCTGCGGTTGGAACCGAGCCGCTCCAGGGTTTTCTCCTGCAGCACGCGCAGCAGTTTGACCTGCTGGGCCAACGGCAGACTCTCCACCTCATCGAGAAACAGCGTGCCGCCGTCGGCGTGTTCGATACGGCCAATGCGTTTGCCCTGTGCACCGGTAAACGCGCCGCTTTCGTGGCCGAACAACTCGCTCTCAAACAGGTGCTCGGGAATCGCCGCGCAGTTGAGCGCGACAAAGGGCTTGCCGGCGCGGTTGCTGAAATCATGCAGGCAACGGGCAACCCGCTCCTTGCCGCTGCCGGTGTCGCCGCGCAGGAGGATATTCACCGAGGTGCCGGCCAGTTCGAGAATCTGTCGGCGCAGGGTTTCCATCGGTTTGGACACACCCAGCAGCTGCGACTCGATATGGTCCTTGAGAGCGAACTGTTGGCGCAGCTGACGGTTCTCACAGACCAGACGGCGCTTATCCAACGCACGGCGCACGCTGTCCAGCACACGTTCGGGGGTAAAGGGCTTTTCGATAAAGTCATACGCGCCCTGGCGCAGCGCCTGCACCGCCATCGGCACATCGCCATGCCCGGTAATCAGAATCACCGGCAGGTCGCGGTCACGCTCCAGCACACTGTCGAGCAACTGCAGGCCATCGGTGCCAGGCATGCGCACATCGCTGATGAGGATGCCGGGGTAATCACGGTCGACCAGCGCCAGCGCCGCCTCGGCCGTGGCACAGCTGAGCACGCTGAAGCCAGACAGCTCCAGCCACTGCTGCAACGCCTCACGGATGGCGGCTTCATCATCGACGACTATTACGTGCCCGCTCATGGCATCTCCCCTGCTTTAAATCGGCGGGCAGTGTAGCCCGGAAGGAATCGGGGAAAACAATACGCCTGTGGCGATCACCCTCTGAAGACAGCACACAGCCTAGTGGGAGGTGCTGGGCGGCACTCCGCTTTAGCAGCGACAAAGACATACCTACTTCGCGACTAAAACCCCACCCACATGAGTTAAGGCGCGACCGGCAAGCGCAGGGTAAACACCGCGCCCTGCTCGCCATTGGCCGCGTCCAAGCTGCCGCCCAGCTCGCGGACGATGCCGTAGGACACCGCCAAACCCAAGCCCAATCCAGCACCCACCGGTTTGGTGGTGAAGAACGGTTCAAATACACGGCCGAGTGCGTCAGTAGCGATTCCGCCACCGCTGTCGGCAATGCTCAGCACCGCGTATTCGCCCTGACGCTCGATGCGGATCTGCAGTTGCCGCGATTCGGCAGACGCCATGGCATCCAGCGCGTTGTTGAGCAGATTGAGCAGCACTTGCTCCAGGCGAATCGCATCGCCCAGCACCCGCACCTGTGGGTCGATCTCGCTGTGCAACTGCACCTGTTCACTGCGCAGGCGCGGGGCCAACAACTGCAGCGCTTGCTCCAGCACATCGCTCAAACGCAGGCGCTCGCTTAGCCCCGCCGGGCTTTTACGGGCGAAGGTTTTCAGGTGGCCGGTGAGCCCGGCGATGCGTTGCAGCAGCGCGTCGATACGCTGCAGCCCTTCGCGCACATCGTCTTGCCGACCGCTGTCGAGCAACAGGCGCAGGCTGCCCAGTTGCATCTGCATGGCGGTCAGCGGCTGGTTGATCTCATGGGCCATGGCGGCCGACATCTGCCCGAGTGCGGCCATCTTCGCCGCGTGCACCAAGCCTTCCTGCGCTTCGCGCAATTCAGCCGTACGCAACACCACTTCCTGCTCCAGGCGTTCACGAATGCCCGCCTGCAAGCGTTGCGTCTTGCGCCGCTGGGCCAGGTAGAGCAGCAGGAACGCCAGGGTCATCCACAGCCCGGCGGCGGCCAGGCGGTAGCTGCGCACGCTGTCGAGCAGATTTTTCGGCTCGTGCAGCAAGTGCAGGGTCCAGTCTTCATCCTGCAAACGCTGCTGCTGCCAGAGGTAATCGCGCGGGCCGTCCGGGCCCTGCACCCAACGCCACTGACTGTCGCTGTCGATCTGTCGGCGCAAGCTGCTGACCAGCGGTTGCAGGGCTTGTTCGGCGTATTTGCGCTCGTTGACCAACTCGGCACGCTGGCTTTCGCTCAAGGGCCTCAGGGCCAGAAAGCGCCACGCCGGGCGGTTGCTGAGAATCACCACCGAATGACTGTCCGCCACCAAAAATACGCCGGATTGCCCGGCCCATTCGCGCTGTAGCTCTTCCAGCTCCAGCTTGACCACCAGCACGCCCAGCACCACGCCGTTGTCGTCGCGCACGGCATGGGAGAGGAAATAACCGGGGATGCCGGTGGTCACGCCTACCGCAAAATAACGCCCCGATGACTGACGTACGGCATCCTGAAAATACGGGCGGAAGGCGTAGTTGTTGCCGACAAAACTGCTCCAGTCGCGCCAGTTACTCGCCACCAGGGTTTCGCCCTGAGCATCCAGCAGGTACAGCACATTGGACCCCGCCGCCGTGTTGAGTTGCTCCAACCGCAGGTTGAGCTGACGCCGTAACAGATGATCATCCGGCGTGCTCAACAACGCACGGATATCGCTGTCCAGCGCCAGCACCTCGGGCACCGAGCGAAAGCGCTCAACCAGGGTGTGGATCGATTGTGCATACAGCTGCAACTGCCCCCGCGCCTCGACACTGCGATCCTGCCAGGCACGCTGCTCGGCGTAACGCCCGGCCAGCCAGGTGCTCGCCAGCAACCCGAGCAGGATCAGCAGGACGATCAGGGTGACCTGACAGCGACGCTGGGCATCGTTCATAAAACGCTATCCCAATCTGAAAATCCCCATGGTACGTCATGCCGGCGGCTACGCGTGCTGGCCCGGACATTGATTCCGCGCATGGAGATCAGCACGGGATGCACCTAAACTCTTTCGCCTGGGCTAAAGCCCAACCCCCGATTTCCATCTCCATTTGACGTTAGGGATAGCCATCTTGAGTTTTCGCCCTCTGCTTCTGCTGTGCTTGCCTGCCAGCCTGCTGCTGACCGCCTGTGATCAGCCCAGCCCACCTCAGGAGCAGGCACCGCGCCTGGTCAAACTGTTCACCGTGGACGATCCCGCTGGCCAGCGCCTGCGGGAATTTCCGGCTCGGCTGAAAGCCACCAACGAGGCCGAACTGTCGTTCCGCATCGGCGGGCAGTTGAAGACCCTCAACGTGCTGCAAGGCCAGCAGGTGAAACGCGGCCAGCTGATCGCCAGCATCGAAGACACCGACCAGCGCCTGCGCGTACGTGACCGCCAAGCCAGTTATGACCTAGCCAACGCGCAGTTCCAGCGCATCGCCAAACTCTATGAACGGCAGATGATTTCGCGCGCCGAGTACGACCAGCGCAAAGCCACCCTGGATTCGGCACGGGCAGCGCTCAACCTGGCGCGCCAAGAGCAGGATTACACGCAAATCCTCGCGCCTTTTGATGGTGTGGTGGCCAGCACTTATGTGGATAACTTCCAGGTGGTGCAGGCCAAACAGCCCATCGCCACACTGCAAAGCGGCGACATGCTGGATGTGCTGTTCCAGTTGCCGGAAAACCTGCTGACCAACCTGCGTGGCCGCGAAGAAAATCCCGATTATCACCCCAGCGTGACCCTCGACAGCCTGCCAGGCCGTGAGTTTGAGGCGGTGTACAAAGAACACAGCACCCAGCCGGACCCGAAGACCCTGACCTATCAAGTCACCCTGTCGATTCCACGCCCGCCGGAACTCAACCTACTACCGGGCATGAGCGCCACCGTTAAAGTCGACTTCGCACAAATTGTGCGCAACCCCGATACGCGCATTTTGGTTCCCGTCGAGGCGGTATTCAGCCCCGACAACGGGCCGGCTACCGCCAAGCAGGTATGGGTGGTGAACGCGGTAGAGGATGGCATGACTGTCACTGCGCGCCCCGTTGAGGTTGGCCAACTGACCCGCAATGGCATCGAAGTGTTGAGCGGGTTGACGCCCGGTGAGCAGATTGTTGCCGTTGGCGGCGCTGAGCTGGAAGAAGGCCAGGCCGTTCGTCCCTGGGTACGCGAGCGGGGACTGTAAATGGATATCGCCGGTTATTTTATCCAGCGTCGGGTCACCAGCTGGCTGGTCACGCTGGTCTTGGGCATTGGCGGTTTGATGGCCTTTCTCGGCATCGGCCGTCTGGAAGACCCTTCCTTCACCCTGAAAAACGCCATGGTTATCACCAGCTACCCCGGCGCCTCGCCGCAGCAGGTGGAAGAGGAAGTCAGCTACCCGCTGGAAAACGCCATCCAGCAGCTGCCCTCAATCAAAAAAATCACCTCAATCTCCAGCGCCGGGCTCTCGCAAATCAGCCTGGAGCTGCACAGCCAAATCAAATCTGAAGAAATCCCCCAAATCTGGGATGAGCTGCGGCGCAAGATCAACGACCTGCAACCCCACCTGCCACCGGGGGTGAACCCACCGCAGGTGCGCGACGATTTCAGTGATGTCTTCGGTTTCTTCCTGCTGGTCACCGGCAAGGGCTACAGCGCCCAGGAGCTGCGAGATTTTGCCGACTACCTGCGGCGTGAACTGGTGTTGCTACCCGGTGTGGGCAAAGTGACACTGGCCGGCGCGCGCCAGGAACAGGTGCAGGTGGAAATCTCCCGCAGCAAGATGAGCGCCTTGGGTATCGCACCGCAGCGCCTGGCGCAGGTCTTGAGCCAGCAAAACGTGGTGTCCAATGCTGGGCGAATTCTGGTGGGCAGCGAGTCTATCCGCCTGCACCCCACCGGAGAATTTCAGGATGTGCGCGAGCTGGAGCGGCTGATCATCAGCGATCCCGGCAGCTCACAACAGGTCACCCTGGGCGACATTGCCCAGGTCAGCCGTGGCTTCAGCGAAACCCCGGGCAACCTCTACCGCATGAACGGCCAGGATGCACTGACCCTGGGTATTGCCTTTGCACCCAAGGTCAACGTGGTCGATGTCGGTGCGGCGGTGAATGCGCGCCTGGCCGAACTGGACAACCAGCGCCCGGCCGGCATGCAGTTGCAGGTGTTTTACGACCAAGCCGCCGAGGTTGATTCTTCGGTGCAGGGCTTCGTGATCAACTTCGTCGCCTCTGTGGTCATCGTGATTGTCGTGCTGCTGGTGTTTATGGGCATGCGCAGCGGCCTGCTGATCGGCCTGATCCTGGCCCTTACCGTGCTAGGCAGCTTTATCTTCATGCGCATGCTGGGGATTGAACTGCAACGCATCTCCCTCGGCGCGCTGGTGATAGCCCTCGGCATGCTGGTGGACAACGCCATTGTCGTGGTCGAGGGCATTCTGGTTGGCCGTCAACGCGGGCAAACCACGCTGCAAGCCGCGCGGGCCATCGTCAAGCAGACCAACCTGCCGCTGCTCGGGGCCACCCTGATTGCGATCATCGCCTTCGCCCCCATCGGCCTGTCCGATGACTCCACGGGTGAGTTCTGCCTGTCGCTGTTCCAAGTGTTGATGATTTCCCTGCTGCTCAGTTGGGTCACGGCCATCACCCTGACGCCGTTCTTCGCCAGCCTGTTCTTCCGTGACAACCAGACGCTGACCGGCCAGAGCCAGGGCGACCCTTACGGCGGGGTGATTTTCACCGCCTACCGCGCCCTGCTCGACTTCGCCCTGCACCACCGTCGCCTGACACTGGGCCTGCTGAGCGTGCTGCTGGTGGTGGCCATTGCCGGTTTCGGCAACGTACGGCAGAGCTTCTTCCCGCCGTCCAACACGCCGATGTTCTTTATCGACCTGTGGCTGCCGCAAGGCACGGACATCCGCTACACCGAGCAATTGGTGGCCGAACTAGACCAGCATGTTTTGGAGCAGGAAGGTGTAACCGCCGTCAGTAGCACCATCGGCCAGGGCGCGCTGCGCTTTATCCTGACCTACTCACCGCAAAAGCAGTACCCCAACTATGCCCAGTTGCTGGTGCGTACCGACGAGTTGGCGCGCATCGAACCGCTGATCAACCAACTTGAACAGCATGTGGCCGAGCAGTACCCGCAGATCAAACCCAAGTTCAAGCAACTGATGCTTGGCCCCGGCAACGACAGCAAGATCGAAGCCCGCTTCAGCGGCCCCGACCCCGAGGTGCTGCGCCAGCTGGGCAGTGAAGCCATCCGCCGTATGCGCCAGGACCCGGTCGCCAACGCCGTGACGCACGACTGGCACGAGCGCACCAAGCTGATCCGCCCGCAATTTGCCGAGGCCCGCGCACGCGAGCTGGGTGTGGATAAAAGCGAACTGGATGACCTGCTGCGCATGAGCTTCTCGGGCATGACCGTGGGCCTGTACCGCGAAGGCACGCAGCTGTTGCCGATCATCGCGCGCACGCCGGACAACGAGCGCCTGAATGCCGACAGCCTCAACGACCTGCAGGTGTGGAGCAACGCCCGTGGCGGTTACCTGCCGATTGAGCAGGTGCTGCTGGGCTTTACCACCGAATGGGAAGACCCGCTGATCATGCGTTTGAACCGCAAACGCACCCTCACGGTACAAGCCGACCCAGCGCTGCTCAGCGGCGAAACTGCCGCTCAGCTGTTCGGCCGTATCCGCCCGGAGATCGAAGCTATTCCTCTACCGGAAGGCTACAGCCTGGAATGGGGCGGCGAATACGAAAGCTCCCGCGACGCACAAAGTGCGGTATTTGGCAGCTTGCCGCTGGGTTTTCTGGCGATGTTTATGATCACCATTTTGCTGTTTGACTCGTTCAAACGCGCCACGGTGATCTGGCTGACGGTGCCCCTGGCAATGATCGGTGTGACCCTGGGCTTTTTAATCACCGGTATTCCTTTTGGCTTTATGGCCTTGTTGGGCTTGCTCAGCCTGAGCGGCATGCTGGTGAAAAACGGCATTGTCCTGGTCGATGAAATCCAGCTGCAGCTGGCCAGTGGCAAGGATGCCCTGCAAGCGGTTGAAGAAGCCTCCATCAGCCGCGTGCGCCCGGTGTCCATGGCGGCCCTGACCACCATTCTGGGCATGAGCCCGCTGCTCGCCGATGCCTTCTTCCAAAGCATGGCCGTGGTGATCATGTTCGGCCTGGGCTTCGCCACCCTGCTGACCCTGGTGGTGCTGCCGGTGCTGTATTGCATGTTCTACGGCATTGGCAAACCCGACGCGGCGACAGCCTCAGCCTAAAACACAAAACCCCCGAACCTCAGGCTAATACCGGAGGTTCGGGGGCTTTTCTGGTCGGGCTTAACAGCTCAATTCGACGCTCTTGATTCCCAGCAGGCGCAGTTCATCCACCAGCTGATTCAGGTCAGCGAAGGTGTCCACTTGTTCCTGTTCATCAACCAGAAAAAAGCTCGTTCCGGCGTCCTTTTTGAATAGCACGATCCATTCGCAGGTATTGCCCGGATTGACGATGACGTGGGTGTCAAATTGTACCCCCGCAGCCTGCCTGGCTTTGATATTGTGGGAGGAAAATAAAGTGTCATCCTAACTACAGGACCCTGCAACGTAGCAATTCCTGCAAAAATCCATTTAAAACAATGACTTATTTCAATTCTGC
>LNDO01000092.1 GCA_001465025.1 Pseudomonas sp. Ga0074129
AAACGGATGACTTGATCGGTTTTGGTCGAATCGCCGCTTTTAAAATCGGCAAGAGCTGAAGTCGGCCGGAAATACAGGGCTACTTCAGAGCATCCCTAGGTAATAAAAGGCCAATGGGGCAAAAAACCACAGCTGGCTGGTGGCCCCGAGCAGATGTGCCATCGGGCCGACGATCACGGCCACGGGTGCAAACACCGACAGAAACCAGGCATAGCGCTTACGGTCGCGGTAACCCGCTTCGTCAGCGATGGCATTGGGCATAACGGCACTCATACGAATCTCCTTGGTTTTGTTATGCGCCAAGCATGCGCCGCCAGGATTGTCGGACAATACCGTTTACGCGGGCAGATAATCGTCATATGGTGCCAACTCACGCTGGATTGTGCAGATCCCAGCTAAATGTCGGGGTGCTTTGAACAGCGCAAATGATCAATTGTGCAGCCACAACGCCGCGCACCCCGCGTGGCCATTTGCGATTACCCACCTCTGCGGAGCCGCCCCATGTCAGACGCCCAAGCCTGGCTGCAACCCTGTGTACATCCGGTGTATGCACGCCTGCTGTGTGCCGATTTACGGCGCTGCGGTTTTGAGCCGCAGGCGATTCTGGAAGGCACGCGACTGGACTGGACGGCGCTGCACAGCGACAACCGCTTTCTTAACTTTGCCCAGTTCCGACGCTTAATACTCCGCGGCCTGGAGTTGAGCCAGTGCCCCTGGCTCGGGCTGCGTGTGGGGGCCAGCACGCAGTTGTCGACTCACGGCGCGCTGGGTGTGCTCGCCATGGCCAGCCCGACGGTGGCACAGGCGCTGCTGGCGGTGCAGCGCTTTACCAGCCTGCGCGAAAACCTGGCCACATTCAGCATCGAACAGGGCGAGCATTTGACCTTACACGTGCATGAAACCGTGCAGAGCGAGGATGTGCGTGAATACGTACTCGGGCACATGGTGGCGGGCATGCTCAATCTGCTGCAAACCGTCAGTGGTCAGGCATTGAGCGAGCAGATCAACATTGCTTGGCCCTTCGCCGAGCCACCGTGGGCCGAGGCGTATCTGGCGTTGTGCCCGCAATCGAAGTTCGCGGCACCCGCGTTGCAAGCACGTCTGCCGCTGGCCTTGCTCGACTGCCCCAGCCTGGCCAGTGATGCCGAAGCACAGCGCTTGGCACTGCGCGATTGCGAGCATCAACTCAAGCAGTTGAAGGGCGGAAGCATCAGCCAGCGTATTCACCAGCGCCTGCTGGCCTGCGATGGTCGCTATCCAACCCTGGAGCAGATGGCGGTGGTGGAGTGCATGGCCGCGCGCACCTTGATCCGCCATCTGCGTGAGGAAGGCGTCACCTATCAGCAGTTGCTCGATAACGTGCGCGAAGAATTGGCCTGCTGGTTGTTGCTGCACAGCGCCATGAGCGTGGAAGCCATTGCCGAGCGCCTGGGCTATCAGGACACCTCCAACTTCAGCCGCACCTTCCGCCGCTGGCTAGGCGTGACCCCGCGTGACTTTCGCCACGGGCAAGCGCCGGGCTAAAGCATGCTCAATCGCGCGTGCTGCATGGTTGAGGGATGTCGCTGCAGCAGCCTCTGCCACAGGTATTTGAGGCAAGCAGCAGAAACGCCGAGGGCGGTGCTCCGGCAACAGGCGTGAAACACGCTTGCGACCAGAACACCGCCCTCGGCGTTACAGTGTGGCTAACCGATCAGGCGTGAACCTGAGACGGATCGCGACGGCTGTCCGGACCGCTCATCTGCGCGGCACCGGTGGTTTCATCCATGGCTTGCTGCAAGGCTTTCTTGCGCTTCTCTTCGGCACGGTGGGCGAAGAACCACACCAGGAAGGTGGCGAAAGACACCGCCAGCAAGATCAGGCTGGCCACGGCGTTGATTTCCGGCTTCACACCCAGACGCACGGCAGAGAAGACTTCCATCGGCAGAGTGGTCGAACCCGGACCGGAGACGAAGCTGGCCAGTACCAGGTCGTCCAGCGACAGGGCGAAGGACATCATGCCGCCCGCCGCCAGCGAAGGCGCGATCATCGGGATGGTGATCAGGAAGAACACCTTCCACGGCTTGGCACCAAGGTCCATGGCCGCTTCTTCGATAGACAGGTCCAACTCACGCAGACGCGACGACACCACCACGGCCACATAGGCCGAACAGAAGGTGGTGTGGGCGATCCAGATAGTCAGAATGCCACGTTCGGCAGGCCAGCCGATCAGCTGCGCCATGGCCACAAAGAGCAGCAACAGCGACAGACCGGTAATCACCTCGGGCATGACCAGCGGTGCGGTGACCAAGCCACCGAACAGCGTGCGACCCTTGAAACGCGTCACGCGGGTCAGCACAAAGGCGGCCATGGTACCCAGCGCTACGGCAGCAATCGCGGTGTAGGTAGCGATTTCCAGCGAGCGCATCACCGCATTCATCAACTGGGTATTGTCGAGCAGGCCGATGTACCACTTCAGCGACCAGCCGCCCCACACCGTCACCAAGCGCGAGGCGTTGAACGAGTAGATGACCAGAATCAGCATCGGCAGGTAGATGAATGCCAAGCCGGCCCACAGCATAAAGGTTGAGAAACTGAAACGCTTCATGCCCGGCCCTCCATCTCTTTGGCTTGGTTGCGGTTGAACAGAATGATGGGCACGATCAGGATCGCCAGCATCACCACCGCCAACGCGGAAGCCACAGGCCAGTCGCGGTTGTTGAAGAACTCCTGCCACAGCACCTTGCCGATCATCAGCGTTTCCGGGCCGCCGAGTAGCTCAGGAATCACGAACTCACCCACCACCGGGATAAACACCAGCATGCAACCGGCGATGATGCCGTTCTTGGCCAGCGGCACAGTGATTTTCCAGAAGCTGTTGATCGTGCTGGAGCCCAAATCGGCGGCAGCTTCCAACAGGCTTTGGTCATGTTTGACCAGGTTGGCAAACAACGGCAGCACCATAAACGGCAGGTACGAGTAAACAATGCCGATGTACACGGCGATGTTGGTGTTCAGGATTTGCAGCGGTTCGCTGATGATCCCGGTCCACATCAAAAAGCCATTGAGCAGGCCGTTGTTGCTGAGAATACCCATCCAGGCGTAAACGCGGATCAGGATCGCCGTCCAGGTCGGCATCATGATCAGCAGCAGCAAAACCATTTGCTTGTCCTTATCGGCACGGGCGATGGCATAGGCCATCGGGAAGCCAATAAGCAGACAAAGCACGGTGCTGACGGTCGCCATCTTCAGCGAGCCTAAATAGGCCGCCAAGTACAACGCATCTTCACTGAGGAAGATGTAGTTGCCCAAGTTGATGATCACCGTGAGTTTGTTTTCCGCCCAGCTGTACACGTCGGTGTAAGGCGGAATGGCCACGTCGGCTTCAGCAAAGCTGATCTTCAAAACGATGAAGAACGGCAGCATGAAGAACATAAATAACCACAGGAACGGCACCCCGATTACCAGGTGCCGGCCCTTGGGCATGCGGCGGCTGATGCTTCGGATAATGTTCATGAGCGCAATGCCACCCCGCTATCGTCCTCCCACCAGACGAATACTTCATCGTCCCAGGTAGGCCGTGCGCCACGCCGCTCGGCGTTGGCAACGAAGGATTGCACCACTTTGCCGCTTGGCAGCAGTACGTGGAACACCGAGTGACCGCCCAGGTAAGCGATATCGTGCACGGTGCCGCGCGACCAGTTGTGCTCGCAGGTCGGCTTCTCGGTGGTAACGATCAGTTTTTCCGGGCGGATGGCGTAGGTGATGCTCTTATCCTGCACCGAGGTGCTGACGCCGTGGCCCACGTAGATGTTACGTTCCAGATCCGGGCTGGCGATTAGCGCGTAGCCTTCCATGTCCTCGACCACCTGGCCCTCGAACAGGTTGACGTTGCCGATAAACTCACACACCAGTCGGCTGGTCGGGGTTTCATAGATGTCGACCGGGCTACCGATCTGAGCAATCCAGCCCAAGTGCATGATGGCAATGCGCTGGGCCATGGTCATGGCCTCTTCCTGGTCGTGGGTCACCATGACGCAGGTTACGCCGACGCGCTCGATGATCTCGACAAGCTCAAGCTGCATTTGCGAGCGCAGCTTCTTGTCCAGAGCACCCATGGGCTCGTCGAGCAGGAGCAATTTCGGACGTTTAGCCAGGGAACGGGCCAGTGCCACACGCTGACGCTGACCGCCGGATAACTGGTGCGGTTTGCGCTTGGCGTACTGGGTCATGTGCACCAGCTTGAGCATTTCCTCAACGCGGGCGTCGATTTCCGCCTTGGGCATTCTGTCTTGCTTGAGGCCGAAGGCGATGTTGTCGGCCACGCTCATGTGCGGGAACAGGGCGTAGGACTGGAACATCATATTGATCGGCCGCTCATAGGGCGGCATGTCGGTGATGTCCACACCGTCGAGGAAGATGCGACCCTCGGTCGGACGCTCAAAGCCTGCGAGCATGCGCAGCAGGGTCGATTTACCCGAACCGGAACCGCCGAGCAGGGCGAAGATTTCGCCTTTATGGATAGTCAGCGAGACGTCTTCAACAGCCACCGTCTCATCAAACTTTTTCGTCACACGCTCGATCTTAACCAGCACCTCTTTCGGTTGCTGATTACCCTCGAGGACCTTTTTATAGGCACTGGAAGCAACTGCCATTACCAAAACTCCCACAAAAGTAGCGCCCGACCACGTTGGCCAGGCGCTTGAAGTTATTTGCCTGACTTGACCTTGGTCCAGCTACGGGTCATCAGACGTTGTACTTTTACCGGCAACTCCGCCGAGATGAACAACTTATCCAGCACCGCTTGCGGCGGGTACACGGACTCGTCATTGCGAACGTCCTGATCCATCAGTTCGCCTGCTTTGATATTGGGGTTGGCGTAACCAACGTAGTCACTCACGCCGGCGATCACCGCAGGTTCGAGCAGGTAGTTGATAAAGGCGTGAGCCTCTTTCGGGCTACTCGCATCGGCCGGCACGGCGAGCATGTCAAACCACAGGTTAGCGCCTTCGTTGGGGATGCTGTAGGCGATCTCGATGCCCTTACCGGCTTCTTCAGCACGGTCAGCCGCCTGCAGGATATCGCCGGAGAAACCGACAGCCACGCAGATATCACCATTGGCCAGATCGCCAATGTATTTGGAACTGTGGAAGTAGCGCACGTGCGGGCGCACGGCCAACAGTTTGGCCTCAGCCTTGGCGTAGTCCGCCGCATTTTGCGTGTTGGGATCCAGGCCCATGTAGTTGAGCACGGCCGGCATCATTTCATCTGCCGAGTCGAGAAAGCTCACGCCGCAAGTGGCGAGCTTCTGCATATTTTCCGGTTCAAACACAGTTGCCCAGGAGTCGATTTTTTCGACACCGAGCACTTCTTTAATTTTGGCCACGTTGTAGCCGATGCCGTTGGTGCCCCACAGGTAGGGAACCGAATACTGGTTGCCCGCATCATTGGCCTCCAGCAACTTGAGCAGTGCCGGGTCCAGATTGTCCCAGTTGCTCAGTTGGCTGCGGTCGAGCTTCTGGAACGCGCCAGCTTTGATCTGCTTGCCGAGGAAATGGTTGGACGGCACCACAACGTCGTAACCGGAACGGCCTGCCAGCAGCTTGCCTTCCAGGGTTTCGTTGGAGTCGAAAACGTCATACAGGGGAGTGATCCCCGTGGCCTTCTGGAAGTCGGCCAGGGTGGTTTCACCGATATAGTCCGACCAGTTGTAGACCTTGACGGTCGGCTCAGCCATGGCGGTGTTACTCAGGCTCAACAACGCAGCCGTGAGCAAGGTTATCCCGTGGGCAATACGCACAATGCAGTCCTCATCAGGTGGGCCGCCTCAAAAAAGGGCGGCACTTTATAGGAAAAGAAGCTCGAACTCAGCGCCCGCTTTTGATGCGGGTCCAGTCGCGGGTCATCCAGCGCTGAACTTCCGGGGTGCGCTCTTCGGCGACATACAGCTTGGCAAGCACGTCATCGGCCGGGTACACGCCTGGATTGTTGCGGATGCTCTCGTCAACCAGGGCGGTGGCATCCTTGTTGGCGTTGGCGTAGGCGACGTAGTCGGTGACCTTGGCAATCACATCCGGACGCAGCAGGTAGTTGATAAAGGCATGAGCTTCTTCAACGTTCTTGGCATCACGCGGAATGGCCATCAGATCGGCCCACATGGTGGTGCCTTGGGTGGGGATGATGTAGATGATTTCATCCGTGTTACCGGCTTCCTCGGCGCGGGCAGCAGCCTGCAGAATGTCACCGGAGTAACCCAGCGCCATGCAGATGTCGCCATTGGCCAGGTCGGCAATGAATTTAGATGAATGGAAATAGGTGATGTGCGGACGCACCTGCATCAACTGGGCGCTGGCTTTGTCGAAGTCTTCGCGCTTGGTGCTGTGCGGGTCGATGCCCAGGTAAGTGAATACCTGCGGCAGCACTTCATCACCGGAGTCGAGCATAGAGATCCCGCACTCGGCGAGCTTCTCGGTATTTTTGGGGTTGAAAATCAGCTCCCAGGAATCAAGCGGCACGTCCTCGCCGAGCAAGGCGCGGACTTTGGTGGCATTAATGCCAATGCCGTTGGTGCCCCACATGTAAGGCACGGAATAGATGTTGCCCGGATCACCCGCTGCCAGGCTTTTCATGACCGATGGCTCAAGGTGTTTGAGGTTCGGCAGCAGCGTTTTGTCGAGTTTCTGGTAAGTGCCGGCACGCACCTGCTTGGCCAGGAAGTGGTTAGTAGGCACGACCACATCGTAGCCCGACTGACCGGTGGCCAGCTTGCTGTCGAGGGTTTCGTTGGAGTCGAAGACGTCGTATACCACCTTGATCCCGGTTTCTTGAGTGAACTCGGCCAGGGTGTCTGGTGCGATGTAATCCGACCAGTTGTAGACCTTGACCTGACGCTCGGCTGCTTGTGCAGCTGAAACACCGATGGCAGCTGCAATCAAGCCAGCCAGGAGGGTAGTACGACGCATGAGTGCATCCTTATTGTTGTGGGAATGATGGGGCGAGTCGCCTCGCCCCATTCAGTAGTGCTAAGCCATTAGCGACCCGACTTAATCTTGGTCCAGCTGCGAGTCATTGCGCGCTGCGCGTTGGCTGGCAGGTCTGGGAAGGTGTAGATCTTGGCCATAGTCGCCGCGTCCGGGTATATGCCCGGGTCGTTACGCAGCACGTCGTCCACCAGAGGCGTGGAGGCGGCGTTGCCATTCGGGAACTGCACAAAGTTGGTGATGTTGGCCATAACCTCTGGCTTCATCAGGTAGTTGAGGAACACGTGAGCAGCCTCAACGTTTTTCGCATCAGCTGGGATGGCCAACATGTCGAAGAAGCTGCCAGCGCCTTCTTTCGGGATGCTGTAGGAGATGTTCACGCCGTTCTTAGCTTCTTCAGCACGGGACTTGGACTGGTACAGATCACCCGAATAGCCGATGGCCACACAGATGTTGCCGTTGGCCAGGTCACCGATGTACTTGGAGCTGTGGAAGTAGGCGGTTGAGGAGCGAATCGAAAGGAACAACTCTTCGGCTTTCTTCAGCTCGCCAGCATCAGTGCTGCCTGGCTTGAAGCCCAGGTAGTTGAGGGCAGCCGGGAGAATTTCGGTCGGCGAATCGAGGAACGACACTCCGCACTCTTTCAGCTTGGCCATGTTTTCCGGCTTGAACACCAAGTCCCAGGAGTTAACCGGGGCATTTTCACCCAGCGCGGCTTTAACCTTGTCGACGTTGTAACCAATGCCGATGGTGCCCCACAGGTAAGGAATCGAATACAGGTTGCCTGGATCGCTCGGATCGAGGGCTTTGAGCAGGTTCTTGTCGAGGTTTTCCCAGTTTGGCAGCTTGGACTTGTCCAGCTTCTGGTAAACGCCGGCTTTGATCTGCTTGGCCAGGAACGGGTTGGACGGCACCACGATGTCGTAACCGGAGCTGCCGGCCAGCAGTTTGGCTTCCAGGGTTTCGTTGCTGTCGAAGACGTCGTAGACGACCTTGATACCGGTTTCTTTCTGGAAGTTTTCGAGGGTGTCTTCAGCGATGTAGTCGGACCAGTTGTAAACATGCAGGACCTTGTCATTCGCGTGTGCGGCACTCACTACAGCCCCTGCAAGGGACAACGCGAGAAGGGTTTTGCCGAATTTTTTCATGCGTACAGCTCCTGTTGTTGTAGGCGTTTGCGGACGATGCGCGTCGTTAGCAGCACCTTCCGGTGAGCCTGACACGCGCATTGGCGCAGTCTGGCAAGGTCACCTGCGGTTGACAACGGTCAGACCAACCCATCTGAAACCAAAGGTTTACAAGCCTTAACTGAGTACCTGTGCGGCCGTCAGGTCGAGGCATTTACGAGCCTTTTCAATCAGTTCATCGATCTGTGCGTGACTGATCACCAACGGCGGCGAAATGATCATGGTGTCGCCTACGGCGCGCATGATCAGACCGTTGTTGAAGCAGTGACCGCGACAGATCATGCCGATACCTACCTCGGCGGCGAAACGCTTACGGCTGGCTTTGTCTTGCACCAACTCAATGGCACCCAACATGCCGACGCCGCGCACCTCACCCACCAGCGGGTGATCGGCCAACTCACGCAAACGCTTCTGCAAATACGGTGCCGCTTCTGCTTTGACACGTTCAACAATTTTTTCTTCGCGCAAAATACGCAGGTTTTCCAGGGCCACGGCTGCGGCAACCGGATGGCCGGAGTAGGTGAACCCATGGTTAAAGTCACCACCCTGGTTGAGCACCTCAACGATGTCGTCACGGACAATCAGGCCACCCATAGGGATGTAGCCGCTGGTCAGGCCCTTGGCGATGGTCATCATGTGCGGTGTGTTGCCGAAGTAATCGCTACCGAACCACTCACCGGTCCGGCCGAAACCACAAATCACCTCATCGGCGACAAACAGAATGTCGTACTTGGCAAGAATCTCGCGGATACGCGGCCAGTAGCTGTCTGGCGGAATAATCACGCCGCCGGCCCCTTGGATCGGCTCGGCAATAAAGGCCGCCACCTTGTCTTCGCCGACTTCGAGAATCTTCTTCTCCAGCTGGTCAGCCGCCCAGATACCGAACTCTTCGGGGCTCATATCGCCGCCTTCACCGAACCAGTACGGCTGCGGGATGTGCACGATGCCCGGAATCGGCAGGTCGCCCTGCTCGTGCATATAGGTCATGCCGCCCAGGCTCGCACCGGCCACGGTGGAGCCGTGGTAACCGTTAACCCGGCTGATGATGACCTTCTTGTTCGGCTGCCCTTTGATCGCCCAGTAATGGCGCACCATCCGCAGCATGGTGTCGTTGCCTTCCGAACCGCTGCCCGTAAAGAACACATGGTTCATGCCGGCAGGCGCCAGGTCAGCGATGGCCTTGGCCAGTTCCAGCGCCGGTGGCGTGGCCGTCTGGAAGAACATGTTGTAGTAGGGCAGCTCTTGCATCTGTTTGGCGGCAGCGTCTGCCAGTTCCTTGCGCCCGTAGCCGATGGCCACACACCAAAGCCCGGCCATGGCATCGAGGATTTTATTGCCCTCGCTGTCCCACAGGTACACGCCGTCGGCTTTGGTGATGATGCGCGGCCCGTTTTCCGCCAGCTGTTTGAAATCGCTGAACGGCGCGAGGTGGTGATCACGGCTCATGGCCTGCCACTCGCGGGTTTTCGGGTTGGTCACTGGTTTCATTGCAACACCTTGTTCACGCGGGCCGCCGTTGGCGTCCCGATTAAATACTGAGGTTGAGTGGCGCGGGGATCACCCACGCCAGCCAACGATTTATCAAACCGACAACAGCAGGAACTCACGCTCCCAGGAACTGATCACGCGCTTGTAGTTCTCGTGCTCGGCGCGCTTCACCGCGACATAGCCACGCATGAACTTGTCGCCCAGATACTTCTCCGCGTCCTTACAGGCTTCCATGCGCTCCAGCGCGTGCTCGATGGTGATCGGCAAACGGAGGTTGCGACGCTCATAACCACGGCCTTTGACCGGGACACTCGGCTGCAGACCGTCGACCATGCCCATGTAGCCGCACAGCAGGGAGGCGGCAAGCACCAGGTAAGGGTTGGCGTCAGCACCGGCCAGGCGGTTTTCCACGCGGCGGTTCTGTGGTGTGGCTTCCGGTACGCGCAGGCCAACGGTGCGGTTCTCTTCACCCCACTCGACGTTCACCGGTGCCGAGGTATCCGGCAGGAAGCGACGGAACGAGTTGACGTTCGGCGCGAACAGCGGCAGCAACTCAGGGATGTACTTCTGCAGGCCACCGATGTGGTGCATAAACAGCTCGCTCATGCTGCCATCGGCATTGGAGAACAGGTTCTGCCCGGTCTTGATGTCCACCACACTCTGGTGGATATGCATGGCGCTGCCCGGCTGATCGGTAATCGGCTTGGCCATAAAGGTGGCCGCCACGTCATGCTTGAGCGCCGCTTCACGCATGGTGCGCTTGAACACGGTGATCTGGTCGGCCAGGTGCAGGGCCTCGCCGTGACGGAAGTTGATTTCCATCTGCGCCGGGCCGTCTTCATGGATCAGCGTATCGAGGTCCAAGCCCTGGATTTCACACCAGTCGTACACGTCTTCGAACAGCGGGTCGAATTCGTTGGCCGCATCAATCGAGAACGACTGGCGGCCCACTTCCGGACGACCGGAACGGCCCATTGGCGCGACCAGCGGGAAGTCCGGGTCACTGTTGCGCTTGGTCAGGTAGAACTCCATTTCCGGCGCAACGATGGGCTTCCAGCCTTTGTCAGCGTAAAGCTTGAGTACATTTTTAAGGATGTTGCGCGGCGACAGTTCGATCGGGTTGCCCTGCTTATCGAAGGTGTCGTGGATCACCATCGCAGTCGGCTCAATAGCCCAAGGCACCATGAACACCGCGTTCTCGTCCGGACGGCAGAACATGTCGATGTCCGCCTCGTCGAGCAGGTCGTAATAGATGTCGTCCTCGACGTAGTCGCCGGTCACGGTCTGCAGCAGCACACTCTCGGGGAGGCGCATGCCTTTCTCGTCGAGGAACTTGTTGGTCGGCGAAATCTTGCCGCGGGCAATGCCGGTAAGGTCGCTGATCAGGCATTCAACTTCGGTGATTTTGCGTTCTTTCAGCCAGCTCGAAAGCTGGTCTAGTTTGGTGCTCATAGAGACCTCAGGGTTGGTGAGAACCGACTTATATATAGTCGGCTCAGCGTTGCCCCGCCTTCTTCCTGCAAGCCTCACCAAAGGCCTGGAAGATGGCGAGATAATTCGGGTTAGATCGTACCTGCCATTCAGGGTGCCATTGCACCCCCAAGGCAAAGGTTTTGGCTCCGCTGACGGAGAAGGCTTCGATCAACCCGTCAGGCGCCAGTGCTTCAACATGAAGGCCCGGCGCCAGACGCTGAACGCCCTGGCCATGAATGGAATTGACTTGAATCTCATCCGGCAAGCCGATGCCGGCGAGCAGCCCACCCGGCTGCACATGCAGCGCGTGGCGCAAACCGTATTGCTGATCCGCTGGCAGCCCTTCGGGCTCGCGGTGATCCATGTAGCCAGCAACCTCCTGCACCTTCTGGTAAAGGGTGCCACCGAAGGCCACATTCATCTCTTGAAAACCACGGCAAATGCCCAGCACTGGGATACCGGCGGCAATTGCTGCTTTAATCAAAGGCAGAGTCGTACTGTCACGCGCCGCATCATGGGCTGTGCCAGGCTCGCTGGCATCGCCGGCGTAGTGGTGGGGTTCAACGTTGGACGGCGATCCGGTAAACACCAGACCATCGAGTTGTTGCAGTAGAAAGGCTTGATCCAGTTGCTCACCGAGCGCTGGAATGATCACCGGGAGACCGTTCACCACATGGATGATGGCCTGCAGGTATTTATCACCGGCTGTGTGATAGATGTTGTGCCCGATCTGTTTAGTACAGGCACTGACGCCGATAATCGGCTGGCGAGACATGAGACACCCGTTTTATTGCTGTTATGGGTTTCGACCGAGCTTAGCCTTGTTCATTTTTTTTCACAATAGTCATGTAAAAAATTGAACACACCCCACTGAGCAGCCCGGTAGACAAGGGTTACAGCAGGACAGTAATGCCCTGTAATGCCCTAAAATTGGCCACGAAGCCCTCTTTTGGGGCAAAATGCGCCTCCCTTGACAGTCATGGGTGTTTAAGATTGACTCACACCCGTGCAATTGCATGATTGATATTTTTAACAAAAAAGGTGTTGCATCATGTCGGTACCCCCGCGTGCCGTTCAGCTTAACGAAGCGAACGCGTTCCTTAAGAAACATCCTGAGGCCCTGTTCGTCGACCTTCTGATCGCAGATATGAATGGTGTGGTGCGCGGCAAGCGTATCGAGCGTGCGAGCCTGCACAAGGTTTACGAGCGCGGCATTAATCTCCCGGCCTCTCTATTCGCCCTGGATATCAACGGCTCGACGGTGGAAAGCACCGGTTTGGGTCTGGATATCGGCGATGCCGACCGGGTCTGCTTCCCCATCCCCAACACCCTCAGCAATGAGCCTTGGCAAAAGCGCCCAACCGCGCAACTGCTAATGACCATGCATGAAATGGAAGGTCAGCCGTTCTTTGCCGACCCCCGGGAAGTGTTGCGTCAGGTGGTAGCGAAGTTCGACGAACTGGGCCTTACCATTTGTGCCGCTTTTGAGCTTGAGTTCTACCTGATCGACCAGGCCAACGTGAACGGCCGTCCACAGCCACCGCTGTCGCCACTGTCAGGCAAACGTCCGCAATCGACCCAGGTTTACCTGATCGACGATCTCGACGAATACGCCGAGTGCCTGCAAGACATCCTCGAAGGCGCCAAGGAGCAGGGCATCCCAGCCGACGCCATCGTCAAGGAAAGCGCCCCGGCGCAGTTTGAAGTCAACCTGCACCACGTCGCTGACCCAATCAAAGCTTGTGACCACGCGCTGCTGCTTAAGCGCCTGGTTAAAAACATCGCCTACGACCATGAGATGGACACTACCTTCATGGCCAAGCCGTACCCCAATCAGGCGGGCAACGGTTTGCATGTGCACATTTCGATTCTCGACAAGCAAGGCAACAACATCTTTGCCTGCGAAGACCCGGTGCAGAACGACCACCTGCGTCACGCCATTGGCGGCGTACTGGAAACCATGCCGGCCTCGATGGCGTTCCTTTGCCCGAACGTCAACTCGTACCGCCGCTTCGGCGCGCAGTATTACGTGCCGAATTCGCCGTGCTGGGGTATCGATAACCGTACAGTGGCTCTGCGTGTGCCGAATGACACCGCCGACGCCGTGCGCATCGAACACCGCGTAGCCGGGGCTGATGCCAACCCCTACCTGCTGATGTCGGCATTGCTCGCGGGCGTGCACCACGGTTTGACCAACAAGATCGAGCCGAGCGCCCCCGTAGAAGGCAACTCCTACGAGCAAAACGAACAGAGCCTGCCCAACAACTTGCGTGATGCCCTGCGCGAGCTGGACGACAGCGAAGTATTGGCGCGCTACATCGACCCCAAATACATCGACATCTTCGTGGCCTGTAAAGAAAGCGAGCTGGCCGAGTTTGAAAACTCGATCTCTGACCTCGAATACAACTGGTACTTGCACACCGTTTGACGCGTCACCCAACGCCGGCCTTTGAGCCGGCGTTTTTTATCGACGGCCAAACACGGCAGTCACCTTAAGGCCCATGGCCACTTGCACCTGCGCATTGCGCGCCCTGCCCAATAATCGCCCTCAACGCGATCACGGGCAGCGTTTGCCCGGATTTTGCTGAGCGCAGCACCGACACTGGAGAACATCATGCCTCGCCTGTTTGCCACGTTGTTACTTGCCTTCACGCCGCTCGTGGCCAGCGCCGAGGAGGTGATTCGTGTCTACAACTGGAACGACTACATCGCCCCGCAAGTGCTCAAAGACTTCGAAACGAAAACCGGCATTCGCGTCGATTATCAGACCTTCAGCACGGCCGAAGAACTGGACGCAGCGCTGACTAGCGGGGAAGCGATTGATGTGGCGGTGCCATCCCATGATGCCCTTCCCGGCCTGATCAAGAAGGGCATCATCCAGCCATTGGATTTCGCCCAGTTGCCGCACAGAAAGCACCTGGACAAACAACTGCTCAGCACCCTGGTCGCGCTCGACCCAGCCAATCGTCACGCCCTGCCCTATCTCTGGGGAGCGGTGGGTTTAGCCATCAATACACCCCTGGCCGAAGCCGCATTCGGCGGCCCGCTGCCCAACAGTTGGAGCCTGCTGTTTGATGCCGAGCAAAGCTCGCGCCTGGCAAGCTGCGGCATCAGCGTGCTGGACGCGCCGGATGAAACCCTGACCCTGCTGCTCAACTATCAGGGCCGCAGCCTGGCGCGCAGCGCACCGAGCCGCATTGAGCGCTCCAGCCAGGTGCTGGATGGTTTGCGGCCAAACCTGCGCTATGTCGACAGCGAGCGTTATATCAATGACCTCAACCAAGGCAAGCTGTGTGTGGCCATGGCTTGGGTCGGCGATGCACTGGCGGCGGCCGATGCCGGCCAACCGGTGCGTTTCTTGGTGCCGGACGAAGGCTCGATTCTGTTTATCGACAGCCTGGTGATCCCCAGCAACGCGAAGCGCGCCGATCTGGCGCACCGGTTTATCGATTACTTGATGCAGCCTGAGGTGGCAGCACTGATCACTGCCGAAACCCTCTACCCAAGTGGCAACGCCGACTCGCGGGCGTTTCTCGACGAGGCCTTGCGCAACCAACCCGATCTTTACCCGGATCGCGACACCAAGCGCCGCCTGCATCCGCTGGAAACCCTGCCAGAAAAACACAGCGCGACCCGTGATGCCGTGTGGGCGCGCTTTCGTGATGGCAGTTGAGTGAAAACAGATAGGTGGGAGGGGCTTCAGCCGCGACAAGAACAACAGGCTCGTCGCTAAAGCGGAATACCGCCCAGCGCCTCCCACAGAAGGCCGGGCGCTTACTTGACCAACTGACGCCAGGCCTTGAGCGAGCCGATGGTCAATAGCTGCGCCTTGCGCGCCGCCAGCACCTCGGGGTCAATGGCTTGATTGGACAGTTCGATAAGTTTGTTCAGCTCACCGTACAGGCGGTCGACTTCCGGTACGTCCACCAACACCTCGCGCGCCAGGCGCAGCCAAACCAGCAGGCGCTCGATGCGGGGGAGCTGCTCGGCCAGGTCTTCCGGTTGCTGCTGATAACGGCGCAGTTGCAGGGCCGCGCCCTCTTCCGCAATCAACGTCGGCAGCCAGTTACCCAACGGCGCAGCGCCCTGACGATTGCCACGGTTGTTGCGTTCCTGCGTCCAACTGCGCGCCAGCAACCAGCGTGACAGACCCAACGAGAACAGCCCCCAGCGATTGCCCAGCAACTCAGCGGCGAACAGTGCCGGGGCATTTTTGCGCAAGCTGTCATCGTCCTGACCGGCCAGCAGGCGTGGACGCCATTCCAGCAGCAGAGCATCCAGCAACTCGCGCAGCGCATGGCTACTGGCGCGCGGAGCCGCCTGACCGAGGCTGCCGAGCAAGGCACGCAAACCAATCAGCTGCTCCAGCCACTCGGCCAGCAAGCGCCAATGGCCATTGAATCGGTATTGCTCGGCCAACCGCTGGCTGCTGCCGAGTAAATGCCAGCCAAGTGCGGCAACGCTGTCATCCAGGCTGGTTTCTATCGTCAGCTCAGGGGCCGGCAGGCTGAGGCTGTAACTGGCGGAATCAAACAGGCGATAACCGCGCTCCGCCTTGCTGATGTCACACGGCATCAAGGACAGATCAGCTGCCAACTCGCAGGCTAACTCCAGCAGCGCCTCAGGTTCGCCCTGGCGCAACTCCAGTTCCAGCTCGCAGATTTCCTCTTCGCCCTCACCGGCAATCACCTTGCCCAAATCCAGTGCAGCCTCGATCACCACCTTGGCTTTGCCTCGGCCCCAGGCAATTTCTGCACGCTGGCGGATAAAGTCGGTGGTGAAAATCGGCTGCAGCAGCGTCTTGTCCAGCTCAGCCAAGGCCGCCGGCCAGCAGCTGTCATCCAGCTTTTTAAGGTCGAGCTTGGCTTTGCTCAAGTACCAGTCCCACTCATTGCGCTCAGACAAACCCGCAACGCTCTGGCCACGGGTTTTCAGCGTCTGGATAAACTGATCACCGTCACGACGCAGGCGCAGCGCCACTTTGGCGGCGGCCAGATCACGCGACGGCGTGTCGAAATACTGGTTGCACAGCTCGCGTTGCTCCCAGCCGCTTTTGTTGCGCTTTTTCAGCAGCGGGTGCTCACGCAGAGCGGCCAGGGTTTCGCGGCTAACGCGCAGTTTGATTTCGGTTTCTTTGTTCATGGTGATGGGATTCAACGCCTACTATAAAAATATGACAGTATGATGACATGCGCTGGCGAGCCTCAGGAGTGATCCGTATACTTGCCGCCTTCTTTAAACCAGGGTTCACCCTATGCCAGTCAATCCATTTGCCAGCCTGTTCGGTCGCTCTCCCATTGGTCCGATGCAAAAGCATTACGCCAAAGCCCATGAGTGTGCGGCGAATCTGGTTCCGTTCTTTGAGGCCGTCATGGCTGAAGACTGGGCCAAGGTAGAACAGGTACAACAGGTAATGGCCAGCCTCGAAGATGAGGCCGATAAGCTCAAGAAAAGTGTGCGTCAGCACCTGCCCAAGAGCCTGTTCCTGCCCGTACCGCGCTCGGATCTGCTTGATCTGCTGAGTGTACAGGACAAAGTTGCCAACCGTGCCAAGGACATCGCCGGCCTGATGCTGGGTCGCGAAATGGTCATTCCACCATCGCTACAACCCCTGATGCGCGCCTTTGTACAGCGCACCGTGGATGCCAGTGCCCAAGCGCTGAAGGCCATGAACGAGCTCGATGAGCTGTTGGAGACCGGCTTTGGTGGCCGCGAAGCACTGCTGGTTGAGTCCATGGTGACGGAACTGGAGCAAATCGAACGCGACACCGACACGATGCAGATCGAGGTTCGTCGCGCACTGTTCAAGCTGGAAAAGGATCTCCCGCCTGTTGATGTGATGTTCCTCTATCAGATCATCGAATGGATCGGCGACGTGGCCGATCGTGCCGAACGTGTCGGCAACCGACTGGAACAACTGCTGGCGCGCTAAGCGCCAGTGTCCTTTCTGGAATCTACGGATTAACTACTTATGTCTCTAATTGCGGACTACGGCACTCTGTTGCTGCTGCTTGCCTGTCTTTTTGGTTTTTTCATGGCGTGGGGCGTGGGCGCCAACGATGTAGCCAATGCCATGGGCACCTCGGTTGGCTCTAAAGCGCTGACCATCAAACAAGCCATTATGATTGCCATGGTTTTCGAGTTTGCCGGTGCCTATCTGGCGGGCGGCGAAGTAACCGAAACCATCAAAAACGGCATCGTCGATGCCGAAGCTATTAGCCCTGACCTGATGGTACTCGGCATGATGTCCGCTCTACTGGCGGCAGGCACATGGCTGTTAATCGCGACAAGTCGCGGCTGGCCGGTCTCAACAACTCACTCGATTGTTGGCGCGGTCATCGGCTTTGCTGCTGTGGGCGTTTCTATGGAGGCTGTTCAGTGGTCGGCAGTCGGGCCTATCGTCGCCAGTTGGGTAGTAACCCCAGTGCTCTCTGGCTTGGTCGCGTTCGGCTTGTTCATGAGTGTGCAGAAACTGATCATCAATACCGATGACCCGTTCCTCAATGCCAAGCGATTTGTACCTTTGTACATGTTTGCCACAGGGTTCATGGTGGCACTCATGACACTGACAAAAGGTCTTAAACATATTGGTTTGGACCTCAGCACCAATCAAAGCTTATTGCTCGCTGTCGGTGTCGGTGTGCTGGTGATGGTGCTAGGCATTTCATTGCTCAGTCGCATCAAGGTCGATGTAGAAGCCGACAAAGAATTTCATTACGCAAGCGTAGAAAAGGTATTCGCCGTACTGATGGTGTTTACAGCTTGTGCGATGGCATTTGCTCACGGCGCCAACGATGTTGCGAATGCGGTCGGACCGTTGGCCGCCATCGTCGGAGTCATTCAATCAGGTGGCGACATGGCCATTGGTGCGAAATCTGCTGTCCCGGGCTGGGTCTTACTCCTAGGCGCGATTGGGATCGTCGTTGGTTTGGCCACTTACGGGTACAAAGTGATAGCCACCATCGGCAAAGAAATTACCGAACTCACTCCTAGTCGTGGTTTTGCAGCTGAACTGGCCACCGCCAGCACAGTCGTCAGTGCTTCAGCAATTGGCCTCCCAGTATCAACAACCCAC
Source organism: Pseudomonas sp. Ga0074129 (assembly GCA_001465025.1). Taxonomy (GTDB): domain Bacteria; phylum Pseudomonadota; class Gammaproteobacteria; order Pseudomonadales; family Pseudomonadaceae; genus Aquipseudomonas. The sequence continues at coordinate 18,183 of LNDO01000092.1, forward strand.
ACCTTGGTTGGCGCTGTACTCGGTATCGGACTGGCACGTGGAATTGGAGCACTTAACCTAGGCGTCATCGGCAAGATTTTTATGTCTTGGCTTATTACGCTTCCAGTGGGTGCCGGGCTATCCATCGTGTTCTTCTTCATCCTGCGCGGCATTTTCCTCTAAACGCCCGTAGCGGTTTCATCTGCGCAGGCGATGCCCCTATCATGGGCCATCGCCTGCGGAGACCGCGCCATGCCACTGCCTTCCTTCAAAGAGCAATTCGCTGCCCTGATCGCCGCGCCGTCGGTGAGCTGCACTCAAGCACATTGGGACCAATCCAACCGCGCGGTCATCGAACTGCTGTCCAGCTGGCTGGGTGATCTTGGCTTTACCTGCGAAACGCAGGAAGTCGCCCCCGGCAAATTCAATCTGCTCGCCAGTTACGGCTCCGGCCCCGGCGGCTTAGTGCTGGCTGGGCATAGCGATACCGTGCCGTTCGACGCCGCGCTGTGGCAAACCGACCCGCTCAAACTCACTGAGGTGGATGGCCGCTGGGTGGGCTTGGGTAGCTGCGACATGAAGGGTTTCTTCGCCCTAGTGATCGAGGCCGTGCAACCGCTGCTGACGCAGCCGTTTAAACAACCGCTGCTGATCCTCGCCACCTGCGATGAAGAAAGCTCGATGTCCGGCGCTCGCGCCCTAGCGCAAGCTGGACGACCGTTGGGCCGTGCAGCGGTGATTGGCGAGCCGACCGGCCTGCGCCCGATCCGCCTGCACAAAGGCATCATGATGGAGCGCATCGACATTCTTGGGCAGAGCGGCCATTCCTCGAACCCCAACCTAGGGCACAGCGCGCTGGAAGCCATGCAGGATGTAATGCAGGAGCTGCGCGGCCTGCGCGCGCAATGGCAGCGTGAATACAACAACCCGCAATTCAGCGTGCCGCAGCCAACCCTGAATTTCGGCTGCATCCATGGTGGCGACAACCCCAACCGCATCTGCGGCCAATGCTCACTGGAATTTGACCTGCGCCCGCTGCCCGGCATGCAGCCCGAAGCCCTGCGCGCGGCCATTCGGCTAAAGCTGCAACCGCTGGCCGAGCAGCATCACGTGAAAATTGATTACGCGCCGCTGTTCGCCAGCGTGCCGCCTTTTGAGCAAAGCGCCGACAGTGAACTGGTGCGCGTGGCCGAACGCCTGACCGGGCACAGCGCCACAGCGGTGGCATTTGCCACCGAAGCGCCTTATCTTCAGCAGCTTGGCTGCGAAACCATTGTGCTTGGCCCCGGCGACATCGACTGCGCCCACCAGCCCGGCGAGTACCTCGAAACAGCACGCCTGCAGCCCACAGTTGACCTGCTTCGCCAACTGATTGATCACTACTGCCTAAAGACCCAAGACCCTGTTTCACCCCGAGGAGAGAACGCGTGAAGCTGCCCCAACTGCGACGATAAAACCGCTCTCGGCTGCCTCGTCTGGCGCACCGCGCCACTCCATGCGTTCTGTTTTCGACACAGGTTCTTCAAGCAATGCACGACCACGTCAATTGGCTTCGCCACGCTTCGCCCTATATCAATGCCCACCGCGACTGCACCTTTGTGGTGATGCTGCCCGGTGAGGGCGTTGACCATCCGAATTTCGGCAATATCGTCCACGACTTGGTGCTGCTACACAGCCTCGGCGTGCGTTTGGTACTGGTGCACGGCTCGCGCCCGCAGATCGAAGCACGGTTGGCCAGCAACGGCCTGACCCCGCGCTACCACCGCAGCCTGCGCATCACCGACAGCCCGACCCTGGAATGTGTGATCGACGCCGTCGGCCATCTGCGCATTGCCATCGAAGCGCGCTTGTCGATGGACATGGCCCGCTCGCCGATGCAGGGCTCACGCCTGCGCGTGACCAGCGGTAATTTCGTCACCGCGCGCCCCATCGGCGTGGTCGATGGCGTGGACTACCACCACACGGGCGAAGTGCGGCGCATCGACCGCAAGGGCATCAATCGCCAGCTGGATGAACGCAGCATCGTGCTGCTCTCGCCGCTCGGCTATTCGCCCACCGGGGAGATTTTCAACCTGGCCTGCGAAGACGTCGCCACCCGCGCGGCCATCGACCTGGACGCCGACAAACTGCTGCTGTTCGGCGCCGAATGCGGCCTGCTCGATGAACACGGCAAACTGGTACGCGAACTGCGCCCGCAACAAGTGCCCGCGCATTTGCAACGCCTGGGCAACAGCTACCAGGGTGAACTGCTCGACGCCGCCGCCGAAGCCTGCAAGGCCGGTGTACGTCGCAGCCATATCGTCAGCTATGGCGAAGACGGCGCACTGCTCAGCGAACTGTTCACCCGCACCGGCAACGGCACGCTGGTCGCGCAGGAGCAGTTTGAGTCCCTGCGCGAAGCCACCATTGACGATGTCGGCGGCCTGATCGAGCTGATCACGCCGCTGGAAGATCAGGGCATTCTGGTGCGCCGCTCGCGTGAAGTGCTGGAGCGCGAGATCGAGCAGTTCAGCATCGTCGAACGCGAAGGGCTGATCATCGCCTGCGCCGCGCTGTATCAGATTGCCGACTCGGATTTCGGCGAACTGGCCTGCCTGGCCGTCAACCCAGCGTACCGCCACGGCGGACGCGGCGATGAACTGCTTGAACGCATCGAAGAACGCGCCCGCGCCCAAGGCCTGAAGACCCTGTTTGTGCTCACCACACGCACCGCGCATTGGTTCCGTGAACGCGGCTTTACCCCCAGCAGCGTTGATCGCCTGCCGGCAGCGCGCGCCTCGCTGTACAACTACCAGCGCAACTCGCAGGTGTTTGAAAAAGCGCTGTAAGCCCCGCCGTGCGCCACTGCGGGCGGGTTGTCAGTCGCGGCTAAAGCCCCTCCCACAGGAACTGCACAGCCCGTGGAAGGGGCTTTAGCCGCAGCTTTTCCAGCATCTGGTAGTACCACATGCCAGCGGCCAGCATCGGGTTGCCGAACACATCCCCCAGCGGCACTTTGATGTGTTTGCAGGCGGCGAAGGTGTCGTAGTGACCCATGGTGCCGGTCAGGGCGTTGGCCATGATCTCGCCCATGATGTGGGTGGTGGCGATGCCGTGGCCGGAGTAGCCCTGGCAGTACCAGACGTTGTCCGAGAGCTTGCCCAGCTGCGGGATGCGGTTGATCACGATGCCCATGGCGCAGCTCCACTGAAAATCAATGGCGACGCCCTTGAGCTGCGGGAAGGTCTGTTCGATACCGGGGCGCAGTTCGGCGGCGATATCGCGTGAGTCGCGCCCGGAGTAGTTGCAACCACCGCCGAACAGCAGGCGACCGTCGGCGGTCATGCGGTAGTAATCGAGGACGAAGCGGCAGTCGTACACCGCCAAGTCTTGTGGATTGATTTCTTTCGCCAGCTCGCCCAGCGGCGCGGTGGTGACGATGCCGCCCATGGCCGGGAAGATCATGCCCTTGAGCTTTTTCGGCTCCAGCTTGTGGTACACGTCGCCGGCCAGCAGCACCTGCTTGGCGTTGATCCGGCCCTTGGCGGTGACCACGGCAGGTTTGTTGCCATGCACAATCTCCAGCACTTCCGAGTGCTCGAAAATCAGCGCGCCTAAGCTCTCGGCAGCGCGAGCCTCGCCGATGCACAGGTTGAGCGGGTGCAGGTGCATGTTGCGGGTATTCTTCAGCGCGCCGCTGTACATGTCGCTGGCCAGATGGCTGCGCACCCCGGCGCGATCGAGCAGGGTCACGTCAGCGCCCATGCCTCGGCGCTGCGCTTCGGCGTAGGTGGCTTCCAATTCCTGCATGTGCGTGGGTTTCATCGCCGCGTGCAGATGACCGTATTTGAGGTCGCACTGAATATCGTACTTAGCCACGCGTTTTTTGATGATGTCGTGGCCGCGCCAGCGCAGGTGCCAGATAAAGTCTTCGACTTCCTCGCCCAGGGTGTTGCGCATCTGCTTGGTCATCGCCGCATCGCCGGACAGGCTGCCGGTGACCTGCCCGCCATTGCGCCCGGTCGCACCCCAGCCGATCTTGTTGGCCTCGACAATCGCCACCTTGAGGCCGCGTTCAGCCAGCTCCACGGCAGACGCCACGCCGGTAAAGCCGCCGCCGATGATCACCACATCGACGCTGACCTCGCCTTGCAGGGTCGGGTAATCGGTTTCTTCATTGAGGGTGGCGCTGTAATAAGACGGGCAGCGCACAGCGGCCGGGGTAACGGGTTTGAGGGCGGCATTCATAAGCAGCTTCCTGGTAGACGACTGGAGTGGGCAGAGCAGTCAGAGACGAACCGATCGACCATCCGGCGGGCGCGCGTGACGGCAATGCCACAACGCCCAAAACGCCAGTATTTGCGGCAGTTTGAGCTGATCACGCGGCGTGGCTGCGGGCAAAGGGGCGGGATAACACACAAGAGAAGAGCGCATGGATGCAAGGTTCACACAGGGCCATGCGTTGGTTAAATGCGGTTTTTTACATGCTTGGTTGTTGCCGGGCTAAACATTGGCCGAACGCTTACGCGCCGCGCAACTGCGCCATTACCCGCTCGGCGTTCTCGGCGCAGGCCATGCCTTCGGGCTTGCTTTCGATGCTGGCGATAATGCCCAGCAGTTGCGCCTTGTTATGCGCCAAACGCTGTTGCATGGCCTCGATTTCGCTGACCTTGCGCTGCAGGCTGCCGAGCAACTGATCGTGGGCCCAGCCTGCGGCGTTGGCATCGGGCAGCAGGTGGCGGATTTCCTCTAGGCTGAACCCGGCCTGCTGCGCACAGCTGATGATGCCCAGGGTCTGCACCGCCTGTTCCGGGTAGCGGCGGTAGCCGTTGGCCTGACGTTGCGCGCTGATCAGCCCGCTGGCCTCATAGAAACGAATGCGCGACGCTGCCAACCCCGTGCGGCTGGCCAGTTCACCGATTTTCATTCCATCACTCCGCACTATTGACCTTAAAGCTGACTTTAACCTTAGCCTTACTCCATCGACCAGCCCGGAGCACGTCATGCCTGCCTTCCAACCGCTGCACCTGCCTAACGCTAGCGTCATCCCAAACCGCATTGCCAAGGCGGCGATGGAAGAGAACCTGGCGGACGCCAGCCAAGGCCCGTCTGCCGAGTTACTGCGTCTGTATCAAGCCTGGGCCGAGGGCGGTGCCGGGCTGCTGATCACCGGTAACGTGATGATCGACCGTCGCGCCATGACCGGCCCCGGCGGTGTGGTGCTAGAAGATGCGCGCCAGCTGGACAAATTCCGCGAGTGGGCGCGTATCAGCCGGGCGCAGGGCGCGCAGGTCTGGATGCAGATCAACCATCCCGGCCGGCAGATGCAGGCCAACCTTGGTCAGCAGACCGTCGCGCCCTCGGCTGTAGCCCTGGAGTTGGGCGGCCTGTCGAAGATGTTCCCCGTGCCCAAGGCACTGGATGAAGCAGAAATCCAAGACCTTATTCAGCGTTTCGCGCGCACCGCACAGCTGGCCGAACAGGCGGGCTTCAGCGGGGTGCAGATCCATGCGGCGCACGGCTATCTGCTCAGCCAATTCCTTTCGCCGATCAGCAATAAACGCACTGACCGTTGGGGCGGAGCACTGGAAAACCGCGCGCGACTGCTGCTGGAAGTGGTCAAGGCCGTCCGCTCCGTTGTGGCGCCGAGCTTTTGCGTCGCGGTCAAACTCAACTCGGCGGACTTCCAGCGTGGCGGTTTCGACGCGGCCGATGCCAAGCAGGTGGTGCAGTTGCTCAATGCCTTGGCGGTTGATCTGGTCGAGCTGTCCGGCGGCAGCTATGAAGCCCCCGCCATGCAAGGCGATGCTCGCGACGGGCGTACGCTCGCGCGCGAAGCCTACTTCCTTGAGTTTGCTGGCGAGATTGCTGCTGCGGCAACGATGCCGGTGATGGTCACCGGTGGGATTCGTCGTTTGCCAGTGGTCGAGCAAGTACTGGCCAGCGGTGTGGCCATGGCCGGGATTGCCACGGCGCTGGCGATCAATCCGGCGCTGCCCAAACACTGGCAGGCCGGGCAAGCGAGCCACGCCGAGCTGCCGGCAATCCGTTGGAAGCATAAGGCGCTGGCCTCGTTGGCCTACATGGCGGTGGTCAAGTATCAGCTGCGTCAACTCAGCCTGGGCAAGCACACCCATGCCGGGGTCTCGCCGCTAAGGGCGCTGTTGCTGGAGCAGCTGAAAAGCGCGCGGCGTACCCGTCACTACAAACGCTTGATGGCCGCAGGCAGTTAATCGGGCAAATGCCCGGTTTTCACCCAAATCAGGCAGCCGGCTTCGCTGAATGGCGTGTGCTGCGACAGATGCGGGCTGCGCAGCCAGGTGCCAGCGGGGTAGTCGCCGAACTCGTCCTGAAAGGTGCCTTCAAGCACCAGGATTTCTTCGCCGCCCCAATGCCGGTGTGCACTGAACGTGGTGCCGGGTGCCCAGCGCACCAGCGCCACGTGCTCGGTACCGTGCTGGTGTAACGGCAACACTTGCAGACCCGGCACCAGACCAGGCCGCCATTGCGCGTGGTGACTGTTGATCACCACGGGCTGATCATCGGCTGGATCAAACTGCATCAGTTTGACGAAGATGGTGCAGCCTTCGCGGCTGAAGGGCGCGTGATGGCTGCCAATCGGGTTACGCACGTAGGTGCCGGCCGGGTAGTCGCCGCGCTCATCGGAGAACACCCCGTCAAGCACGAGAAATTCCTCGCCACCGGGGTGGTGATGCTCACTGAAGTGTGACCCTGCGGCGTAGCGCACGATGCTGGTGGCGCGCGCCACCTCATCACCGATGCGGTCCAGCATGCGCCGCTCAACACCCGGCATGGGTGAGGCCACCCAAGGGCTGTCAGCCGGGCGAATCAGGGCGCGCTGACTAAAATCGGCATTCAGTTGCATCATCACACCCCTTCACCCGGTTCGACTCAGGCCTGCTTGAGCAGGTGGATCAGCGCTTCGGCGGTGGCATCCGACGACGCCGGGTTCTGCCCGGTGATCAACAAGCCATCTACGGCTACATGGCTTTGCCAATCGTTCGTGCTGGTGTAATGGCCACCGTTGGCGATGAGCATATCTTGCACCAGGAACGGCACCACGTCGGTCAGTTGCACCGCAGCTTCTTCACTGTTGCTAAAACCGGTGACTTTCTTGCCACTGACCAGCGGCAGGCCGTTGGCCGCTTTGACATGACGCAGCACACCCGGAGCGTGGCAGACCGCCGCCACGGGTTTGTTCTGTGCCTGGAAGTGTTCGATTAGGGCGATGGAGGTACGGTCTTCGGCCAAATCCCAGAGCGGGCCGTGGCCACCGGGATAAAACACGGCGTCGTAGTCGTCGGCGTTGATCTGCGCCAGCGGCAGGGTGTTGGCCAGCGCCTGTTGCGCGGCGGCGTCAGCCCGGAAACGCTCGGTGGCCGGTGTTTGTGCGTCGGGTGCATCGCTCTTCGGGTCCAGCGGCGGCTGGCCACCCTTGGGCGAGGCGAGGGTCAGCTGCGCGCCAGCATCTTTGAACACGTAATAAGGCGAGGCGAACTCTTCCAGCCAGAAGCCAGTTTTGTGTCCGGTGTCGCCCAGTTGGTCGTGCGAAGTCAGTACCAGCAGGATATTCATGGGTATTCCTTGAGGCGCAGGCCGTGATGATCAAAGAGACCAGCAGCTTACGCGCGTTGACCGCGGGCGATAATTCAAAAGGCGTGATGGTGTCTATCACGGCCAGGCATGGTCGGGCCCATCACGGCTCTGGCTTGTAGCCCAGACGAATGCCACCCCAATGCCGACCTGTGACCATAATCGGCACCGAGAGGTCGTGCATCAGCTCGCCGGTATCGCGCATGTAGGTTTGCAGCAGCAGCGGTTTCTGGTGGCTGCCGCAGCGAATCCCGGTGCGATCATTGAACAGGCGCTTGCTGCGGCTTTTGATGATATCCACTGCACGATCGCCGCAGGGTGGATGGTTGAATGCGTTGTTATGCGTCGGTACATAGCCTTCCGGGGTGCAGGCGATGGCGAAGACCAGTCCCTCGTGCTGACTGAGCAGCGGCTCTTGAATGGCCGGCAGGATCTGATCAGCATAACTGTCGAAACGGGTTTTGAACTTAGCTGGGAAGGTATTGGCGATGGGCTGGTAGCTGCGGTCAAACAAATCGTTGCTGCTGATACGGCCGCGCTGCAGATCCGCCTCAAACTGCGCGGCAATCTGCGCGGCGGCTTGCCGGGCCAGGTCATAGATGCGCTGGTGATAGCTATCCAGCCCCACTTCGGCGAGTTGCTCGCTGACGTGTTCGGCCTCGCCGACTAAACGCTCGGCGGCCTGGCTGAGTTGTTGCGTTTGGGTGGCGCTGTCGCTGACGTCACTGCGCAACTGACCGACGGCGACCGATAGCTCAGCCAGGCGTTCGTGGTTGTGGCGGGTGCCGGTGTCGATCTGCCCGACCTGCTCCTCAACATCTTCGGCCAGGCTGGCGATGCTCTGCAGTTGCTCACCGGTTTGCTCAACCTGTTGTGCAGCGTGAGTGAGTTGCTCGGCCTGTTGCTGCATATGATTGACCACGGCGGCACTCTGCTGGCGAATGTCGCTGACAATCTGCCCGACTTCTTCGGTGGCGCTACTGGTGCGGCCTGCCAGGTTACGCACCTCATCGGCGACCACGGCAAAACCCCGGCCCAAGTCACCAGCGCGGGCCGCTTCAATGGCGGCATTGAGCGCCAGCAGGTTGGTCTGGCTGGCGATGGCCTGAATCACCAAGGTAACTTTCTCGATCTGCTCGGTGCGGCTGCTGAGGCCGTCGATCAGCTCGCGGCTGGTGGCCGTTTGCGCACTGAGTTGCTGCATGACACTGATGGCTTCCCGCAGTTCGTCCTGGCCGCTGGCGCTATTCTCGCGCACGCTTTGTGCGGCGCGCAGGGTCTGTTCAGCGCGCTGAGCGTTGTCTTGCTCGGTGTGAGTAATGGCTTCAGCGGCGTGGTTGATTTGCTCGGTGGCACCCAATTGCGATTGCAGTTTGCCGGCCAGTTGCTGCGCGGCGTGAGCCACCTCGGCAGAGGCCAAGGCGTTATGACAGGTTCGCCGTGACAGGTTCTGGCTTAGGCCAGCAAAACCATCGGCTGGCGAACTGGCAACGCTGGGTAGCTCCTGATCCTGACGCTGCCAGGGCCCCAGCCACGGCCACAGGGCCAGCAGCAGAAAGGACGGGATGCTGACAAACCAGGGCAGTTGCATCTGCTGGTACGCCACCATCAACCCGGCCAGGCCCAGAGCATGTAACGCACAGGCCTTGGGATAGGTAATAAACGCAGAGCGCATGACAAACCTCGTTATTTTTATTCTGGCGCGGCTAACACCAGAAACAGCCTGCGGCGAACTGCCGGGCCGTTTAAGCGCCTCACTCGACGAAACTCGCCGTGATGATGCGCACGCGTGGTCAGGCAATCGGCCGTTGTCGTTAATTCTATAGACCATAGCGGGTGTCGCTCCTGGCGGCCAACTTCGCTTAACGGCCTGATTCGAACACCCAAGCCCACCCGAGGCCATGACACTTTGGTCGCACTGTCAGTGACAGCTCTGCACCTATTGCAAGGTCAGCTGTCACTCACAACCGGTGACGCCGGATAAAACCGCGGTCGAGAAAGTCTTTCCAACGGCCATAGAACTGACCGCCGGCGCTGTGCCCATGCCAATCCAATAACGCCCCACCATCGCCGGTGGCCAGCAAGGCGAGGGTATGACGTTGCGGGCGATAGGCTTTGAGTGGCTGGCCGCGCAGGGCCGCTTGCAGGTTAAACGCCAGCACTGGCCCCTGGCGCACCGCATAGACCCCGCTTTTGCGCGCACCGGGCAGGCTGGCGCAGTCACCTACAGCAAACAGGCTCGGCTGGGTGTAGCTCTGCAACGTCGGGGCGACCAGGACAAAGCCCTGTTCATCACACCCCAAACCGCTGTGCGCCAGCCATGGCCATGCAGCGGCGCCGCTGGCCAACAGCAAGCGCGTGCCCCGCCAAACGGGTTCAGTGCCGCTGAACAGGCAGTCATCATTGATGTGGCTGATGGGACAGTCTTCACGCACCTGCACCCGGCGTTGGCGCAGGTGGCCAAGGGCGCGTAAACGCAGGCCGGGCGTCAAGCCGTCCAGCAGATGACCGGCACAGAACAGGGCCAGTTGCGGCACCTTGTCGGCCACGGCCAACGCCAGCTCAACTGCCGCTGCGCCGCCACCGAGAATCGCCATAGGTTCAGGCTGCGCCTGCCAGCGCTGCCAACCCTGCAGAAAGTCATCGAAGGGTTTCACCGCCAGCAACTGCATGGCGTTGCCCTGCTGCTGCGGAGTGCGGATGCCCGCGCCAACATTCAGTGAGAGCCAACGGGCGCTGAACGTACGACCATCCGCCACTTGCACCTGCTGCTGGGCAGCGGACAGGCTTTCAACCGGCGCGATAATCAGCTCAACCTTGGCCGCACGGCACAGCGCCAGCAACTCGACCTGACAGTCCTCCGCCCGATGCCGCCCGGCCAGCAAACCGGGCAACATGCCGGAATACCAAGCCACCGGCCCCGGACTGAGCAAGGCAATGCGCCCCGGCGGCCGTTCGACCAAGGCCCAGCGCCGCAACACGCCAAGGTGGGCGTGACCGGCGCCGATCAACAGCAGGTCGTAGTGAGTGCTCAAACGCGGGCGTCCATCATGAAAACGGTGTTCCTATGGTACTGGATGTGGACAGCCCCGTTAGCGTTGCAACTGCGGCGCAGCAAAATAGCTGTGTGCTGATTCCCCGGTGTTGTCGCTGTCGGCGGCAAACACCACGCCGAGGATTTTGCGCGGTGCGCTGCCAAAAGCGGCAATAGCGTCGGCGCGCAAGTCGCGCGATTCGCTCTGCCACTGGCCCAGCGCGGCTTCCGGGCCGCGTAGCACAATCATCTCCACCGTCTCGGTATAGGCACTGCGTGCATGGGTGCCGGGGGCCGCGCGGTTGTCCCAAACGTAACTGAGGGTTGCCGCCGGCAGGTCGGGATCGAAGAAGGTGCGCGCCAGACGCAGCTTTTGCCGCGTGGCGAAGCTCAGCGAATCCAGCGGGTAATCGAGCAGCACATAGACGCGTGCGGCGTAGTCATCGCCTTCACGGGTGGCAAAACGGGCCTGATCCAAGGCCTGCTCAGTGCGCCATTGCCAGCTCAGTTGCCAGGGTTGATCGCCGGGCAAATCGAGCGGATGGAGCAAACCACCCGCCGCCGCATCGGCCTTGATTTGCAGCACGGGCTGACCGTCCAGCTCTACCAATGTGCGCACCGAGGGCTTGAGCTTGGGAATATCCGCCAGCTTCCACGGCGTTGACCATTCGCCTGCTGGCGGCCCGGCTGTCCAGGGGCTCAGCAGGTTTTCCGCCTGCGCCAGCGGGGCCAACAACAGCACGGCCAGCAGCCCGACGCGCTTCATTTAAGCCTCCAGGCATGAAAACGTTCGACCCAGCGCAACAAGCCCTGCGGGGCATGCGCGCGCTTCCATTCACCGGCGGCGTATTTATTCGCCTCGCTCATGGTCGGGTAGCTGTGGATGGTGCCGAGAATCTTGTTCAGACCGAGGTTGTACTTCATGGCCAGCACGTATTCGGTGAGCAATTCACCGGCATGCTCGCCGACGATGGTGACGCCGAGGATCTGATCCTTACCCGGCACGGTCAGCACTTTGACAAAGCCATGGGCGGCTTCGTCGGCAATCGCGCGGTCGAGGTCGTCGATGCCGTAACGCGTCACTTCATAGGCAATGCCCTTGGCCTGCGCCTCAGTCTCCGAGAGGCCGACGCGCGCCACTTCCGGGTCGGTAAAGGTGCAATGCGGGATGACCCGGTAATCCACCTTGAAACGTTTGAAGCTGCCAAACAGCGCATTCACCGCCGCGTACCACGCTTGGTGCGCCGCCACATGGGTGAACTGATAAGGCCCGGTGACATCGCCCACGGCGAAGACATTGGGCAGGCGCGTGGCCAGGTAGTCGTCGGTTTCCAGCGTGCCGTTGGGGCGCAGGGTCAGGCCCAGTTCTTCAACGCCATAACCGCTGACATTGGCCACCCGACCCAGCGCCAGCAGCAGGCCGTCGAAGGCGATGGTGACTTCTTCGCCGGTGTCCTGACGGCGGGCAATCATGCGCTGCTCGCCGTTGACCACTTCAAAGCGTTCCGCGCGGTGTTGCAAACGCACGTCGACGCCATCGGCCAGCAAACTGTTGAGCACCAGCGCGCTGGCATCTGCGTCTTCACGCGGCAATAAGCGCTCGGCCAGTTCCACCTGAATCACCTGGCTGCCAAGGCGCTGAAATGCCTGCGCCAGCTCGCAGCCAATTGGCCCGCCACCCAGCACCAGCAGCCAACGCGGTTGTTCGCGCAGGCCCCAGATGGTGTCAGAGGTGTAGCTTTGCACCTGCTCCAGGCCCGGAATGTTTGGCACCAGCGGCCGTGCGCCAGCGGCGATAATCAGGTTACGGCTGGTCAGGGTCTGGCCGTTGACCTCCACACTCCAGGGCGAGAGGATTTTCGCCTGCCCCTGAATCACCTCAACGCCCAAGCCGGTGTAGCGTTCGACCGAGTCGTGCGGCTCGATGTCAGCAATCACCCGCTGCACCCGCTCCATCACCGCCGGGAAATCCACCGTGCCTTGCACACCGCTAAACCCCAGCGCCGGGGCTTTCTTCAGCTCATTGGCCAGCTTGGCCGAACGCAGCAGCGCCTTGGACGGCACGCAGCCGGTGTTCAGGCAGTCGCCGCCCATCTGGTGTTTTTCGATCAGGCTGACTTTGGCCTTCACCGCCGCCGCGATATAGGCGCTGACCAAGCCACCAGCACCCGCGCCGATCACCAGCAGATTGCGGTCGAAGGTCTTGGGTTTGTCCCAGCCGGCGTACACCCGTCGCGCCTGAATCAGCCCCAGCAGCTTGCGCGCGATCAGCGGGAACACGCCGAGCAGCACAAAGGCACCGAGCAGCCCCGGCGAAAGAATGCCGGCCAGCGAATCGAGCTTGCCCAGTTCACGCCCGGCGTTCACGAACACCAACGTGCCCGGCAGCATGCCCAGTTGGCTCACCCACCAGTAGGTGCGCGCTGGCAAGCGGGTCAGGCCCATGGCCAGGTTGATCAAAAAGAACGGGAACACCGGCACCAGACGCAAGGCAAACAGGTAGAACGCGCCCTCACGCTCGATGCCCGCATCAATGCCAGCCAGGCGCTGACCAAAGCGGCTCTGCACCCAGTCGCGCAGCAAAAAACGACTGCTGAGCATGGCCAGCGTGGCGCCCAGCGTCGAGGCGAACGACACCAGAATAAAGCCTTCGAGCAGACCGAACAGCGCACCGGCAAGCAGCGTCATCAACGCCGCGCCGGGCAAGGACAACGCCGTAACCGCCACATAGGCGAGGAAGAACACCCCGGCCGCCAGCCAGGGCTGCGCCGTTACTTGGGCATTCAATGCCGCCTGCTGTGCTTTAAGCGCCTCCAGATTGAGGTACTGGCCGATGTCGAAGACAAAGAAGCTGCCCAGTAGGGCGAGAATCACGCCCATCAAGGCCAATTTACGGCTATTCATCAGTCAGCGCCTCCAGAGCGCACAGGCTTTGGCACAGGCTAAAGCCGGCCAGTAGGGCATGCTGCGGCTGGTCGGCCACGGCACCCAAAATACGTGAACGGTAGGACAGTGCCGCCGGACTGGCGGCTGGCCATTGGCGGTCGAAGTCGGCGAGAAAGGCGTCGTGCTGGTAATTCAGTGGCAGTGCCTCGATAAACAGGCCATTGCGCTGACCGCGATACAGCGCGGCGGGATGGGGCGTGGTTGCGATACGACTGACCAAGCCATAACGGCCGCCAGCAAAGTTGGGTAGCCCGGCCGCGCCGTTATTGATCAACGCGCCGTGCGTCAGGTTGAGCGCCACCGCCGAGCACGTGTGGCTAGTGGCCAACACCTGAATGTTCTGCGCGGCGAACCATTGGTCCAGCGCGTGCTGACGCGCCTCTTCGCTGAGCGATTCACGCGAACAACTCCAACCCGCCAGAGACTGCTCGTCGCCATGACTGATCGCCACGCGCTGCCCGCCCACGCTCACCAGTGCGGTGCTGGCACGTGCGGCCAGGCGTTCGGCCATCGCGGGGATGCCTTGTACGGTGCGGTTCAACTGTTGCTGGATGGCATTGGAACGCTCGACCACGGCCTCATCCACGCTCATCGGGTAGGCGCAACCGCAACCCGCACCGCTGTCATCGGCACGGCCCAGTTCGGTTTCAACATTGCCACGCAGCGCCAGATGGCCCGCAAGGCCCTGCTCAATCTGCTGGAAAATCGCAGCATCGGCATCAAACCAGTGGGCATCGCCGTTGAACACCAGGCGCGCGCCCGGCTCGCTGGCCACACGCTGTTGCAGGGCCGCCAAGGCCTGACGATTGCCATACAGGCCACCGGCCACATAAAGCGTGTCGCAGGCGAACAGCGCTTCACCGGCAAAGGCCTCGCGCCCTAAGCGGTAATCCAACGGGCAATCGCGACCGGCGCGCATCAGGCAATCCCTTGCGGGCGGCGCGACAACCAACCCGGCAGCAGGTAGCCCAACACACAGAGGCCTAAGCCATACAGGTTGGTGCCCAGCAGCAGGGCGTATTTGCCATCACCAATGGCCCAGCTTTGCGGAATCCAGCCCAGAGTCAGGGCAACGCCTAAGCCCAGACCGGTCCAGAAACTCAGGTGAAAACCCAGGCGGGTCGGCGTGGTCAGGCCGTGCAGGATAAACACCGGTGCCAGACCGATGACCATCGTGCCGCTGATGGTGGTGGCTTTGAGAATGTCGGTGCCGGCGATCATCGGCAGGTTACCCAGCAGGGCGAACACCACCATCACCGCCATGCCCACGCCAATGGCTTTCTGGCCCAGGTCACGGCCTGCCAGTTTCGGCAACTCGCGCCCGGCCAGTTTGGCCAGGCTGGAGAAGGTGGAGTCCAGCGTCGAGCCCGCCGCCGAAACCATCACCACGGTCATCAGCAACAGCGCGCCAATCCCCATGGTTTTCGCCAGCGCGGCCGGTACGTTATCGGAAGCCGGCACTCCCAGCAGCTGCGCATGCACGCCGATCAGGCTGAAGGCGAAGATGGCGATAAAACCGAGAATGCCGGCAATCAGGAAGGAGCGGCGCATGGACTTTTCTTCGCTGATAAAGCCGCGATCCGTCAGCACCGGGTCATGGAAGCCATAGCTAAACGCTTGCAAGCCAGCGACCAGCAGCAGGTCGACGCCGGCACTCAACGCCCAATGGCTGGTGCTGGCCAACTCGCGGGGCGAATGCTGCGGCAATACCATGCCCAGCACCCAGACCAGGGCAATGACGAAGATTGCCGCCTGCGCCGCGTCGGTGATGATCGAGCTGCGCAGCCCACCGCGCAGGCTGTAGGCCAGGGTCACGGCGGTGAACAACAAGGCCGCCGCAATAAATTCGAAGCTGCCCGAATCACCGTAATAGCCGCCGACCACCGCGGTGTTGCTCCACACCTCGTTAAACAGGCGAATCAGAATCGCGGCGGAAAACGCCAGCGCTGCACCGCGTCCGTAATGACTGCTGAGAAAACTCACCAAGCCGGTGGCCGCGTAACGGCGGCGCAGGCGATAGATGACAAAGCCAGTGAGCGGGATCGACAGCCAGTACATGGCATAGGCCAAACCGCCGACTAAGCCATAGGTCGCCCCCAGATTGGCGGCGTTGGTTACCGATTTGGCGAAGATCCAGCTGATAAAGATGCTGGAGGTGATCAGCCAGGGGCTGGCGCTGCGGCCACGACCGTCTTCACCATTGAAGAAGCCGCCCAGGGTCACGGAGCGTGGCGAAAAAGCCACCATCAAGACCCCATAAGCCACAAGAAAACCCCAGAAAAACATCCCGGTGGTGCTAGTGGGTTGCATGTTTTAAGTCCTATTCAATGAGTGCGCCAGCGCAACTGGAACCCTGCCCGGCGGTGCAGGCGAAGCAGTGATCACGGGTGACGATGGGCTTGCCGTCCAGGCTCGCACCGAGCAGATCGCGCAGGTGTGGCCGGTCGCGACCGATCAGCTCGGGCAACGCCAGCGGCAAGTCAAGCATCTGGTTGAAGTCGCAGTCGTACAGGTAACCCTGCCAATCGACACTGACCAGGCTGCGGCACATCAGCGGCTCAAGGTTTTCCGGGCGGTAGCTGTCGCGCAGCAACTGCATGTAGCCGTTGAACTGGCCTTTGCTGACCAGGGTGCTGCCAAAACGTGCAATCGGTTGATTGGTGATGGTCAGCAGGTGATTGAAGACGATGCCGAAATCTTCGGCCAAACGATGTTTGTAATCGGCTTCGAGCGCCGCTTGTGGCGGCGGCAGGCTTGGACCTTGTGGGTTGAACACCAGGTTGAGAATCAGACCGCTGCCCGGCTGGCCGTAACCCAGGGCATTGAGCTGTTGCAGGCCACGGATGCTGGCATCAAACACACCATCGCCGCGCTGCTTGTCGACGTTATCGCGCGAGTAGCAGGGCAAGGATGCGCTGATTTCGACGCCCTGATCGGCAAGAAACTGCGCCAGGTCTTCATGGCCCGGCTCGCTGAGGATGGTCAGGTTGCAACGGTCGATCACCCGTAAGCCTTCACGGCGCGCATGCTCGACAAGCTCGCGAAAACGCGGGTGCATTTCCGGCGCGCCGCCGGTCAGATCCAAGGTCTGCACTGAATGGGCGTCAATCACCTGATGCAACAGCGCCAGGCTCTCATCGGTCATGGCCTCGGTGCGCGTCGGCCCGGCATTGACGTGGCAATGCAGGCAGCGCTGGTTGCAGCGGTAAGTCAGGTTGATCTGCAGCGCTTGCAACTGGCCGCGGCGAATAGCCGGAAAAGCCAGTTGATCGAGCAGGGGCAGCATGGCGTGCACGGTTGGATCCTTCTACGGATTGGCGGACTGATTGATCGTCGTCAGCTTCTGATCGCCACTATAGAGAGTGCTCGGCAGCTTTTGTTACACAGGTGTAAACAAGAATTACGCCCCATAAGTTGTACAGCACTTGTACAGGTGTTGCACAATTACCGTCTAACTATCTCTTTACAACCGCTCAACGCCATCGAGGGCTTGATCATGCTTGTACGCCTCACGTATGCCAGCCGTGCCAGCCACAGCGTTTCAGCCGAACTGATCCGCGAGATTCTCGACAGTTCGCAACGCAACAACCCCGGTAAAGGCCTGACCGGCATGCTCTGCTGCAACGCTGATGTTTTCTTGCAGGCGCTGGAAGGGCCGCGCGCTGAGGTCAATGCGCTGTACAACCGACTGGCCGATGACAGCCGCCACAAAGACCTGACCATCCTCGACTACGCCGAGATCAGTGTGCGCCGTTACAGCAGTTGGAGCATGGGCTGGGCCGGGGCCAAGCAGGCCAATCGCGAGCTGTTTCTCAAGTATTCATCGAGCGACCGCTTCGACCCATTCCAGATGACGGCCGAACAGATCAACGGCTTGCTGCTGGAGCTCAGTGAGACGCTAAGCGCAATCAAATCGCCGGTTCTGAGCTAGAATCTGGGCGTCGACGCCTTTTGAGCAGCCAGCTGTGTGCACTGCGTTGGCCTCTCTCGCCGTTAATTGAGACGCCCGGATGCACCGCCTGCTCACCCTGCCGCTGCTGACCTTGCTGCTGACTGCCTTGCTAAGCGGTGCAGTTGCGCGTGCTGAAGTGCCGCTGCTCACGGTCGACAACGCGCAGCTGAAACAGCCGGTCAACGTACCGGCCAGCGTGGTACTGGAAGATGCCAGCGGTAACCTGACCGCCGCCGAGGTGTATGAACGCATCGCCCACGAAGGTCATCAAGTGCAGGGCGTGCCACGCATGGGCTATTCGGCCAGCGCCTGGTGGCTGGCGTTTAAGCTGCAAGCACCGCTGGCTGAACGCCTCGACCTGATCATCGACCGCGCTTACCTCGACGACATCGAAGTGTGGTTATACGACCGCGAGCGCCTGATCGCACCCTTCTACAGCGGCGACCATCGACCTTTTCTGCAACGCGGCGAGCCGTCACCGCATGTTGTAATTCGCCTGCCGCGCCTGGGCGAAGGACCGCACACCCTGTTGCTGCGCGTACAGAGCGGTTCAGCGGTGAACATGCCGATGCAACTGGTAGCCGCCGAACACAGTCCGCTGCTGCAAGCTGAGCAGTGGATGCGCAGCGGTTTGCTGCTCGGGGCGCTGATCAGCCTGCTGCTGTTTTTTATGGTCAAGTTCAGCACCCTGCGCGAACAGCAACTGGTGTGGTTCTGCCTAACCGTGGCCAGCGTGACGCTCTACAACGCCACCCTGCATGGTGTGATTGACTTGCTCTGGCCGCAATGGCCGTGGCTTTCCGCGCAACTGTCCAATCTATCCAACCCAGGCATATTGATTTTCAGCAGCCTGTTCCTCGCCAGCGCCCTGAAAATTCAACTCGGCCGCCTGCGCTACCTGCGCGACAGCCTGTTTGCCGTCACCTTGCTGGTATGCGCCTGGACGGTTATCAGCTTCGGCCACTACCGCGCCTATCAAACGCTCAACTGGCTGATCCTACTCACCGGGGTGTACCAACTGATGTTGCTGGTGTTGGCACTGCGCCAGCGCCGGCCATATGCCCTCGGTTACCTGCTGTGCTGGAGCGCTGCACTGCTGTTGATGCTGATGGTGCCGCTGGCGCGCAGCGGTGCATTGCCATTACCAGCGGGCCTGAGCGCGATGTACGCCTACCTGCCAGTGCTGAGCATGCTGTTGTTTGGCGGCATTCTGGATAAACAGCTGGAGCAGATCCGCCGCGCCTTGCTGCGCAGCGAAGCCCAGGCATTGGGTAATCTGGAACAATACCAGGCGCTGTTCAGCAGCAGCGGCGAAGGCATTTTCCGCTGCACGCGCAGCGGCAGCCTGCAAGAAAGCAACCCCAGCTTCGCTGCGCTATTGGCCTTACCGCCGCACGCCATAAACCTAAGCATGCAACAGCTGCTGGGCAGCGAATGCTGGGCCGAGCAAATGAGGCAGCTGCACAGCGAGCAGAAGGCGGTCAGCCTGGAATGCGAAATCGTCGGCCTTGATGGTGAGCGGCATTGGGTTTACCTGTCGCTGCATGTGCGGGCTAACCAAGACTGTATTGAAGGCATCGTGGTCGACCTGAGCGAGCGCCGCGCCCTGGAAGAGCGCCTGCAGTACCTGGCCGCCCATGATTCGCTGACCGGCCTGCTCAATCGCCGGGAACTGGAGCGCCTGCTGCGCGAAACCCTCAAGACCGGAGCCAGCGAGCGCTTCAGCCATCTGCTGTGCCTGGACCTGGATCAGTTCAAACAGGTCAACGACCTCTGCGGCCACACCGCTGGCGACCAGTTGCTGCGTCAACTGTCCAGCCATCTGCTGCATCACCTGCCGCGCGAGGCTGAGTTGGCGCGCCTGGGTGGGGATGAGTTTGCGGTGCTGCTGCGTGACGTAGATAACCAAACAGCGCAAGCGCATGCCGAAACCCTGCGCCAATGTGTCGAGCAGTTTGTCTTCAACTGGAAGGGACGGCCCTTCCGCGTGCAAGCCAGTGTCGGCCTGCTGGAACTAAGCCGCGCCGTCAGTGACTGGGAAACTGCCCTGAACTGGGCCGATAGCGCCAGCCAACGCGCCAAGCATCAAGGCCGCAATCAGGTGCAGCTGTTCAACCCCGAAGACGGTTTGCTGCTTGAGCACCAACGTCAGTTGCAGTGGATCACGCGTTTGCGTGAGGCGATTGAGCAGGGTCACTTCGAGCTGTTCTATCAGCCGGTGATGGCGCTGCAAACACCCTCCAGCGGCCTGCACTATGAAGTGCTGCTGCGCTACCGTGACCCGCAAAGCGGCGCGTGCATCAGCCCCGGACAGTTTCTCGATGCGGCAGAACGCTTCGGCCTTCTCGGCGCCATCGACCGCTGGGTGGTGACGCACCTGCTGCAATGGCTGGCGGATAACCCTTTGCACTTGGCGCAGCTTGCCCAGGTCAACCTCAACCTGACGGCCAACTCGCTGCTCAACGCTCACTTTCACGACATGTTTGCGCAAGAGTTGCAGCGGCATAATCTGCCGGCACACAAACTCTGCATCGAAGTCACAGAAATGGTCGCATTGGGCGAGTTGGGCGTGTCGGCACAGTGGATCAAACAACTGCGCAGCATGGGCCTGAAAGTGGCGCTGGATGATTTCGGCAGCGGCTTTGCGTCCTACGCCTACCTGCGTCATTTGCCGCTGGATATTTTGAAAATCGACGGCAGCTTTATCAGCGGCCTGGAAAACGACCCGATCAACCAGGCCATGGTCGGCTCCATGCAGCAAATCGCCCAGCAACTGGGCCTGCGCACAGTGGCCGAGTTTGTTGAAACCAGGGCCAGCCTCGAGTGCGTGCGCAGGCTAGGCCTGGACTATGCTCAGGGTTACATCATCGGCCATCCACAACCGCTGTCTCAGCTAGCCGACAGCGCCTGGGGTGAAGTGCAATTACCCCTGCCGCTTGATCCACACTGATACGGCTCAACCTTTGCTGGAATAAGCCGAAATACACTACACAACCGGCCGTGCCGGATATCTTCTCCTGCCTTGCCTTGGAGCTCTGTGCATCATGTTCGACAGTAAATGGCGTTTGCGTTGTGAAAGCCTGGAGCAGGAAGTCAGCCGCCTGAATCAGGAAAAATCATCCATGCAGCGCGAGCTGGATGAGCTGCGCAGCCTGACCCAACAAAACCAGCAAGAGCGCAACGAACTCAACGGTGTCACGCGCTACCAACACGAACTGCACGGCAAACTGGCGCGCTTTGAAGACTCCCTCTCGCAAACCCGTGACGGCGTGGTGGCGCAGGCCGACCAGCTCAGTCGCGAAGTGAGCAAACTCGAACAAAACAGCGGCATCTTTCAGCAGACCTCGGCCCTGCTCGGCGGCTTTTCTGAATCGCTCAGCAGCATGGCCGTGCAAGGTGTCAGCAGCGTACAAAGCGTTGATCTGCTGCAACAGCGCGTCAGTGAAATCAGCCGGATTGTCGAACTGATCAAAGCCATTTCCGACCAGACCAACTTGCTGGCGTTGAACGCTGCTATCGAAGCTGCGCGCGCGGGCGAGCAAGGCCGTGGTTTTGCGGTGGTCGCCGACGAGGTGCGCGCACTGGCGCAACGCACCAGCCAGGCCACGCAGGAAATCAGCGCTCTGGTTGGCAGCATCAATCAGGAAACCGACAGCGCCAGCCGCTCCATCGGCAGTCTGTCGAGCGAGGCCACGCGGCTGTCTGGGGATGTATCACGTTCAGCGCAAACCTTGGATGAAATGGTCGTGCTCGGCGAGCACATGACCCAGCTGATTGAAGGCATCGCCCTGGGCTCATTCTGCGAAGCGGTCAAGCTTGATCACCTGCTGTTCAAGCTCACGGTGTACCAGCGCCTGTTTCTGCAAGACAGCAACACCCAACTCAGCACCCACACCACCTGCCGCCTGGGACAGTGGTATCAGAGCAGCGACACCCACGCCCGCTACGGCAAACAGCGCAGCTTCCAGCAACTGGATCAGCCGCACCGCGTGGTGCACGAAAGCGCTCAAGAAGCGCTGCACGCCGCGCAAGCCAGAGACTGGAGCAAAGTACTGCGCGCCGTTACGGAAATGGAGCGGGCGAGCATGGACGTCAACGCGACTATTTCCGACCTGGCCGCCACCGACCTCTAACAGCCCGCCGAAGGTTTACGCCGTCGCCAACGCCTGAGCATCCGCCGGGCGTTTCAGCGGCAGTCGTTTCAATAACCCCGCATCAATGCGCAGCAGCCGTGCATACCGGCTGTCGAGCAACTCATGGGGTTGCCGACTGCCCAGGTTGAGCAACTCGCTGACCAGGTTGAGGACCAACGCCTCGCGACTAAACACACCACTGCCCAGATTGTAAAAGGCCGCAATCAGCTCACGCAGACCAATTGGCAAGCGCCACTGAATGCGCAGGGCCGATCCAAAACCGGCGGCGCGGCGACTCATCTGCTGCGCGATCGCTTCATCGTCTAATTCGCCTCCGCCATCGAGCCAATCCTGCAGGCTGCGCAACAAGGCCAGCTCACCGATGTTGTGCAGCAAGCCAGCGGTAAAACACAGTTCGGCATCCAGGTGCAGTTCATTGGCCAACCAGTGCGCCAGATCGGCGCTCTGTTCAGTGCGCGCATAAACCGCTTGGGCCAGGCTCGCCAGACGTGGGTCTTTGAGTTGCACATTGCGCTGAATGGCCAAACCCAGCACCAGGTTAAGGGTATGCGCCACGCCTAAGCGCGGCAGCGCCTGACGCAAGGTCTGGCAAGGTGCGCCCTGATGCTGGGCGGCGCTGTTGGCCGCGGCAATCAGGCGCGCGGTGATCTGCGGCTCGCGGCTAAACAAGCGCTCCAACTGGCGCAGGTCATAGTCTTCACCGTTCATGCAGCGGCTGACGGCATCGCGAACCTCGGCCAGCAAGGGCGCACCCTGACCTTCTTCGCGCCGCTCATTGAGGTAGTCATCCAGGCTGTTGATGGGCCGTACCGGTGCGTTCGTTGCAGCTTTAGCACTGCCGAGCAGCGCTTGTAAGCGCTGACGCAATTTTTCGGCATTGAAGGGTTTAGCCAGGTAGGCCGCGGGGGCCAGTGGCCGCGCCGCGCGCACGCTGTGAACATCGAGACGCCCGCTGATCAGCACGAAGGGCAATTGGGCACCGCGCGGTAGGCGACGCAACTGGCGCAGCAACTCCAGGCCGTCCACCCCCGGTAACTCGCCATCAGCGATGACCAACGCCGGCCAGCGTTTCTGACAATGCGCCAAAGCCGCTTCGCCGTCGCTGACCACATGTACGCGCGCATCAGGCCTGACATCGCGCACCAGTTGCAGGAGCAGATCGGCCGTCCAGGGTTCCGCCTCAGCAATCAGAACTTGCAACGCTTTGGCCGAAAACGGCATGAACACCTCAAACAGGGTAATCGCACAATGATGGCGCAGACTGAAGGGCGCGCAGTCTAAGCATTCGAGGCTTAAAAGCCACTACCAGCCGTGCAACAGCTGATGGAAGGGTCAACTTTTAGCACGCCCGCAATGCCTGATCTAGAGCGGCTAAAGTATTAAATGAGAAGGCTTAGGGGACTATTGACGTGGATCAGCGGCACGCTTTTTGCCGCCGCCAGAAAGCTAACGACTGGGCTTCGCTGCAACTCGGCCAACCCCTAGAACTGAGCGCGTCATCGAATCTGTCGCCCCACGAATGGCTGTTGCCTGCGCGCACGCTGTGGGAGGGGCCTTAGCCGCGACGGGCCGGATTAGTGCTGGGCTGAAATGCACAAAACCCGCCGAAGCGGGTTTTGTGGGTCACGCACTGAGGCTTAGGCCAGTTCGTCGAAGCACTCGGCGATGATCGCCAGGCCACGGTCGAGCAGTTCATCTTCAGCAGTCAACGGCACCAGCACGCGCAAGACGTTGCCGTAGGTGCCGCACGACAGCAGGATCAAGCCCTTGTCGCGCGCCTTGGCGACGATCTGCCCGGTCAGCGCGGCGTTGGGTTTGTGTACGTCGCCGCCTTCGCACAGCTCCATGGCAATCATCGCGCCGAGGGCGCGCACTTCGCCGATGCTGTTGTGCTTGGTCTGAATGGCTTTGAGGCCGGTAACTAGGCGCTCGCCCACTGCCTTGCAGCGGTCCAACAGTTTTTCTTCTTCAAACACGTCCATCACCGCCAGCGCCGCGGCGCAGGCCAGCGGGCTGCCAGCGTAAGTACCGCCCAGACCGCCGGGTGCAATGGCGTCCATGTATTCGGCCTTGCCGCACACACCGGCCACCGGGAAGCCGCCGGCGATGGATTTGGCGAAGGTGGTCAAATCGGCGACGACGCCCATTTGTTCCATGGCGAAGAAGGTGCCGGTACGGCCTGCGCCGGTTTGTACTTCGTCGGCAATCAGCAGGATGCCGTGCTGATCACACAGGGCGCGCAGGCGCAGCATGAAGTCTTTCGGCGCGACGTAGAAACCGCCTTCGCCTTG
>LNDO01000093.1 GCA_001465025.1 Pseudomonas sp. Ga0074129
GTCACTCAGCTTTGGCAGCGCGGGCAATACACGCTGGCGCGCTGGCCCAATTTGACCTCGCGCAAGGTGCTGCCACAAGTTTTGCAAAACTCACCGCCGCGCCCGTACACAAACAGTTCTTGCTGGAAGTAACCGGGCTGGCCGTCGCCTCCGACGAAATCACGCAAGGTGGTGCCACCGCGCTCGATGGCGTAGGCCAGAATGCGTTTGATCTCCGCCGCCAGCTTTACATAGCGCGTGCGCGAGACTGAACCGGCCTCTCGACGGGGATCGATGCCGGCGGCAAACAACGCCTCGCTGGCGTAAATATTGCCCACCCCCACCACCACAGCGTTATCCATGATAAAGGGCTTGATTGCCATGCTGCGCCCCCGCGAAAGCTGAAACAGGCGCTCACCATCGAACAGGTCGGTCAACGGTTCGGGGCCCAACTTACGCAGCAGTTCATGCTGCAAAGGCTCACGGCTCCAGAGCAACGCCCCGAAACGGCGAGGGTCGGTGTAGCGCAGCGCCATGCCCGACGCCAGCTCGATATCGACATGTTCATGCTTGCCTGCAGGCAAACCGCACGTCACCAAGCGCAAACTGCCAGACATACCCAGATGGCTGATAAGCGTGCCGGTTTCGGCTTTGATCAGCAGGTACTTGGCGCGCCGCTCGACGCATTCAATACGCTGGCCGGACAGGCGCACATCAAGGTCTTCGGGGATAGGCCAACGCAACCGACGGTCGCGCACGATGACTCGGCTGACGCGCTGGCCTTCGAGATAAGGGGCAATACCGCGACGGGTGGTTTCTACTTCAGGAAGCTCAGGCATAACAGGGCATCAGGCGCAGTCAAAACGGGCGACAACCTTAGCAGGAATGCCCGAGAGCGACGATACGCCACTGCCGCCTTAAAGACCCGCGCCCAGATCGCGAATACTCTCGCGCAGGTTCTCGAAGTCGTACTCGGACAAGCCGACATACTCCAGCACCAGCTGTTCGATGCTCTGCCACTCACGGTCTTCGTTCTGGTTGCCGAGAATGCGATGGGTATCGCAAATGTTCTCGGCCATTTTCAGAATCGCCAGCAAGGTTTTTAGCTGTGCGTCACGCCCCGAATCCTCAGTGAAGATGGCTAAGGCGTTGTGATGACTGGCGATGACTTCACACAGATGCAGCGGCAGATTCCACGACTTCGCCGTGTAATACCCCACCACGGCATGGTTGGTATTGAGCAGATCGTTCTCGGTGTCCACCACCCGGTGCTGCTCGTTGGCATTGCCATACGCTTGCTCAAGCACATCCATATAGTTGGGGAAGCGCTTAAGCATCAGCGGTATGCCGCAGTTGTGGAAAAGCCCCAGGGTGTAGGCCTCGTCCGGCGAGCGGTAACCGATCCGCTTGGCCAAGGTCAGACAGGTCATGGCCACATCCTGCGCGGTGTCCCAGAAACGGTTGAGGTTGACGATGGCCTCATCGGTCAATTCACCGCGTATGGACTGGGCATTAATCAGATTGATCACGGTGTTGCAACCCAGCAGATTGACTGCCTGCTGGATGGATGCGATGCGATTGGCCAAGCCGAAGAAGGGGGAATTGACCACTTTAAGCAACGCACCGGAGAGGCCCGGATCCTGGCTGATGAGCTTGGCGATAGCCCGCAGATCAGGGTTGGGCATCACCTGCTCCATCTGCAAGTCCACCATGATCTGCGGTTGCGGCGGAACGCTGATGCCTTGCAGCACTTGCTGGATGTATTCGGCGGAGAGTTCTTGGGACATGGGGATACAACCGAGGCGCGAGTTGATAAGCAGTCTAGCTAATCCTGCAACACTTCCACAGACGACTTTTGTAACCGCGCAGCCTTGTCGAACCCGCTATAATTTCGCTCTTTTTTCGGAGTCCCCAGCATGTCCCTGCCCAGCCTGCGCCTGAAAGCCAACGCCGATCGACGCCTGCGCGCCGGCCACCTGTGGATTTATAGCAATGAGATCGATGTTGCCGTCACGCCCCTGGGCGGATTTGCCGCAGGTGATCAGGCGGTGCTTGAAGCGGCTGGCGGCAAGCCACTCGGCATCGTGGCCATGAGCCCGAACAATCTGATCTGCGCCCGCCTGCTGTCACGTGACGTCAAGCACGTGCTGGATAAATCCCTGCTGGTGCATCGGTTGAACGTCTGCCTGTCGCTGCGCGAGCGCCTGTTCGACAAGCCCTGTTATCGCCTGGTGTATGGCGATTCCGACCTGCTGCCCGGCTTAGTGGTAGACCGTTTCTTCGACATTCTGGTGGTGCAACTGGCTTCCGCCACCATGGAGCGCAATAAAGAGGACGTTCTCGCCGCCTTGGTTCAAGTGTGCAAGCCCAGCGGTATTCTGCTCAAAAACGATTCTGCCGCGCGTGATGCCGAAGGCCTTGCTCGCTATGTCGAGACGCCATTCGGTGTGGTGCCGGAGTGGGTGGCACTCGAAGAGAACGGGGTGAAGTTCGAAGCCCCGGTGATCGACGGGCAGAAAACCGGCTGGTTCTATGACCACCGCATGAACCGCGCGCGCCTGGCGCCCTATGTGAAAGGCAAGCGCGTGCTGGACCTGTTCAGCTACATCGGCGGCTGGGGTGTGCAGGCCGCGGCCTTTGGTGCCAGCGACGTGATGTGCGTGGACGCCTCCGGCTTTGCCCTCGACGGCGTGGAGCGAAACGCGGCGTTGAACGGCCTGACCGATAAAGTCGCCTGCGTCGAAGGCGATGTGTTCGAAGCCCTCAAACAGCTCAAAGCCTCGGAAGAGCGCTTCGACGTGATCGTGGCCGACCCGCCCGCCTTTATCAAACGCAAGAAAGACCAGAAGAACGGTGAAGGCGCCTACCGCCGCCTGAATGAACAGGCCATGCGCCTGCTCAACAAAGACGGCATTCTGATCAGCGCCAGTTGCTCCATGCACCTGGAAGAAGACAACCTGCAGAACATCCTGCTGACCAGCGCGCGCCATCTGGATCGCAACATCCAACTGCTGGAGCGCGGCGCGCAAGGCCCGGATCATCCGGTGCACCCGGCCATTGCCGAAACCCGCTACATCAAGAGCCTGACCGTGCGTTTGCTGCCCAACAGCTGACCCCCACGCACCTGCCGAGTGCACTCGGCAGGTGCGTCACCTCGCCATCATCGCCCCAAGTGTTACCCCGCGCCTCACTGACCCAGCGTCAAACCCTATCTGCTCGCCCCCGTAAAAAGCTGAACAACCCGTCAGACCAAGGCTTCACGCGGAATGGCCTGCATATTGCTTTTGCTGAGCCAAGCAGGCTGATCCGCCACCATCGGAAACGAGATCAGCCCAATAAGCAGTCGAAGCAGGGCCACAAGCCGCTGATTCGTTTCGGACAATATGGGGAAGGGTATGGCTGACCTGGCTGGGGACAAACCGTTCCTGCAATTCACCAACGTTAAGAAGACGTACGACCACAAGCATCTGGTAGTCAAAGATTTCAACCTGGACGTGGCCAAGGGCGAATTCATCACCCTGCTCGGCCCTTCCGGCTCTGGTAAAACCACCTGCCTGATGATGCTCGCCGGGTTCGAGGATGTAACCAGCGGCGAGATTCTGATCAACGGCCGCCCCGTCACCAGCATCGCGCCTTACCAGCGCAACATCGGCATGGTGTTCCAGCAGTACGCGCTGTTCCCGCACATGACCCTGCGCGAAAACCTCGCCTACCCGCTGAAAATCCGCAAACAACCCAAAGACGTGATTCGCGCCAAGGTCGATGAGTACCTGTCGCTGGTCGAATTGCTCGACTTCGGCAACCGCTTCCCCGGCCAATTGTCGGGTGGCCAGCGTCAGCGCGTGGCCCTTGCTCGCGCACTGATCTTCGCCCCGGACATCGTGTTGATGGATGAACCGCTGGGTGCGCTGGATAAAAAGCTGCGCGAACAAATGCAGTTCGAAATCAAACGCCTGCATGAGCAACTCGGTTTCACCGTGATCTATGTAACTCACGACCAGACCGAAGCGCTGACCATGAGCGACCGCATTGCCGTGTTCAATAACGGCATCGTCCAGCAATGCGCGCCGCCCCATGTGCTCTACGAGCGTCCGGCCAACCTGTTTGTCGCGGACTTTATTGGTGAGAGCAACAAGCTCACCGGGGTGATTGAAAGCGTGGGCGATGAACAGGTGCAAGTGCGCCTTGACGATGGCGGCCTGGTTCAGGTGCTCAAGGCCAACTGCACCGAGATCGGCCAGCCGACCACAGTGTCCATCCGCCCGGAAAAACTCAGCTTCACCGAGCGCCTCGGCAACACCGGCAATCAGGTTATGGCGCGCTTTATCACGCGGCACTACGTCGGTGAATACATCCGCTACCACTTCGAAACCGCAGGCGGCAGCGAATTGGTGGTCAAGAACATGAATGACAGCAGCGCGCCGCAGCTCAGCGCTCATCAAGAAGTCGCCCTGGCCTGGCAGCCGCAAGACAGCCAGGCGCTGGACTGCCCCGTAGTCAAGACACCCTGACCTTACAACCCGAAGAAGCAATGGAGCTTAGCAATGGCTAGAACACTGACCACCCGCTTTTCCACCTTCGCCCTCGCCGCCGCACTGGGCACGGCAAGTTTCGCCGCCAGCGCGCAGGAATCGCTGACCGTGGTGTCATGGGGTGGCGCCTACGGTGCAGCCCAGCAAAAACATGTGATCGATCCCTTTATGAAGGAAACCGGGGTTAAGGTGCTGTTTGAGGATTACACCGGCGGCGTGGCGGAGATCAAAGCCCAGGTCGAGTCCGGCAACATTCAGTGGGACGTGGTCGACTTCGAAGTAATCGACCTGGAGCGCGCCTGCTCCGAAGGCCTGCTGGAAAGCATCCCGCGTGACATTCTGCCGGCCGGCATCGACGGCGTACCGGCCGAAAAAGACTTTATCCCCGAAGCCCTGGCCAGTGAGTGCGCCGTGGGTAACATCGTCTGGTCGGTGGTGTTTGCCTACAACGAGAAAACCATCGGCGACACCAAGGCCGCAACCATCGGCGATTTCTTCGACACCAGCAAAGTGCCGGGCAAGCGCGCCCTGCGTAAACGTCCGCAGGTGAACATGGAATGGGCACTGCTGGCTGACGGCGTGGCGCCGGACGAAGTGTATGACGTGCTGTCCACTCCAGAAGGACAGGCCCGCGCCTTTGCCAAGCTCGACACCATCAAAAAAGATATCGTCTGGTTCGACTCCTGGTCGCAGGCACCACAACTGCTCAACGATGGCGGCGCGGTGCTGGTGCAATCGGCTAACGGTCGTTTCTATGACGCCATCCGCCAGGAAAACAAGCCCTTTGTGATCGTCTGGGACGGTCACGTCTACGACCTCGACGCTTGGGCCATCGTTAAAGGTTCACCGAAAAAAGACCTGGCGCTGAACTTCATCGCCTTTGCCACCGGCTCCACCCCACTGGCCGGCATGCCCGATGTGGCCTACGGCCCAACCCGCAAATCGTCCATGCCGCTGGCTGACCAAAGTGCTGCGCCGCACCTGCCGACCGCGCACCTGAGCAAAGGTATCCAGGCCGGTTCGGATTTCTGGGCGGACTACGGCGAATCGCTCGGTGAAAAATTCAACGAGTGGCTGTTGAAGTAACGGCAGTTCGTAGGGTGGGCTAGGCATCACGGCGCAGCACGTTCAATAGACAAAACGTGTTGCGCCATCACCCACCCAACACCCCAAACACCCGACCGGAGTAGTCGCTTGTCCTCCCTGACCACCACCGAAGCCAACCAAGCCTCCAGCGCGCGCAACAAAAAGCGCCTGACCGCCTTTCTGTTTGTGGTGCCGTTGCTGGTATTTATTCTGCTGAGCTTCGTCGCGCCCATCGCCAGCATGCTCTGGCGCAGCGTGCATCACCCCACGGTAACCAACCTGATTCCGCTGACCCTGCACGAGTTACAGCGCTGGGACGGCCAAAGCACACCCGATACACAGACCTTGAGCGTGTTCGCCAAAGAACTGCAGGGCCTGGCCAAAGAGCGCCAGTCCGGCAAGCTGGCCGAAGAACTCAACCGCGCCTCGGCAGGCATGTCCAGCGTGGTCAAAGCCACCGCGCGTAAACTGTCTCGTCTGCAGCCCGAGCAGCTCGACGAGCAAGGTGCGCAAAGCCTGCTGGCCGCACACCGCAACTGGAGCAAAGCGGAAATCTGGTACGCCATTCAGCGTGCGGGCAAACCCTACACCTATGACTACTACCTGACCGCACTTGACCTGGAAATGCACCCCGAGCAGGGCATTCAGGTGCGCGAAGACACACAAATCTACCTGCAGCTCTACAGCAAGACGCTGACGATGGCGCTGGTCATCACCCTGTTCTGCGCCCTGCTCGGCTACCCGCTGGCCTACTACCTGGCCGGTTTGCCGGCGAACCGCGCCAACCTGCTGCTGGTCCTTGTGTTACTGCCGTTCTGGACCTCACTGCTGGTGCGCACCACGGCCTGGATCGCGCTGCTGCAAACCAACGGCGTGATCAACTCATTCCTACTCGGCATTGGCATCCTCGATCAGCCCATCGAGATGCTTTACACCTCATTCGCCACCGTGGTGGCCATGACCCACATTCTGCTGCCGTTCATGATTCTGCCGTTGTACAGCGTGATGCGCGGCATCGACCCCAGCTACCTGCGCGCAGCGCTGTCGTTGGGGGCCAAGCCGATTCCGGCCTTTGCCCGCATCTATTTCCCCATGACCCTGCCGGGCCTGAGCGCCGGTGCGTTGCTGGTGTTCATCATCTCGGTCGGGTACTACATCACCCCGGCCTTGGTCGGCGGCACCGATGGCCAGATGATCAGCAACATCATCGCCTTCCACATGCAGCGCTCGAATAACTGGGAACTGGCCGCCGCGCTGGGTTCGCTGCTGTTGGGCCTGATCCTGCTGCTGTACTGGGTGTACGACCGCTTTGTCGGCGCCAGCAATATCAAACTGGGCTAAGCATGAACGCACAGTCATCCGTACCTCACGTAGCCCGGATGCAATCCGGGGAAACCTTGCGGCCTAAGGCCCCGGATTGCATCCGGGCTACGCCTTCGTCCGATCGTTCGACCTTGGACGCTGACCTATGAAAATTCCCGCCTATTACGGCTTTTGGCATCACCTCGGGGCCTGGTTGCTGAAGACCAGTTCGTGGCTGGTGCTGCTGTTTCTGATTTTGCCGATTCTGGTGATCGTGCCGCTGTCGTTTAACGTCGAGCCGTTCTTCAGCTTTACCGAAGGCATGCTGACCTTGCAGCCCGAGGCCTATTCGCTGCGTTGGTACAGCGCCATCCTGAATGACGACAAATGGCTGCTGGCGATCAAAAACAGCTTTCTGATCGGCATCTGCGCCACCGTGATTGCCACCGTGCTGGGCACCTGCGCCGCCGTAGGGTTGGCCCGTGATGACATGCCCGCGCGGCGGCTGATCACCGCCCTGCTGCTGTCACCGATGATCGTGCCGTTGATCATCACCGCAGCCGGGATGTTCTTCTTTTACTCAAACCTCGGGCTGGCCGGAAATTACCTGGGTGTGATCATTGCCCACGCCGCACTCGGTACACCGTTCGTGATCATCACCGTGACCGCCACCCTGACCGGCTTTGACTACAGCCTGGCCCGCGCAGCCCTGAACCTGGGCGCTACGCCGCTGCGGGTGTTCTTCGACATCATCATGCCGCTGATCCGCCCGGGAGTGATTTCCGGTGCGCTGTTCGCTTTTATCACCTCGTTCGATGAGGTGGTGGTGATCCTGTTTATGGCCGGTCCGCAGCAACGCACCATCCCCCGGCAGATGTTTTCTGGCCTGCGCGAGCAGATCAACCCGAGCATCCTGGCCATTGCTACCCTGCTGATTCTGGTGTCCATCGCCTTACTGATCACCCTCGAACTGCTGCGCCGCCGCTCCGAACGCATGCGTGGCATTGAGCAAAACAACTAAGCACACGCGCAACCGGCAGGTGCCCCGCCTGCCGGCTCGCCGGGCGATTTGCAACGCACTGTTGCCAAGCGCAGTAGTTTCGCCAACGGCCTGTTAGAATCACCTTTCTCCAGCCGCACCCAGGCGGACTTGTAGCCCGGCCACACCCGCGCTCACCCTGCGCAGATGTTGCCCGCACCCGGCAAATGATCATTCGCGTTTGCCTTGGGTCTGAACCCGGCTCAACATACCCAGCAGCAGCCCGCGCCCGCCCAGACGCGTTGTCTGGGCCTCTGTGATCTGATTAGCCTTTGCAGGATTGACCGCCATGCCTGATTACCGCTCAAAGACCTCCACCCACGGCCGCAACATGGCCGGCGCTCGCGCCCTGTGGCGCGCCACCGGGATGAAGGATGAAGACTTCAAAAAGCCGATTATTGCCGTCTCCAACTCCTTCACCCAGTTCGTGCCCGGCCACGTGCATCTGAAGGACATGGGCCAGTTGGTCGCCCGCGAAATCGAGCGCGCTGGCGGTGTCGCCAAAGAATTCAACACCATTGCAGTTGACGACGGCATCGCCATGGGCCACGACGGCATGCTCTATTCGCTGCCGAGCCGCGAAGTGATCGCCGACGCTGTTGAATACATGGTCAACGCCCACTGCGCCGACGCCATTGTGTGCATCTCCAACTGCGACAAAATCACCCCCGGGATGCTCATGGCCGCCCTGCGCCTGAACATCCCGGTGGTGTTCGTCTCCGGCGGGCCGATGGAAGCTGGCAAAACCAAACTGGCCAGCCACGGCCTGGA
>LNDO01000094.1 GCA_001465025.1 Pseudomonas sp. Ga0074129
TGCCGCGCAGCATTGCCAACTTCAAAGCGTTTGAAAACGCCATCATGCTCGACATCGCCATGGGCGGTTCGACCAACACCATCCTGCACCTGCTGGCCGCCGCGCAAGAAGGCGAAGTGGCGTTTGACCTGCGTGACATTGATCGCCTGTCACGCCGCATTCCACAGCTGTGCAAAGTTGCGCCGAATATCCAGAAATACCACATGGAAGATGTGCACCGCGCCGGTGGCGTGTTCTCCATCCTCGGCGAACTGGCCCGTGGCGGTCTGCTGCACACCGACATTCCGACCGTTCACAGCGCCTCCATGGCCGACGCCATCGCCCAATGGGACATCACCCAGACCCAGGACGAGGCCGTGCATCACTTCTTCAAGGCCGGCCCGGCAGGCATCCCGACGCAGACCGCGTTCAGCCAGTCGACCCGCTGGGACAGCTTGGATGACGACCGTGAGAACGGCTGCATCCGCAGCGTCGAGCATGCTTATTCCCAAGAAGGCGGCCTGGCCGTGCTGTACGGCAACATCGCCGTGGATGGCTGCGTGGTGAAAACCGCCGGTGTGGATGAGTCGATCCATGTCTTCGAAGGCCGCGCGAAAATCTACGAAAGCCAGGACAGCGCCGTACGCGGCATCCTCGCTGACGAAGTGGTGGCCGGTGATATCGTCATCATCCGCTACGAAGGCCCGAAAGGCGGTCCAGGCATGCAGGAAATGCTCTACCCCACCAGCTACCTGAAGTCCAAAGGCCTGGGCAAAGCCTGCGCCCTGCTGACCGACGGCCGCTTCTCGGGCGGCACCTCCGGCCTGTCCATCGGTCACGCTTCGCCAGAAGCTGCTTCGGGCGGTGCCATTGGTTTGGTGCGTGAAGGTGACAAAATCCTCATCGACATCCACGAGCGCTCGATCAATCTGCTGATCAGTGATGAAGAACTGGCCGCACGCCGCGTAGAACAGGACAAGAAAGGCTGGAAGCCCGTTGAAAAGCGCCCACGCAAAGTAACCACTGCGCTAAAAGCCTACGCCCTGCTGGCCACCAGCGCCGACAAAGGTGCCGTACGCGACAAGGAGTTGCTGGATCGTTTGGTTGACTGATCGCACCATCGCAACATCCAGGCCCAGCTACGTGCTGGGCCTTTTTTTGCCTGCAGGAATGCCGTCTATAGT
The DNA here is from genome assembly GCA_001465025.1 of Pseudomonas sp. Ga0074129. Taxonomy (GTDB): domain Bacteria; phylum Pseudomonadota; class Gammaproteobacteria; order Pseudomonadales; family Pseudomonadaceae; genus Aquipseudomonas. The sequence goes on from LNDO01000094.1 coordinate 1,164, forward strand.
GAGAAAGCCCGCTGATCGGAATGCTCCATGACCAGACCCCTGCTGTTAATCCTGCTGCTACTTCTCAGCGCCTGTTCGCCGCCGGAGAAACCGCCCCTGCGCATCGCCATTAGCCCATGGCCGGGGTATGAGTTTTTATACCTGGCCGAACAACTCAAACTGTTCGAGGCGGAGGGTGTCGAGGTGCAAATTGTTCAGTTCAGCTCGCCCATCGACAGTCGCCGCGCTTATGCGACGGGGCAGGTGGATGGCTTTTGCTCATCGCCAGACGGCGTACTGATTGTCCGCGAACAAAGCCAACGTCAACCCCGCATTGTCTATGTCACCGACTACTCCAGTGGCGGTGATTTGATCGTCAGCCGTGCAGGTATTACCCATGTTGATCAGTTAGCCGGCAAGCGGGTGGGCGTCGAGGCCGGCACCATCAACAACTTCGTGCTGGCCCACGCATTGGAAAAGGCCAACCTGACCAGCAACAGCGCACAACGGGTATACCTGGCGCAAAGCGACATGCTCAGCGCCCTGCTCAGCAACGATATAGACGCCGCCGTTACCTACCCACCCTATTCAATTGCCATGCTCAAACAGCCGCACCTTCGGGAGATTTTCAGCACACGGCAAATTCCTGGGGAGATTCTCGATGTCATCGCCCTCGATGCTGAGGTTATAGCCACCCGCAAAGACGACGTGCACGCCATGCTGCGAGGCCTGGAGGCGGCCTATGAATATGCACGGCAGAATCCGCAAAAGGCCGACACCATCATGGCGGCGCGCGAAGGCATCACTGTCGACGAGTTTCGCAATAGCATCCTCAATGATCTGTACCTGCTGCGGGCCGTTGACCAAGCCTTTTACCTCGGCCCCGATCAACGCCTGCTCAAGGCGTTGCAGAGCGCTCAACGCCTCTTGCTGGACAACGGCGAGATCAAGCAAGCGGTCGATTTGACTACCCTGGTCATGGACTGATCAATGCATAAGCGCCACTCACTTTCCCGGCAAATCATGTTGCCGCTAACCCTGCTCTGGCTTGCCTCAGGCGTGGTTATTTTGCTGCTGTCCTAGCGCAGCGGTGAAACCCAACTGCAGAAACGTCTTGAGGAGCGCGCTCAGATCATTCTCAGCAGCGTGCAAATAAGCGCAGAGACCGTCAGCCAGATCAGTGACCTGCGTCGGATGGTGATGTCATTGGGTGGTGAACGCGGGGTCAAGTCTCTGCTGATCGTGGCGGGTGAGCCACCCACAATCATCGCCAGCACCCGCGCCGAGCAATACATGCAGCGACTGACTGATCTCAGCGCGACGCTTGAAGCAAAATCCATACTCAGCGATGTGTTGCACAACAACAAGATTGTCAAACATCACCAAGCGGGTCAGCACTATGACTATGCCGCGCCGCTGCGCCTGATGAACACTCAATTAATGGCGCAGGCCAACACGCAAGCCGCTATTTACGTAGAACTGGACGTGCGTGACACGCGCCAGCAATTCAACCGCGAAATTCTTCAACAAACCACCTGGCTGATGCTCGCCACTGCTCTGATGCTCGGCGCCCTGGCCATGCTGCTGCGCCACTTGGTCCTGCAGCCGATGAATACCTTGCTGCAAAGCATCTCCTCCAGCGACTCAAAAGATGTCCTGAGTAACCTGGAAAAAATCCAGCCTGGCGAATTCGGCGTGCTTGCCAGCACCCTGCACCGCCAATTGGAGCGCGAACTCAAGCATCACCAGCACGTGATCGATACAGCCGAACAACTGCGCAAGAGTGAAGAGCTGTCGCGGGCCATCATCAGTAACAGCAGCGAGGGGATCATCACCCTGACCGCCGAGGGCACCATCAGCAGCGTTAACCCGGCCGCTGAGCAACTGTTTGGTTACCAGGCCATCGAGATGCTCGGGCACAAAGTCGATATGCTTCTGCCGCTGCGTTTTCGCCAGGCCCATGACGGTTATCTGCGTCATTCCGAACTGCATGCACCGCGGATCATCAACAAGACCCGCGACCTCTATGGCTTGCACAAGAACGGCGAAGAGTTTGCCTTGGAACTGTCGGTATCGCCCTTGCAGATCGGCGGTAAAAAAGCCTTTGTCGGCATGCTGCGCGACATCTCCGCACGCAAACAGTACGAATGGGGCCTGGAGATTGCGCGCAGCGAGGCTGAAGATGCCAACCGCGCCAAGAGCGAATTTCTGGCCACCATGAGCCACGAGATTCGCACGCCGATGAATGGCGTGATCGGCATGGCCAAAGTCCTGGCCGACACCGCCATGTCCAAGCAGCAGCAGGAGTTGGTGCATACCCTGCAGGTCTCCGCCGAGTTACTACTGGCGTTACTCAACGACATCCTCGACCTGTCCAAAATTGAGGCCGGCATGCTGCGCCTTGAACAGGTGCCCTGCGACTGGGAAGAAATTCTGATCGACGCACTCAGGTTAATGCAGCCCCAAGCGCAGAAAAAGTCACTGCAACTCCTGCTGCTGATTGACCCCGACGTGCCGCTACAGGTGATGGCCGACCCATTACGTCTACGCCAGATCATTCTCAACCTGCTCAACAATGCCATCAAGTTCACCCACCAGGGCCATGTTCACCTGCACCTCAGCGCCAACCCTGCGCCTGACGGGAACACTTTTTATCGCCTGCACATCCAAGACACTGGCATCGGCATGACACCCGAGCAGCAAGCCAAACTGTTCAAGCCCTTTACCCAAGCCGACTCGTCCACGACGCGCTCGTTCGGCGGCAGCGGCCTGGGCCTGTCAATTAGCCATAAACTGTTGCGCCTGATGGGTGGTGCAATCAGCCTCAACAGCCAGCCGCAGCAAGGCAGTTGCTTCAGCCTCAGCCTAACGCTGCCCAGCACGCCAACGGCCAGCAACATGTTGGCCTTGCCGCAGTACGACAAGCGATTGCTGTTACTCGATCCGCAGCCTCTTAACTTGGCCATCGTCCAAGCCGCGCTGGGCCCACTGGGCTTTCGCGTGGAACAGCGCTACGACCTGACGCAAGCATTGCCAGCGCATGACCTGCTGCTGGTGTGTGAGTGTTTTAGAGACACCCTGCCGTTGAGCGCCAACCCCCTGCGCCTCTGGCTGTGCGATCAGCCAGCGAACAGCGAACAGGCTGACGACGCCCATTGCCTCTGCCGGCCGCTGGCTCAAGCCCAATTACGTCAGGCCGTGCAACGGCTGTTTAATGGCGAGCAGGTATCTATCAGTAAGCCGAGCCTAGAGCGCCGGCAACACCAACTGCACGGACACCTGCTGGTTATTGAGGACACAGCCATCAACCAAACCGTGCTCAAGGCGATGCTCACGCCCTTCGGCCTGCGCCTGAGCTTTGCCAACAACGGTCAACTCGGCGTAGACGCTGTGCAACGGGAAGATTTCGACCTGATTCTGATGGACTGCCTGATGCCAGTACTCGATGGCTTTGCCGCTACCCGGGCCATCCGTGCGTGGGAGCAGCAACAAGGCAAGCCACGCACGCCGATCATTGCCCTGACCGCCAACGCCTATGACGAAATCCGCCAGCGCTGCAAGCTGGCCGGAATGGACGATTTCCTCAGCAAACCGATCGTGCGCGATACGCTAATCGAATGCCTGCAACGTCACCTGCCTAACAGCCACGTGCCAGCCATTACGCCGCCGGACAACCCAACAGCAGACGTGAAAATGACCGACCCCGGATTGCAGCGAATTCTGCTCTTGGCCGAACAGCTTGGCGTAACCAACACTCTGTTTTTGCTAGAAGAGTTTCAACGACATGCCTTGGACTTTGCCGAACAGTTGCTAAAAGCGTTGCAAGAAGATGACTGGAGCAGCGCTCAACGGATGGTGCACAGCATCAAAGGCAGCTCCGGAACCCTGGGTATGGATGCGCTCAGCCAACAGGCAGCGGCATTGGAGCGCCGTATCAAGATGGGGCCAGGAGCAGAACCGCTGGCCGAGTTGCAGGCGGCTGCCAAAGCCTTCCACAGCGACCTTGCTCTTACCGCCGCTGCCGCCCTGGAAATCTGCCGAACGCATGCCTAGGTGGATGGCCGCTTCGTTCGCGCAACGCCGAGCCCATTGAGACGCGAAGTGCGCGCCGCCCAAGATTCATTTAGCGCGGCCACAACAGTGCAATGCGCGGCAACAAGCACAGCCCTCAACTCACGCCCATATAGCGCCCGGCGCGGTGGTTGATCGCCAGCACCATGTTCAACGCCAACGCACCGAGAATCGACAGCGCGACCTTGTCCAGCGGCACAACCAACACGGCACCCAACACAATCAGCACGTCGATGCCCATCTGAACTTGGCCAGCACGCAGGCCATAGCGCTCTTGCAGGTACAGCGCGAGGATGTTCACCCCACCCAGGCTGGCGCGGTGACGGAACAGCATCAGCAAGCCCAGGCCCATGGCAAAACCACCAAACAGCGCGGCATAGACCACGTTAAGTTGGGCAAACGCCACCCACTGTGGCGTCAACTCGGCCAGCACTGAGACCAAGCCCACCGCGCAAAACGTGCGCAGCGTAAACGGCCAGCCCATGCGCCAAATGGCTAGGGCATAAAACGGCAGGTTGATCAGAAAGAACACCAGCCCGAACGACCAGCCCAGCAGGTATTTCAGCAGAAAGGCCAAGCCCACAGTGCCGCCGGTGAGCAACCCGGCCTGGCTGTAAAAGGTGATGCCCAGCGCCACCATCGCAGTGCCCAGCAGCAATGCCAGGCCGTCCTCCCAAAGGGGATGGCGCATAAATAGCGCGGCAATACGATCCGGCTCGGCGTCAGTGTCATGCATGGAGCAACAACCTTTAGAAAGAAAACGAGGGTGAGGCGCATCGAGCGAAAGCCTGCATCAACAAATGCAGGCGACCAAACGCTTGGCGGCGGGCGCAGTCACGGACGCCACGCGTGAGTTGAGTCCGACGCCTATAAGCGCCGCAGCCTGCATGCTAAACGGCTGGCAACAGGTGCGCCTTGGCGGGGGTCAATGCAACGCCGTAAAGCTCAGCCCGAGCGTAATGCTGTTCACTTAAGCCCCGGGTGGACGCGATCATCCCCTCGCCCCTCCGGGTAGAGGGTTAGGGAGAGGGGAGCATTGCAGCCCGAGCGGGCTATTTGCGGTCCCAGATTTCAAACACATAGCCGGGGGTTTCCAACCCGGCGGCGTGTTCAATGGCTGAGGATAAATGCCAATCCGTTTCAGCAAACTCAGGGAAGTGCGCATCACCCTGAGGGCTGATGCCGACGCGCGTCAGGTACAAGCGCGTCGCCTGAGCCAGGCCAAGCGCATAGAGCTGCGCACCGCCAATCAGCATCAGCTCTTCGGCGTCTTCCGCCAGCGCCCATTCTTCGGCGCGCAGCAAAGCCGCTTCCAGGCTGGTGAACACTTCAGCCCCCTCAAGCTGTAAATCCGGCTGACGGCTCACTACCAGATTCAACCGGCCGGGCAGTGGCCGACCGAGCGAGTCCCAAGTTTTGCGACCCATGATGATCGGCTTGCCCAAGGTCAGTGCCTTGAAGTGCTTGCCGATCACGAGGTTTTCCGCGAGGGCCGCAATCATGCAAAGGGGGAGAGATGTTTTCATAGGCGCGAGAATACCGACTCCTAGGCGAGGATTGAAGCTTTCACCGCAACGCATGGCCCTGGTCAGCAAAAGACCTGCTCACCACGCAATTACGCCCCTGTTGCTTGGCTTGGTAAAGCGCCGCATCGGCCAGTTGCAGGGCATCGGCAAGATGTTGTTGCGGCTGCGGCACCAGGTAGGCCATGCCGATGCTCAACGTGACCACGCTGGCGGCGTCCGAATAGGCGTGACTCAGGCCCAGCGCTTCAGTGTCTTGCCGAATGTCCTGCAGGATGGCCAGCATCTGCGCCTCATCCAGGCCATACCAAAGCCCGACAAACTCCTCACCGCCGTAACGAGCGGTGCAGTCCAGCGGTCGCCGCGCGTGCGTATCAATCACCCGCGCGATCTGACGCAAGGCTTTATCACCGGCAGCATGGCCGTAGTGGTCGTTGTAACGTTTGAAGAAATCCACATCCATCATCACCACGCCCACCGGTAGCTGGTCGCGCTGCGCCTGCTTCCAGCTTCGTTCGGCACACTCGGTAAAGGCGCGGCGGTTGAACAAGCCGGTGAGGTAATCCTTCTCGGCTAAGTCCTGCAAAATGCCGTGGGCAAGAAAACTCTGCCGTGTCGCGTATTCCAGCGAATAACTGCCGACCGAGCCAACAACATTGGCCAACGCCAGAAACAGGGCATTGCTGAGCAGCACCTCGCCGGCCATACCGATACTCAGCTCCATCAACACATAGCCGAGAAACACCAACCACCCGCAGATCACCGCCGTGACGGCGCGCAGACCCGCGAGAAAGTAGAAGAACACCGTGCCCAGAATGATGCCCTCGTAGGGCAAGGTATACGCGTGATAACGGGCCAGGCCGATAATGGCCGCCACCCCCAGACCGCAGCCAAGCGCTGCAAGTGCACCAATCCACTGCAAGTGATCACGCCAGGCCCGCTGATAGGTGGCTACCCAAACCAACAATAGCGTCGGCTGGAGCACGCACACGCGCACCAGAAGCACCTGTTTACGCAACGGGTCCGGCATGCTCAGGGCGTCCATCACGACAAACAACAGGCCGATGACCATGGCCACCATCACGGCCCAGCGCACCCGGCGCAGAAAGACTTCAGCGTGGTAGCGCCTGTAAGCCGGCTCCAGTGAAGGCGCAAAACGCAGCCAGCGAAAGCCCTGCTGATGCTGACGTAAGTAGGGGGAGTCCTCACTGGCCCAGGCCAGACGGGGTAAGGTCACGGCTGTACTCGTTTACGAATCGGGTGAGTGGTTGCGGCAGGTTAACGTGATCAAGCCTAGCAGGTGGTTAAAAAACGTAGCCGAGATGCAGGCTCAACGCGTCCGACTTATCGGCGGCGCAGCCTGCGCTGCCATGCCCGCGCGGCTGGGGGTATGCTTGGTTATCAGCCTATAAACGGAACACTGCGTGAGCCCAAGCGAATATCCCACCCCCAATCGCTTCAACCGCCTGTGGCTGTGCGAGGCTCTGCGCCTGCGTGAAGAACACGCCGGACCACTGGAAGACAGCGAGGCCAACCGCCAGGCTCAACGCCTCGGCGGTGATCTACCGGCACGCATTGAAGCCCGCGCGCTGTGGCTGGCCACACGTGACGGTTTGCTTCAGGCGCAGCAGCACTGGCTGCAGGGCGCACGCCTGGCCATGGGGCTGCTGATGCTGCTGGCAGTGGTCAGCGGTGCAGGTCTGGCGTTTAGCGCGCTGGGCGACGGCCAGCGCCCGGTCAATGTGTTCTGGGTCTTGGCCAGCTTGCTGGGGCTCAATCTGCTGCTGCTTGGTGGTTGGCTGCTCAGCCTGCTGCTCGGCGGCAAGACGTTGGGGGCGCTGGGCCGTGTTTGGCTCTGGTTGAGCGAAAAACTGGCCCGTGACGCCCGCGCCGCGCAACTGGCTCCGGCCCTGCTGATATTGCTTCAGCGTCACGGCCTGCATCGCTGGTTGCTCGGACTGTGGGTGCATGGCTTATGGTTGCTGGCCCTGCTCAGCGCCCTGCTGTTCACCCTCGCCCTGCTGACGACGCGGCGCTACGGCTTTGTCTGGGAAACCACCCTGCTGAGCAGCGACACCTTTGTCAGCCTGACCCACGCCCTCGGGGCCGCACCGGCCCTGCTCGGCTTTAGCCAGCCCAACGCCGAACTGATTCGCGCAAGCGGTGACAGCGCCCTGGACCTTGAAGCCGCGCGCCATGCCTGGGCCAGCTGGCTGCTCGGCGTGCTGCTGGTGTTTGGCCTGCTGCCGCGCTTGCTGCTGGGGCTGTTTTGCCTATGGCGCTGGCGCGCCGGAAAAGCGCGTCTGCAACTGGATGTCAGCCTGCCCGGCTACAGCGAACTGCGCGAACGCCTGCAACCCAGCAGTGAGCGCCTCGGCGTATGCGATGCCGCGCCCGCGCAGCTCTATCAACCGCACGCGGGCCACTGCGTCGAAAACAGCCAAGGTGCCGTGCTGGTTGCGATAGAACTGGACCCGCAACGCCAATGGCCACCGGCCCTGCCCGGCGGCGTAAGCGATGCTGGCATCCTCGACAGCCGCGAACAGCGCAAGCGCCTGCTGGACCAACTCAACCGCTTTCCGCCGGCCCGCCTGCTGATTGCCTGCGACCCCCGCCGCTCGCCAGATCGCGGCAGCCTGGCGCTGCTCAGTGAACTGGCGCGCAGCGCCGCCGCTACGCGCATCTGGCTGCTGCCACCGCCGCCCGGTGAAGCCCTCGACAGCGTGCGCCTAGCCGACTGGCATCAACGCCACTTAGCTGGCTGGAGACCGGGCATGATTAGTCGCCATGGCGCAATTTCCCGTAGGTTGGCGCTGAGCGAAGCGAAGCCCAACGACCCGTGCACTGATCGGACCAGGATATTCACACTTCGGCCCAAGGATGCGCTTTGCGCGCCTTGTTGGGCTTCGCAGGCTCAGCACCAACCTACGAATCCACGCTCCCCGGTCAGCCGCGCGCAGCCGCACTCCGGTTATTCAGGCAGGCACCGCCCCTTATGAGCCCCCCCCTGAAACTCGCCGTCGTCGGCCACACCAATGTCGGCAAAACCTCGCTGCTGCGCACCCTCACCCGCGATGTCGGCTTTGGTGAAGTCTCGCCGCACGCCAGCACCACCCGGCACGTCGAAGGCGCACGCTTGTCGGTGGACGGTGTGGCCCTGCTGGAGCTGTACGACACGCCCGGCCTTGAAGATGCCATCGCCCTGCTCGACTACCTCGAACGCCTCGACCGACCCGGTGAGCGGCTGGACGGCCCGGCGCGGCTGGCGCGCTTTCTCGACAGCAACGAAGCCCGTCAGCGTCTTGAACAAGAAGCCAAAGTGCTGCGCCAACTGCTCGCCTCGGACGCGGGCCTGTATGTGATCGACGCGCGCGAGCCGGTGCTGGCCAAATACCGCGACGAACTGGCCGTGCTGGCCATGTGCGGCCGACCGCTGCTGCCCGTCTTGAATTTTGTCAGCAGCGGCCAACACCGCGAACAGGACTGGCGCGACGCCCTCGCCCGCATCGGCCTGCATGCGCTGGTGTGCTTCGACAGCGTGGCCCCGCCGCTGGATGGCGAGCGCCGCCTGTACGACAGCCTGGCGCTGCTGCTGGAAAAAGCCCGCCCGCACCTGCAACGGCTGATCGACGATCACCAAACGCAACGCCAATTGCGCACCCGCAGCGGCGCACGACTGATCGCTGAGTTGCTGATTGATTGCGCCGCCTGCCGGCGCAGCGTCGCCGCGCAAAGCGCGCTGGAACAGGCGGCCATCCGCGACCTGCACCAAACCATCCGTCAACGCGAACAGCGCTGCGTGGACGCCCTGCTGCGCCTTTACGCCTTCCGCCGGGACGACGCCGAAGCCGGTGAACTGCCACTGCTCGACGGGCGCTGGGGTGACGACCTGTTCAACCCGGAAACCCTCAAGCAACTCGGCATCAAAGTTGGCAGCGGTATGGCAGCCGGTGCGGCCACCGGTGTCGGCGTCGACTTGTTGGTGGGCGGCATAACGCTTGGGGCCGCAGCGCTGATCGGTGCGGTGATTGGCGGCAGTGCGCAAACGCTGCGCGGCTATGGCGCGCGCCTCAAAGGCAAACTCAAGGGCCAACGCGAACTGACGGTTGATGACGCCGTGCTGCGCCTGCTCGCCCTGCGCCAACAGCAGTTGCTGCAGGCGTTGGACAAGCGTGGCCACGCCGCCATCGCGCGCATCAGCCTGAGCACTCCGCAAGACGCCACCTGGCGCGAAGGCGAACTGCCCGAAGCCCTGCGCAAAGCCCGCGCGCACCCCGAATGGTCATCGCTTAACCCCGGCGCAACAATGGAAGATGGCGAACGGCAGGCGCTGGTGCAGGCATTGGCGATGGAGTTGCTCTAACCGCTCAAAGCGTCGCGGCTAAAGCGGAGCCTCCCACACTAACAACATCGATCTGTGGGAGGGGCCGGGCGGCGCTCCGTTTTAGCCGCGAATCAAACAACGTAGATCAGACCGCGACAGGTGCCGGGATATGCGGGTGCGCCTGGTAGCCGACCAGCTCGAAGTCCTCGAACTTGAATGCCAACAAGTCCTTCACCTCGGGGTTGAGCTTCATCACCGGCAGCGGCAGCGGCTCGCGGGTTAACTGCAGGTCGGTCTGCTCAATATGGTTGGCATACAGGTGGCAGTCGCCGCCGGTCCAAATGAAGTCACCCAATTGCAGGTCACACACCTGCGCCACCATCATGGTCAGCAGCGCATAGCTGGCGATGTTGAACGGCACGCCGAGGAAGATATCGGCCGAGCGCTGGTACAACTGGCAGCTCAGCTTGCCGTCGGCGACGTAGAACTGGAACAACGCATGACACGGCGGCAGGGCCATCTGCTCGACCAGTGCCGGGTTCCAGGCCGAGACGATCAGGCGGCGCGAGTCCGGGTTCTTTTTGATCATCTCGATCAGCTTGCTGATCTGGTCGATTGACTCGCCGTTCGGCGCGGGCCACGAACGCCATTGGTAACCATACACCGGGCCGAGGTCGCCGTTCTCGTCGGCCCACTCGTCCCAAATGCGCACGCCGTTGTCCTTCAAGTACTTGATGTTGGTGTCGCCCTGCAGGAACCACAGCAACTCATGGATGATGGATTTCAAGTGGCACTTTTTCGTGGTCACCAGTGGAAAACCATCGGCCAAATTGAAGCGCATCTGGTGGGCGAAGATGCTGTAAGTGCCGGTGCCGGTGCGGTCGCTTTTGAAGGTGCCGGTTTCCCGCACCAAACGCATCAGGTCGAGGTATTGCTGCATTACACGGCCTCCTGTGCAGCCTGACGTTTGTAGGCATAGGCGATCAGGCCAATGCCGCCGAGGATCATCGGCAGGCACAGCACCTGCCCCATGGTCAGCCAGCCACCGGCCAGGTAACCCAGTTGCGCATCCGGCACGCGGACGAATTCAACGATAAAGCGGAAGATGCCGTAACACAGGGCGAACATGCCGGAAATGGCCATGGTCGGGCGCGGCTTGCGCGAGTAGAACCAGAGGATGGCAAACAGCGCCACGCCTTCCAGCGCCACCTGATAGAGCTGCGAAGGGTGGCGAGCCAGTTGTTGCGGGTCGGTCGGGAAGACCATCGCCCACGGCAAATCGGTGGCTTTACCCCACAGCTCGGCGTTAATGAAGTTACCGATGCGTCCGGCACCCAGGCCAATCGGCACCAGCGGGGCAATAAAGTCCATCAGCTCGAAGAAGCTCTTGCCGTTGCGCTTGCCAAACCACCAGGTGGCCAGCATCACGCCGATCAGGCCGCCGTGGAACGACATGCCGCCTTCCCAGATGCGCAGCATGCGCGCCGGCTCAGCAATGTAGGCCGCCAAGTCATAAAACAGCACATAGCCAAGGCGACCACCGAGAATGACGCCCATGGCCACCCAGAACACCAGGTCGGAGAGTTTGTCCTTGTTCCAGGTCGGCGCAAAGGCGTTGACGCGGCGCGAAGCCAGCCACCAGGCCCCGCCAATGCCGATCAGGTACATCAGGCCGTACCAGTGAATTTTGATCAGACCAAGGTCAAGGGCTACGGGGTTAATCTGCGGGTAAGGCAACATCAAAAACTCCTTAGAACCTGTTCACGATCTCGCGAGCTAGAGCCATGCAAGGCAAAAACAGGCGAGGAAGCGCAGTGTACGAACTGTACATGAGCATTCCGAGCCTGTTTTTAACGCAGCAGGGCCGACGCGCAGCAGATCGTGACAGGTTCCTAAATCAGAAAACTTAAGCCCACACTTAACAACAGCAGGGCAAATAACCGCTTGAGCAGGCGCGGCGACAGTCTGTGCGCCAGGCGCGCGCCAAGGCGAGCGAAATACATGCTGGGAATGGCGATACCGACCAGTGCGGGCAGGTAGACAAAACCCAGACTCCACTGTGGCAGCGCCGGTTTTTCCCAGCCCAGCCAGATAAAACTCAAGGCACTGGCGAATGCAATCGGCAGACCGCAGGCCGACGACGTGGCCACCGCTTGTTGCATCGGCACACTGCGCCACGTCAGGAACGGTACGGTCAGCGAGCCACCGCCAATGCCGAAAATCGCCGACGCCCAACCAATCACGCCACCGGCCACCGTCAAACCCGGCTTGCCTGGGACCGTGCGACTGGCCTTGGGTTTCAATTCCAGGGCCATTTGCACGGCAATGATGATGGCGAAAACACCGATGATCTTCTGCAAGAGCGGCCCCTGAATGGCGGTAGCCGTCATCGCACCAAGCCCCGCTCCCAGCAGAATACCCAGGGTCATCCAGGCAAACACCGGCCACAACACCGCCCCTTTGCGCTGGTGCTCCAACACCGAGTTGATCGAGGTGAAGATGATGGTGGCCAGCGATGTGCCGACGGCCAGATGAGTTAACACCTGTGCGTCAAAGCCCTGCGCGGCGAAGCTCAGCACCAGCACCGGCACGATGATGATGCCGCCGCCCACGCCAAACAGTCCGGCCAGGGTGCCGGCAGCGGCCCCCAAGACCAAGTACAAGAGCAGCTCCATTCAACACCCCCGAAAACAGTGCGGCATGGTAACGGATGCACAGCCCCGGACTCTAGTTTGCGCGATGGATGTACGCCGAGGCTTTGCGTAAAGTGCTTGCATCCTGTTTGGAATAGACCACCGTGCGCCCGAGCCTGTACCTCAAACTGAGCTGTAATCAGATGCACCTGACGCATGTGCAAAGCGCGCGCACACTGCACCTGCACGCCGACCCGGCGTTCAGCAATGTGCGCCTGCTGGTGGCCGACTTCGCCGCCGCGCAGCAACTCTTGCAAAGCGGCGTCGCTGAATTGCTGCCACGGCGCTTTCTACGTTTGAGTTGGCCGCCGCAGTTGCTGATACAACCGTTGGAACGCTTGGAGGGCGGCTTGTCACAAATCGAAGAGCGCATCCTGCTGGAGCTAGGGCTAGGCTGTGGCGCGCGCAAGGTGCGTTTGCACCTGGGCGCAGAACTGGACAGCGCTGGCGTTATCGCCAAACTGCGGCGCTAAGCCATGTGCCTGATCGTTCTGGCCTGGCGGCCCAGCCATACACAGCCCTTGCTGGTGGCGTCCAACCGCGATGAATTCTATGCCAGGCCAAGTCAGGCACTGGCGCAATGGCACGATGCACCCGGTGTATTCGCCGGGCGTGACCTGCAAGCCGGCGGCACCTGGCTGGGCGTAGGCCAAGGCGGACGCTTCGCCGCGCTGACCAACATCCGCGACCTCAGCCTGCCGCAGGGCGCGCGCTCGCGCGGCGAACTGCCCAGCGCCTTTCTGACAGGTGAGCTGAACATCGAGGCGTTTCTCGCCACGCTGCGCAGCCAACGCCAGGCTTACAGCGGCTTTAACCTGCTGCTGGGTGATGGCCAGCAACTCTGCCACTTCAACTCCCGCAGCGGCCTGACCACCGTATTGGAGGAAGGCGTGCACGGCATCTCCAATGCCGACCTGAACACCCCTTGGCCAAAACTGCAGCGCGCCAAACAGGCCCTGCACGCGTGCCTGCCTGACCCGCAGCCAGAGGCTCTGCTGCGGCTGCTCAGCGACAACCGCCAAGCCGCCGACGAACACCTACCCGACACCGGCATCGGCCTGCCCAGCGAGCGCCTGCTCTCCAGCGTTTTTATTGCCAGCCCGGCTTACGGCACGCGCGCCAGCACGGCACTAATCATGGCTAGCCACGGCAGTTGGCAGATGGTTGAGCGCAGTTTCGGCAGTAATGGCAGTTGTTTGGGCGAGGTCGAACTGCACAGTTAAAGCCGCTTAGTCCCTAGATGCGCAGTCGCTGATTAGGTCGAGGGCATACAGCGGCGAGGCAATCGCTGGGTCATCCGCATCGGCTACCAGCAGGAGCCGGCCATCGTTTTGAAACGCCAGGCCTTCGATCTTGACCACAGGTGCCAGGCGGTTCAGCTCAATGACGCTCAGTTGCTCATCAAATCGCCCAAGCACGCTGCCAAGACACGTACCATCCAGGTAGCTGGACTCGGTGGCCTCCGCTGTCGCCGTGAAATACAACGCCCCACTGGGCGAAACGCTGAGGTCAGTCAGGCTTAAAGGCACGCCCTGCAACGCTGGCAGCAACACGGGCACAACCCGCTGCAGCGCCGCAGCACTCAGTTGCCCATCTTGCAGATCGCGCAACACCTGCGGCAAATCGAGCAGCACCAACGCATTTTCCCGCCCGCGGCCATTGCCACGTTGCGCCAGCACCAGATGTTCGCGGCACACCACACCGCCCTCGATATTCAGATCTTGAAAGTACCCGGCGAGGGTTTGATACAAGGGGGCGAGGTCAATGATGTGCACACTGCTCTCCTCGACCAGGCACCCACGACAACGCCGCTCAGTTGAACCTGAACCCAGAGCCAGCAAGTGATCCTTAGGTAATGACACCAAGGCTTCAAAATCGGGCTTGTGCCGCTTGCGCTGCTTGGCATCGGTAGGCAGCTCACCAGGTAACAGGACCCGTTCAGCCTGCCAATCACCACTCAAGTTGTAGCGTTGCAGCACCAGCGCATCGTCCGCCAACACCCACACATTTTGCCCCTGACAGACCAAAGCGCTGGCTGCAGACAAGCGCAGGGTAGCCAGTTGACGAAGCGTTTGAACGTTATCTGCCAGCATCAGCATGAGCGGCGAGCGCTCACGCCTGAATATCAGAGGCGGGGTTGATCATGCGACCCAGGCCCAGGTTGCGCAGGGCCAGTTGCAAGGTGCTGTGGATCACTTGCGGGTTGTCTATGCTCATCACCTGATTCAACAGCTCCTGCGCCTTGGTCAGGCTGAGCTGACGCAACAGCCACTTCACCTTGGGCAGGTTGGTGGCGTTCATCGACAGGCCATCAAAGCCCATGGCCATCAGCAGCACGGCGCAAGCCGGATCACCGGCCATTTCACCGCAGATGCTCACCGGCTTGCCTTCGGCGTGGGCACCCGCCACCACCAGACGCAGCGCTTGCAGCACCGCCGGATGGAGGAAGTCGTACAAGTCAGCAACGCGCGGATTGTTGCGATCCACGGCGAGCAGGTATTGGGTCAGGTCGTTTGAACCGACCGAGAGGAAGTCCACTTGGCGCGCCAATTCACGCACCTGATAAACCGCAGCGGGGATTTCGATCATCACCCCAACAGGCGGCAGCGGCACATCGGTGCCTTCATCGCGCACTTCACCCCAGGCACGGTGAATCAGGTGCAAAGCCTCTTCCAACTCCTGCGTGCCGGAAATCATCGGCAGCAGAATGCGCAGGTTATTCAACCCAGCGCTGGCCTTGAGCATGGCGCGGGTTTGCACCAGGAAGATTTCCGGGTGATCGAGGGTGACGCGAATGCCACGCCAGCCGAGGAACGGGTTTTCCTCTTTAATCGGGAAATAGCTCAGCGCCTTGTCGCCACCGATGTCCAGGCTGCGCATAGTTACGGGCAAGGGGTGAAAGGCCGCCAACTGCTCGCGGTAGATCACCATTTGCTCTTTTTCGCTGGGGAAGCGTTCCTTGATCATGAACGGCACTTCGGTGCGGTACAGACCAACCCCTTCAGCGCCGCGCTCTTGAGCACGTTTCACATCCGCGAGCAGGCCGGTATTGACCCACAACGGCATGCGATGGCCGTCAAGGGTTTCGCAGGGCAGCGCACGTAGCGCATCTAGGCCTTGTGCCAGTTGCCGCTCTTCTTCCACCACCTCGGCGTATTGCTTGCGCAGCAATTCGCTGGGGTTGGTAAACACTTCACCGTGGTAACCGTCAACGATCAGCTGAATGCCGTCGATCTTCGAGTACGGCAGGTCAACCACGCCCATGACCGTAGGAATGCCCATGGCGCGGGCAAAAATCGCCACATGCGAGTTACCCGAGCCCTGTACTGAGATCAGGCCAACCAGCTTGCCTTCCGGCACTTCACCGAGCATGGCCGGTGACAACTCTTCGCTGACCAGAATGCAGTTATCCGGGTACACCAAGGTCTGTTGGCGCGCCTGCTGCAAGTACGCAAGCAAGCGCCGCCCGAGGTCTTTGACGTCGCTGGCGCGTTCGCGCAGGTAGGCGTCGTCCATCAATTCGAAGCGGTTGACGTGCTCGCCGACCACATGGCGCAGCGCACCCTGCGCCCATTGCCCGGTACGGATGATCTTGACCACCTCGTTACCGAGGGCGGCGTCTTCCAGCATCATCAGGTAGACATCAAACAGTGCACGCTCTTCCGGGCGTAACTGGGTGGCCATCTTCGCCGAAAGCGCACGCATGTCACTGCGAACACCTTCCAGCGCGGCATTGAATAATTCCAGTTCGGCAGCGATGTCATCGACGGCTTTATCCGGCACTACATCCAGATCAGCCGGCGGCAACACCACCACAGCAGTGCCCACGGCCGCACCGGGCGAACCCGGCACGCCAATGAATTTAGCTTCCTGAATGCCCTTGCCTTGGCGCCCAAGGCCGCGAATCGAACCCGTCGCCTCGGCGTGGGCAATCACCCCGGAGAGCTGCGCGCTCATGGTAACGAGGAAAGCCTCTTCGCCTTCGTCGAACTGGCGCTGCTCTTTCTGCTGAACCACCAGAACACCCATCACCCGACGGTGGTGGATGATCGGCGCACCGAGGAAGGAGGCATAACGCTCTTCACCGGTCTCGGCAAAGTAGCGGTAGCGCGGGTGTTCGGAGGCATGTTCGAGGTTGAGCGGCTCTTCACGGGTGCCGACCAGGCCAACCAAGCCCTCGTTGGGGGCCATGCTGACCTTACCGATGGCCTTTTTATTCAGACCCTCGGTGGCCATCAGCACGAAGCGATTGCTTTCCGGGTCCAGCAGGTAGACGGAGCACACCTGACTGCCCATGGCTTCGCGCACACGCTGCACAATAATGCCCAGCGCCGCCTTGAGGTCCTTGGCGGCGTTTACTTCCTGGACGATCTTGCGCAGCGTATTGAGCATGCTCGGCTTTAGCCTGTGTCAGTCCCGCGCCAATAGGCGCGGAGCAAGTTCTTTAAGGGCGCGACGGTACACTTCGCGCTTGAATGTCACCACCTGGCCTAACGGATACCAATAACTGACCCAACGCCAGCCATCAAATTCAGGCTTGCCGGTCAGGTCCATGCGCACCCGCTCTTCCGAGCCAGTCAGACGCAGGAGAAACCATTTCTGCTTCTGCCCGATGCACAGCGGTTGGCTGTGCGTGCGCACCAGACGCTGCGGCAGACGATAACGCAACCAGCCACGCGTGCAGGCGAGAATTTTCACATCCTGCTGCTCAAGGCCCACTTCTTCATTCAATTCGCGGTAGAGCGCTTCTTCCGGGGACTCATGGTCATTGATCCCGCCCTGCGGGAACTGCCAAGCGTCTTGGTTTATCCGACGCGCCCACATAACCTGGCCCACATCATTGGTCAGAATGATGCCGACATTAGGGCGAAAACCATCAGGATCGATCACGGCGCACAACCTCGTAAACGCATGTTTTGGCATTGTTCCACAAAGGTTGCGACAGCAGCAACGCGAGCGGGGCGCGTAATAGGAATGACCTATAAAAGCCGTTAATCTGACAACCTTTCGAAGCGACTATGCAAAGGTGCCTCTGTGCGTTTGGCTTTATTTGATCTCGACAACACCCTGCTTGGCGGCGACAGCGACCACGCGTGGGGTGATTACCTATGTGAACGCGGCATTCTCGACGGGATTGCCTACAAGGCGCGCAACGATGATTTCTATCAGGATTATCTGGCCGGCCGCCTGAACATCACCGATTACCTGAATTTCAGCCTGGAAATCCTCGGCCGCACGGAAATGGCCCAACTGGATCAGTGGCACCGCGAGTTTATGCGCGATTGCGTCGAGCCCATCATCCTCGCCAAAGGCGAGGCGCTGCTGGCCGAGCACCGCGAAGCAGGCGACAAACTGCTGATCATCACCGCCACTAACCGCTTCGTCACCGCACCGATTGCCGCGCGCCTGGGCGTCGACACGCTGCTGGCCACCGAATGCGAAATGGCGGATGGCCGCTACACCGGGCGCACCACTGACGTGCCGTGTTTCAAGGAAGGCAAGGTCACCCGCCTGAATCGTTGGCTGGCAGACAGCGGCCTGAACCTCAACGACAGCTACTTCTACAGCGACTCGATGAACGACCTGCCGCTGCTGGAACAAGTCACCCACCCCTTCGCTGTCGACCCCGACGCGAAACTGCGCGCCGAAGCCGAACAGCGCGGCTGGCCGGTGATTTCGTTGCGCTGAATAGTCGGCGGCTCTTCGACCTGTAGCCCGGATGCAATCCTGGAATCGGTTGCGCGGCCGCCATTGTTGCCCCGGATTGCATCCGGGCTACGCCGCTGAAGCGCCTCACACCTTGGCCGGCTCAGCATGGTGGGAGGGGCCGGGCGGCGATCCGCTTTAGCCGCGACGACTGTATTCGGGCCCCAACAAAAACGCCGCCTAATCAGGCGGCGTTTTTTGTTTAAGCGGCCGATCAGACCGGCTTAGCACCCATCAGGGCCATGATCACCAGCAGCAACAGCATAATCACCCCGGCATAAGCCGCGCAGAAGCCCAACAGGCGCTTCGGTGCCGGCGCACCATCGAGGGCTTGCCAGGCACCCAAACGACCGGCCAGCAGCAGGCCCACCACCATCAGCACGACAAACAGCACGCTGCTCAGCAGCAGCCAGGTTTGGCTCAACGGCCAGCCGACGATGCCCACCAGCGCCATGCCGGTTACCGGCAGGCTCAGGGCCAGCAGGCCGAGCACCGGCAGGCTGATCAGGCGGGTACGCTTGAGCTTGCGTTGCAACACAGCGGCATCGCCACTGCGTGAGGCTTTCCACAACATAAACAGGTGCACGGGCACGCCGATCAGCAAGAGGATGCCGGGCAACATGTGCAGCATTTTCAGCAACGGGTAATGTTCCATTAATTCGTTCCTGCCGGGTTTCCGGCTTATCCAAGAAAAAGTTTGTAGGCCGGGTTATCGCTTTCATCCCAGTAGGGATAACCGATGGCTTCGAGCGCGGCCGGCAGCAGATGGCGCTCGTCGCTCGGCACTTGCAGGCCGGCGACCACACGCCCGTCGGCAGCGCCGTGGTTGCGATAGTGGAACATTGAGATGTTCCAGCGGCCACCGAGTTTTTGTAAGAAATTAAACAGCGCGCCTGGACGCTCAGGAAACTCAAAGCGCAGCACCACTTCATCCGGCACGGCCGCCGCATGCCCGCCGACCATATGGCGAATGTGCAGCTTGGCCAGTTCGTTCTCGGTCAGGTCCAGCACCGGGAAGCCTTGATCGCGCAGCCCTTGCACCAACGCAGCACGCGGATCGGTGTCCGGGTGGGTCTGCACACCGACAAAAATGTGCGCTTCTTTGTCTTGGTGGAAGCGGTAATTGAACTCGGTGATCTGCCGCTTGCCGATAGCTTCGCAGAAGGCCTTGAAGCTGCCTGGCTGCTCGGGAATGGTCACGGCGATGATCGCCTCACGTTTTTCGCCCAACTCGGCGCGCTCGGCGACATGGCGCAAGCGATCAAAGTTGACGTTGGCACCGGAGTCGATACCCACCAACACCTGGCCGCTGCAGCCTTCGCGCTCCACGTACTTCTTGATCCCGGCGACACTCAGCGCGCCGGCCGGCTCGGTGATTGAGCGGGTGTCGTCGTAAATGTCCTTGATCGCCGCGCAGATTTCGTCGGTGCTGACGGTGATCACTTCATCGACATAGTCTTTGCACACGGCAAAGGTGTGCTCGCCGATTTGCGCCACCGCCACGCCGTCGGCAAACAGCCCGACCGAGGACAACACCACACGCTCGCCAGCGGCCATGGCGGCCTGCAGGCAATTGGAATCATCCGGTTCGACGCCGATCACCTTGATTTCCGGGCGCAGGTATTTCACATACGCGGCGATCCCGGCGATCAGCCCACCGCCACCGCACGGCACGAAGATGGCGTCGAGCGGCCCCGGCTGTTGGCGCAGGATCTCCATGGCCACCGTGCCCTGCCCGGCGATGGTGTGCGGGTCATCGTAGGGATGGATATAGATGTAGCCCTTCTCATCCACCAGCTTCAATGAATAGGCCAGCGCCTCGGGGAAGCTGTCGCCATGCAGCACCACCTTGCCGCCACGCGAGCGCACGCCCTGCACCTTGATCTCCGGTGTCGTTTTAGGCATCACGATGGTCGCTTTAACGCCCAGCACTTTGGCCGCCAGCGCCAACCCCTGCGCATGGTTGCCGGCCGAGGCGGTGACTACGCCACGGGCCTGCTCTTCGGCCGAAAGCTGCGCCAGCTTGTTGTAAGCCCCGCGAATCTTGAACGAGTACACCGGCTGCAGGTCTTCACGCTTGAGCAAAATCTGATTGCCCAGACGCTCGGACAGCTGATTGGCGACGTGCAGCGGGGTTTCCACCGCCACGTCGTAGACGCGCGAGGTGAGGATTTTCTTAACGTACTGTTCGAGCATGGCGGGCATCGCAAACGAATTTCGGGGAGTGCGCGAGTCTACCCCAGGGCTGCGTTAATCGACCACATAAGCAGGCCACGCGAGAGCTACTGCGCTCGGTGATGCGGCGTTAAAAACAGGTTCGGAATGCTCATGTACAAAAGTACACTCCGCGTCCTCGCCTGTTTTTGCCTTGCCTGACCTTCGCTCGCTACGCTCTCACGCGGTCTGACAGGCAGGGTTTTAACGTCGCCGACGCAGCCGCGCTATAATTCGCGCCTTTCCTCTATTCCCACGCCAGGCCCCATGATGAACCAGGATCAACTCAAGCAAGCCGTCGCCCAGGCTGCCGTCGATTTCATTCTCCCCAACCTCGACGCCAAGAGTGTGATCGGAGTCGGCACCGGCTCCACCGCCAATTGCTTTATCGATGCGCTGGCCAAGCACAAATTTGACTTCGACGGCGCCGTCGCCAGCTCCGAAGCCACCGCCGCACGCCTCAAAGGCCACGGCATTCCGGTGTATGAGCTGAATGACGTCAGCCATCTGGAGTTCTACGTGGACGGTGCCGACGAGAGCGATGCCCAGCTCAACCTGATCAAAGGCGGTGGCGCAGCCCTGACCCGCGAGAAAATCGTTGCGGCCGTGGCCCGCACATTTATCTGCATCGCCGACGTCAGCAAGCTGGTGCCGGTGCTGGGCAACTTCCCCCTGCCGGTGGAAGTCATCCCGATGGCGCGCAGCCATGTGGCCCGTCAGCTGGTCAAACTGGGCGGCGACCCGGTGTACCGCGAGGGCGTGGTGACCGATAACGGCAACGTCATTCTTGATGTGTTTAACCTGTCGATCAGCAACCCGGTCGAACTGGAAAACCAGATCAACGCCATCGTCGGCGTGGTCACCAACGGCCTGTTCGCCGCACGTCCGGCCGACTTGTTGTTGCTGGGCACAGCCGAAGGCGTGAAAACCCTGAAGCGCACCTGAACACCAACGGGCTGCCTGTGGTACGTCAGCCCTGAGCACAGCCATTGCCGGATGGCTGTGCAAAAATGGATCAAGTCGGCAGACAGCCCGAGCACTTGGCGTCATGCTGCCGGCATTGCTTAGCTGGATCAGGAAATCTTCATGTCTGCATTCATCTCGACCGCCCATGATCGCCCGCTGGAACTGGCTGACCTGCTCCGTGAGCTGGTGACGCAAGGCCGCATTGATCAGGACAGCGCCGAGCAATGCCTGACCATTCGCCGCAGCGCGGTCAACAACAAGCAGCACCCGCTGGAATTCCTTGCCGCCCAGCAGCTCGACGACCGCAAACAGCCGGGCAAAAAACTTGAGCTTGAAGAGTTGACCGTCTGGCTGGCCGAACAAGCCGGGCAACCCTACCTGCGCATTGATCCACTGAAAATCGACGTCGCTGCCATCACGCCGCTGATGTCCTATGCCTTCGCCCAACGCCACAAGATTCTCGCCGTCGCGGTGGACAATGACAGCGTCACCATCGCCAGCAGCCAGCCCTTGGTGCACAGCTGGGAAGCAAACCTGGTGCATGTGCTCAAACGCCCGATCAAGCGCGTGGTGGCCAACCCGGCCGAGATCCAGCGCTTCACCGTGGAGTTTTACCGCCTGGCCAAGTCGGTCAGCGGGGCCTCGGCAGGCGACATGAAGATCAGCAGCACCGGCAACTTTGAGCAACTGCTCAACCTCGGTGCACAGGATCAGGAACCCGACGCCAACGACGCGCACATCGTCAATATCGTCGACTGGCTGTTTCAGTACGCCTTCCAGCAGCGCGCCAGTGACATTCATATCGAGCCGCGCCGCGAACAGGGCAGCGTGCGTTTTCGCATCGACGGCGTGCTGCACACCGTTTACCAATTCCCGCCGCAGGTGACCATGGCCGTAGTCAGCCGCCTGAAAAGCCTGGGCCGGATGAACGTCGCCGAAAAGCGCAAACCACAGGACGGTCGCGTTAAAACCAAAATCCCCAACGGCGGCGAAGTGGAGTTGCGCCTCTCGACGCTGCCCACCGCCTTTGGCGAAAAGATGGTGATGCGGATTTTCGACCCGGAAGTGCTGCTGAAAAGCTTCGATCAGCTGGGTTTCTCCGCTGACGACTTAAAGCGCTGGCAGAGCATGACCAGCCAGCCCAACGGCATCATTCTGGTCACCGGCCCCACCGGCTCGGGTAAAACCACCACGCTGTACACCACGCTCAAGCAACTGGCGACGCAAGAGGTCAACGTCTGCACCATCGAAGACCCGATCGAGATGATCGAAGGGGCCTTCAACCAGATGCAGGTGCAGAGCAATATCGACCTGACCTTTGCCAGCGGCGTGCGCGCACTGATGCGCCAAGACCCGGACATCATCATGGTCGGCGAAATTCGCGACTTGGAAACCGCCGAAATGGCCATCCAGGCGGCGCTGACCGGGCACTTGGTGCTGTCCACGTTGCACACCAACGACGCGCCCAGCGCCATCACCCGCTTGCTGGAACTCGGCGTGCCGCACTACCTGCTCAAGGCCACCCTGCTCGGGGTCATGGCTCAGCGTCTGGTGCGCACCCTATGCCCGCACTGCAAAGCGCCGCACACGCTGGATGAAGACGGTTGGCAAAGCCTGACCAAACCCTGGAGCGCGCCGCTGCCGACGCAGGCGCACAGCGCCGTGGGCTGCCTGGAATGTCGCGACACAGGCTACAAAGGCCGCGCCGGGGTGTATGAAATCATGCTGATCAATGATGCGATGAAGCCCTTGATCACCGCAGATACCGACCTGATTGCCCTACGCCGCCACGCCTTCAAAGAGGGCATGCGCAGCCTGCGCCTGTCCGGCGCGCAAAAGGTCGCGGCAGGGCTGACCACCATCGAAGAAGTGCTACGGGTGACGCCGCAGAGCGAGCAGAAATAAGCGCTTAGCTTCTCGGCAAGCGTTGCTGGCGGGCCACGATATCCGCCACACGCTGCGGTTCACATTGCAGATAGGCCGAGTGCTGCTGCCAGCGCGGGTCGTTATGCCAGGCAAACAGAAATTGCCCGCCCTTGAGTTGGTCCACCACCATGCGTGCTACTTCCGGGCGCACCGCCGGGCAACCCAGGCTGCGGCCCAAGCGACCATGTTTTGCCACCCAGTTTGGCGTTACATAGGCCGCACCATGAATCACGATGGCACGCTCGCGGGCGCGGTCATTCAGGCCCGGCTCCAGACCGTCCATACGCAGGGAATAGCCGTGTTTACCCCGATAACTTTCGGCGGTGCGGAACAGGCCCAGGCTGGTTTTGTGGCTGCCCAACTGGTTGGAAAAAACCTGCGCAAAGTTCTCCCCGGATTTACGCCCATGGGCGACGTAATCCTGCAGCAACAAGCGCTTGCGTTGCAGGTCAAAAATCCACAGACGCCGCTGGCTAGAGGGCAACGAGTAGTCGATCACCGCCAACCGGCGCGCCGGCTCAGCGCCATGATTGACCGCGCACTGCATCGCCGCCAGCGCATGGCGCAAGGCCTGCGAGTTGAGCGCCGGGGCGATTCGGCCCAGGTCACGCAGCAAGGCTTCGGGCGCACTGGCGAACGCCGACAGCGGCGTGGCGAGCAAACACAGCGCCAACAGGCAAAACCGGGCAATGGGACGATGCATAGGCACCCTTACTTCCGAGTCTGTCACAGGAGCCAACAACGGCTCTGTCTATACTGTTCAGGTTGATCGACGCGCAGCATTCACGCAACGCCAAGGACCGGAGCAGACGATTGTTCAAAAAACGATCATATTACCTGAGCCTCTGCCTGCTCTTCCTGCCACTGGTCGCGAATGCGGGCACCCCGCTGTTTGCCCCAGCCAACGACTTGCGCCCTTTGCTGGCAAGGCTCGGTACCGACTGCGCGCCCCTGCCGGCAAGCCTAGACGAGAAAGCGCAGGCGCGGTTGCAGCAGTTTTATGAGCAACGCAACGGCCTGCCCGCCTGGCAAACCCGCGCACAACTGTTGCAACTGCATGAGCAGATCGAACAGTTGGCCGACGATGGACTGAACCTCAGTGACTACCCGCTGCCACTGCTCACCCACACGCCGATCGAGCGCCTCGACTGCGCCGACCTGCTGACCAGCCACAGCTACCTGCAAGCGCTGCTGCACCTGCGCCAGGGCCGCTTGCCACAACAACGCTTGGAACCGATGTGGCGCGCGCCGGCTTTACCGGCTGCCGATGCCCAATTGGCGGCGCTGTCACTGGCCCTGCTGCATGTGCAAACACCGGCGCAGGCCTTTACCGAGGCACGTCCGGACAACCCGCACTACCTTCACCTGCGCCAGGCGTATGCGCAGCAGCGCCTGCAACCTCTGCGCGAATGGACACCCCTTAACGGCGGCGTATTGCTCAAGCCCGGTGGCCGTGACCCTCGCCTGCCGGCCTTGCGCACCCGGCTCATCGCCCAAGGCTACCTGAGCGCTGACGCGACGCCTGAGGCGGCAGATGACTACGACCCGGCGACGCAGCGCGCAGTGCAACAGTTCCAAACCGATCACGGCCTGAATCCAGACGGCATACTCGGTCCCGCCAGCCTGGCCGCGCTCAATGTCAGCGCAGCGGTGCGTCGCGCGCAGTTGCGCATCAACTTGGAGCGCCTGCGCTGGCTCGCCGATGACCTGCGAAATATGCACGTGCTGGTCAATATCGCAGCAGGCGAGTTGCAGATTTATCAGCAAGGGCAACTGCAATGGCGCAGCCGCGTGCAGGTGGGCCGCAGCGAACGGCAAACGCCGCTGCTGGTTTCGCGCATCGACCGCCTAAGCCTCAACCCCACCTGGACCGTACCGCCGACCATCCTGCGCGAAGACAAACTGCCGGCGATTCGCGCCGATCTGAGTTTTCTGCAACAGCAGCAGATGAGTGTGCTCGACCGTGACGGCAATGTCCTCGACCCCAACACGCTGGACTGGAACAACCCCGGAGCCATCCGCTTGCGTCAGGACGCTGGCCGCCATAACCCGCTCGGCAAGGTGGCGCTGCGTTTCGACAACCCCTTTGCCGTGTACCTGCACGACACGCCCAGCCAGCACCTGTTTAGCAAGGCACCCCGCGCGTTCAGTTCCGGCTGCGTACGGGTTGAGGGCGTCGATACCCTGTTGGCCTGGCTGCTCAGCCCGGACGAGCTGCAACAGGTGCAAACGCAGATCAGCAGCGGTCACACCCAGTCTTACCGGCCGCAACACCCCGCGCATTTACTGATGGCCTACTGGACCGCCGAGGCCAGCGCGGATGGCACGCTGCGCTATTACCCGGACATCTATGACCGTGACCAGCACCTGATCAGCGCCATGATGCAGGCAACCGCCTTCTGATCAACGGACCCTGCCACCCGGTCGACAGCACCGTGGCCGGTAACTGTGCTTAGATAGCCGAAATACTCAACAACCCACCCCACAGGAGCTTCAGCACATGGAAATTGGCAGCGTTATTTTTCTCTTTGTCGGCCTCGCCGTCGCCATCGTATTTATGGGATTCAAAGTCGTGCCACAGGGGTTCGAGTGGACGGTGGAGCGCTTCGGCCGCTACACCAACACGCTCAAACCGGGCCTGAACATCATCGTGCCGGTGATGGACAAGATCGGCCGCAAACTCAACGTCATGGAAAACGTGCTGGACATCCCGCCGCAGGAAGTGATCACCGCCGACAACGCCACGGTGCAGATTGACGCCATCTGTTTCTTCCAGATCATCAATTCGGCGCAAGCCGCCTACGAGGTGAACAACCTCGAACACGCCATCCGCAACCTGGTGATGACCAATATCCGCACCGTACTCGGCTCGATGGAACTGGACGCCATGCTCGGCCAGCGTGACGCGATCAACGAACGCCTGCTCAAGACTGTGGATGAAGCCACCGCACCTTGGGGCATCAAGATCACCCGCATCGAAATCAAGGACATCAGCCCGCCCGCCGACCTGATGGCCGCTATGTCCGGGCAGATGAAAGCCGAACGCATCAAGCGCGCGCAGATTCTCGAAGCCGAAGGCCTGCGTGCAGCGGCCATCCTTACCGCTGAGGGGCAGAAGCAAGGCGACATCCTCAAGGCCGAAGGCCAACGCCAAGCGGCCTTCCTAGAAGCCGAAGCGCGCGAGCGTGCTGCACAGGCCGAAGCCGAAGCCACACGCATGGTTTCCGAGGCGATTGCTCAGGGTAACGTGCAGGCCGTCAACTACTTCGTCGCACAGAAGTACATCGAAGCCCTTGGCCAACTGGCCAGTGCCAACAACAGCAAGGTCATTCTTATGCCGCTGGAAGCCAGCCAGGTGATTGGCGCGGTGGGCGGTATCAGTGAAATCGTTAAAGCGACCTTCGCCGAGAAGAAGGGGTAAACCATGTGGGACACGCTGCAGCACCTGTCGTACTGGAACTGGCTGGCCATCGGCACCCTGTTGCTGATTCTTGAAGTGTTCGGCGCAGGTGGCTATCTGCTGTGGATCGGCCTGGCCGCCGCCAGCGTCGGCCTGCTGACCTTTATCTTCCCGGGCTTGCCCTGGGCGGCGCAGTTTATTCTGTTCGGCCTGCTGTCGGTGCTGACGGCAGTGTTCTGGTGGCAGCGCCAGCGCAGCGCCGCCAAACCCTCCGACCAGCCGGGGCTGAACCAGCGTGGCAGCGAATTTATGGGGCGCACCTTTGCCCTGCATGAAGCCATCCATGAAGGGCGCGGCAAGATAAAAGCCGGAGATTCATTGTGGTTGGTCAGCGGCCCAAACCTACCGGCAGGCACGCCAGTGCGCGTGGTGGGCCAGGACGGCGTGGTGCTGCGGGTTGAGGCCGAGCAATCAGCCTGACACATGACCCGGCACTAGCGGACAACGCCCAGTGCCGGTTTGCTGCCTGTCACTCAGGCAGGGCGTATACCTTGAACAGGGCCTTGACCATCTCCCCCGGCTCGCCGAAGTAGCGGCTGTAAATCTGCTCCAGCTCGCCCGAACGTTGTGCCTTGCTCAGGGCGGTGTCGACCAGCAAACGGAAGTCTTCGTCACCGCGCGGCAACGCCATGGCCACCGGGGCATATTCGTAGATACGCTCCAGCACCTGCATGGCGCTGGCGTCATCACGCTTGGCCAGGTAATTCTTCAGCAGCATTCGCTCGGAAAAGAAGGCATCGGCCTTACCCTCGGCCACCAATTGCACACCCTCCTCCTGACTGCTGACGGTCACCACCGTGGCGACCACACCCAGCATGCGTTGCTGCTTGCGAATCCAGGCTTCTGTAGCCTCACCCTGTTTAACCGCGTAGGTGTGGTTGGCCAAGCCGCGATTGACCGTGGCGCGCCAGGTCGGCCCACTGTGCGCGACCTCACCGTTAAGCACTTTGAGCAGTGCTTCGGGGGCATCCTTACGTACCAATACCGCCAGACCTGCCGTGTAAATTGGTAGCGAGAAACTGACGTTTTTGCGCTGAGTGAGGCTCCCCAGCGTCGGCGAGCAGAGCAGATCGAGCGAGCCATCACGCACCGCTGCCAGCCCTTGCGCTTCAGCTACCGGCTGAAAACGCACCTGCAGATCAGGGAGGTTCAGCTCGGTTTTGACCTGCTCAACCACCTTCTGGCACAGCTCGATGGCATAGCCGCTAACTTCACCGTTTTGCAGGCTGCTGAAGGGGGCAATGTCGTCGACGTAGCCCAGATTAAGCGTGTTGCTGCTTTCGATGCGCTGCAAGGTATCAGCATGGGCAACAGGCGACAGCGCCAGGAGGCAGGCCAATAGCAGATTGAACGGATTACACAGGTTAAAATTCATATCCATATCCCCAGATTCAAAGGGTTTACTGGCCATTAGGCCTTACCTGATGCGGGTTGCTCAGCGACAAAGCGCTTGGCGATAAAGCCATACAGTAGGTAGCCCAACGCCAGCACCAGCATGGATCCGAACACGGCATCCTTGCCTGAGGCATATAAGGCGTAGAAGCAATAAACCATCGCCACCATCAGCACCATCACGTTGCGCATGTAGATCGTTGCGCTGACCCGTGCCTTGTACATGATCACCATCAAGCCGGAGAGCGCCGTGATGTAGGGAATCAGGTTGGTTACCGCCGCCAGATTCACCAGTTTGCTGAACTGCTCGCTGGCATTGGGTGAGATGGTCGAAAGGGCCAGCAGGGTTTGCAGCACACCGCATACGATCATGCCAATCACTGGCGCGTTGGCCGCCGTCACCCTGCCGAACAGCTTGAAAAACATGCCCTGATCGGCTGTGACCTTGGCGGTTTGCGCCAAGGTGAATTGCCAGCCCAGCAGCGAGCCAATGCAGGCCATCACTGCCAACCCCATGATGATGTTGCCGATAAAGGGGTTGAACATCTGCGCATAGACGTAGGCAAACGGTGCGCTGGAGTTGGCCAACTCAGCGTTGGGCACAATGCCCTGAATCACCGTTGTCGACAGCACATAGACCACCGCTGCGCCCAAGGTGCCGAATAGGCAGGCCAGTGGCACGTTGCGCTCGGGGTTTTCCACCGCGTCGGAGTTTTGCGCCGCTGACTCCATACCGAGGAAGGCCCATAAGGTCAGCGGAATACTCTGTGCGATGGCATCGCTGAGCGGCATGTTGTGTGGGTTCCAAGCCTCCTTGAGGATCTGGGCGTCAAACCAGAACCAGCCAATCACACTCAGCCCCGCCACCGGAATGATCACGCCCCACACGGTGATGGAGCCGATTTTGCCGGTGATGTTGGGGCCACCGAAGTTGGCCACCGTGGTCAGCCAGATCAGCCCCACAGTGCCGACAAACAGCGGAATCGCGCCCGTGCCGAGCCAGGGGAAGAATGGTGTGAGGTAACCCACCGCGGAAATACCGATGGCCACGTTGCCGATGGCCAACGAAAGGAAGTACAGAAACGAACAGAGGAAGAACGCCGACTTACCGTGCGCCTCCTCGCTGTAAGCAGACATGCCGCCCGAGCGATGGCAGTAAATCCCGCACTGGGCAAAACAGTAGGCAATGGCCATGGAGCCAACGGCCGTAATGATCCATGACAACAGCGAAACGGCCCCCAACTGGGCCATGCTCGACGGCAACATGATGATGCCCGAGCCCATCATATTGACCGCCACCAGGGTGGTGAGCCCCACCAGGCTCATCTTCTTACTTGACCCAGCCATCGACCTCTCCTTGTTCTTCGCAGCACTGACTCAGCCAGCACCACCTGATGTGGCAAAGAACCTGTCGGCGGCCTCAACCGCCAGCAGGCTCAAGCGCTTACTGTTTGACCACATACACCTTGTAAGTCAGCCCGCCGAGACCATCGCGCTCGATCTCGACGCCATGATTATCGTGCTCAAAACCGGGGAAGTGGCTGTCGAACAGCTCCATGGCCAGCAAGTAGTCAATGATCGCCTGCTTGTCTGCGCCGGCCTTCTCGCCCGGCATCATCAACGGAATGCCCGGCGGATAAGGGACTACCTGCACGGCCACGGTGCGATCCTGCATATCACGCACGGCAATTTGCTCGACCTGGCCTTTCACCAGGCTGGCAAAGGTGATGCGCGGCGACGACACCACATCGGGCAGCAAGCTGAAGGCGGCGTCCATGTTGTGCAGCAGCTTGGAGGCGAGCATGTCCGCATGCATGGCATCGGCCAGGTCTTTGAGGCCCATGCCGCTATAACGCTCGGGGTGGTTGGCGACCAATTCGGGCATCACCAGTTCCAGCGACGCGTTGTGGTCGTAGTGCTTCTTGAACTCCAGCAAGCCGGCCACCAGTGAACCCCATTTGCCCTTGGTCACGCCCAGGCTGAACAACAGCAGAATCGAGTACGGCTCGGTTTTTTCCACCACGATGCCGCGGCTGGCGAGGAAGGACGACACCAGCGGTGCCGGAATGCCGCTGTCCTGCATCTGCCCTTCAAGCGTCTGGCCGGGCGTCAGTACGGTGACTTTGATCGGGTCGAGCATGCAGTAATCGCTGCCCAAATCGCCGAAACCATGCCAGTTGGCCGTTGGCTTGAGTACCCAGGCATCGCCATGGTGCAGGGTCTGTGGGTCAATTTCAGCAAAAGGTACACCGTTGACTTCATCCGGCTGCCACACGCCAAACCACCAATCCTGCGGGTTGCGTTTGCGTACTTCGGTGCCCAAACGAACCATGGCCTGGCGAAAGCTGATGGCCTCACTGATCGACTCATCGGTGAGGTACTCGCCAGCATCGTCCATCATCTTCGCCGATACATCGGTGGAGGCGATGATGCTGTACTGCGGCGAGGTCGAGGTGTGCATCATGAAGGCTTCGTTGAACAACTCTGGTTTGACCGGCACCTTGCCCGAGCGGATATGGATCATCGACGCCTGCGACAGCGCCGCCAGCAGCTTGTGGGTGGAGTGGGTGACGGTCACCGTGGCGTCGTCGGCATGCCGTTCGCCGCGATGCATACCGTAACGGCCTTCATACAAGGGATTGAAGCGCGCGTAGGCGTACCAGGCTTCGTCGTAGTGGATACGGTCGACGCTGCGGCTCAGCTCGCGGGTGGTGGTTTGCACGTTGTAGCAGAGGCCGTCATAGGTCGAGTTGGTCAGCACGGCCAAAACCGGACGCGCCTGTTTGTCACCCATCAACGGGCTTTCGGCAATTTTCTGCGCCACCGCCTCAGGCGTCAGTTCGCTGCGCGGCACCGGACCGATCAGCCCGCGCGCATTGCGCCGTGGGCGCAGGTACAGCGGCACCGCGCCGGACATGTTCAGCGCGTAGTTCAAGGATTTGTGGCAGTTGCGGTCGACCAGCACCGCATCGCCATCGGTGACGGCCGAGTGCAAGACGATCTCGTTACTGGCTGAACTGCCGCCGACCGAGAAGAAGGTGTAATCCGCGCCGAACACCCGCGCCGCATATTTCTCGGCTTCGGCAATCGGCCCGCTGTGGTCATTCAGCGAACCCAGCTCACCCACCGACACACTGAGGTCGGAGCGCAGCATCTGTTCGCCGTAAAAATCCAGAAAACTGCGGCCCACGGCGGTTTTCATAAAGGCCGTGCCACCGGTATGCCCCGGTGTGTGCCAAGAGTATTCGTGGATGTCGGCGAAGTTCACCAACGCGCCAAAAAACGGCGGCAGGATGCTGTCCAAATAACGCCGGGCGGCGGCCTCGATGCGCCCAGCGACAAAGTCCGGGCTGTCTTCGGGCTGCCAGATAAACCCATCGATATTCTCGACAAACTCCAGCGGCACCTGGCTGTGGTGGGCCTGGCTCATGCCGAGCATGATCGGCAACTGCGCGGTGCGCTGACGGATCAGTTGGATCAGGCTCATCGCCTGCGGCAGATTACCCTCGCACGCGCCCCAACCAAGGATGACGCAGCAATAGGCCGGGTTGGCGCGAAAGGCGATTTCGGCATCTTCCAGGGAGCTGACACGCGTCACCCCCAAACCATGCTGCTGCAAGGCCTGAGCAACCGCTTCGGCACTGCGTATGACGATGCTGTCAGGATTTTGCTGGGCGTTGACCACAATCAACACCGGGTAACGTTGGGCCAGTGAGGCCGGCAACGGCAATTTGGCGTGACTCATACAGAACTCCTTCTCAATGAATGCCGCTGCGCGGGTAACCGACTTGTTGCGCTTACCCGCGCCTGATTACGGGTTAAGGCACCAGAAGTGGTAGTCACCGTCTTTGTGCACAGCGCCCTCCACTTCTTTCTCAAAACCGGGGAAGTGGTTGCCCCAATCCTGCAGGGCCTGGATATAGCGAATCCAAGGGCCATCCAGCGGCCCCAGGTTCTCACCGGGCATAACAATCGGAATACCCGGCGGATACGGCATGATGCCAACGGCGGTGACGCGCCCGGCTGCCTGATGCAGCGGCAGCAGTTGCGCCTCGCCAGCTTGCAAGGCCTGAAACGCCGCGCGTGGGGTGGTCTCGATGTGCGGCAGGTTGCCAAAGGCCTCGGCCTGTAGCGCATCCATGCGGCTGCTGCGCATGTACTCGAACATCTCGTTGCTCAGGTCCCGCAGGCCCATGCCGGCATAACGCTCTGGGTTTTGCGCAAGCAGGTCCGGCAGCACGCGCTGCAGCGGCGTGTTGTTGTCGTAATGGCGCTTGAAGGCCAACAACACGTTGATCAGCGTGGCCCACTTGCCTCTGGTCACGCCGATGCTGAACAGGCACAGCACCATAAAGTCGGTGATGCGCGACGGCACGATGTTGTTGCGGTAGAGGAAGGCACCGAGGATCGGCGCGGGAATGCCCTGTTCAAGCAGCTGCCCGTCAGCACCCATGCCCGGCACCATAATGCCGACCTTGATCGGGTCGAGCATGCACCAGCCTTCTTCTAGGCCGTCAAAGCCGTGCCACGAGGCACCGGGTTCCAGTGTCCAACAGGCCGGGTCGCTGACCAGTTGCTCGGGGTCGGCGTCAGCGAAATCAACTTGGTTGCCGGTTTTACTGTCGCGGACCTGTGGCGCGTTCCACGCCTGGAAGAACCAGTCGCCACGGCTGGCAAACTCGCGGTGGGTGCGCGCCAGCGCCTGACGAAAATCCACAGCCTCGCGTATCGAGTCCTGGGTCAGGGTGTAGCCACCTTTGCCGTCCATCATCGCCGCGCCCACTTCGTTGGAGGCGAACAGGGCATACAGCGGTGAGGTGCTGGCCTGAATCACAAACGACTCATTGAAGCGGCTGTGCTCGACCGGGTTGCGGCCATTGCGAATATGGATAAACGAAGCCTGCGACAGCGCCGCCAGCAACTTGTGGGTGGAATGGGTGGCGAACACCGTCGGCGCATCGGTTTTGTGGCTGCTGGGCTCACCGCGCATGGCGAAGCGATTCTGATACAACGGGTTAAACCGCGCATAGCCGTACCAGGCCTCGTCGAAGTGGATACGGTCGCTGCTCTGCGCCAGCAGATTTTCTGCGCGCTCGGCGTGCAGGCACATGCCGTCATAGGTGCAGTTGGTGACCACCGCGTAGACCGCTTTGTCGCCTTTGGCCTGCGCGCGCAGCGGGTGATTGGCAATGGCCGTTTGGATACGCTGCGAGTCAAACTGCGCGGGCAATAACGGCCCGATGATGCCGTAACGGTTGCGCGTGGGGTCATGTACAGCGGCAGCCCGCCACTCAGCACCAGGCCTTGCTCGATGGATTTGTGGCAATTGCGGTCGCACAGGGCGAACTGATTTTCGCCGACGCAGGCCATAAAGATCGCCCGGTTCGAGCCCGAGGTGCCATTCAATACCGAGTAGGAGGCATGGGCGCCGAAGATGCGCGCCACGTAGGCTTCGGAGTCCGCTACCGGGCCGCTGTGGTCCAACACTGAGCCGAGGTTACCGCGCTCAATGCCACTGTCGGCACGAAACAGGTTTTCACCAAAAAAGTCGAAAAATACCCGCCCAACCGGCGATTTGGTAAAGGCAATACCGCCCTGATGCCCCGGCGCGGCCCAGGAATGCTCATCTTTGCTGGTGTAGCGCAGCAGCGCGTCGGTGAAGGGTGGCAGCAGGTGCTCGAGGTAGCGGTTGATCGCGGCAATCACCCGGCCGACAACAAAAGGCGCGGTGTCTTCAAGCATCCAGACAAACTCGTCGGCCAGTTCCATGGCCTCGACCGTGATGCTTTTTTTCGCGTTGCGATCGGCCAGCAAAAATACGGGCAGGTTCTCGTTGCGCTGACGGATGGTGCGCAGCAATTCCAGCGCCTGGGCATGCGAGGCATCGTCGTTCTTGCCCAAGGTCCAGTCGACGCACACGCAGTGCAGGGCGGCATCGGACACCACGGCCGCCAGGGCGTCATCAAAAGAGATGGCCTTGATCAGCTCAGCATTGCGCTCGGCGAACTCCTCGACCAATTCGTTCAGCACACGGCCACGCATGCTGCCGGGGTTGCCTAGGTCATCGTCGACCAGCAGCACGCGCATTTTCAGGGTTTTATTGGTGCGTCCAATCATTGCTTTGCCTCCACAGTCCTTTGGCGCAAATTCGACTTACATTTTGTAACCATACGCCGATTGAAAGATTCACAGAATAGTCAGATGGGAATTATTCCTACAAAACATTCCGCAGACTATGCGCCAGATGCACGACGCTTCTATGACATGGGTCAACAGCCTAGCCAGTATCGCGGGAGGCGCGAACTTTCTGACCAGACAAACAGATTGGTGTGATAAACGGCCGGGCTAGAGCGGCACGGTGCCACTACACCAGCGTTTACTCGGGCCCAGAAACAACAAAGCCCTGCTAGGCAGGGCTTTGTTCAGCGCGGGACGCTTACGCGTCGCTGTCGGCGACCGCTTTGTAGGCGGCGGCATCCAGCAGCTTGTCCAACTCGCTGGCATCGGCCGGCTTGAGCTTGAAGAACCAGCTGCCGTACGGATCGCTGTTTACGCTTTCCGGGCTGTCGGCCAGGCCATCGTTGATCGCGATCACTTCGCCGGAGATCGGCGCGTAGATGTCGGAGGCGGCCTTGACCGACTCCACCACACCGGCTTCCTGACCGGCGCTGAGGGCTTTGCCCACTTCCGGCAGTTCAATGAAGACCACATCACCCAGGGCTTCCTGCGCGTGATCGGAAATGCCCACGGTAACGCTGCCATCAGCTTCCAGGCGCGCCCACTCGTGGCTGGCGGCGTAACGCAGATCGGCGGGGATAGTGCTCATGTGTCGTTCCTCATCTGACATGACGGCGACCACGCCGTCAGGGAAATTTAGCAGGCCGTGGCCATACCGAAAGAAAGTCTTTAACTCGTAACGAGCGCACTCGCAGAAATTAGCTAGCAGTGCTTCCCAGATCCATTGGGTTGCAAGTCTGATGCAAAAATTCGCATCAGCTTGATGTTCAAAACCTGTTTCAGGATCTCGCGAGCTAGAGCGAGACAAGGCAAAAACAGCCGAGGAAGCGGAGTTTACTGGTTGTAAATGAGCATTCCGAGGCTGTTTTTAACGCAGTATCGCCGACGCGCAGCAGATCCGGGATTCAGATCAGGGCTTTGCCGTTACGCACAAAGCTGGGCTTCACCACGCGCACCGGGAACCACTTGCCGCGAATTTCCACCTCAGCACGCTCACCGGTTGCCGCCGGCACACGGGCCAGGGCGATGGATTTGCCCAAGGTCGGGGAGAAACTGCCGCTGGTGATCTCGCCTTCGCCAATACCCTCAACTCGCACCACCTGATGGGCGCGCAGCACGCCGCGCTCTTCCAGCACCAGGCCAACCAACTTGGATGCCACACCTTCGGCCTTCTGCTTTTGCAGCGCAGCGCGACCAACAAAGCCACGGCTGCCCGGCTCCCAGGCAATCGTCCAAGCCATGTTGGACGCCAGCGGGGTGACGCTTTCGTCCATGTCTTGGCCGTAGAGGTTCATGCCCGCTTCCAGACGCAGGGTGTCGCGCGCGCCCAAGCCGATGGGCGAAATACCCGCGCCCACCAATTCATTAAGAAAGGCCACTACTTCGCTGGCGGGCAGCATGATTTCCAGACCGTCTTCGCCGGTATACCCGGTGCGGGCGATAAACCAGTCGCCGTCGGGCTGGCCTTCAAACGGCTTGAGGCTCTGGATCAGGCTGGCGCGGGACGGACTCACCAGTTCGGCGGTCTTGTGACGTGCCTGCGGCCCCTGAATCGCCAGCATGGCCAGTTCGGCGCGCTCCTGCAGGTGCACGTCGAAATCAACGCTCTGCAGGAGCATCCAGGCCAGGTCCTTGTCGCGGGTGGCGGCATTCACCACCACACGGTAACCAAAGTCGGTGAGGTAGACGATCAGGTCATCCACCACGCCGCCCTGCTCGTTGAGCATGCCGCTGTACAGCGCCTTGCCGATGTCTTGCAGGCGCTCGACGTCATTGGCCAGCAGGTGTTGCAGATAGCCCTTGGCCTGATGGCCGCTGACATCCACAACGGTCATGTGCGACACATCAAACACCCCGCACTCGCGGCGCACCTGATGGTGCTCCTCGACTTGCGAACCATAGTGCAACGGCATGTCCCAACCGCCGAAGTCGACCATTTTTGCACCCAAAGCGAGGTGCAGGTCATAAAGCGGTGTGCGCTGTCCCATTAGTGTCTCCTTGCGGGCTGGGCAGTGCAGCGGCAACCCGTCCGGGCGCTGGCACGGGCTATCGAGAGGATCAGCCGCTGCGAATGGCGCGCATTGTAGCCGCAACACCGGGGGCGGTCATCCCAGCGCGGCAGCCTGTCGCGTGCGCTAGCCGATGCGCCGGGCCGAACGGCGAATCAGCAGAATCACCGGCAACAGGCCGACCAGCACCAAGGTCAGCGCCGGCAGCGAGGCCCGCGCCCATTCACCTTCGCTGGTCATTTCAAACACCCGCACCGACAGCGTGTCCCAACCAAAGGGGCGCATCAGCAGGGTGGCGGGCATTTCCTTGAGCACATCGACAAACACCAACAGCGCCGCCGACAGCGCACCCGGCACCAGCAAGGGCAAGTAGACCTTGAAGAACAGCCCTGCGCCGCCAACGCCCAAACTGCGCGAGGCTTCGGGCAGGGATGGCCGGATGCGCGCCAGGCTGTTTTCCAACGGCCCGTAGGCCACGGCTAAAAAGCGAATCATGTAGGCCAACAGCAAGGCCGAGAGGCTGCCGAGCAATATAGGTTTACCTGCACCGCCGAGGAACGTGGAGAGCGGGATCACCAGTTCACGGTCCAGGTAACTAAACGCCAGCATGATGGCCACGGCCAGCATCGAGCCGGGTAAGGCATACCCCAGATTGGCCAGCCCGACCGTCGAGCGCATCAAGCGGGTCGGTGCCATACGCCGGGCGAAGGCCAGCAGCAGTGCCACGCTGACGGTGATCAGCGCCGCCATCGCGCCCAAATAGAGGGTGTGCAGGATCAGCGCGCTGTAGCGCTCATCCAGATCAAACCGGCCGCGTTGCCAGAACCAGGCGACCAACTGCAGCAGCGGAATGACAAAGCCGCAGGCAAACACCAGGCCGCACCAGGCGCTGGCAGCCCAAGCCTGAGCGCCCTTGAGGTGATACAGCGCCTTGCTTCGTGGGCGCTCGTTCACCGGCCTTACTGCACCACGCGCGCGGCGCTCACCGTAGAGCACCAGCATCACCGCCAGCAGCAACAGGCTGGCCAGTTGCGTGGCGCTGGTCAGGCTGTAAAAGCTGTACCAGGTTTTGTAGATGGCCGTGGTGAAGGTGTCGAAGTTGAACACCGACACCGCACCAAAATCTGCCAGGGTTTCCATAATCGCCAACGCCAGACCGGCACCAATGGCCGGTCGCGCCATCGGCAGAGCTACGCGCCAGAATGCGCGCCACGGGCTGAGGCCGAGCACCCGCGCCGCTTCCATCAAGCCCTTGCCCTGGGCCAGAAAGGCGTTGCGCGCGAGCAAATAAACGTAAGGGTAAAACACCAGCACCAGGACGATGATCACCCCGCCGGTGGAGCGCACCCGGAAGCGCACGTCGTTGCCAAACCACTCACGCAACTGGGTTTGCAGCGGGCCGGCAAAGTCCAGCAGGCCGACGAAGACAAAGGCCAACACATAGGCGGGAATGGCAAACGGCAGCATCAGCGCCCAGTCCAGCC
Organism: Pseudomonas sp. Ga0074129; assembly: GCA_001465025.1. Taxonomy (GTDB): domain Bacteria; phylum Pseudomonadota; class Gammaproteobacteria; order Pseudomonadales; family Pseudomonadaceae; genus Aquipseudomonas. Next base: position 39,148 of record LNDO01000094.1, read on the forward strand.
AGCGCCGGCCGGGAAATTCACACAGGCTGGTCAACCACGCCAGGCTGACGCCCAGCAGCGTCACGCCCACGCCCACGCCGAGCACCAGCACCAAGGTGTTGCCGAGCAACCGGGGCAGCTGGGTTTGCCACAGGTGCGTCCAGATTTGCCGGTCGACGTCGTGCCAGCTGAACAGCAGCACACTCAACGGCAGCAGCACCAACAAGGCAACGGCAAAGGCGATGGGGTACCAACGACGCTGGGCAGGATGAGCCACGCAAATTCCTCAGACTGAAAACACAACGCCCCGGACTGGGCCGGGGCGTCGAGTATACCTGCAAGCTTTAATAACAGTGGCCACCCTGCGTGCAGCGTACAGCCCTGAGACTCTGGCGCTGCACAACGGGGCGGCTACGCGGTTACTGCCAGCCGGCGCGGTCCATCAGCATGGTGGCTTCAGCCTGACGCTTGCCCGCGACTTCAGTCGGGATGTTGTCAGCTTTGAACGTGCCCCAGGCCGCGACTTCAGGCGATACGGCCACAGCCGGGTTGGCTGGGTATTCCTGGTTCACGCCGGCGAAGATGGTTTGCGCTTCTGCAGTGGTCATCCACTCCAGCAGTTTTTTCGCCGCTTCCGGGTTTGGTGCGTACTTGGTCACACCAGCACCGGCCAGGTTGACGTGAACGCCACGGTCGTTCTGGTTCGGCCAGAAGGCCTTCACTTTCAGGTCAGGCTGCTGCTTTAGCAGACGGCCGAAGTAGTAAGTGTTGGTGATGCCCACGTCGCACTGACCGGCGTCGATGGCTTGCAGCAGTGCGGTGTCGTCCGGGAACACGTCAGTGGCCAGGTTGTTCACCCAACCCTTGATCAGCTCTTCGGTTTTAGCCGCGCCGTGGGTTTCGATCAGGGTGGCCGTCATCGACTGGTTGTAGACCTTCTTGCTGGTGCGCAGGCACAGGCGGCCTTCCCAGTTTTTGTCAGCCAAGGCTTCGTAGGTGGACAGTTCGCTCGGTTTCACGCGCTCGGTGGAATAGAAGATGGTGCGTGCGCGCAGCGACAGGCCGGTCCAGCTGTCGGTGCTGGAGCGGTATTGCGCCGGGATGTTCGCGCTGATCAGCTCGGATTTAGTCGGCTGCAGCACGCCTTCCTGCTCGGCTTGCCAGAGGTTGCCGGCGTCGACGGTGATCAGCAGGTCAGCTGGGGTGTTGGCACCTTCCGCTTTCAGGCGCGCGATCAGCGGGGCTTCTTTGTCGGTGATGAATTTGACTTTGACACCGGTCTTGGCGGTGTAGGCATCGAATACTGGCTTGATCAGCTCGTCGATACGCGCGGAGTAAACCACCACTTCATCGGCGGCTTGCACAGTAGTGGCCAACGCTGTGAGAGAGAGTGCAGCGAACAACCCTTTGCTGACCTGCATGGATAGAGCCTCTTGGTATGGACGAGTGAAAGGTGCCAAATAGTAGTGAATGCCATTTAGTTTCTCAACTCGCTATTCATTTAAACCTGTAACAAGCCTCTACAGGTTATCGCCTACTGCTCCGGGCGGCATAAGCGTGCGCAAGCGCGGAACGGCAAAACGCCCAGTGCGACCACTAAGGCCGACTGGGCGTTGTGTTAAACGCAAGCGCGTCGAGGGTGAGTCAGGCCACGGCTTGCTGCGCGGCCAGTTGCTTAGCCTGCTCGCGCAACACAAACTTCTGCACTTTGCCGGTGCTGGTTTTCGGCAGGTTGGTGAACACCACGCAGCCCGGCACTTTGAAGCGCGCCATGCGCTGCTGACAGAAGGCAATCACCTCATCGGCCGTCAGTTCGGCACCCGGTTTCAGGGTGACAAAGGCGCATGGCGTTTCGCCCCATTTGGCATGGGCCATGGCCACCACGGCGGCTTCGAGGATCTGCGGATGGCGGTACAGCACGTCTTCCACTTCGATGGAGGAGATGTTCTCGCCGCCGGAAATGATGATGTCTTTGCTGCGGTCCTTGATCTCGACATAACCATCGGCGTGCCACACGGCCAAGTCGCCGGAGTGGAACCAACCGCCGGCAAAGGCTTCGGCGGTGGCTGAGGGGTTTTTCAGGTAGCCCTTCATCACCACGTTGCCACGCATCATGATCTCGCCGATGGTCTGGCCGTCTTTCGGCACCGGCTGCAGGGTATCGGGGTCGGCCACCATCAGGCCATCGAGCAACGGCGCACGCACGCCCTGACGGGATTTGAGCCGCGCGCGCTGCTCAGGGGTTTCGCTGTCCCACTCGCTTTTCCATTCGCAGGCCACGCTGGGGCCGTAAGTTTCGGTCAGGCCATAGACGTGAGTGACGCGGAACGCCAGCGCCTCCATGGCTTCGATCACGGCGGCGGGCGGCGCAGCCCCTGCGGTCAACACCTTGACCGGCACCGTCTTCAGCGCTTTCAGGCCGTCATCGGCGTTGGCCAGCATATTCAGCACAATCGGCGCACCGCAGAAATGGTCAACGCCATGCTCGGCAATCGCCGGATAAATCGCTTCAGCGCGCACATGGCGCAGGCACACGTTAACGCCGACATACGCCGCCAGCGCCCATGGAAAGCACCAGCCATTGCAGTGGAACATCGGCAGCGTCCACAGGTACACCGGGAAGCGGCTCATGTCCCAGCACATGGCGTTGGACAGGGCATTCAGGTGCGCGCCACGGTGGTGGTAAACCACGCCTTTAGGGTTGCCGGTGGTGCCCGAGGTGTAGTTGAGCGCAATGGCTTGCCACTCATCCTCCGGCAACTGCCAGGCGTAGTCCGGGTCGCCTTCGGCCAGCAGCGCCTCGTACTCCAGCTGACCAATCAGCAGGCCGTCGGCGTATTCCGGGTCATCAATACCAATCACCAGCGGCGGTTGCGGTAAATGGCCGACCACACGCTGGGCCAGCTCACCGAACTCCTTGTCCACCAGCAGTACCTTGGCTTCGCCGTGCTGCAGGATAAAGGCGATGGCTTCGGCATCCAGACGGGTGTTGATGGCATTCAGCACCGCGCCGCACATCGGCACGCCAAAATGCGCCTCGAACATCGCCGGGCCATTGGGCGCGATCACCGCCACCGTGTCACCCAAACCGATGCCACGCTGCGCCAGCGCCGAGGCCAAACGAATACTGCGGGTGTAGGTGTCACCCCAGGTCTGACGCAGGCTGCCGTTGATCAGCGCCAAACGCTGCGGATAGACGCTGGCGGCGCGCTCAAGAAAGCTCAGCGGGCTGAGTGCCTGAAAATTCGCCGCATCACGCGGCATACCGTACTCGTAAGGATTGACGCTGTGCATTGTTGTTCTCCAGCAGAACCTTGGGCTGGAGAAACCATAGCAGCGGCAGGGTTTTAAGGATGCGCTACCTTGGTCGAAACCGTGACTTGCAAGTCAGTAATCACGTCAGCATAGGCACCCGAACAGCCATGCTGGGCGCTTGATCGCGGCGTAATAACCGCCGCAGAGCGCTCCGGCCTGAATGACAAGCCTTCGCAGCCTTATCTCGGTTTGTCTGACGTTATCTTTTCAAGGAGTTATCGAGTGACTTCACGTTTACCTGTGATCGTTGGTTTTGGTGGCTACAACGCGGCTGGACGCAGCTCTTTCCATCACGGTTTCCGCCGCACGGTGATCGAGTCCATGGACACGCCGGCGCGCCAGCAGACCCTCGCCGGCCTCGCCGTGATGATGAAGCTGGTGCGTGTAGTCGAGGGCGACTATCAGGATGACACCGGCCAGCGCCTGAGCCTGGCCGAGATCGACGCCCGCTTCGCCGAGCAGATTCTCGCGTCGACCCTGGTGCGCCGCATCGAAAAACAACACCTCGACGTCGATGCTGCGCACTGGCAAAAAACCATCGACATCAGTGCCACCGCCGGTCAGCCGCTGAGCTTTATCACCCTGCGCAAACACCTGCCCGAGCCGCTGCCGAGCGACTGGACGGTGGACGAACTGAACGCCAGCGAAGTGCTGGTGACCCTGCACGACAACTGCGAATTCAAGGTCGACAGCTACCGCGCCCTGCCAGTGAAATCCGCTGGCCAACTGCCCACCGGTTTCGAGCCCAGCGAGTTGTACAACGCGCGCTTCCACCCGCGCGGCCTGGCCATGACCATCGTCGGCGTCACCGATGCCCTGCGCGCCACCGGTATCGACTGGCAAACCATCATGCAGCACGTGGCCCCGGATGAGGTGGCGGTGTTCGCCGGCAGCGTGATGAGCCAGCTCGATGAAAACGGCTTCGGCGGTCTGATGCAGTCGCGCCTCAAGGGCGGCCGCGTCACTGCCAAGCAGCTGGCCCTGGGCCTCAACACCATGCCGGCGGATTTTATCAACGCCTATGTGTTGGGCAGCGTCGGCACCACCGGCAGCGTCACCGGCGCGTGCGCCACCTTCCTCTATAACCTGCAGAAAGGCATCGAGCTGATCGGTGCCGGCAAAGCGCGGGTAGTAATAGTCGGCAATAGCGAAGCGCCGATCACGCAGGAGTGCATCGAGGGTTACGGCGCCATGGGCGCGCTGGCCACCGAAGACGGCCTGCGCCAGATCGAAGGCAACGAGGCCGTGGCCCAGAGCGACAGCGAGGTAGACTGGCGCCGCGCCAGCCGCCCATTTGGTCAGAACTGTGGCTTCACTCTGGCCGAGGCCTGCCAGTTCGTGGTGCTGATGGATGACGAACTGGCGCTGGAGCTGGGCGCAGACATCCACGGCGCGGTGCCGGATGTATTTATCAACGCCGACGGTTTCAAAAAATCCATTTCCGCCCCCGGCCCCGGCAACTACCTGACCGTGGCCAAAGCCGTGGCCAGCGCCGTGCAACTGCTGGGCATTGATGCAGTGCGCGAACGCAGCTTCGTCCATGCCCACGGCTCCAGCACCCCGGCCAACCGGGTGACCGAATCGGAAATCCTCGACCGCGTGGCGGCAGCCTTCGCCATTGAGCAGTGGCCAGTGACGGCCGTGAAAGCCTTTGTCGGCCACTCATTGGCCAGCGCCAGCGGTGATCAGCTGATCTCGGCCCTGGGCAGCTTCAAGTACGGGATTATTCCGGGGCTGAAGACCATCGACGCGGTGGCCGACGACGTGCACCAGCAACACCTGAGCTTTGCCACCACTGATCGCACCCGCGCGCCCGAGCGACTGGACCTGTGCGTGATCAACTCCAAGGGCTTTGGTGGCAACAACGCCAGCGCCCTGCTGCTCGCCCCGCACGTGGCCGAACGCATGCTGCGCAAACGCCATGGCGAAACGGCCTTTGCCGCCTACCTGCAGCGCCGCGAAGCCACGCGCAACGCCGCTCAGGCGTATGACGCGCAAGCGCTGCTCGGTGAGTTGGGGATCATCTACAACTTCGGCCAAGACATGATCGACGATCAGCAAATCGAGATCAGCGCCGAGCAGATCAGCGTACCGGGCTTCGCCCAGCCGCTGATGTTCAAGAAGGATGAGCGTTACAGCGATATGCTCGACTGAGTGAGCGGCGGGTGGATATAGGCAACGACATCCATCCAACTCGGTTCGGCCTTCGCCGCTAAAGCGCCTCCCACGAGGTGACGCCGCAATTCGCCGCGACGTAGCCCGGATGCAATCCGGGGCTGCCTTGACCTTATCCCCAGACTCCATCCGGGCTACTGCAGTTGCAGCAATCACCGTTGGGCTTCGCTGCGCTCAACACCAACCTACAGCGCCTACCAACGGCTGGCGCGGCGGTCTGTGGGAGGGGCTTTAGCCGCGACGGGGCCAGCCAGGTCACAGCAGGCTCAGCACTCAATCCAACGCGCGGGCCAGTTGGATCAGTTCGGCGCGCCAGGCAGCGGCCGCAGGCAGCGCCAGAAAATACGGATTGAGCAACGACTCACGCGCTTCATAGGTCAGCGCCTCGCCCTTGAGCGTCAGCACCTCGCCGCCCGCCCCTTCCAGCACGCCCTGCGCTGCAGCGGTGTCCCACTGCGAGGTGGGGGCCAGACGCGGGTAGCAATCGGCATTGCCTTCGGCCAGCTGGCAGAACTTTAGCGAGCTGCCGACATTGGCCAGTTGCAGATCACCAAAACGCTCGCTCAACCCGGTCAACAACGCTTCCTGCGCCGGGCTGGAATGACGGCGGCTGGCCACCAGAGTAAAGGCCTCCTGCGGGGCCAGACGCACACGAATCGGCTCAGCCTTGCCCGCCGCATCCGCGCGCCAAGCACCAAGACCGGCACCGCCGTAATAACACTGACCGGTGGCCGGAATGCCGACCACGCCAAACACCACGCGGCCCTGTTCGATCAACGCGACGTTGACGGTGAACTCTTCGGAGCCGGCGATAAATTCCTTGGTGCCATCCAGCGGGTCAACCAGCCACCAACGGCTCCACTGCGCACGAGTGCTCAGTGCAATATCGGCCGCTTCTTCGGACAACACCGGAATATCAGCCGCTAAGGCCAGCAGGCCGTCATTCAGAATATGGTGCGCGGCCATATCGGCAGCCGTGACCGGCGAGGCGTCGGCTTTTTCATTCACCGTCACATCGGCGCGCCAATGCGGCAATGTCGACGCGCCAGCCTGGCGCACCAGTTCAATCACAGCAGGGATCAGCGGATGGCTCATGGCTTAAAGACCCCACGCTGAGTCAGTACATCGCGGGCCAGGTACAGCGCGGCCAGGGCGCGACCTTCGGTAAATTGCGGGTGTTGGATCAGGCTCGACAGCTCGCGCAGGCTGGTTTGGTCGACGCGCATCGGCTCCGGCTCATCGCCGGGCAGGCGTTCTTCGTAGAGATCCGAGGCCAGCACCACCTGAATCTTCTGGCTCATATAACCCGGCGACAGGCTCAGCTCGGTCAGCAGCTCAAGCTTATGCGCGCCAAAGCCGGCTTCTTCCTTAAGCTCGCGGTTAGCCGCGTCCAGCACGTCCTCGCCCGGTTCGATCAGCCCTTTGGGCAGGGACAACTGGTAGTCATCGGTGCCGCCGCAATATTCCTCGACCAGCAGCGCGTGCTCGGCATCGACCATCGCCACCACCATCACCGCGCCATAGCCGGAACCCTTGCCCACCAGCCGCTCGTAGGTGCGCTCCACGCCGTTGCTGAAGCGCAGTTGCAGCTCCTCAACGCGGAACAAGCGGCTGCTGGCGACAATTTCGCGAGCGAGTACGGTGGGTTTCTGACGCATGGGGCGGCTCCTGGGCAGGACATAGCGGGTTATCATAGCGCGGCTTTTCCTATTATCTGCGTAGGAGATTGCGCGATCACGACGCCTGCGGCGCAAATCGCGACCGCCTGCGCATCTACCAGAAGAACTGCGCATGCCTGCCTTGCCCTGGAACGCCATCGACACCGTCCTGCTGGATATGGACGGCACCTTGCTCGACCTGCACTTCGACAACCATTTCTGGTTGCAACACCTGCCGCAGCGCTACGCCGAGCACCACGGCGTCAGCCGCGCGCTGGCCGAAGCCGAACTGCTGCCGTTGTTTCGCGAGCACGCCGGCACGCTCAACTGGTACTGCACGGATTTCTGGAGCCGCGAGTTGAACCTGTCGATCCGCGACCTCAAGCGCGAAGTCGCGCACCTGATCGCCCTGCGCCCGGACGCCGACACCTTTATCCAGGCGCTGCGCCAGGCCGGCAAGCAGGTGGTCATGATCACCAACGCGCACCGCGATTCGCTGTCGCTGAAGCTGGAACGCATCGAGCTGGCGCCCTACTTCGACCGGCTGATCAGCTCCCACGACTATGGCTTCCCCAAGGAAGACCAGCAGTTCTGGCACGCCCTGCAGCAGGACATCAGCTTCACACCTGCGCGCAGTTTGTTTATCGATGACAGCCTGCCAATCCTGCGCAGTGCCGGACATTTTGGCGTCGGCCACCTGCTCGCCGTGCGCCAACCGGATAGCCAAGCGGGGCCGAAAGACACCGAGGAATTTGCAGCCGTCGAGGACTACCGCGCACTGGTGCAAGGGCTTTAACCTCACACCCGTTGGCCGCCCCAGGACGTTGAGGATGCATCATGGATATCAAACAGCTGAAGTTCCTCATCGCTCTGGATGAAACCCGCCACTTCGGCCAGGCCGCCGCGCGTTGCCATATCACCCAACCCACCCTGTCGATGCGCCTGCGTCAGCTGGAAGACGAGCTGGGGCTGGAGCTGGTGCGCCGTGGCCAACGTTTCGAAGGGTTCAGTGCCGAGGGTGAGCGCATTCTGGCCTGGGCGCGCAGCCTGATGGCCGCGCACGATGGCCTGTATGCCGAAGCAGCGGCCTGCCGTGGCCAGCTGGTCGGCACCTTGCGTTTGGGCGTGGTGCCACTGGCCGGTTTCGATCCCATGCGCCTGGTGCAGTTTTTCGCTGAGCAGCATGCCGGGCTGCGCTTTCAGTTGTTTGCCCTGAGCAGCGAGGAAATACTCGAACGCCTCGGGCGCAATCAGCTCGACCTCGGCCTGTCGTATCTCGACCGCCTCAACCCGGATCATTTCGACAGCCTGGAGCTGGCGGAAACGCGCATGGGCCTGCTGCATGACCGTCGACATTTTCAGTTCACCGACCCGGCCCTGCGCTGGGAAAGCCTGATCGACCTGCCGCTGGGCCTGCTCTCGGCCGGTATGCATTTTCGCCAATCGATCGACCATAGCTTTCGCTCCCGTGGCCTGACGCCCAGCCCACGGCTGGAAACCGATGCAGTGCATCAACTGCTGCAAGCGGTCAGCGCCGGGCTGTGTTGCGCAATCATGCCGCTCAACAGCGGCCTGGCCGAGTTCACCGAGCACTTGGCGCTCACGCCGATTGAGGATGCCCACACCCTCGCCCCGCTGGGCCTGATCCTGCGCCGCAGCGAGCCGCGCTCGGCCCTGGCCGAGGCCTGCTTTGCCGAAGCGCAGAAATTTTTAGCAGACGCGACAGGCTGAAAGGCCCAAGCTTGAAGCCTTGATAGATGCTGTCGATCACTAGATCGGCAACAGCGATTAGACGCCCCCCGTTAGAGCGGCCTAGGCTGGCGCTATTGCCTCGCTGCCGGGAAGCCTGCTCATGCCACGTCACTCCCCGACCATCACCACAAATACCGCGCCGATCCTGCTGCCAGCGCCCACTTACAGTTACATCGAACTGGCGGACGCAAAGCAGGATGGTGCTGCCGCGCTGGCCAGCGAAACGGCGCTGGCGATCAGCTACAACGGCATCAGCCACAGCGTGATGATGGTTTCGCCCAGCGACCTTGAAGACTTTATCTACGGTTTCAGCCTGAGCGCCGGCCTGATCGACAGCTTCGATGAGGTCTACGATATTCGCCTCACGCCACATGCCAGCGCCATCAGCGCCGAGGTGCAGGTCAGCAACCGCGCGTTCTGGGCGCTCAAGCAGCAACGCCGCACCTTGGCCGGCAACAGCGGCTGCGGCCTGTGCGGGGTGGAGGCGCTGGAACAAGCGCTGCCGCAATTGCAAAGCCTCACGCCCAGTCCGCTACCTGCAGCCGCCCATCTGCAAGGTTTGCGCACGCGGATTCAGGCCGTGCAAACCATGGCCAGGCACAGCGGTGCGGTACACGCCGCGCTGTTTGTGGATACAAATGGGGCCATCCAGCTCTGCCGCGAAGACATCGGCCGGCATAACGCCCTCGACAAGCTGCTCGGTGCCCTGCACCGCGAAGGGGAAAACCCGCGCGAGGGCTTTGCCGTGGTCACCAGCCGTTGCAGCCTGGAGCTTATCCACAAGGCCCTGCGCGCCGGTATCGGCACTCTGGTCAGCCTGTCCGCGCCGACCACCCTCAGCGTGCAGTGGGCGCGACAGCACAACCTCAACCTGATTCACCTGCCCCAGCACAGCGCGCCACGGGTCTACAGCCCGGCCGCACCCGGAGTCGCCCAGCCATGAGCCTGCAACCGATCAAGCCACGCTATCAACCCTACACCGGCGCAGCCGCCGGTTGGGGCGCGCTGCGCAGCGTGACGCACTTCTGGCTGGACAGTAAGCAGCCGTTCAAAAACCTGCGCGCCCTGCTCAAAACCAACCAGCACGGCGGCTTCGACTGCCCCGGCTGCGCCTGGGGTGATTCACCGGAAGACGGCCATATCAAGTTCTGCGAGAACGGCGCCAAAGCGGTCAACTGGGAGGCCACCAAACGCCGGGTGGACGCCACCTTCTTCGCCCGTTACAGCGTCAGCCAACTGCGTGAGCAAAGCGATTACTGGCTGGAATACCAGGGCCGCCTGACCGAGCCGATGCGCTATGACCCCGCCAGCGATCATTACCAACCGATCAGCTGGGACGCCGCCTTTGCCCTGATCGCCGAACATCTGAGGGCGCTGAAAAGCCCCAACCAGGCCGAGTTCTACACCTCCGGTCGCGCCAGCAACGAAGCGGCCTACCTGTATCAGCTGTTCGTCCGCGCCTTTGGCAGCAACAACTTTCCCGACTGTTCAAACATGTGCCACGAAGCCAGCGGCGTGGCCCTCGGGCAGAGCGTGGGCGTCGGCAAAGGCAGCGTGACCTTCGCCGATTTTGAGCACAGCGATGCGATCTTCGTGCTCGGGCAGAACCCCGGCACCAACCACCCACGTATGCTTGAACCGCTGCGCGAGGCGGTCCAACGTGGCGCGCAGGTGGTGTGCTTCAACCCGCTAAAAGAGCGCGGCCTGGAGCGTTTTCAGCATCCGCAACATGCGCTGGAGATGCTCAGCAACGGCTCCGAGCCACTGAACACCGCGTTCTTCCGCCCGGCCTTGGGCGGCGATCTAGCCGCCCTGCGCGGCATGGCCAAGTTCCTCCTGCAATGGCACCGCGAAGCGCTGGCCCAGGGCGAACCAGCGGTGTTCGACCTGGCCTTTATCGCGGAACACACCCACGGCGTGGACGACTACTTAGCGCTCTTGGATACCAGCAGTTGGGATTCGCTGGTCGAGCAATCCGGCCTGAGTCTGGACGAACTGAAGCATGCCGCCCTGCTCTACCGCCGTGCCGAGCGGGTGATTATCTGCTGGGCCATGGGCATCACCCAGCACCACAACTCGGTGGCGACCATTCAGGAAATCGTCAACCTGCAACTGCTGCGCGGCAACCTCGGCCGCCCCGGCGCCGGCCTGTGCCCGGTGCGCGGCCACAGCAACGTGCAGGGCGACCGCACCATGGGCATCAATGAGCGCCCATCGGCGGCCTTTCTCGATGCGCTGGAGCAACGCTTTAACTTCCAGGTGCCGCGCGCGCAGGGCCACAACACCGTCGAGGCGATCAACGCCATGCTCGACGGTCAGGCCAAGGTGTTTATCGGTTTGGGCGGCAACTTTGCCCAGGCCACCCCGGACAGCCCGCGCAGCCATGCCGCCCTGAGTCGCTGCGCGCTGACGGTGCAGATCAGCACCAAGCTCAACCGCAGCCATCTGACCATCGGAGCCGACGCGCTGATTCTGCCGTGCCTCGGGCGCACCGATATCGACCAGCAGGCCGGCGGCCCGCAGGCGGTAACCGTGGAAGACTCGTTCAGCATGATCCACGCCTCCTACGGCCAGCTCGAACCGCTGTCGGCGCAGATGCGTTCGGAGCCGGCGATCATTGCCGGTATCGCCAAGGCCACGCTGGGCAATCATCCGGTCGACTGGGACGCACTGATTGCCGATTACCGGCGCATCCGCGAGCTGATTGCGGACACCATTCCTGGCTTCAACGACTTCAACCAGCGCCTGCAACACCCCGGTGGCTTCTACCTGGGCAACCCCGCCGCCGAGCGCCGCTGGCTGACCGCCAGCCACAAGGCCAACTTCAAAGCCAACCCGCTGCCCGCCGATCTGCTGCCGCCGCAAGTGCGCAGCAGCGGGCAAACGCCGGATCTGATCCTGCAGACGCTGCGTTCCCACGATCAGTACAACACCACCATTTATGGCCTGGATGACCGTTACCGTGGGGTCAAGGGCCAGCGTCAGGTGCTATTCGTCAACGAAGCCGACATCCTGCGCTTGGGCTTTCTGCCGGGACAGCAGGTCGATATCCAGTCGATCTGGGATGACGGCATCGAGCGCAAGGTTGCTGGCTTTACCCTGCTGGCCTTCGACATTCCCGCTGGCCAAGCGGCGGCCTACTACCCGGAGGCCAACCCGCTGGTGCCGCTGCAGAGTTTTGGCGCGGGCAGCTTTACCCCAACCTCGAAGTACGTGGCGATTCGCCTGCAGGCGCATCAGGCCGAAACACGCATCCTTTGATGCGAATGTGTGGCGGCGATCACACCGGCGAACCGCAGCAGGGAATTTTTCGGCTAAACGCCCTCTAATGCTGTGCGCGGATAAATCATCCTTTAAAAACAAAGGCCTAGGTCCGCACCCTGTTCAATCGAGAAGGTCTGCCGCATGCGTACATTATTTTCAGCGCTGGTATTCAGCGCCCTGGCTTCGCCCCTGGCCCTGGCGGGCGATACCGGCAAGGTCGCCATCGGCGGCGGTATTGGTGGCGCCCTGGGCAACGTAATCGGTCAACAAGTCGGTGGCAGCACCGGCGCGGCGATTGGTGCAGGCCTGGGTGGCGCTGCAGGTGGCGTCATTACCGCACGCGACGGTAACAAGACTGAAGCCGCATTGGGCGGCGGCCTGGGCGCAGCCGGTGGCTCGGTACTGGGTAACAAGGTCGGCGGCAGCACCGGTTCAACGATCGGCGCCGGCCTGGGCGGCGCAGCCGGTGGCGCATTGGCTAATGAATACGCCGGCGGCAGCGAACGTGATCGCGGCTACTCCAACGGCAAGAAACACAAGAAGCATAAAAAGCATAAAAAGCACAAACATCACTAAGTGCCGAGTGCTGACAACAAAAAGCCGCCTAACAGCGGCTTTTTGTGTATGTGGTAAGCACCTTAGCCGCGACGCCAGCCTGGCGGCGCACAGCTCAAACGCCGCTACGCAGCCGGTTCCATCAGTAGCACCGTCAGCGCCGCCCGCAGGTTCTCGGGAATGCTCATCGGGCGGTTGCTGCTGCGGTCAACGAAGACATGCACAAAACGTCCGGCCGCGCAGGCTTCGTCTTCATCGGCCTTGAACACCGCCAGTTCGTACTGCACCGAACTGTTGCCCAGCTTGCCGACGCGCAGGCCGATTTCGATGCGTTCGGGAAAGGCGATGGAAGCGAAGTAATCGCAGCTGGAGCTGACCACAAAGCCCACCACATTGCCGTGATGGATATCCAGGCCGCCGACCTCAATCAGGTAGGTGTTCACCGCGCTGTCGAAGAAGCTGTAGTAGGTGACATTGTTGACGTGGCCGTAGACGTCGTTGTCATGCCAGCGCGTGGTGAGCGGCTGGAAGTGTCGGTAATCGCTGCGCAGGTGCTGGGGTTGGTTCATGGGGAATCCTTGTAATGTGCAGGGAAACACAAACGTCGCGGCTAAAACGGGGTGCCGCCCAGCCACTCCCACAGGCGCGCGGTGCCCCGTGGGAGGGGCTTTAGCCGCGAAACAGCCTAGTAAGCTACTTGGTAGATGGCCAGCGCATGGGCTTCGTTCACTTCGCGCGGGTTATTCACCAGCAAGCGCTGTTGCTGCATGGCGTCGCGGGCCAGCGTCGGCAGCATGTCCTGCGGTACGCCGGCATCACGCAAGCGCGTCGGCAGGCCACTGCGCAGGCTGAAATCGGCCAGTGCGCCGATCAACTGCTCAGTCTGCTGCAACACGCTGCCCGCACGCAGCTGATCGCCCAGCACCAGCGGAGCCAGTTCGGCATACAGCGGCGCAGCCACGCTGGCATTGAAAGCCAACACATGCGGCAGCACCAAGGCATTACTCAGGCCGTGGGGAATATGAAAATGCCCGCCCAGCGGGTAGGCCAGCGCATGCACAGCTGCCACGGGTGCGTTGGCAAACGCCTGACCGGCCAGGCATGAGCCCAGCAACATGGCCTGACGCGCCTCGCGGTTGCAGCCGTTGTGCACCACTTCATCCAGATTGGCCGCCAGCAGGCGCAGCGCTTCGCGGGCCAGCAGGTCGGACAGCGGGTTCTTTTTCAGCACGCTGGTGTAGGCCTCGATGGCGTGCACCATGGCATCGATGCCGGTAGCGGCGGTCACGGCGGGCGGCAGGCCAAGGGTCAGTTCGGCATCCAGCAGAGCCAGATCCGGCAGCAGCAGCGGCGAAACCACGCCCATTTTGCTGGTTTCACCGGTGGTGATGATGGAAATCTGCGTGACTTCCGAACCGGTGCCGGCGGTGGTCGGCACCAGAATCAGCGGCAAGCGCTGGCCTCGGGCATTGCCAACGCCGTAAATCTGCGCCAGCTCCTGGCAACAGTTGGGATGGGCAAGCAATGCCACCAGCTTGGCCACATCCATCGAGCTGCCGCCGCCAAAACCGACAATCAGCTGCGCGTTAAGCGCACGAGCCTGCGCAACCGCTGCCAGCAAAATCGCCTCGGGCGGGTCGGCGACCACCTGATCGAACACCTCGACCATCAGTTCGGCGCGGGTAAAGCCTGGCAACACATCCGCCAGCAAGCCGAGCTTACTGATGCCCGGATCGGTGACGATCAGCACCCGCTGCGCACCGCGCTCGCGGCACAAGTCGGCCAGACGCCGGGATGCACCGATTTCGCAGAGCATCTGCGCCGTGGTGGCAAAGCTGAAAGGCTGCATGGCGTCGTCCTCATGTGACAGCTACGGGCACAGTACCGGCTGAATCACCGGGACACGCCACTACTATTTGGCAAATGAGCCCCGGCGATAAGCCGCATTCAACCGCTGAATATGCCGAGCATGGCTGACGGACGGTAACGCGCGAAACGCCTCACGTGACGGAAAAATCGACAGGTAGGCCAATGACGATGCAGATCTGGCTTGCGTGCTGCCCGGCTATCACCCAACAAAACGCAGCAACAAAAAAACCGCCGCTGATCGCATTGACCAGCAGCGGCTTGGGAAAACGAGGGGCGGGACTTAGAACGCTGCGTCACCAATGAGCATGCCGTGCATGACTCTGTAGGTCTTGCGACCCGACTGCAACGTCAGCGGGTTGCGGCCGGCAATAATCCAGCCTTTGGTCAGCAGCTTGTCGATGTGCGCCCGTAATTCGGGCAGGTAACGCTGTTCTTTCTGAAGGGCTTCCATTCTGCGCATCCTCTTGAGGACTCCTCTGCGACAACTGCTTTTGTCGTTTGACGCATTCATCCGTGATAACTGTCACAGAGCATAGTGGCCAGATGCCCACTGAGGAAGCGGCAAAGGGCCACACCCTTGTAGGCCTGCCGCACCGGGTTTCTATGGCGTTTGGCTTACATTCATCTTGATCTTAGACCGCCTCGGCCGCTGCAGGTGCTGAGCCGACCTGCGGTGAGCTGAACTCCAGATAACCGTCCACCACCCGGCCATAACGCAGCAGCAGCAAGTCCAGCAGGTAGTTCTGGTAGAGCTTCCACGGTGCGCGATCACCCTGGCTGGGGATTTTGTCAGCGGCACGCTGGATATAGCCGGAGGCCAGATCCAGAAAAGGCGCTTGTTTAACCTTGCGCAAGGCATCACGTGGCGTGCACTGGCGCATACCGCTGGCGTCCATGTGGTTGATCAGGCGGCAGAAGTACTCGCTGGACAGGTCCGCCTTGAGCGTCCAACTGGCGTTGGTATAACCCAACACCACGGCGGCGTTGGGTAAGTCGCGCAGCATGATGCCGCGATAGCCCATGCTCTTGGCCGCATCGAAAGGCACGCCATCCACCGCCACCTGCATGCCGCCAAACAGCTGCAGTTCCAGCCCAGTGGCGCTGACGATGACATCGGCCGGCAACTCTTCACCCGATTTCAGGCGAATGCCCTTGGCGGTTAAGCCATCGATAGCAGCTGTCACCACCGATGCCTTGCCTTCACGCAGCACCTTGAACAAGTCGCCATCGGGCACGGCGCATACGCGTTCGTCCCAAGGCTGGTAGCGCGGGGTGAAATGGCGCATGTCGTAACCCGCGCCGAGTTGGCGCTTGGTCAGGCTCAGCAACACCTTGCGCACCAGATTCGGCAGGGTTTTCGAGAGTTTGTAAAAGCCCAGTTGCATCGCCACATTGCGCGTGCGGGCCAAGCGGTAGACCCAGGTTTCCGGCAGAAAACGGCGCAAGAAGGCGGAAATCGGATCGCCCTGCGGCAGGCTTACTACGTAGGTCGGCGAGCGTTGCAACATGGTCACGTGCTTGGCTTTGTCAGTCATGGCCGGCACCAGTGTCACGGCGGTGGCGCCGCTGCCGATCACCACCACGTTTTTGCCGCTGTAATCGAAGTGTTCCGGCCACAGCTGCGGGTGGATAAAGTCGCCCTGGAACTGCTCGCGGCCTTTGAATTCCGGGGTGTAGCCGGCCTCGTAGCGGTAATAGCCGGTGCACATCAGCAGGTGCTGACAGCTCAGCTGGATCGGCTCGGCGTCTTCGCCGCGTTGCACCTGCAGGGTCCACGTGGCGCGCTCGCTGCACCAGTCGGCCTTGAGCACCTTGTGCTGGAAGCGGATTTTGTCCTGAATGCCGTTTTCTTCCGCCGTTTCAGCGATGTAACGGCGGATCGACGGGCCGTCGGCAATCGCCAGCGGGTTGGTCCAGGGTTTGAAGTTGTAGCCGAGGGTGAACATGTCCGAGTCGGAACGGATGCCCGGGTAGCGGAACAGGTCCCAGGTGCCGCCCAATGCCGCGCGGCCTTCGAGGATGGCGAAGCGTTTGCCGGGGCAATGCTTCATCAGGTGATACGCCGCACCGACGCCGGACAACCCGGCACCAATGATCAACACATCCAGATGTTCGGCAGGCATGGGGGCTACTCCGGCGGCATGGGTTGTAACGAGCCGAATAACCTCGGCCCGTTCGTGCCACCAGATTCACCCGCATGCGTGCGTTTGTCATCCAACCTTTGTGGTGTCATCGCCCCCGCAATGACACACACAGCGTCGCGGCATTGACCAAACCGCTTAGCGGTCCGTTAGAAACGGTTACGCAGCACCACTTCGTTGAACGGCAGCTTACCGATGCGCGGCTTGGGTTCGAGGGTCTTCTTGCCCACCGCGACCATCAACGCGATGACGTGGTTGTCTGGCAGGTTGATCAGCTTGGCCACCGCATCAAAGTCAAAACCGTCCATCGGGCAGGAATCCAGCCCTTTGCCACGGGCGGCGAGCATCAGGGTCTGCGCCATCAGGCCACAGCTGCGCATGGTTTCGTCGCGCTGCACCTGCGATTTGTCGCGGTAGTAGGTGTCGATGGCACCCGCCATGTACGCCTGAACTTCTTGCGGCGCACCTTCCCAGACGCGGCCGACATTCTGCTCCCAGCTGTCGATCTGCGCACAGACCACCACCAGCATTGAGGCGTCTGTCACTTGCGCTTGGCCCCACGCCACTTCACGCAGTTGCTGACGCAGAGCCGGATCGCTGACCTCGACAAGGCGCACGTGCTGCAAGTTAAAGGCCGACGGCGCAAACAGGGCCAATTGCAGCAGTTCGTCTTTCTCGGCTTCGCTCAGGGTAAAGGCCGGGTCATAACCTTTGACGGCGCGGCGGCTGCGGATGGCTTCGTCGATGTGCATGGTGCTTGCCTCAATGCTGGTGATAGTGGCTGCAATCCTAGGCGCGCGCGCGAGGCAAAACCAAACACGATTACCGATAACAGTTATCAAGACAGAC
Source organism: Pseudomonas sp. Ga0074129 (assembly GCA_001465025.1). GTDB lineage: Bacteria > Pseudomonadota > Gammaproteobacteria > Pseudomonadales > Pseudomonadaceae > Aquipseudomonas. The sequence goes on from LNDO01000094.1 coordinate 56,705, forward strand.
GATAGCAACGTGACGCCTGATAACATTTGCGCCCGCATTCAGACTCAACGACTCCCTATGACCCCCAGCGCCCTCGCCACCCTGCACCAGCATCTGCTCGATGCGCTGACAACCGCGCCAGCCGAAACCCGTCGCCTGTTCCACGGCCGGGGCCGCTGCTGGCCGGGGCTGGAGCAGATCACCGTGGACTGGCTGCAAGGCGTGCTGCTGGTGGCACTGTTCAAGCCGGTGAGCGATGCCGAACTGGCCGCACTGCAACAGATGCTGCGCGACCTTAGCCAATCCAATGCCTGGCAACAGAGCGGCGCACACAGCCTCTTGCTGCAGCAACGCTACCTGCCCGAAAGCCCCACGCAATGGCTGATCGGCGAACCAGTGGAACACTGGGACATCCGCGAACACGGCCTGCACTACCGCCTTGATCTGGGCAAAAAGCAGAACACCGGCCTGTTCCTCGACATGCGCCACGGCCGCCAGTGGGTTCAGGCCCAGGCGGCGGGCAAGCGCGTGCTTAACCTGTTCGCCTACACCTGTGGTTTTTCCGTGGCGGCCTTGGCGGGCGGCGCGCAGCAGGTGGTCAATCTGGACATGGCCAAAGCGGCCCTCAGTCGGGGCCGTGATAACCATCGGCTGAATCAACACGACCTGAGCCAGGTGGTGTTTCTCGGCCACGACCTGTTCAAGTCCTGGGGCAAGGTGGCCAAGTACGGGCCGTACGACCTGATCATCATCGACCCGCCCTCCTTCCAGCGCGGCAGCTTTGTGCTGAGCAAGGATTACCCCAAGGTGCTGCGTCGCCTGCCGGAACTGTTGAGCGCGAACGGGCTGGTGCTGGCCTGTAGCAACGAGCCGGAAATCGGCCCGGATTACCTGATTCAGGCCATGACCGCTGAAGCGCCGGGCCTGCGCTTTGTCGAACGCCTGAGCAACCCGCCGGAATTCCCCGACAGCCAGCCAGACAGCGCACTCAAAGCACTGGTCTTTCAGCAGGGTTAATCAACGCACACGGGCCTAAAGCATGAAATGGTGCCAGTCGCACGGGAGGCCATTGACGGTCGCTCCCGTAGGCGCTGAGCGAATCAGGCAAACACGAAGTATTTGCGCACGGTTTCCACCACCTCCCAGGTGCCCTTCATCCCCGGCTCGACGATAAAGATATCGCCAGCGCGCAGATGAATCGGTGCCTGCCCTTCCGGGGTGATGATGCAGTACCCCTCCTGAAAGTGGCAGTACTCCCATTTCTCATAGGCCACCTGCCATTTACCGGGCGTGCAGATCCAGGTGCCCATGATCTTGCTGCCATCTGCCGAGGTGTAGGCATTCAGGTTGACGGTGTGCGGCTCGCCGGCAATGCGCGTCCACTTGCAGGCATCCAGCAGTGGAATCGGCTGGGTATCACGCAAAACGGTAATCGGGGACATAGGTGGCTCCTGAGGTCAGTAGAAGAACAAGCGTCAGCCTAGAACCAACGCCCGTCCCTGACTGTCCTGAGGTCGACCTGCAACTGCCTGGAAGCGCGGGCAGTTCACACGCCCATACGGCTGGGTCATGCATGTTGAATCGGGCCATGCAAAGGTTGAACACCGCCCACGCGGTTCAAGCCTGCGCCTTGCACTGGGCGTTTGCGCCGCGACAAGGTTAAGCTGTGCGCCATGAGTACAGCCCCGTTTATCACACCGTTTGAGTCCAGCCGCACGGATGCGCCTTCTGGGTTGCGTATCGGTGGCGACTGGACGTTGGCCCACTACGCCGCACTCGAAGCGCAGGTGCAGAGCCTGCGCGGCCGTCTGCCGACGGATGCACCCATCGACCTGGATGCACTCAACGCCCTCGATACGGCCGGTGCGGCCCTGCTGGTGGAATTGCTCGGCAGCCAGCGCTTGGCACAACTGACGCAACAAGCGCCGCACCTGAGCACTGAACGCCGCGCTTTGCTGCAAGCCGTGGGCAGCGCGATTGCCGAAGCGGGCGATGTTGTACCCGCCAAACGCATACCGGCCTGGCGCGAGTTTTTCGGGCAAATTGGCCAGGCCGTGGAAGAGTTTTGGCAACAGGCTGTGACCCTGCTCGGTTTTATCGGCATGACCCTGGCCGCCATGTTCGCCATCCTGCTGCGCCCTGGCCGCTGGCGCATCACCTCGCTGGTCGCGCATTTGCAGCAGAGCGGGCTGAACGCGGTACCGATTGTGGCCCTGCTGACTTTTCTGGTCGGTGCGGTGGTGGCCTTTCTCGGCGCCACAGTGCTCGCCGACTTTGGCGCGAGCATCTATACGGTCGACTTGGTGGCGTTCTCTTTTTTGCGCGAATTCGGCGTGCTGCTCACCGCCATTCTCATGGCCGGGCGCACGGCCAGCGCCTTTACCGCGCAAATTGGCTCGATGAAGGCCAATGAAGAAATCGACGCCATTCGCACCCTGGGCCTCAACCCGCTGGAACTGCTGGTGCTGCCACGGGTGTTCGCCCTGCTGATCGCCCTGCCGATTCTGACCTTTATTGCCATGCTCAGCGGCATCCTCGGCGGCGCGGTGGTGTGCGCCCTGAGCCTGGATATTTCACCGGCCATGTATTTGGCCATGCTGCAGGAAAACATCGCCCTCAAGCACTTTCTGGTGGGCATGGCCAAAGCACCGATTTTTGCCTTTCTGATCGCCGTGATCGGCTGCCTGGAAGGCTTCAAAGTCACCGGCAGCGCACAGTCGGTGGGTGAACGCACCACCTCCAGCGTGGTGCAGTCGATTTTTGTGGTGATCGTGCTCGACGCCCTCGCCGCGCTGTTCCTCATGGAGATGGGCTGGTGATGGGCGAAGCGATTATCGAAGTGCGCCACTTGGTCAACCGCTTTGGCACGCAGACCGTGCACCAGGACCTGGCGCTGGACCTGTACCGTGGCGAAGTGCTCGGGGTGGTCGGCGGTTCGGGCACCGGTAAATCGGTGCTGCTGCGCAGCATTCTCGGCCTGCGCCAGGCCAACGCCGGCACCGTGCGAGTGTTCGGCGAAGAACTGCTGAGCCTGTCACCCGAGCGGCGCTCGCGGCTGGAACGACGCTTTGGTGTGCTCTATCAACGTGGCGCGCTGTTTTCCTCGCTGACGGTAACGGAAAACATCGCCCTGCCGCTGATCGAGCACGCGGGCCTCAGCCGCGCCTCGGCCGAACGCTTGGCCCAGGTCAAACTGGCGCTGGTCGGGCTGCCGCGCACAGCGGGCGATAAGTACCCCACGGAGCTGTCGGGCGGCATGATCAAGCGCGCGGCACTGGGGCGGGCGCTGGCCTTGGAGCCGGACATTCTGTTTCTCGACGAACCCACCGCCGGGCTTGACCCGATTGGCGCGGCCGCCTTCGACCAACTGATTCTGACCCTGCGCGACGCCCTGGGCCTGAGCGTATTTCTGGTCACCCATGACCTCGACACGCTCTACACCATCTGCGACCGGGTGGCCGTGCTGGCGGAAAAACGTGTGCTGGTGGCCGACCGTCTGGACGTGGTGGCCGCCACCGACAACCCATGGATTCACGATTATTTTCACGGCCCGCGCGGACGCGCAGCCGAACAGGCCGCCAACGGCGCGCCAGGGAGCCCCTGATGGAACCGCGTGCACACCACGTGTTGATTGGCCTGTTTACCGTGCTGATGGTGGCCGGTGCGCTGGGCTTTGCCCTGTGGCTGAGCAAAGCCAGCTCGGACCAGGAACTGCACGACTATGATGTCATCTTTAACGAAGCGGTCAGCGGGCTCTCCGCTGGCAGCGCCGTGCAATACAGCGGCATCAAAGTGGGCGATGTGATCAGCCTGCGCCTCGATCCCAAAGACCCGCGCAAGGTCCGCGCGCACATCCGCGTCAGCGCCAGCACGCCGATCAAACAAGACACCCGCGCACGCCTGTCGATTACCGGCATCACCGGTGCGGCATTGATCCAACTGCACAGCGGCACGCCGAAAAGTCCAGTGCTGGTAGGCAAAGAGGGCAAACGTGCAGAGATCGTCGCCGACCCTTCACCTCTCACCCGCCTGATGGCCAACGGCGAAGACTTAGTGCTCAGCGTCACCCAGTTGCTCAACCGCGCTAACCAACTGTTCTCCGATGAAAATATCGAGCGCGTCTCGCGCACCCTGGAGAACGTCGAACAAACCAGCGCCAGCGTGGCCGAGCAGCGCGATGAACTGCGCCTGGCCCTGCAACAGATGAGCAGCGCCAGCCAGGAAGCGGCCAGCCTGATGCGCAACGCCAATCAACTGCTCAGTGGCCCCGGCCATGACGCACTGCACAGTGCCGGGCGCATGATCACCTCATTGGAGCGCAGCAGCAGCGAGATCGAACGCCTGCTCAGCGACAATCGCAGCGCCCTCAATGGCGGCATGCAAGGCATCGGCGAACTGGGCCCGACCATCATTGAACTGCGCGAAACCCTCAGCGCCCTGCGTTCCTTCGCCCGCCGCCTGGAGGAAGACCCGGCCGGCTACCTGCTGCGCAGCGACACCATCAAGGAGTTCCAACCATGAAGCGCCTTCGCCTTGCCGTCGCCGGCCTGTTGATCGCCTGCCTGAGCGCCTGCACGGTGCTGCCGAAAAGCCAGGTGCTGAGCATTTACCGCCTGCCTGCCAGCAGCCTGCCCAGCCATGACGCCAGCGCCGACTGGGCGCTGCGGGTGAACAAGCCCTACAGCAGCCAATTGCTCGACAGCACACGAATTGCCGTCTTGCCGCCGGGCGATCAAATCAGCGCTTACCAAGGCGTGCGCTGGAGCGACCGGGCACCGCTGCTGTTGCGCGACCGCTTGGTGGATGCCTTTCTCGACGACGGTCGCCTCAAGGCGGTGAGCAGCGATGACAGCCGCCTGCAAGCCGATCTGGAACTGGACGGCGACCTGCGCGCCTTCCAAAGTGAATACCAGAACGGTCGCCCGGCCGCGCGCATCCTGCTCGAAGCGAGGCTGGTGGAAAGTGGCAGCTTGCGCATCCTCGCCAGCCGTCGCTTCGAGGTCAGCCAACCCGCCAGCGACACCACGGTGCCTGCCGTGATCAATGCCTTCGGGCAGGCTGGCGACCAACTGGCACGTGAGGTGCTGGAATGGACGGTGCAGCAAGGTCAGGCGGCGCAGCAAAAATAAACTCAGTTGTTTAAGAGAGGGACGAGCCATGGATAAGTTTATGCAAGCGGCCATCGACGAGGCGCGCCAAGGACTGGCCGAAGGCGGCATCCCAATTGGTTCGGTGCTGGTGCACAAAGGCCAGATCATCGGCCGTGGTCACAACCGCCGTGTGCAACAGGGCAGCGCCATCCGCCATGGCGAAATGGACGCCCTGGAAAACGCCGGTCGGCAAACCGCGCAGACCTACCGCGAGTCGGTGCTCTACACCACCCTCTCGCCCTGCGCGATGTGCAGCGGCGCGATTCTGCTGTACGGCATCCCCACGGTGGTGATCGGCGAGAACCAGACCTTTCTCGGCGAAGAAGCGTTGCTGCGCGAACGCGGGGTAAACCTGCAGGTGCTGCAAAACGACGAATGCCTGCACCTGATGCAAGGCTTTATCGCCGCCCAGCCGACGCTGTGGAATGAGGATATCGGCGAGTAGCGCCTACACGCGCTGCGCCGCTAGCCACGCGCGCACCTCGGCGTAGGGGTACGCCTCCAACGCCGCAAAGCCGCCTAATTGACGGGCCTTGAGCGCGGTGAACAGCGGCACGCTGACGCCGCACAGGTAGCGCGTCAGGCATTCGACGCTCGGCGCTACGCCTTTGTGCTCCTGATGCTTTCGCACAAAGCCGGCACACAATGCCTGTAAGTCCAACTCCGCCAAAGCCGGTAACGCGGGCGGGGCCGGTAGCTGGGCGATCTGCCCCTGACACACCGAACAATGCCCGCACTGCTGCGGCGCATGGCTGTCGCCAAAATAAGCCGCCAGTCGCTGGCTCAAGCAGTGTTCGCTGGCAAACAGCGCGAGCATGGCGTGTATCCGGCGAATCTCGCTGGCTTCCTGCTGGCTGAAATAGCCATGCAATTCAGCGCTCAGCGCCTCGGCATCAAACCCCGGCTGCAGCAAGGCATAGACCTCGGTCATCTGCTTGCTTTCCACCTCGATCCAGCCTTTTTCCTGAAAGTAATCCAACGCGATGATCACCCGGCTGCGCTCGGCCTGATGCTGCTGATACAACTGTTCGAAATCGACCGTGCACCAAGTGCGGGCGCGCTGCGAGGTGGTGATCAGCGCCTCGACAAACTGCCGCCGCTCACCGCTGAAATGAGCCAGCAGCGCCTCGGGTTCGAGCAGGTATTTGAAGCGATATTCGGCGAAATAGGCGTAGCGCGGGGCGATGATGCCGCGTAGCTCCAGCTGCACCAGCAGGGTTTTCAGCGGCAATTGGCGAATATTGCTTTGCTCGGAGAGTTGGTTGAGCATCAGCTCCCATTCGCCGCCCTGGCCGCCGGCCAACAGCTGATCAAGCACACAGCGAATGCCCTCGCGCTCGGGCGTGTCGCCATAGACAAAGTTCTCCAGCACGTTGAGGCTGTCGCGGTTGGCCAGTACCAGGCAGTCCGAGGGCTGGCCATCACGCCCCGCACGACCGATTTCCTGGCTGTAGTTCTCGATGGATTTGGGCAAATCAAAGTGCACCACGTTGCGGATGTCACTCTTGTCGATGCCCATGCCAAAGGCGATGGTGGCGACGATGCAGTTGATGTGCCCGGCCATAAACTGGCGCTGGATCGCCTCGCGCGCCTCGTGTGGCATACCCGCGTGATAGGCGCTGGCAGCAACGCCACGCTCACTCAGGCGCTCAGCCACCTGCTCGGCGGTGCGCTGCTGGGTTACATAGACAATGCTGGGTTGCCCGGCCTTGGCTGACAGCCATTGCTGCAACCGGAGCAGTTTATCGGCCCCGCTGACCGGCTCGACCAGCAGGTTGAGGTTTGGCCGGTAAAAGCCAGTGGTGACCACATCAGCTTCAGCGATGGCGAACTTCTGCTGCATGTCGGCCACCACCTTGGGTGTTGCCGTGGCGGTGAGCAGCAGCACCTGCGGGATGCCGAACTGGCGTTGGTAGTCCGGCAGCTTGAGGTAGTCCGGACGAAAGTTATGGCCCCACTCGGAAATGCAGTGCGCCTCATCGACCACCAACAGGGAGATCGGCACCTGCGCGATAAAGTTGCGGAAGCGCTCATTTTTCAGACGCTCAACCGAAATCATCAGAATCTTCAGCTCACCGGCTTTCGCCCGCGTCATCACTTCGGATGCCTGCTCGCGGCTTTGCGCCGAATCGATGCTGGCGGCACTGATGCCACGCCCATGCAGAAACGCCAGTTGATCCTGCATCAGGGCCAGCAACGGCGAGATCACCAAGGTCAAATGCGGCAGGTGCAGGGCGGGTAACTGATAACACAACGATTTGCCCGAACCAGTGGGGAAGATCGCCGCCGCCGATCGTCCCGCCAACACAGCCGAGACCACAGACTCCTGGCCGGGGCGCAACTGCTTGAAGCCAAACACACGTTCAAGGGTACTCATGGCGGTCACTCCATCGGCCGCCGCAGCGGTAAAAACGGTTAAGCCTGACAAGCGCCTGCGCTATTTCCAATCTAACTAACGCCACTGTCAGCCCTGGCCTACATTGAATTCAAACAAGCCGCAAAGGAGATCAGTATGCAGTTATCTGGCTTCAACAGCAGCGTGTGGATGGCCACCTGATTGCACGCTTGCTGCATGCGCTGCAAACCATGGGTCTGTTGGTGTGGCAACGCAGTTGCCTCGGCTGTCGTTTTGGTTCTATCGACACCACCTGCCCCCTTGCAGGTGATAGCACCGAAAGCCTGAGTTGCCACACCCGCAGGCCTATGGCCAGAGTTATCCATAGCCGTAACCAGGCCGTGTAGAGCGGCCACCTGACGCAACACCGCAGCACCCCACCATGCCTGATCAACTCGATAGGCATCAAAAGCCGCCTCCGGGCGGCTTTTCCGTTTGTTATCGCACGCTTAAAGCATCGTGGGAGGGGCTTTAGCCGCGACAGCCTCTTAAAGCTCGCCGCTAAAGCGCCTCCTACATATTAAGGCGCGATTTCCCAGGCATAAAAAAACCGCCGATTTCGGCGGTTTTTAATGAAACCGTTACAACTTACAGTTGCGGGCCGGCATTCTTAATGGCATCGCTCACATCAAACTTCTGGAAGTTGTCGACGAACAACTTGGCCAAGCCTTTGGCGGCGGTGTCGTAAGCAGCTTGATCAGCCCAGGTGTTGCGTGGGTTGAGCAGATTGGTTTCAACGCCCGGTACGGACTTCGGCACGCTCAGGTTGATGATCGGCAGCAGCTCGGTCTCGGTACCAATCAGCGCACCGCTCTGAATCGCTGCAATCACGCCACGGGTAGTCGGGATGTTGAAGCGCTTGCCAACACCATAGCCACCGCCGGTCCAGCCAGTGTTGACCAGGTAAACCTTGGAGCCGAAGCCGCGGATACGCTTGATCAGCAGCTCAGCGTATTCGCCAGCCGGACGCGGGAAGAATGGCGCGCCGAAGCAGGTGGAGAAGGTCGACTTGATGCCGCCGCCCGAACCCATTTCGGTGGAACCGACCAGCGCGGTGTAACCGGAGAGGAAGTGGTAAGCCGCTTGCTCTTCGTTGAGGATCGACACCGGCGGCAGTACGCCAGTCAGGTCGCAAGTGAGGAAGATCACGGCGTTCGGCTCACCGCCGAGGTTCTTCTCGCTGCGCTTCTCGACCAGCTCCAGCGGGTAAGCCGCGCGGCTGTTCTGGGTCAGGCTGTCGTCGGCGTAGTTCGGTACGCGGTTCTCATCGAGCACCACGTTTTCCAGCACGGCGCCGAACTGGATGGCTTTCCAAATCACTGGCTCGTTCTTCTCGGACAGGTCGATGCACTTGGCATAGCAACCGCCTTCGATGTTGAACACCACGCCCACGCCCCAACCGTGCTCGTCGTCGCCGATCAGGTAGCGGCTTTCGTCAGCCGAGAGGGTGGTCTTGCCGGTGCCGGACAGACCGAAGAACAGAGTTACGTCGCCTTCTTCACCGATGTTGGCCGCGCAGTGCATTGGCAGCACGTCGGCGTCCGGCAGCAGGAAGTTCTGCACGCTGAACATGGCTTTCTTCATTTCACCGGCGTAACGCATGCCAGCGATCAGGACTTTCTTGGCGGCGAAGTTGAGGATCACGCAGCCATCGGAATTGGTGCCATCACGCTCCGGTACGCATTCGAAGTTGGCGACGTTGAGCACTTGCCACTCGTCTTTGCCAGCCGGGTTGTACTGCTCCGGATTGATGAACAGGCAACGGCCGAACAGGTTCTGCCAGGCGGTGGCGGTGGTCATCTTGACCGGCAGGTAGTGCGCGTCGGCAGAACCTACATGAACGTAGGACACGAAGCTGTCCTGCGCGTCGGAGAACGCTTGTACGCGGTCCCACAGGGCATCGAACTTGTCAGCCGGGAACGGACGGTTGATTGCGCCCCAGGCGATTTTCGCCTCGGTGCTCGGCTCTTGCACGATGAAGCGATCAGCCGGCGAACGACCAGTGCGATGGCCTGTGCGTACGACCAGCGAGCCGTTGGCGGCCAGCTCGCCTTCACCGCGACGAAGAGCTTCTTCGACCAGTTGGGCAGCGCTGATGTCGGTGTACACGGCGTTGTTGGCTTGCGTCATGTGGTTCCCCGTCGGCCACGTGGCCGAGTCTTCCGAACGATTTGTAGTAGAAACCTGAGCACTACTACAGCGAAAAAAGTGCGGCGGATTATGCCAGAAAAAGCCGACTGCGGGTGCAGCCTCTGATCAGCTCTCCGTACCGCGATCTAGAGCGGTGCGCCTTAATGACGCGTGTCTGACGGTGAGTCTGTACCGCCAGCCATAAACAGTTGCAGCACATCGGCAGCATCAAACAGGTAACGCTCGTTGCAGAACTGGCAATCGATTTCCACGCGGCCAGCATGCTCGAGCACCAGCGCTTGGGCGTCGGTTTGGCCGAGGCTGATCAATGCGCGGCTGGAACGCTCACGCGAGCAGCTGCAACGAAACAGCAGTGCGCGCGGGTCAAACAGGCGCAGCGGCTCCTGGTGATAAAGGCGAAGCAACAGGGTTTCGTTGTCCAGGCCTAGCAGCTCTTCTGCTTTCAGAGTGTCCGCCAAGGCCATGGCGTGCTGCCAGCTGGCTTCGCGCTCATCGGCCTCTTTCAGGCGGTCTGCAGGCAACTGTTGCAACAGCAGGCCACGGGCGCGCTGACCATCGGCACAGAGCCAGAAACGCGTTGGCAACTGCTCGGAGGTGGCGAAATACTGGGTCAGGCAGTCGGCCAGAGTGTCACCTTCCAGATCGACGATGCTTTGATAACGCTGCCCAGACTTGGGGTCGACGGTCATGGCCAACACGCCATCGGGCATCAGAGCACGCAGGCTGACATCGGTGCCTATCTGCTCGTCATCGTAGCGGGCAATGCCACGCAACTCGCCTTCACTGGAGCATTCGACCATCAGCAACGGCACGGCACCGGAGGAGCGCGCCTGGAGAATCAGCAGGCCTTCAAACTTAAGTGTGCCGATCAGCAACGAAGCCGCCGCCAGCAGCTCACCGAGCAACTGTGCCACGGCTGGCGGATAGTCGTGTTTGGCAAGGACATGGCCGTAGCTGTCAGTTAAACCAACCAGCTCACCGCGAATATCGCTGTCGTCGAACAAGAAACGCTGGGAAAAATCAGGCATGCCACTTTCACTGAATCTGGTACGGCCGGCGATTTTAGGCGCAAATGCCCATCCAACCAAGCGCCTCTTATCTATCGGCCTTGCGGGCAGAAGCTATCAGGCAAGTGAACGCCAGCCTTACCGGGGCAAACTGCCTGATTCTGTACTCGCCGCCCGCCACACCACATGGAACCTCTGCGTGCTGCGCACGCCCGCCCAGCCGGAATTGGCCGAGCGCGCAGCACTGCTGGATCAGTCCTCGTCCGCCCAGGGATGACGCACGCCGCCGTCCTGTCGCTCATTGAAATCATGCAGCTGGCGACGCTGTTTTTTGCTTGGCCGGCCATCGGTCTGCATACCCAGCCCGCCGGCCTTGCGCTGCAAGGCGGCCTGCTCACGACGGGCGATGCTCTCGCCTGTCTCGGCATACAAGGCTTGCGCCTCGGGCGCACCGCGACGCACGGCGGACAATGCCTGCACCACCACGCTGCGCTCATCAAAACCGCTGCGGATCACATACACATCACCGACTTTCGGCTCCTTGCCCGGTTTGCAGCGCTCACCCCGGTGATGCACCTTGCCACCTTCTATAGCGGCCTTGGCCAGGGCGCGGGTTTTATAAAAGCGTGCAGCCCAGAGCCATTTGTCCAGACGCACCTTGTCGTCATTTTTCTCGCTCATTCAGTCCTCGCTGATTGCACGGCGCAATGCGGACATTTTGCCTGATGCAGTTGTCATAAGGGCCAACTAGAATGCCCGCACATAACCTGGAACTGCCCTGTGAAGACGTTTGACCAACTTGGCGTGATCGGCCTGCGTGAGTGGATCAACCTGCCGGAACTGGGCATGGTCGGCCTGCGCGCCAAGATCGATACCGGCGCGAGCACCTCTTGCCTGCATGCCAGCGATATTCAGCCATTCGACCGCGCCGGTGAGCCGTGGGTGCGCTTTACCGCTCACCTCGGCACGCTGGTGCAACGCCGTCATCGCTGTGAAGCGCCGCTGGTCTCGCTGAAAACCATCAAAAGTTCCAACGGTCAGGCGCAGTCACGTTACGTGATCCGCACCCCGGTGACCTTGGGTGAGCGCGAGTGGCCCGTGGAGTTCACCCTGACGTGCCGCAAAACCATGCGCTACCGCGTGCTGCTCGGTTCCAAGGCGCTGGTTGACGGCCAACTGCTGGTCAACCCGGCGCTGACCTATGTGCAAAACAAACCCTCTCTTGCTGACCCTTCTGGTGCCCAATGAAGATCGCCGTGCTGTCGCGCAACCCGCGCCTGTATTCCACCCGCCGCCTGGTTGAAGCCGGACAGTTACGCGGCCACGAAATGGTGGTGATCGATACCCTGCGTGCCTACATGAACATCGCCAGCCACAAGCCGCAAATCCACTACCGCGGCAAAGCGTTGGAAGGCTTTGATGCAGTGATTCCACGCATCGGCGCATCGGTAACCTTCTATGGCTGCGCCGTGCTGCGCCAGTTCGAGATGATGGGCGTGTTCCCGCTCAACGAATCGGTGGCCATTGCCCGTTCGCGCGACAAACTGCGTTCGCTGCAACTGCTGTCACGCCGTGGTGTTGGCCTGCCGGTGACCGGTTTTGCCCATTCCCCGGACGACATTGCCGACCTGATCGAGATGGTCAACGGCGCACCCTTGGTGATCAAAGTGCTGGAAGGCACCCAAGGCATTGGCGTGGTGCTGTGTGAAACGGCCACCGCTGCCGAGTCGGTGATTGAAGCCTTTATGGGCCTCAAGCAGGACATCATGGTGCAGGAGTACATCAAGGAAGCTGGCGGTGCGGATATCCGCTGCTTTGTGGTCGGCGACAAAGTGATCGCGTCGATGAAGCGCCAGGCTAAACCCGGTGAGTTCCGCTCCAATCTGCATCGCGGTGGCTCAGCCAGCCTGATCAAAATCACCCCGGAAGAACGCATGACCGCCATTCGTGCGGCCAAGGTCATGGGGCTGTCGGTAGCCGGGGTGGACATCCTGCGCTCCAACCACGGCCCGCTGGTGATGGAGGTCAACTCCTCGCCAGGCCTGGAGGGCATCGAAACCACCACCGGCAACGACGTCGCCGGCATGATCATTCAATACATCGAGAAGAACGGCGGCCCACACCTGACCCGCACCAAGGGCAAGGGCTAAACAGCCGTGGAGTGGATGAGGCTCTTTTCATCCACCCGCTACTCGGCACTGGCCTCAACCTGACGGCTGATGCTGCTCCATCCAGGCGAGGAAATCCGCGGCTGGCAGCGGCCGACTGAAGTAATAGCCCTGGCCCAATGAGCAGCCGTTGTTGCGCAGGCAATCCAACTGCCATTCGCTCTCGATGCCTTCAGCCACACACTCGAGCCCCAGGTTGCGGGCAATCATCAGAATGGTTTGCACCAGCACCAGGCCGCTGCCGTCTTCGCCGTCCATGTCCCAGGTAAAGCTGCGATCGATTTTCAGGCGATCAAGGGGAAGACGCTTGAGGTAGGTGAGCGAGGAATAGCCGGTGCCGAAATCGTCGATGGCAAAGCGCACGCCCATGGCCTTGAGAGCCTGCATATTGCTGATGCATTGCTCGACCTCTTCAAGCAGCACGCCCTCGGTAATTTCCAGCTCCAGCGCGCTGGCCGGCACCTGATGCCGCGCCAAACATTCGCTGATGCGCGTAACGCAATGGCGTTGGCGCAGTTCGCGCGGGCTGAGGTTGACGGCCAGCACCAGCTGCGGCCACTGCGGCAGCCAACCGGCTAAGGCCTTGCAGGCGTTTTCCAGCACCCAGTCGCCCAGCTCCTCGATCAGCCCGGTCTCTTCAGCCAGCGCAATAAACTGCTCGGGCATCACCGCTCCACGCTCGGGATGCACCCAACGCAGCAGGACTTCCGCACCGGTTACACGGCCATTGGCCAAAGCCAATTGCGGTTGGAAGACCAAGTGCAATTGGTTGCGCTGTATGGCCTGACGCAACTCGCTTTGCAGTTGCAGACGCTGGTCGATGGCGGCCTGCATTTGCGGGGCAAAAAAGTGCAGCGCGTTACGACCGCCCTGCTTGGCGCGGTACATGGCGGTGTCCGCCTGCTTCAGCACATCGGCGGCCACTTGACTGCCAAAGGGGTGCAGGGCGATGCCGATGCTGGCGCTGATGGACAATTCATGACCATCAATCAGGCAGGTACCCGTCAAGCTTTTCAGCAGCTTTTCAGCCGCAGCAGCCGCCGCTTCGGCTGCCACCTCCGGCTGGTTATCAAGCCCTTCCAACAACACGACAAACTCATCACCGCCCATGCGGGCCAGGGTGTCTTCGGCGCGCAGGGTGCTGGCCAGACGCGTCGTGACCTCGCGCAGCAAGCTGTCGCCGACCAGATGGCCAAGGCTGTCGTTGACGGTTTTAAAGTGATCCAAGTCGATAAACAGCAACGCGCCCAAGGTGTTATCGCGCAATTCACGATCCATGGCGTGTTGCAGGCGGTCGATCAGCAAACGGCGATTGGGCAAGCCGGTGAGTTCATCGCTAAAGGCCAAGCGCTCGATCTCACGCTGGTAGCGCTGACGCTCGGAGATGTCCGTGACGCTCACGCGAATCAGCGCCGGCTCACCGGGCATGCGCACCAGACGCACTTCGCACGGCAGCCGACGGCCCACACTGTCGCGGTGCAACCACTCGAACACTGGCGCCTCACCATCCAGCGCGCGGCGCACGTAAATAGCGCCAGCCTCCGAGGACAACCGACCGTCAGCCTGTTTGTAGGGGCTCAGGTCGAAAACCTGCTTGCTGAACAACTCTTCACGGCTGTAACGCAGCAGACGTAAGGCATTTTCATTGCACTCGACCATCGCACCACTGAGGTCAAACAACAGAATGGCCTCGGGCGCATGCTCAACCATGGTGCGGTAACGCGCTTCGGCCTGCAGACGCTCGCTGACGTCTTCCACCAGCAGCATAAACATACGAACACGGCCGGTGCTGTGGCGCACGGCGCGCAAACTGACGCGGGTATGCACCAGGCTTTGGTCCGGCCGGCGAAAGCGCTTTTCCAACTCAAAACCTTCGCGCTCACCGCGATGCACCTGATCCAGCAGCGGCTGTTCAAGTTGCAAGTCATCGGCAAAGGACAGGCTTTCCCAGGTGCTGCTCAGCAATTGCTCGCGGGTGCAGTCGAGGATGCTGCAAAACTTCTGATTGACCTCCTCCCAGGCAAAGCTGGGGCTGGTCAGGGCCATGCCAATCAGCGGCGCTTCAAAGAACAGGCGCAGGCGTTCGTCGCGTTCGCGCAGTTGTTGTTCGGCGTATTTGCGCGCGCTGACGTCCTGTAACGCGCCATACACCCGCAACAGCTCGCGCCCATCACGCTCGGCAGCACCGCGAATGCGCAACCAGCGGGTTTTGCCCTTGGCAGTGAGCAGGCGCACCTCAATGTCGAAATGCTCCTGACCGTCGATCAGGTGCTGCAGTATCCGCTCAGACAACACTCGCCCACTGGCATCCAGATAACTCAGGGCCTGAGTCAGATTGGGCGTGCCGTTTTTCGGGTCCAATTCATAGATGCGAAAACAGCCGGCGCTCCAGTCCATGGTTTGCTGAGGCAGGTTCAACACCCAGCCGCCCAGGTTGGCGATGTGTTCGGTCTGGCCGAACAGGTAACTCTGTTTGAGCAGTTCATCGCTCTGCTTGCGCACTTGACTGGCCAGGTGTTCACGCGCGGAGACGTCACTTTGCAGGGCGACAAAATGGCTGATGCCGTTTTCATCTCGCATGGGGGCGAGGGTCAGCTCGTTAAAGAACGGCTGGCCGTCCTTACGGTAATTGCGCAGCACCACTTCACGCGCGATACCGCCACTTAAGGCTTGCTGCAGTTGGCCACGGGCACGTTGCTGCTGGTCTTCACTGAGCAAAAAGTTCCAGTTTTGCCCGAGGATTTCAGCCTGGCTGTAGCCGGTCATTTGGCTGAAGGCGGGGTTACTGTAGATCAGCGGTAGATTGGGCTGCCGGGCATCGGCAATGATCACCCCGAGCGGGCTCGCCTCCAGCGCCAGATTGGCCAGCGCCAATTGCTGCTGCATCTGCGCGGCGCGGGCCAGCGACTGGCGCAAATCGCTCAGGCTACGGCCTACCAACAGCGTGGCAAGCATAAACAGCAACACACTGAGTTGCAGCTCTAGGCGCTGCGGGTCAAGCCAAGCCTCGGCATTCGACACGCCACGCAGCAGCGGCATAATCAATACCGCCAATACACTCAGCAGGGCACCGCAGATCCCACCGGCAAAACCCCACACCAGCGCCAGCCCGAGTGTCATAACGCCCAACAGTGGCAGGTTCAGTGTCAGCGGCAATAAATTCAGCAGCCAGGGCATGCCGCCCAACAACAGCAGCAAGAGTGGCCACGGCGGTAGGTGACGCAGCACCTCGGCCACCTCATGAGGGCCCTGCAGTGCCGCACCCTGCAGCCAACCTCGGCGACGCATCCAGGGCGTCAGGTAAACCAGCACCGGAATGGACAGCGCCAGCGCGGTGAGGCTGTCAGCCAGCCACAGGGTCAAACTGCCCGACGCCAGCGCTGAAAGGGGCAAATGCCCTGTCAGCCATAGATTCGCCTGCACCCCGAAGGCCATTGGCACTGCGGGTAGCAGCACACCGAGCAACATCAACCGCAGCAGGTGGCTGACATCCGGCAGGGCGGGGTCAAAAGGCCGCTGCTTTAACAGGAACCACGCCAGCGCAACACCCAGGGTTTCAGGGATGGCATACAGGGGTGACCACTGCCAAGCCAGGCCCCACAAGGGAATCGACACCAATGCATTAAGGTAGACAGCCACCAGCACCCGTGGCCCCCACCACAGCACCAGCACCAGGCCGAGGGCAAACGGCACGTACCAGAGCGCAGCGCCATCGCTAAACTGGGTGGCCAGCGACAGCCAAGTGGCCAGATGGAGAAATGGCAGCGGCAGTAGCCAGGTCCAAAATGCAAGGCGGTGGGGAGTTGCAGGCATGCTGACCTCGTATCAGGGCGCTGATTGAGCCTAGTTCAGCGCTGTGATGACAGTATGTCAGGCCTGATCAAACTGCGTCGCGCGGTAACAGCAAGCCCAGAGGCAAACAAACACGTGCTTCCAGGCCGCCACCGGAGCGATTGCGCAACTCCACGCTGCCACCGTGCAGGGCGGCGATGCGTTTGACGATGGCCAGGCCCAAACCGGTGCCTTGTCCGCCGCGCGCCAGGTCACCGCGAATAAACGGATTAAACACGCGGCCCAACTCCGCCGGATCAATCCCCGCACCCCGGTCAAGTACGCTCAGCACTACGTATGGCGCGTTGTTATCGCCACCCAATGACACCGCCACCTCCACCGCGTTGCCGCCATAGCGCAGGGCATTCTCGATCAGGTTGACCAACAGGCGCTTGAGCGAAACGCGACGCAGCGGGAACGCTGGCACGGACTCCAGACACAGACGCACCATTTCCTGCTTCTGGTTGTACGGGGCGACCACTTCACGAATCAATTCAAGCAGGTCGAGTTGCTCCAGCGGCTCGTCGCGACCATCGCGGATAAAGGCGAGGAACTGATCGAGGATGGCATCCATGTCCTCAATGTCGCGCACCATGTCTTCGGTCAGCTCCGAATCGGTGTTTAAAAACTCCATCGACAGGCGCAGACGCGTCAGCGGTGTCCGCAGATCATGAGACACGCCGGCCAGCATCAGTTCGCGCTCACGCGCCACCTGCTCAACGTCTTCGGCCATCTGGTTAAAGGCGCGGTACACCTCGGTCATTTCGCTCGGTGTGTCACTCACGGTCAGGCGCACGCTGCGCCCCTTACCGACTTGCCGCGCGGCGAACACCAAGCCTTTTAGCGGGGCATTGAGTTGGCGGACAAAGATCCAGGCGGCCGCCGTCGACAACAAACCGATGGCGAGGAACCAGCCCAATACACTCCAGATGCGCTGACCACGCAGCGGATGCGGATACAGCGGCACCCGCAGCCACTCATCACCAAGAGCCGGGGCACGCACCCAGAGCGCGGGCGGACTTTTGGCGCGCACGCGCACCTCGGTGTCCGGGCCCAATTCGGTGCGCATCTGCCGTTCGAAGATCTCGCTGTAGGGCCAATGCTGCTCGGTGGCTGGCACCTCTCCATGAAGCACCGGCTTTAGCCCGGCGGCCTCGGCAATGGTGGCGCGGTCTTCCGGGTCCGCTGCCCAATAGGCACGCAGGGTCAGCGCGGCACCATGGCTGTACTGCCGATCGACCAGCACGTCCTCGTTCATCATCAGATAAACCAGGGTCAGCGCCTTGGAAAACAGCACCACGATCAGCACCAGCCAAAGCGTGCGGGCAAAGAAGCTTTGCGGGAACCAGAGAGGGGTTTTCATGGTGACTCGATGTGGTTATGGGGTGGATCGCGCCTCATCGATCCACCGAGCGGAAATGAGGGGCGGATGAATAACGTGTCATCCACCCTACGGCGGGTTACTTATTGCCGTCCGGCACGAACACATAACCCACACCCCATACGGTCTGGATGTAGCGGGGCTTGGACGGGTCCGGTTCGATCAACCGACGCAGGCGGGAAATCTGCACGTCGATGGAGCGCTCCAGCGCATCCCACTCACGGCCACGGGCCAGGTTCATCAGCTTGTCGCGGGTCAGCGGTTCACGCGCATGCTGCACCAGCGCCTTGAGCACGGCGAATTCGCCGGTGGTGAGCATGTGGACTTCATCGCCCTTCTTCAGCTCACGGGTGGCCAGGGACAATTCATATTCCCCGAAGCTCACGCTTTCATCCTCGGTGCCCGGCGCACCCGGTACCACAGGGGCCTGACGGCGCAGTACAGCCTTGATCCGCGCCAGCAACTCACGCGGGTTAAACGGCTTGGCCAGGTAATCATCCGCGCCCAGTTCCAGGCCTTGGATGCGGCTGGCTTCGTCGCCCTTGGCAGTGAGCATGATGATCGGCACCTGATTGTTCGCCTCACGCAGGCGACGGCAGGCCGAAAGACCGTCTTCACCCGGCAGCATCAGATCGAGCACCACCAAGTTGAACAGTTCACGGGCCAACAAACGGTCCATCTGCTCAACGTTCTCTACGGCGCGCACGCGGTAGCCCTGCTCGTCGAAAAAACGCTCCAGCAAACGACGCAGACGGGCATCGTCATCGACGATAAGGATTTTTTCGCCTTCAACAGGAAGTGCAGTGCTGCTCATTCAGGGCTCCTTGAACAGGCATCCGCCGTATGCGGATGCGCGGGCAGTATGCGATGGCCGGCATTATGGCTCAGCCGCCGCTGGCAACGTGATGGCCATTGTTAGCAGATTTGTCGGGCCAGCCCCAGCCTGGCGCGCTCAGACAGATGTGCAACCTTCGCTGCTCGCGCGTGCCGCGTTGAGGGGGCGGCCACCCGCCTTGCCGCACATGGTTATAATGCGCGCCTTTCGTGACTGGCCCGTGGTCTGCGTGGCCGCCCTGTCGTTTCAGTGTGGGTAGCATTTATATGGATAGCATCAACAACCGCATCGCCAATGAATTGGGCGTGCGCCCGCAACAGGTCGCCGCCGCCGTGGCGCTGCTCGATGAAGGCTCCACCGTGCCGTTTATTGCGCGCTACCGCAAAGAGGTCACCGGCAGCCTCGACGACACCCAACTGCGTAACCTGGAAGAGCGCCTGCGCTACCTGCGCGAACTCGACGAGCGCCGCGCCAGCATCCTCGCCAGCATTGAAGAACAGGGCAAGCTGACGCCCGAACTGACCCGCGAAATCAACTTGGCGGAGACCAAAACCCGCCTCGAAGATTTGTACCTGCCGTTTAAACAGAAACGCCGCACCAAGGGCCAGATTGCCCTGGAAGCCGGCCTCGGCGAACTGGCCGACGCACTGTTCAACGACCCAACGTTGACGCCGGAAAGCGAAGCCGAACGTTTTATCGACGTCGAAAAAGGCTTTGCCGACGTCAAGGCCGTGCTCGAAGGGGCCAAATACATCCTTATGGAGCGCTTCGCCGAGGACGCCAACCTGCTGGCCAGCCTGCGCAGCTACCTCAAAGACAACGCCATCCTCAGCGCCCGCGTCGTCACCGGCAAAGAAAACGAAGGGGCCAAGTTCCGCGATTATTTCGAGCACGACGAGAAGCTCAAAGGCGCGCCCTCGCACCGCGCCCTGGCGATCTTCCGTGGCCGTAACGAAGGCATCTTGAGCGCCAGCCTGAAGGTCGGTGATGAGCTGCCCGGCAGCATGCACCCGTGCGAAGGCATGATCGGCGAACGCTTCGGCATCAGCGCCCGTGGCCGCGCTGCTGACAAATGGCTGAGTGAAGTGGTGCGCTGGACCTGGAAGGTCAAGCTCTACACCCACCTGGAAACCGACCTGTTCGGCGAACTGCGTGAAGGCGCAGAAGACGAAGCCATCAACGTCTTCGCGCGCAACCTGCACGACTTGCTGCTGGCCGCCCCGGCGGGCCCGCGCGCCACCCTAGCGCTCGACCCCGGCCTGCGCACCGGCTGCAAAGTGGCCGTAGTCGATGCCACCGGCAAAGTGCTGGAAACCTCTACGGTTTACCCGCACGCACCACGCAATGACTGGGACGGCACCTTGGCGATCCTCGCCAAACTGTGCGCCAAACATGCGGTGGACCTGATCTCCATCGGCAACGGCACCGCCAGCCGCGAAACCGACAGGCTGGCCGCTGACCTGATCAAGAAGCTGCCGGGCCTGAAGCTGACCAAGGTCATGGTCTCCGAGGCTGGCGCTTCGGTGTATTCGGCCTCCGAGTTGGCCGCCAAAGAATTCCCGGACATGGACGTGTCGCTGCGCGGCGCGGTATCCATCGCCCGTCGCCTGCAAGATCCGCTGGCCGAGTTGGTGAAAATCGACCCGAAATCCATTGGCGTCGGCCAATACCAGCACGACGTGTCGCAGCTCAAATTGGCGCGCTCGCTGGATGCCGTGGTGGAAGACTGCGTAAACGCCGTGGGCGTGGATGTGAACACCGCCTCCGCCGCCCTGCTCGCGCGCATCTCAGGCCTCAACGCCACCCTGGCGCAGAACATCGTCGCCTTCCGTGACGCCAACGGCGCGTTCAAATCCCGCGCCGAACTGCTCAAGGTGCCGCGCTTGGGCGATAAAACCTTCGAACAAGCCGCAGGCTTTCTGCGCGTGATGAACGGCAGCAACCCGCTCGACGCCTCCGCTGTGCACCCGGAAACCTACCCGCTGGTGCAGCGCATCGCCTTGGATACCGGCCGTGATATCCGCTCACTGATCGGCGACTCGACCTTCCTCAAGCGCCTCGACCCGAAACAATTCACCGATGAAAAATTCGGCCTGGTGACCGTCGGCGATATCTTGAGCGAGCTGGAAAAACCCGGCCGCGACCCGCGCCCAGAGTTCAAGACCGCAGAGTTTCAGGAGGGCGTAGAAACCCTCAACGACCTCAAACTGGGCATGATGCTCGAAGGCGTGGTAACCAACGTGACCAACTTCGGTGCTTTCGTCGACATCGGCGTGCACCAGGACGGTCTGGTGCACATTTCGGCGCTGTCGGAGAAGTTCATCAAAGACCCACACGAAGCGGTCAAGGCCGGCGACGTGGTCAAGGTCAAAGTCATGGAAGTCGACATCCCGCGTAACCGCATCGCCCTCTCCATGCGCATGGGCGACACCCCCGGCGAGAAAATCGAAGGGCCGCGTGGCGGGCAATCCCGTGGTGGCAAACCGGCCGGCAACGCCCCGCGCAGCGAACGCCACTCCAGTCAAGACAAACCCGCCCCAGCCAGCGGCGGCATGGCCTCGCTATTTGCCAATGCCAAGCAGTTGAAGAAGTAAGGCGCCGCAAAGCCCGTAGGATGGGTCGTGCCGCGCACGTCGAAATGCGCGGCACCATTACCCATCACGACGTTGGCGGGTATTGGTGCTCAACTTTATTTCGGCCCGACTCATCCTTCGCGCGGGGCAAAATTCCGTCGCATTAAGACAGCAGCACAGCGCCCAGCTCTAACCCTCGTTACCCGCCTCGGGTTATAAAGCCCTATCGACCGGCACAACCGGTTTTCTTGCCCCCTTGTAGAGCACGCCAGCCGCCCCCATAAAGGGGCAACCGATGCGTGAAGGAATGCGATCTTGAGCGACCTGTTAACCCGCCGCCTGGCCCAGCTTGGCGAGCACGCCAACCTTTCCCTGCTGTCCCAGTGCCTACATGGCATCGAGCGCGAATGCCTGCGCGTGGACAGTCGCGGTCAACTGGCCCTGACCCCGCATCCGCAAGCCCTGGGCTCGGCGCTGACGCATGCGCAAATCACCACCGATTATTCTGAATCGCTGCTGGAATTTATCACCCCAGCTGAGGCGGATCCGGCGGCGACGTTGGCTGATCTTGAGCAGATCCATCGGTTTGCCTACAGCAAGCTCGGCGACGAGTTGTTGTGGAGCCCGTCCATGCCCTGCGCCCTGCCGGATGAGGAGACGATCCCGATTGCCCGCTACGGCAGCTCGCACATTGGCGAACTCAAGTATGTGTACCGCAAGGGTTTGGCCATGCGTTATGGCAAAACCATGCAGTGCATTGCCGGCATTCACTACAACTTCTCTCTGCCGGATGCCCTGTGGCAATTGCAGCAGCAGGCCGAAGGCGACACGCGCAGCGCGCAGGATTATCAGTCGGCGCGTTACATCTCACTGATCCGTAACTTCCGCCGTTACAGCTGGCTGCTGATGTACCTGTTCGGCGCGTCACCGGCGCTGCACAAAGGCTTTATGCGCGGCCGCCCGCACCAGTTGCAAGAACTGGATGAGGAAACCCTCTACCTGCCCTACGCCACCAGCCTGCGCATGAGCGACCTGGGCTACCAGAGCACTGCCCAGTCGGGTCTTACGCCCTGCTATAACGACCTCATAAGCTACACCGACAGCCTGCGCAAAGCCGTCGGCACGCCCTACCCGCCGTATGTGGAAATAGGCGCGAAGCGCGATGGCGAGTGGCTGCAACTGAACACCAATATTTTGCAGATCGAAAACGAGTACTACTCGAATATCCGCCCCAAGCGCGTAACCCACAGCGGCGAACGGCCGATTCAGGCGCTGATGGCCCGTGGCGTGCAGTATGTGGAAGTGCGCTGCCTGGATATCAACCCGTTCCTACCGCTGGGCATTGATCTGACCGAATCGCGTTTTCTGGATGCCTTCCTGCTGTTCTGCGCGCTGGCCGACAGCCCACTGCTGGAAAGCGGCGAGTGCCATGCTTGCACCGACAACTTCACCGCAGTGGTCAAAGAAGGCCGCCGCCCGGACCTGCACTTGCAGCGTCAGGGCCAACCCGTGCCATTGCACGCCTGGGCCAGTGAGCTGCTGGAGCAGATCCGTCCGCTGGCCGAATTGCTCGACCAGTGCCACGGCAGCGAGGCGCACCTGCAGGCGTTGCAGGCGCAGCAGGCCAAGGTCGACGATCCCAGCCTGACGCCGTCGGCACAGGTACTCGCGCAACTGCAACAAGGTCAAAGCTTTACGGCTTTTGCCCTGCACCAGAGTCATTTGCATGCGGCGTTCTTCCGCAGCCAGCCGCTCAGTGCTGACGCGCAAGCCGCGTTTGAAGCCAGCGTCGCGCAGTCGCTGCATCAGCAGGCTGAGCTGGAAGCACATGAAGAGGGCGACTTCGACAGCTTTGCGGCGGCTTATCAAGCCAGCATCCTGGCCGTAGCAAACTGAATAGCCGACGTGCCGACTCGCACGGAGTCGGCATTTCGCCAACCCCATCACATAAACAGTCAGCGGTGGCAAAAGTAGGATCAGCGGCGCAGTCTGCGTGCAGGCATACGGCTAGCATTGCAGAGGTCAAACCACTGCGAGCTGCAACCATGGCCTGCGCCGATATCAACAAGGAAGATGACCAGCACTGGAGCCTGGAAAGCCTCAACAAGGCTTACCAACAAGGCTATATGGCGGGTCTGACAGGGCAAAACAGCACCCCACGCACCCTGGCCGCCGATGTATTGATGGCCGCCTGGGAGGCGGGCTGGGACGACGGCAACGAGCAATTCGAACTGCATAAACGCCACAGCGCCTGACACTTCACACAGTACCGTTAAATGACTCACGGGGTTGACGCATCACGCGCCAGCCCCGTTTGCCGTTGTGCTTAGCTCAGGGGCGGTGTGCGCGGCGGGATCTGGCGTTTTGAGCCAGTGGACTCAAACGCGGCCGCCAAGCTCAGCAGCGCCGAGTCGTCGTAAGCACGACCGGCAAAGGTCAACCCGACCGGCATACCGATATCCGCCATCACGCCCATCGGCACGGTCACGGTGGGCACGCCCAGGTGCCGAATGGCCAGGTTGCCATTGGCTACCCACACCCCGTTGCTCCAGGCGATGTCGGCCGAAACCGGATTGATATCGGCATCCGCCGGGCCAACGTCAGCCACCGTGGGGAACAGCACGGCGTCGAGGCCGAGGCTGTCCATCCAGTCTTCCAGATCGATCTTGCGCGTGTGTTCCAGGCCACGCAGGCCGTCGGGCAGCGTTTCGATTTCGTCCCAATTCTTCAGGCCGCGTTTGGCCATGTTGACGTATTCATCCATGCCGGCGGCCAAGTCGCCTTCGCGGTTGGGCAAGGTGCCGGGGTCATGGGGGAAAATTTGCGGGCCGTCGACATCAGCCAGGCGATTCAACTTCGGATCGCCGTTGGCACGCAAAAAGTCATCGAAGGCCCAGCCGCTCAGTTCCCACAACTCGTCATGCAAAAACTCAGGCGTGACGATGCCGCGGTTGTACACGGTCGGCGCACCGGGGCGGTCGCCTTCACAGTTGGAGACCAACGGGAAGTCCACTTCGATGACTTCAGCACCTGCAGCCTCCAATGCGTGGCGCGCCTGTTCCCAGAGCGCGATCACCGAGGCGCGGGTGTGAATGCGTTGGCCGGTCGGCCCGCCGATACCAGGGTTCTCGCTGGTACCAGCGGCTTCATCCTTGTTGATAAACATGCGCGGCACACCCAGGCGTTTTCCGGCCAGGGTTTCCGCCTTGACGGCCAGCTCGGCGTAAGCGGCCGGGCGCACGTCCGAGGCTTTCGGGATCGGCACCCAAGGCTGCAAACGCCAGAGATCGCCGCGATTGTCGGCGTCATCGGCGACCACCACATCAAGCACCTCAAGCAGATCGCTCATGGTGCGCGCAAACGGCACTACCACGTCCATGGTCGGCGTCAGCGGCCAATTACCCCGCACGGAAATCACCCCGCGCGACGGCGTATACGCACACAAGCCGTTATTCGAGGCCGGGCCGCGCCCGCTTGACCAGGTTTCTTCAGCCAGGCCAAACGCGGCAAAGCTGGCGGCGGTGGCCGTACCGGCTCCGTTAGACGAGCCAGAGGCAAAAGGTGCAGTCAGGTAGGCGGCGTTGTACGGGCTTTCCGCACGGCCATAGACGCCGCGCTGCATGCCGCCGTTGGCCATGGGCGGCATATTGGTTTTGCCCAGGCAAATAGCCCCACCGGCGCGCAGACGCTCCACGGTAAAGGCATCGCGGTAGGCGATCAGGTCTTTGAAGGCTGGGCTGCCGGAAGCGGCCGTCAGCCCTTTGACCAGGTAACTGTCCTTGGCGGTATACGGAATGCCATCCAGCGGGCCGAGGGTTTCACCACGGGCGCGACGCGCATCGGAGGCCTGAGCTTCCTTAAGGGCGTCCGGGTTACGCACCACCACGGCATTGAGGCGGGTCGGCGTGCCGGGGCCATCGTAGGCGTCGATACGCGCCAAGTAGGCTTGTACCAGTTCAACAGCACTGGTTTGGCCTGCCTCAAGTGCCGAACGCAGCTCGGCAATGGAAAGCTCGGTTACTTCAATCATGTTGTCACCACTGGCTGATGCGGGGTTATGCAGTGCTCACACTGCAGTGGGAAATGATGCTGGGTTAGCGTCGTCAGTTACATGGCATAACGCCGCTCGTTCACCTTAAATCGTGTTGCCCACCTCGTTTAAGCGGACTGTGCAAACCCGATTCTGGTATGCGCCCAACATTTAAACGGATTTTTATTGGATATTAGACGATTAAAAACACGTTAAGAAAGATATTTATGCTTTAAAAGTCGATTTTTATCGGCTATAAATAGTCCATTCACTGCACCGAGCACGCAGGCAAAGCTACCGTAACCCTACGCTGTTAGCGTCAGATGACCGTCGCTTAACGCCTCTGTAAGGTAGCAGCCCACGCCAGGCATCGAACGCCACCCACTTAGCCGCCTCATTTTTGGTGAACCTATGACAGCCCTGAACACCACCCCACGCGCCGATGGTTTCCGCATGCCTGCCGAGTGGGAAGCGCACAGCCAAACCTGGATGGTCTGGCCAGAGCGGCCGGACAACTGGCGTTTGGGTGGTAAGCCCGCGCAGGCCGCGTTTAGCGCCGTGGCCAGGGCGATTGCCGAATTTGAGCCGGTGACGATGGCGGTATCCGCCGGCCAATACGAAAACGCCTGCGAACGCCTGGCCCAAGCCAATATCCGCGTGGTGGAGATCACTACCGACGACGCGTGGGTGCGCGACACGGGCCCAACCTTTGTGACCAACAGCAGCGGCGAGGTGCGCGGCGTGGACTGGGCTTTCAATGCCTGGGGCGGCCATAACGGCGGGTTGTATGCCAGCTGGATGCGTGACGATCAGGTGGCGCGCAAAATCCTGCAAATCGAAGGCTGCGCTAGATACCGTACTGATGAGTTGGTGCTGGAAGGTGGCTCGATCCACGTAGACGGCGAAGGCACCCTGATCACCACCGAAGAGTGCCTGCTCAACCCCAACCGCAACCCGCACCTGACGCGCGAGCAGATTGAGCAGTACCTGGCGGATCACTTGGCCATCGACACCGTGATCTGGCTGCCGGACGGCCTGTTCAATGACGAAACCGACGGCCACGTCGACAATTTCTGCTGCTACGTGCGCCCCGGTGAAGTGCTGTTGGCTTGGACCGATGACGCCAATGACCCCAACTACCCGCGCTGCCAAGCCGCCATGCGCGTGCTGGCAAACGCCCGCGATGCCAAGGGTCGTCAATTGATCGTGCACAAAATGCCGATTCCCGGCCCGCTGTATGCAAATGACGAGGAATGCGCCGGTGTCGATCTGGTGGCCGGCACTCAGGAGCGCGACCCATCGATCCGTTTGGCCGGCTCCTACGTCAACTTCCTAATCGTCAATGGCGGCATCATCGCGCCCAGCTTCGACGACCCCAAGGATGACGAGGCCGAAGCCATTCTGCGGCGTTTGTTCCCCGAGCATCGGGTGGTGATGGTGCCAGGGCGGGAAATCCTTCTGGGCGGCGGCAACATTCACTGCATCACCCAACAGCAACCAGCACCGCGAGGGCGCTGAGGGAAAGCGCCCGCGGCTAAGGCGGGCGCTATTCGTCCTCAATCACGTTGCTGAACTGGCCGATCGCATCGACCACACGCTGTGCTTCATCGCGTATTTTCAAGATCATCTCGCCGGCTTGATTAACCAGCAGCACGCCCTTCTCCGCCTGCTGCTTGCTGCCGGTCATGCCACTCACAGCCTGAGTCGCTAACTCGTGGTTAAGGCGCACCACGTCATTGATTTCTACAGTGGCCTGACTGGTGCGCGCGGCTAGGTTACGCACCTCATCGGCTACCACGGCAAAGCCACGGCCCTGCTCACCGGCACGAGCAGCTTCAATGGCCGCGTTTAAGGCCAACAGGTTGGTTTGCTCGGCAATCCCACGAATCACCTGGACGATGCTGCTGATGCGCTCGGACTGCGCCCCCAGAGCCTCAATCCGTTGCGCCACCTCGACCAGCTCCTGAGCGACGCCGCGCACAACATGCACAGCCTCCTTGACCGTTTCGCTGCCGGCATCGGCACTGCTGTCGGTCTACCGCGCAATGTCATAGGCCAACTGCGCGGCAGCGGACTCTGCTTCGCGCTGTTCGACTTGCTCAGTAATGTCGCTGGCAAATTTGACCACCCCGTACTGTCGCCCGCTTGCATCAAACAATGGGTTGTAGGTGGAGCGTAGCCAGATGGTTTTGCCACTTTTGCTGACCCGTTTGTAGCGACCGGCGAAGACCTCGCCGCGAGCTAGGCGCTGCCAGAGGTTGCGGTAAGCCTCACTGCCCGCCTCTTCATGCGTGCAAAACATACGATGATGCTCGCCGCGAATCTCTTCGAGCCGGTAACCAGTCGTACTCAGGAAGTTCTCATTCGCCGTTAACACCTCGCCAGCTAAGTTGAACTCAATCATCGCCATAGAGCGATTGATCGCATTTAAATAGCTCTCGTGCTGCAACTCGGCATGCATGCGCGCGGTGATATCGGTGGCGATCTTCACCACCCGCACGACTTTGCCATCGGCATTGCGCACCGGCATGTAGCAAGCCTCCAGCCATACTTCACGACCGCCCTTGGCAACACGCTTGTAGCGATCACAGAACGTCTCGCCACTGCCCAAGCGCCGCCAGAATTGCGCATAGGCCGGGCTTGATGTTTGCTCATGATTGCAAAAGATTCGGTGATGCTGGCCACGCAACTCGTCCAGACCATAGCCCATCACGGCAAGAAAGGACTGACTGGCATCAATAATTTCACCCTCTGCAGTGAACTCGATCAACGCAAAAGCCTGGCTTATTGCGCCCATGAGCTGCTTATACGACGCCAGTTCCAACTGGCACTGCTGTAACTCACTGCGAAGCGTTGAACCGAACATAGAGAGAGCCTCACTAAGCACCCAGTAGCCTGGGTGAGGAAATGTTCTATTTATTCTTTGAAGTGCATCGGCTTGCCTTTATCTAGTTTTAGCCCATCTTCGGACTGGCCGTTAGACGCCAACGCCCAGCCACGACAAAAGGCCGGTCAAATGACAGGCCAATACATTGAAATCGGAGAAAAGGCGGACGTTGCAGCGCTGTATTGCACAGCGGTTGGAGCATGCCGTCACACCACTCTGCTCGGCGCAGAATGGCGAGAATCAATGCGCAGACCCACAGGTTGCGCATTACTCATGAAGCGGCATCAGCCCGCTGCAGCACAGAGCACCGCAGCAGGCCCACCAACAGCGTTTTAGCCTTTGCTTTTACAGGTATTGATGCCCAGCAGCGGATACGCCGGGCAGAAACGGAACACGCCAGTGGCCAGCGGCACAACGCCGATCAGCCCCCACAGGCCAATCACGCCCGTGAAGCTCAAGCCCAGCAAAATCAGCCCGGCGGCAATGCGCAGGCCACGGTCGAGGGTGCCAACATTTGCGTTCATAGTGATCTCCCGATCATCAATTACCCGTGCCGGCGCTCCAGCACGGTAAAACCCAACATGCCCGCCAGCATCGCGGCGCTGAACAGCACAATCTGCCATTGGCCGGTTAGCAAAGTGACCAGCGCAGGCCCCGGACAAATACCGGCAATGCCCCAACCGATGCCAAACAGCAGGCTGCCGCCGAGCAAACGGCGATCAAGCTCGCGCTTAACCGGCAACTGCATCGGCGCGCCCAGCAAGCTACTGCGCTGCGCGCGCGCCCAACTGAAGGGCAAAAATGCCACGCCAATCGCCGCCGCCATCACGAACGCCAGCGACGGGTCCCAAGCACCACCCAGATCGAGAAACGCCAGCACCTTGGCTGGGTTGGCCATACCGGCCAACAGTAAGCCGATGCCAAAAATCAAACCGGCGAGAAAGGCCATCAGTTTGCGCATGTTCAGCCCCCCAACAGATGACGCAGGACAAACACAGTGGCGAAACCCGCCGCCATAAAGGTCAGAGTTGCCGCCAACGAGCGCGGCGATAAGCGCGACAGCCCGCACACGCCGTGACCACTGGTGCAGCCCGCGCCATAGCGACTGCCAATGCCGACCAGCAAACCGGCGACGGTCAACGTCAGCCAACCGGAATCAATCTGTATATCCGGCAGACGGCTAAACAATTGCCAGACCAGCGGCGCAAGCAAAATACCCAGCACAAACAGCGCCTTTTCGCCGAACCCTTCGCCGCGCTCCAGCAGGCTACCCAGTAGGCCACTAATACCGGCAATCCGACCGTTCATGAGCACAAATAGGCTGGCCGACAGGCCAATCAGCGCACCGCCGACCAAGGCGCTCCACGGGGTAAAGTTGTACCAATCTATCGTCATCACTCGGCACCTGCGCAGAACAGTTGATACAGGGTGTTGATCACCGCCAGCGCCGCAGGGCTGCTGATGCAGTAGAAAATCTGTTTGCCCTCACGTCGCGTCGCCACCAAGCCCTCTCGGCGCAACACGGCGAGTTGCTGGGACAGGGTTGGCTGCTGAATCCCTAGCAACGCTTCCAACTCGCTGACATTGCGCTCGCCTTGCGAGAGCTGGCACAGCAGCAGCAGGCGGTCGGGATTGCTCAACGCCTTGAGCAATTGCCCGGCAGCATCGGCATTGGCGCGCAGTTGCTGGATATCTAAGGGGGCGGCATCTGGGGTCATGATCAACACTCAGTTAAGACAAATACAATCTATTACTTTATATATTGATTGGCAAGCCGATTACTGAGCAAGAGTCCGGGCCTGAGCGAACAGGCGTCGCCGCTAAAGCGCCTCCCACCATGATTGGAGCGCGATGCCTTTAGGTTTTTGCGCAGCAGGTTGTATTGAGCGTCTCGGCGCTCAACACCGCCCGACGGAGGACAGAGAACATCAATGAACCACCCAGAAAAATGCCGCTCACCTAAACCAGGGGAGCGGCATTGATCACGGCTGTGGGCTATCGCCCTTTCACAGGCTGAACTGGATGCAACAGCTCAGCCTGAGAGCGCCGGGCTTACATCAGCGGCAAGGTGTAGCTGACGATCAGACGGTTTTCGTCGAGGTCGTTGGCGAAGTTCGAGCGCACAGACGCATTGCGCCAGCGCACGCCCAGATTCTTCAGCGCGCCGTCCTGGAACACGTACATCAGTTCCGTGTTGCGCTCCCACTCTTTGCCTTCCGATACACCGCGACCACGGTCGACGTTATCGCCGGTCAGGTAACGGGTCATAAAGGTCAGACCCGGAATCCCGATGCTGCCGAAGTTGAAGTCATAGCGTGCCTGGTAGGACTTCTCGTCCTTGTTGGCGAAGTCGCCGATCTGCACGTAGTTAACCAGGAACGGGTCAGTGCCGTTGATGTAGGCGAAGCCGGTGTCGCCGCTCATTTTCTGGTAACCCAGACCAAAAGCGTGGCCATCCAGACCGTAGGTGACCATGGCACCCAGCGCTTTGTTATCGACGTTGCTACGGTTGCCGTCATCAGTGGAACGGGCGTAACGCAGATCGGTCTTCAGGCTTTGCTTGTCGCCCAGCGGCAGCACATGCACGGCGTTGAAGGAATGCTGCTTGTACAGCTCATCAAGGTTGGAATAGTAGTAACCGGCGGTCAGGTCTTTGGTGACCTTGTAGGTGCCGCCGATGAAGTCGAACGCATCAGTGGTGGAACCGCCGCTCAGGCGAATACCACGGGTACCTACAGTGCCGCGGTTGCTATTGAAGCTATTGGTAATCGAAATATCTTCGTAATCGCTGGAGTTACGGTTGTTCACCTCGCGCACGTGCGCCGCTTCCAGCATCAGGCCGTCGATTTCTTGGGAAACCAGGTGACCCGCTTCGAACACCTGTGGCAGCAAACGGCCGTCGCTTGAGGTGATGGCGGCGTTTTTGAACTGCATCTGACCAACACGCAGCGTGCTGTTGGAGATTTTCGCCTTGGCCGCAACGGCCAAATCGGAATAGTTGTCCTGCGAGCCACCGGAACGATCTGGCACCAGCAATTCAGTGTTGGATGTGCCGCCACCCGAATCCAATTTGAAGCCGAACATGCCAATGGCGTCCGCACCAAAACCTACGGTGCCGTCGGTGAAGCCGGAGTTAGCCCGCAGAATAAAACCTTGCGCCCATTCTTCGCGCTTGGACTGCGTCTTGGCCGGTACATCGCTGTTGCCCTGACGGAAATCACGGTTGAAGTAAAAGTTACGCGCTTCGAGGGTGACTTTGCTGTCGCCCAGCAAATCAGCGTAAGCCGCTTGGCTCAGGCTCACGCCCAAGGTGCTGGCCGCAACGGCTAGGGCGAGGGAGGTCTTTCTCATTATGGTTCTCCAGTTGTGTGTGGTTTACACATCGGCACGGGTACTGTCTTCAGCCAGTGAAGTGGCAGGCGCGCACCGAATCAGGGGCGATGCCGGGCTTGGTGATGGGCGGACACAGGCCTGCCGCAACGTATTAGCCGGGCAATCACAATCAGGTGAGCGAACGAAGGCAGCGGGCGCGAACTGGGGGGATTGGGCAGGTCAATGGCATGGCGCAGTTCTCTTCATTTTTATTATCGGTCGACTAGGCAACCGTTATGAAAAGGACACTACGCAGATAATGTGCCAGCAGCTGGAAAACGTCGTAAAAGCACGAACCGTCTGGCCTCGACGCTTAACTTGCGGCGGCAGGGCTGAGTCGGGCCGAGCGAGAATAAGCGGATTTTTGCCGATAAACCCAACGGCAAAGGCGAGTTATCGCCACACCCACAACGTGCTATTCAGCGAGAGCACGCAGCATCAAAAAACCCGCCAGGCGGCGGGTTTGATGAGCGAAAGTAGGTTTACAGCGCGCTGGCAGGACGCAACGAATAGGTCTTCAGTTGCTCAGCGAATTCTCGCAGGGACTGGATACCGCTGGCCTCGGCATCGGCAACCCACTGCCTGATGGCTTCCAGCATGTCGTGGCCGTTGGCGCTGGTTTTTACCCAGATTTGCTGCAGAGCCAGGCGTTTTTCATAAATCACTTTCAGCGCCTGGCTCTGTTCCAACATGCGCTGGATACGCGCCTGGTGGCCTTCATCCAGCAGGCTGGGTTCACGCGAGAGCAGGCGCTTGGCGCGGTGGAAATGATGACGCACCGATGCATCAGCTTTGGCCAATTCCTGCTGCACCAGCGGCGCGATCACCAGCTTGCGGTACTGCGCCATGATCTGGAAACGGTTGTTGAGGATGGCCATGGCGGTGTCCATGTCCAGGTTGCGCTTACCTACAACACGGTGCGCAATCGGCGCGACACGCTGCACCTGAGCCAAACCGAAGAAGCTGAACAGCTTGATCCAGAACCAGCCCATGTCGAACTCCCAAGGCTTGACCGACAGCTTGGCCGAATTGGGGTAGGTGTGGTGATTGTTGTGCAGTTCTTCGCCACCAATCAGGATGCCCCAAGGCACCAGATTGGTCGCGGCATCGCGGCATTCAAAGTTGCGGTAGCCCACGGCATGACCGAGACCGTTGATCACACCCGCTGCCCACACCGGAATCCACATCATCTGCACAGCCCAGATGGTGATACCCGCTGCACCAAACAGGGCCAGATCAATCACCGCCATAATGGCGATCCCGCCCACCGGGAAGCGCGAATAGACATTGCGCTCAATCCAGTCTTCCGGGCAGTTTTTACCGTAAATGCGCAGGGTTTCCGGGTTCTGCGCTTCTTCGCGGTAGAGCTCGGCACCTTTGCGCAATACCGTGCTCAGGCCTTTGATCACGGGGCTGTGCGGGTCATCAACGGTTTCGCATTTGGCGTGGTGTTTACGGTGGATCGCGGTCCACTCGCGAGTGTTCTGCGCCGTGGTCAGCCACAGCCAGAAACGAAAGAAGTGCTTCAGCGCCGGGTGCAGCTCCAGCGCTCGATGCGCCGAGTAGCGATGCAGATAAACCGTCACGCTGACGATCGTAACGTGGGTCATCAGCAAGGTGACGGCAATCAGTTGCCACACCGACAGATCGAGTAAACCGTTGTACCACATGGATCGCGTGCCTCATGGATAAGGAAAGACGTGGCTACTTTTTAGCGCACATCTGTACACATTATCCCTGACACGGATCAGAAAACCAGTTGGTCTTTTGCATAAGAATGCCGCACCCTTACAACCTCTATATCATCTAGCCCTTTTCAAAGGACTGAGCAGCAACCCATGACAACCTCTTTTAGTGCCTGGCGCTGGAGCCTCAGCTACATATTGGTCGCCGGACTCTGGGTGCTGTTTAGCGACGGCCAACTGATTGCCCTTGGGCTGTCAGTCGAACAGCTGGAGCGTGCGCAACTGGTCAAAGGCCTGGCCTTTGTTGTGCTGACCGGCGCCTGCCTATTTGCCATTCTGGCCATCCACCATCGTCAGCATCTGCGCGCCCAATACGCCTTGCAGCGCAGCGAGAAGCGCCTGTACCAAGCGCTGGAGGCCTCACAAAACGGCATGTGGGACTGGAACCTACAAACCCAGCAAATGGACTTCTCCCCAGGTTTTGCCGCTTTGTTGGGGATCAGTGGCGAAGCCTTGGGCAACCAAGCCAGCAATTGGCTGGACCGGCTGCATAAACATGACCGCGAAGCCTTGCAGCGTAACCTGCAAAAACGCCTGAACAGCCTTAACCCCGCAACGTTCGAAGACACCTACCGGCTGCTGCATGACGACGGCAGCTACCGCTGGATTCAACTGCGCGGCCGCCTGCTGCTGACCGAACAAGGGCATGCTGAACGCTTGATCGGCACGGCCAGTGATGTAACCCAGCGGCGTATGGATGAAGACAGCCTACGCCAGGCTGCCGCCGTCTTTGATGCCACCCAGGAAGGTGTACTGGTAACCGATGCGCAGCAACATATCGTGCACTGCAACCCGGCCTTTACCCGCATTACCGGCTACACCCAGGCGGAGATCCTCGGTAAATCCCCAGGCATGCTGAAGTCCGGCCGGCATGACAAAAGCTTTTACGACAGCCTCTGGAACGCGCTGGAAAATCGTGGCTCGTGGAGCGGCGAGGTGTGGAACCGGCGCAAAAATGGCGAAATCTATCCGCAGTGGCAGTGCATCCGCGTAATCCACGATGAACAAGGCGACATCAGTCACTACGTCGCGGTGTTTTCCGACATCAGCGTGCTAAAACGCTCGCAGCATGAACTGGACTACCTCGCCCACCATGACCCGTTGAGCAACCTGCCCAACCGCCTGCTGTTTACCGAGCGCGTCGAACGTGCGCTCGATCACGACCATATTGAGCCGCAGCGCGGCGCTGTGCTGCTGATCGACCTGGACCACTTTAAGCACATCAATGAAAGCCTGGGCCACAACATAGGCGATTTGCTGCTCAAAGACATTGGCCAGCGCCTCAGCGAACAACTGGGCAAGCGCATGACCCTGGCCCGTTTAGGCGGCGACGAGTTCGGCCTGCTCTACGAACACTGCGCCAACGCCGAACAAGCGGCGGTGATGGCCCAGCGCCTGCAAAACTGCCTGAACCGAGCCTTCAGAGTGATGGATAACGAGCTATTCATCACCGCCAGCATCGGCATCAGCCTGTATCCCGATGATGCCCAGGATGTCGATCAAGTGCTGCGCAACGCCGACTCGGCGCTGTTCAAAGCAAAAAACGGCGGGCGCGAAAGTTATGCCTTTTATAGCCAGGAACTGACCCAGCACGCCCACCAGCGTGTGGAGCTGACCAGCGCCCTGCGCCATGCCTTGGATAACCAGGAATTGCGCGTGCATTACCAGCCGCTGATCTGCCTGAAAAGCCGGCGGATGATCGGTGCCGAGGCGCTGATCCGTTGGCAACACCCTCTGCGCGGCCTGGTTTCGCCCGGCGAGTTCATCCCCATCGCCGAAGAAACCGGTTTAATTGGTGCCCTCGACACCTGGGTGCTGCAGCAAAGTTGTCGGCAGATGGTGGCCTGGCACACGGCGGGCTTACCCCTGCAATTTGTCGCGGTAAACGTCTCCAGTCGCCTGTTCAGCCGGGGCGAGCTGGATCAGCGGGTCGCCGACGTGCTGCGTGACACCGGCCTGAACCCGGCGTGCCTGGAACTGGAAGTGACCGAGAGCGCGGTGATGGAAGATGCCGATGCTGCCCTGGCGCTGATGGAGCGCCTGCGCGCCTTGGGCGTGCGCCTGGCGATTGATGATTTCGGCACGGGATACAGCTCGCTGGCGCGCCTCAAGCGCCTGCCGGTGCACAAACTCAAACTCGACCAAAGTTTTGTCAGTGGCCTGCCCCATGACCAGGATGATGTCGCCATCACCCGCGCCGTGATTGCCCTCGGCCACAGCCTGGGCCTTAAAGTGCTGGCGGAAGGCATTGAGCAGCCCGAGCAACTGGCCTTGCTCGACGAATTGGGCTGCGACCATGGCCAGGGCTATCACTTCGGCCGGCCACAACCGGCCGAGCAACTGGCAGAGTTGCTGGCACAACAACGCGACGCAGTGTATGACTAGCAGACAGCCCGATATGACGTGTGACGCTTGCCTTGAATCGCTCACGGCCCCCAAGCCCGCGCGCGATCAATGTCTACACTAACGCTACACGCGCTCGAACTCCCCCGATGAACATGCCCAGGCTCGCCCGATGCATTCATTGTTAAAACAGTCGACGACGCTCTGGATCGTAGGCCTCGGTAGCCTTGCCCTGGCCCTTCTGTTCGCCCTGCTGGCAGGCGCGGCGCTGAATGAGCGCGAAGCACTCTGGCAATCAACCGTCAGCCGCCAGCACGCCTTGCAACGCCAGGCCTTGCACAGCGCGCAACTGAACCTGGAAGACCAAGCCGAACTGCTGGCGCAAACCCTGGCAGCCGATATCCCATTGCTTGAGCAGGTCAACCAGGCCCGTTTGCTGATGCGCACCGGCACAGCCCTCGATCCGGCCCTGCAACCGATCCGCGAACAACTGCTGGCCCACCTCAGCCCGCGCTGGCAAAGCCTACAACGCAGCTACCCATTTGACTTGACCGTGCACCTGAGCAACCACGATGTCCTGCTGCGCGTGCACCAGCCGGATTTTTTCGGCGACCGCCCTGAATCCGCCGGGCGCATGCTGCAGGATGTCGAAACCATTGGCAGCAGCCGCGCAGGCCTGGGTCCAGGCGACAATGGGCTGGTGGTACGCGCCATCAGCCCATTGCGCATACCGGGCGAGGCAAACTCAGTACCGATCGGAGGGTTGGAAGTCAGCCTCAACCTAACGCAAAACCTGCAACAGCTAGACCGCGAACTGGACGCAGGCATTGCCCTGCTGCTGGAACGCCGCACGCGTCCGGCGGGCGACCGCGACGACACCGCGCCGAGCGCCTCCAGTTGGTATTTCGAGGGCTTTTCCAGACCAGAGGTGCAGGACTGGCAGGCCAAACAACTGTTGCCCGACCCCGAGGCCGGCGACAGCGTCAAACTGCTGCGCGACGGTGGCACTACCTACCTGCTCAACCAACTCGTCCTTTCAGGCTATGCAGCCATCGGTGGCAAAAGTGCCCCGGCGGCCGTTGCCCTGACCTGGAGCGATGTCAGCGAGGCCTTTGCCCTGCATCGCCATAAGCAACATTGGCTCGTGGGCAAATGGTTGCTGGCCTGGTTCGCGGCCGAAGCCTTATTGCTGCTATTGCTGCAAGCCACGCGCCTGAGCAGTCAACGGCTGATGCAACGCCACCATCGCGAACTGCAAGCCAAACACGAGCAAAGCGAAGCGTCACGCAAGCTGCTCGCGCTGATTGCCGAGGTGCAGGCGGCCTACATCAACGCCGACAACCAACGACAAGCTTTCGACGCGCTGCTGCAACGTATTCTGGAACTCAGCGAATGCCGGTTCGGCTTCGTCGGCGAAATACTGCACGACGAACACGGCGCGCCATTTCTGCGCACCTTCGCCATCAGCAACATCAGCTGGGATGCAGCCAGCCTGGCCTACTACGAAGCGCGCGCCACACAGGGCCTCGATTTCCGCAATCTCGATACGCTGTTTGGGCGGGTGATCCGCTCAGGTGAGGCATTGGTTAGCAACAACCCGGCGGCTCACCCTGCCAGTGCTGGCTTGCCGCCCGGGCATCCGCCGCTGGATGCCTTTGCCGGTCTGCCGATAAAAGCCGACGGCGAGATGATCGGCATGCTCGGCCTGGCTAACCGCGAGGGCGGTTTTAGCGCCGACTTTGTTGAGCACCTGCAGCCCATGCTCACCACCCTCGGCCAGTTGCTCAAAGCCTTGCGCCGCGACCAACAGCGCGAACAGGCCCAGCAGCGTATCCAACGCCAGCAAGCGGCGTTGCATGCCCTGAATGAAATTGCCGCATTGCCCAAACTCAGTACTCAGGAGCAACTGCGTCAGGCCCTGCAACTAGGCGCGCAGTTCTATGCCATGCCGCTGGGCATCATCAGCCAGATCGAGGCCGACACCTACCAGGTACTGGTGCAGGTTTCGCCACCCGACACCCTGCAGGATGGCCAAACCTTCACGCTGGGTGACACCTATTGCAGCATTGCCCTGCGCAGTCAGGACGTGCTGGCCATTGCCCACATGGGCGACAGCGCCTACCAATCGCACCCTTGCTACCCGCTGTTTGCCCTGGAGAGTTATATCGGCATTGCTGTGTGGGTGGCGGGCCAACGCTTTGGCACCCTCTGCTTTGCTTCCAGCGCACAACGTCGTGACGCCTTTGATGAGGCTGACGAAGAGTTTTTGCGCCTGTTTGCCCGCTGGGTCGGCGCCACCCTAGAGCGCCAACAGCACGAGGAGCAAATCCGCGAAGCCAGACGCTTCCTGCAGGCGGTGCTCGACTCCGCCACCGGGGTGAGCATGATCACCACCGACCGCGACGGCCTGATTACCCTGTTCAACACCGGCGCCGAGCGCTTGCTGGGCTATCGCAGCGCAGAAGTCATCGGCCAGTACACCCCAGCCCTGTTCCACCGCGCCGATGAAATCGAGGCGCGCGGTCGGCTGTTGAGTCAGCAGGAAGGCCATGCCATCAGTGGCTTTGCCGTGTTTATGCACAACCCTAGCAAAGGCGAACCGGAAACCCGCAAATGGACCTATGTGCGTAAAAACGGTGAACCGCGAATGGTCAACCTGACCGTCAGCGCCATGCGCGACGGCAACGGCGAGATCACCAGCTACCTGGGCATTGCCAGTGACATCAACGACCTGCACTTGACCACCCAGGCCCTGCAAAAGAGTGAGAACCGCTTCCGCGCCCTGGTGGTCAGCTTGCCGGGCGCGGTGTACCGCTGTCGCAACGACGCCGACTGGGCGATGAGCTACCTGAGCGATGAAATCCAGGTGCTCAGTGGCTATCCAGCGCACGAATTTATCAACAACCGGGTGCGCAGTTTCGCCAGCGTGATCCATCCGGATGATTTACCGATCACCCTCCGCGCGGTGGATGCGATTGAGCGTTATGAATCGTTCGAGCTGACCTACCGCCTTCAGCATGCCGACGGCCACAGTGTCTGGGTGCGCGAAAAAGGCAGGGGGGAGTACGCCGCCGACGGAAAACTGCTGTGGATCTCCGGTTTTATCTGGGACATCAGTGACCGTAAAACCGTGGAAGACCAGCTCAGGCTAAGCCAGCAACGTTTCAGCAGCGCCTTCAACACCGCGCCCCAAGGCATGGCGCTGGTCTCGCTGGACGGCGAGTGGCTGGAGGTCAATCAGGTGCTGTGCAGCATGCTGGGCTACAGCCGCGAAGCGTTATTACGCAGCAACTTTGCGCAGGTCACCCATCCCGACGACCGCCTTATCGATCAACTGAATATCGAGGAACTGCTGGCTGGCGAAGTGAGCAATTTCCAAATTGAAAAGCGCTACCTCGACAGTCAGGGCTGCATTATCTGGGTGTTGCTGAGCGTCTCGCTGGTACGTGACAGCGACGAACAACCCGTGCACTTCGTGGTGCAGATCCAGGACTTCAACGAACGGATTGCCGCCGAAATGGCCATCCGTGAGCGTGAAGACTACCTGCGCACCCTGCTCGATAACGTGCTCGACGCGATCATCACCGTCGATCAACAGGGCTATATCGAAACCTTCAACCACGCGGCCGAGCGTATCTTCGGCTACAGCCACCTGGAAGCCTCCGGCCATCGCATCACCCTGCTGATGCCCGAGCCACAACGCTCGATGCGCGCACGCTACCTCAGTCATTTCCTGAAAACCGGTATGCAACAAATGCTCGGCAAGGAAATCGAACTGACCGCCATGCGCAGCAATGGCGAAGCCTTCACCATCGAACTGGCCATTTCGCAAATCAGTCACCAAGGCCAACGGCGCTTTATTGCGGTGATCCGCGACATCGAGGAGCGCAAACGCATCGAGCGGATGAAAAACGAGTTCGTCTCGACCGTCAGCCACGAACTGCGCACCCCGCTGACCGCCATTGCTGGCTCCCTCGGTTTGGTCAACGGCGGCGCCCTCGGCGCAGTGCCCGCGAGCATGCAACAGATGCTGCAAATCGCCCAAGACAACAGCCAACGTTTGAATCTGCTGATCAACGACCTGCTCGATATGGACAAACTGGTGGCTGGCAAAATGCTCTTTGACTTGCAGGAACAACCCCTGCAGCCGCTCATCATGCAAGCCATCGACGAAAACCAGCCCTATGCCGAGCAGCATCAGGTGCAGCTAAAACTGCAGGGCAGTGGCACCCACGCCCGCGTGCGCGTTGACCGCTTGCGCCTGGCCCAGGTGCTGGCCAACCTGCTGTCCAACGCGGCGAAGTTTTCGCCCAGTGGCCAGCAAGTGGATGTAGTCATTAATGAAGAGGCCGGCCGCGTGCGCATCAGTGTGCGTGACCACGGCCCGGGCGTGCCGGAGAACTTCCAGGCGCGCATCTTCAGCAAGTTTTCCCAGGCCGACGCCACCGACACCCGCCAGAAAGGCGGAACCGGGCTGGGCCTGGCCATTAGCAAAGAAATCATCGAACGCATGGGCGGGCAGATCGGTTTCGATTCCAGTCCCGGCCACGGCGCGACTTTCTGGTTCGAACTGGCTACCCTAGCCGCAGAGGTGAAGCCTGAGTCACCCGCCAGTCCTGAGGAGAACCAACATGCCTGAGTTGCAACGTATTCTGCACGTAGAGGACGACCCGTCGATCCAGGCAGTGGCCAGAGTCGCACTGGAAGCAGTCGGCGGTTTTCAGGTGCTGAGCTGCTCCAGCGGCCAGGCTGCACTGGATCAACTCGTCGCGTTCGCGCCAGACTTTATTCTGCTTGATGTGATGATGCCGGACATGGACGGCCCACAAACCCTGGCGCACATCGCCCAATTGATCGACATTGAGCAAGTGCCGGTGGCCTTTATGACCGCCAAGGTGCAACCCGCGGAAATAGCCCACTACCGCAGCCTGGGCGCACGCGATGTGATCATCAAACCCTTCGACCCGATGCAACTGGCAGCGCAAGTACGCAAGATCTGGAGTCAGTCCCATGGTTAACGGCATCTCGCCCGAAGCAGAGTTTCAGCAACACCTGCAGCAACTGAGCAGCGCCTTTGCCCTGCGCCTGCAAGAAGAAATGCCGCTGCTGAAACTCAACGCTGAGCGACTGCTGCACAGCAGCGAACCCCACGAGCAACTGCAACACTTGCAGGCGCTGCGCGATCAACTGCACAAACTGGCCGGCGCAGCTGGCACCTTCGGCTTTAGCAGCCTCGGCCAGCGCGCGCGCGAGCTGGAGCAGGAGGCTGATAAATGGCTGGACACCCTGCAGAAGGAGCAGCAAAGCCTGCAGGATTTCAGCCGCAGCCTGCTGCAACTCGCGAGCGAGCAATTTCAGGCACCGGTCATCGAAGAGCCCGCCGTTAAACGCACGCGCCCGGCGCGGAGTAACCCCAGCTCACGGCGCATTTATATCCTCGAAGACCAACCGGCGATTGGCGAAAGCATGCGCCTGACGCTGAACAACTTCGGCTATCAGGCCGAGCATTTTATGCGCATCGCCGACCTTGAGCAGGCCTTGGACAGGCAACTGCCCGGCGCGCTGATTGTCGACGTCAACTTGCCTGATGAAGCCCTCACCGGCCTGCAATATGCCGCCCAACTGCAACAACGCCTGGACGAACCGCTGCCGCTGTTGGTGATCACCACCCAAGATGACTTCGCCACCCACCTGGAAGCGGTGCGCGTCGGTGCGCTGGGTTTCTTCACCAAACCGGTGGACATTACCCAGCTGGAAAACCGCCTGGAGCGCTGCTTTGCCCAGCAGCAGGGCGAGCCGTATCGAGTGATGATCATTGATGATGACCGCGAACTGGCCAGCCGTTTCAGCCTGATTCTGCGCGACGCCAACATGCTCGTGGAAATGCTCCACGAACCCTCAGAAATTTTCGCCCGCATGCGCAGCTTCAACCCTGAAGTGGTGCTGCTGGACGTCTGCATGCCGTGCTGCACCGGCCCGGAGCTGGCACAAATCATCCGCATGAACGACGACTGGCTACGGGTACCGATTGTTTACCTGTCGGCCGAAACCGATAACAACCGACAGATGAATGCCCTGATCAAGGCGGGCGACGACTTCCTCACTAAGCCCATCTCGGACAATGCCCTGATTGCCGCCGTGTTCTCCCGCGCACAACGCGCGCGCCTGCTGAGCAATGCGCTGTCCCGCGACAGCCTGACCGGCCTGCTCAAGCACGGTGACATCAAGGAACAAGTCGGCATCGAACTGGAGCGCGCCCAGCGCAGCGGCAAGCCCGCCAGCGTGGCCATGCTTGATATCGACTTCTTCAAGAAGGTCAACGACAGTTACGGCCACGCCGCCGGTGACAACGTCATCCGCGCCCTGGCCAATCTGCTGCGCCAGCGCCTGCGCCGCGTCGACAGCTTGGGCCGTTATGGCGGTGAAGAGTTTCTAGTGGTGCTGCCAGACTGCCCGGCCGAACAGGCCCGGCGCATTCTTGATGAGATACGCCAGCGCTTTGCCGAATTGCACTTTATTGCCGGTGAACAGCAGTTCTCGGTCACCTTGAGTGCCGGCATCGCCAGCACCCGCGATGATTCGGCGCAAGCCAACGACCTGCTCGAAAGAGCCGATCGGGCGCTGTATGCGGCCAAACATGGCGGGCGCAATCAGGTTTGTTAACCGCTGCGGCGGCTTCACAAGCGCCGCGCCAGCCACGCCTCAACTGCCTTTCCTGCCTGCGTGGGCAACAGCGAGTTCCGCCGCTGTCTGCCCGCGTGTTAACAGGCAACCTTTACAAATCATGTCGAGCCGGGAACTCAGCACGCCATAGCTGTACAAACACTGTGCAAAACAAACAACCCTGTACCAGGAGATTTTTATGTTTGCTCAGTTCAATACAACCG
Organism: Pseudomonas sp. Ga0074129; assembly: GCA_001465025.1. Classification (GTDB taxonomy): domain Bacteria; phylum Pseudomonadota; class Gammaproteobacteria; order Pseudomonadales; family Pseudomonadaceae; genus Aquipseudomonas. The sequence continues at coordinate 99,439 of LNDO01000094.1, forward strand.
TCCAAGGCTTCAAACGCGCTGCGATGATCACCACCGCCGCACTCGCCCTGGTGGCCGCGCCCGCATTTGCCGACGGTCATGGCAACAAGAAAGACATCGTCGACACCGCCGTCGGTGCGGGTCAGTTCACCACCCTGGTGACCGCCGTGACCGCTGCCGGCTTGGCCGAAACCCTCAAAGGCAAGGGGCCATTCACCGTCTTCGCCCCCACTGATGCGGCCTTCGCCAAAGTGCCCAAAGCGGACCTCGACGCCCTGCTGGCAGACAAGGAAAAGCTGACTGCCGTACTCACCTACCACGTTGTTCCAGGCAAGTTGATGGCCGCCGATCTGGCCGGCAAAACCAGCCTGAAAACTGTACAAGGCGGTGAACTGACGCTCGACACATCCAACGGTGTCAGCGTCGACGGCGCCACCGTCAGCACCGCCGATATTGAAACCAGCAATGGCGTTATCCACGCCATCGACAGCGTGGTCATGCCCAAGTAACCCCTCACTCGCCGGACCAAGGCCGACACCCGCAAGGGGTCGGCCTTTTTCATGAACGGCCCGCAGAAAATCCTCGCCGCTTGGCTTTGTGAAATTTATAGCGTAGATTTTCATGAAATTATCAAAGCCTAATTTCATGAGGCGCATCATGTTCAAACAATCCGCCCAGCATATTGGCACCTACTACGCCGCCACCTACCCGGGGCCGATTCCGCTGCGCCCGCGTTTGCAGGAGGCCTTGCAGTGCGATGTGCTGATCATCGGTGGCGGCTTCAGTGGTTTGCACACGGGCTTGCGTCTAGCGCTGGCTGGCAAAAAAGTCGTGCTGCTGGAAGCCAGCCGCCTGGCCTGGGCCGCCTCGGGGCGTAACGGCGGTCAGGCGCTGCCGGGTTGGTCTTGCGATATGCCTCCGTTCGAGAAGGCATTAGGCCTGGAGCGCGCCCGTCGTCTGTGGGACAGCATGGTCTGGGCGGCCGAAGAAATGCGCGAGCTGCCCGAGCGGCATCAGTTCGATATTGATTACCGCACCGGCGCCATCTACACCGCCGTGCTGCCGCGCCGCGTGCGCCAATTGCAGGACAGCATCGAAGAAGCCGAACACAAATACGGCTACAACAAGCTCAGTTTTATCCCGAAAAACCAATTGCCGCAGTGGATTGCCAGCCCGCGCTACCTGGCCGCCGTGCACGACAGCGGCGCCGCCCACCTCAACCCGCTGAAGTTGGCCCAAGGCCTAGCCGATGCGATCGAGAAAGCCGGCGGACGGCTCTTCGAGCAAACCCAAGCACTGAGCTACCACGAAACCGCAGACGGTTTTGTGGCCCGCACGGAACAAGGCGAAGTACGCAGCGACACCTTGGTGTTGGCCTGCAACGCTTATATCGACAAGCTCGACCCGCAATTGTCAAAACGCCTGCTGCCGGTCGGCTCCTACCAGGTCGCCACCGCGCCGCTGGACCCGGAGCTGGCGCGATCGCTGTTCCCGCGTGGCACCTGCGCCATCGACAACCAGTTTGTACCCGACTACTTCCGCGTCACCCCGGACAACCGCCTGCTGTTCGGCGGCGGCTGCACCTACCTGGGCGGCATCCCCAAAGACGTGCCAGCGGCCACCCGGCCGTATCTGGAGCGGGTGTTCCCGCAACTGCGCGGCGTGCAGATCGACTACGGCTGGGGCGGGCATATCGACTGCACGATGCAGCGCACCCCGGATGTCGGCCGCAACGGGCAGAAGTACTGGCTGCAGGGCTTCTCCGGCCACGGCATTTTGCCAACCCTGGCCGCTGCCCGTGCAGTGAGCGATGCGATCCTCGGTGACAGCGACCTGCTTGAGCTGTACCAAGGCCTGAGCAACCCGCGCTTCCCCGGCGGCGATCTGCTGGCCGCGCCGATCGAGGCGGTGGGCAAGGCCTGGTATCGCCTGCGTGACGTGATTTAAACCCGTAGCCCGGATGCAATCCGGGACCACCCTCCCCGGATTGCATCCGGGCTACGTAAAAAGGAAACAACATGGACATGCAAGACGAAGTCGAAGGCCTGGCGATCCTGATCCGCGATCTGCGCAAGCACAAAAACCTCACCCTCGGTGAGCTGGCGGCGCGCATTGATCGGTCGGTGGGCTTTCTCTCGCAAGTCGAACGCGGCCTGTCGCGCCCAACCGTGGCCGACCTAACCGCCATCAGCGAAAGCCTCGGCGTGCCGACCACCTACTTCTACAGCCTGAGCAAACCGCGCGCCGTGCCTTGGGTCACCCGCCCCGGCGAACGCCGCACGCTGTACTACGCCGGTGGCATCACCGATGTGCTGGCCTCACCGACCATGTCGGGCGGTTTCTCCATGCTCGAAAGCCGCCTAGACCCCGGCGCCACCAGCGGCGAAGGCCACCTGAACGACAGCTCCGAACAAGGCGGCTTTGTCCTCGAAGGCGAGCTGACCATCTGGTACGGCGACGCCGCCGAGCCGGTCACCCTCGGCCCGAATGACAGCTTCCAATTGCCGCCGCACGCACAATTTCGCTACGCCAACCTCACCGACTTACCCACACGAGTGCTTTGGGTCTTCACCTGAAATTCGGCCAAAACCGACTGCGCTCGGCCATGCTGCGTTGAAAGCAGGCTCGGACTGCTCATTTACGACTTGTAAACTCCGCGTCCTCGCCTGCTTTCGCCTTGCCTGACCTTCGCTCGTGACGGTTTTGATCCGAATTTTCTTGGCACCTATGAGAACAAGAGCAAAACATGAACTCATCATTCCCCGACCTGCTCAGCGAAGTCCGCGCCTTCCGCAGCGCCAACCCCGAGGTGCGCTATGTCGACCTGATCAGCCTGGATATCCCCGGGCATTTCTACGGCAAGCGTTACCCCATCGACATGCTGGAGAAGGTTGCCGCCGGCAGCCCGCTGAAAATCCCGCAGAACTGCGTGCTGCTGGGCGTACAGGGCGGCCTGCACCCGATTGGTGATTACTGCTTTAACGACGGCGACCCGGACGCGCCGCGCAGGTTGATTCCCGGCACGCTCAAGCCGGTGCGCTGGGAAAGCCAGCCGCTGGGGCAGATGCTGATCAGCTCCGATGGCACCGAAGCGCCCATCGAATTTGAGCCGCGTGAAGTGCTCGCCCGCGTACTCAAGCGCCTAGAAGCAAGGGGTATCCGTCCGGTGGTGGCCTTCGAGCTGGAGTTCTACCTGTTTGATCGCACGCTGAAAGACGGCCTGCCGCAGTTCCCCCGCGACCCGCTTTGCGACGATGCGGATGACCAACCGAACATGCACATCGAACGTCTGTCGCGCTTTAGCGATGTGCTGCACGCCATCGTCGACGCCGCCAATGAACAGGGCATTGACGCCAATGTGATCACTGCTGAGCTTGGCCCCGGCCAGTTCGAGATCAACTTCGGCCATTGCGACGACGGCCTGCGTGCCGCCGACTGGGCCGCATTGTTCTGCCGCAGCACCCGTGGCGTGGCGCTCAAGCACGGCCAGCGCGCCAGCTTTATGAGCAAGCCCTACCTGCACGCGCCGGGCAGCGGCATGCATGTGCACGTCAGCCTGTATGACGCTGCCGGCAAAAACCTGCTCGCCGCCGATGAACAACGCCCGCTGCGCCATGCCGTGGCCGGCTGCCTGGAGTTGCTGCCGCACTGCATGCCGATCTTCGCGGCCAACCACAACGCCTTCCGCCGCTACGGTGCCATGGTCAACGCCGCCAGCCGCGCCAGTTGGGGCTTTGAAGACCGTGATGCGTGCATTCGCATCCCCGAGTCAGACGGCAAGAACCTGCGCATCGAACACCGCCTGGCCGGTGCCGACGCCAACCCCTATCTGGTGCTGGCCGCGATCCTCACCGGAATGGAACACGGTCTGGATGTCGGTATTGAACCGATTGCGCCGCTTAACGAAAACCGCCAGAGCGGCATCGACTTCCCGCAGGACATGCTCGGCGCGGTCAGCGCCATGCGCGGCCATGCGGTGGTCAACCAAGGCCTGGGCGAAGAGTTTGTGATGGTCTACTGCGAGAACAAGCGCCAGGACCATCTGGCCTTTATGCAGGAAGTGAGTGCGCGGGAATACCGCTGGTTTCTCTAACCGCTCCACGCCCTCGTAGCCCGGATAAGCCTTGGCGCAATCCGGGCTACGGGTGGCTTCTGAGAACCGTAGAGCGTCAACGCAATAGGTGCACCGCCAACCCAGCCAGTGCCGACACCAGCAGCACCTCCATCACCCCGCGTTTAAAGTGCAGCAGCGCCAGCGCCGCCGCCACGGCCAGCAGGGCCGACGGCCACTCGAAGGTGCCGCTAAAGCCCTGCGGCCAAAGCACGTGATAGGCGAAGAACAGTGCTAGGTTGAGGATTACCCCCACCACCGCTGCGGTAATACCGGTCAGCGGCGCGGTGAATTTCAGCTCGCCGTGGGTGGATTCCACCAGCGGCCCGCCGGCCAAAATAAACAGAAATGACGGCAGAAAAGTGAACCAGGTGACCAGCGCCGCCGCCGCGGCACCACTGGCAAAGCCCGAATCGCCGCCGAACACCGGCTGCAGGTACGCCCCGACAAAGGCCACAAACGCCACCACCATGATCAGCGGCCCCGGCGTGCTTTCGCCCAGCGCCAGGCCGTCGATCATCTGCGTCGGCGTCAGCCAGCCGTAGTGATCGATCGCGCCCTGATACACGTAGGGCAACACCGCGTAGGCACCACCAAAGGTCAGCAGGGCCGCCTTGGTGAAGAACCAGGCCATTTGCGTCAACGTACCGTCCCAACCATACAGGGCCGTGAGCAGCGCCATCGGCAACAGCCAGAGCAGCGCACCCACCGCGAGCAACAACGCCAAGCGCGACGGCTTAAAACGTGTGTGAGGCAGCACCGGACTGTCATCATCAATCAGCGCCGGGCCGTAAGACGCTTGAGCCGCCGCATGCCCACCCGCGACGCTGAACGACTGCGGCAACAGACGACCGCCGAGGTAGCCACACAGCGCAGCCCCCAGCACGATCAGCGGAAATGGCAGGTTAAACACAAAGATCGCCACAAAAGATGCCCCGGCAATGCCCCACAGCCAGCGGTTACGCAACACGCGCCCGCCAATACGCCAGGCCGCCTGCGCAACAATCGCCGTCACCGCCGGTTTGATGCCGTAGAACAGTCCCGCCACCCACGGCACATCGCCATAGGCGATATACAGCCAGGACAGCCCGATCAGGATAAACAGCGACGGCAACACGAACAGCACCCCGGCGATCACCCCGCCCCAGGTGCGGTGCAGCAACCAACCGATGTAGGTGGCCAACTGCTGCGCCTCCGGCCCCGGCAGCAACATGCAGTAGTTCAGGGCATGCAAAAAGCGCCGCTCCGAGAGCCAACGGCGCTTCTCGACCAACTCCTCATGCATGATCGCAATCTGTCCCGCCGGCCCGCCAAAGCTGATCAAGCCCAGCTTGAGCCAGAACCAGAAGGCTTCAGCCAAACTCACAGAACGCGGCGCGTCAGGTGCGGGTGTATCGGACATGGGCAGGCTCATCCTCTGGAAACCCGCGCACTATAGCCTGCCCGCATGACGATTTAAGCCGGCATGGCTTAAGCCGCGCGTGGATTTCCGTATACTGCGCAACGTTTCGCCATCCCCCACCCCTTGCCCGTGAAGACGCCGTGAATATCCGTCATTCGATCGTAAACCTGCTGCTGATCTGCAGCTGCGTTGTAGTTGCCTCGAACATCCAGGCTGCCGCCAAACAACAGGAACTGGCCTCCGGCAGTGCCCTGCTGGTGGACCTGCAAACCAATCAGGTGCTCTACGAGCGCAACGCCGACAGCGTGGTGCCGATTGCCTCGGTCACCAAACTGATGACCGCCATTGTCACCCTCGACGCCAAGTTGCCGCTGGATGAAATGCTGCCGATCATGATTCGCGACACCCAGGAAATGCGCGGTGTGTTCTCCCGCGTGCGCGTGGGCAGCGAACTCAGCCGCCGCGACATGCTGCTGCTGTCCTTGATGGCCTCGGAAAACCGCGCCGCCTCCAGCCTGGCGCATCACTACCCGGGTGGCCACAGCGCCTTTGTCGCCGCGATGAATGCCAAGGCCCGCGCGCTGGGCATGAACAGCTCGCGCTTTGTCGAACCCACCGGGCTATCGGAACACAACCTGTCCAGCGCCCGCGACTTGGTGCTGATGCTCAAGGCGGCGCGCCAGTACCCACTGATAGGCCAGTTCAGCACCACGTCGGAAAAGACCCAGGCGTTCCGCAAGCCCAACTACACCCAAGGCTTTCGCAACACCAACAACCTGGTGCGCAAACCCGACTGGAGCGTGCAACTGAGCAAAACCGGCTACACCAGCGAAGCCGGACGCTGCCTGGTGATGAATACCGTGATGAATAACCGTCAGGTGGCCTTTGTAGTGCTCGATGCCTTCGGCAAGTACACCCACATGGCCGACGCCACGCGCCTCAAACGCTGGCTGGAAACTGGCAAAATCACCGCCGTGGCCCCTGCGGCTATCAGCTACCGCGAGCAGAAGCTGGCGCAGCGTCAGGCGCAGGCTACGCAGTAACTACGTAGCGTCAGCCGTGACTGGGCACAGTCAGCGGCTGGCGTGCGCCGTACACCAGAAAGCGCGCCAGCTCATTGAGCGGTAGCGCTTTGCTGATCAGAAAGCCCTGTACCTGATCGCAGCCGAACTGACGCAACAAGGCCAGTTGCTCGGCATTTTCCACACCCTCGCCCACCACCTGCAGGTTGAGGTTGTGCGCCAGGTTGATCATTGCCCGCACCATCTGCCGGCTCTCGCTGCGTTCACACATGCCGGCAACAAAACTCTTGTCGATTTTCAGCAAGGTGATCGGCAGGTTGTTGAGGTGCACAAACGATGAAAATCCGGTGCCGAAATCATCCAATGAAAAGCTGACGCCCAGTTGCGCCAACGCTTGCATGGTTTTTTGCACCTGATCACTGCGGCGCATCACGGCCGTTTCGGTCAACTCAAACTCCAGCCACTGCGCATCCACCCCGCGCTCTTCAATCAGGCGACTGAGCGTCGGCAGCAATTGGCTGTCCTGAAACTGACGGAACGACAAATTGACCGCCATGTGCAGCGGCGGCAACCCACGCCCCAGCAACCACTGCATGTCGCGCAGGGCACGGCTGATCACCCAGTAGCCGAGCGGCACAATCAGCCCACTTTCCTCGGCCAGCGGCACAAACTCATTCGGCCCGAGTAACCCATATTCACGGTGCTGCCAGCGCACCAAGGCTTCCAGGCCAAGAATTTGTCCGGTTTGCACACACAGACGCGGTTGGTAATGCAGCTCCAACTCGTCACGGCGCAAGGCGCGGCGCAACTCACTTTCCAGATCTGCCTGATTGCGCGCGCTGCGGTTGATGCGCTCGTCATAGACATGGAAGGTACAACCCTGCTGACTCTTGGCCTGTTGCATGGCGATGTGCGCATACCACATCAGCGGGTCGGCGCTGCTCTCGGCGCGGGCATGGACAAGGCCCAGGCTGCAGCCAATCAACAGGCTCTCACCGTCAACCCAGTAGGGTTCGCTGAGCGCTTCAACGATCTGCGCCGCCAGCCGCTCGGCACGTTGCGGGTCGCGGCGGTTATCCAGTAGCAAGGCAAATTCGTCACTGCCCAATCGCGCCAGTTGGTCGCCCGCCTGCAACTGCGCCTTGATCCGCGCCACCACCTGACGAATCAGCTGATCGCCGCCCTGATAACCGAGGGCATCGTTGGCATGGCGGAAGTTATCCAGATCCAGATGCCCCAGGCTCAGCCCAAGCCCGGCAGACTCCACCAGTCGTGCAGCGAGCAGGGTGTGAAAGCCTTGGCGGTTGGCGATCCCGGTCAAGGCATCCTGCTCAGCCAGCCGCTGCACAGTGTCGTGCAATTTGCCGCGCTCACAGGCATAGCGCAGGCAACGGCGGAGTACATCACTGCTCAAGCGCTCGGCCACCAGCCAGTCACACACGCCTTCAGGCTCGGTTTCAGGTTCGACTTCGAGCAAAAGAATGGTCGGCAGAGCGCAGTGGCCGCCAGCAGGCAGGTGGTTAGGCGTAGCCAGCAACAGGGCATTGCTGGGTTTATCAAACAGCGCGCTGGCAGCCTCCCAGGAGGGCGCCGTGATCAATGCGTAGCCGCTGCCCAAATCAGCCAGACGCTGGCGCAACAGCTGCACCCAGTAGGGCGTTTCAGCCAGTACCAGCAGCCTTATAGGTTCAACAAAAGCGGACAAGAACTTCCCCTACTACACAATAAAGAGCGTTGTTGCCGCTCGGATGCGTCGTCATCGACGTCTAATCACGCACATCCTTGTGTCTGTGGCGCTTTGCCTGCTGAGCAGGTAGCCGAAAGTGCCCTCAGATTACTGCAATACGCGAATTAGCCAAGCGTGGCCGTTTGCCAGTATGTGCGCTGCGGCACAGTTTCAGATCGGCACGGCAGAACGCCTCAGGCCTGTTAAAATGCGCGCCCACTCCCCAGACGATCGATTTCATGTCCCGACTGAACCCCCGGCAGCAAGAAGCCGTGAACTATGTCGGCGGCCCACTTTTGGTGCTCGCCGGCGCAGGTTCCGGCAAAACCAGCGTGATCACGCGCAAAATCGCCCATCTGGTGCAGAACTGCGGCATCCAGGCCCGGCACATCGTTGCCATGACCTTTACCAATAAAGCCGCGCGCGAGATGAAAGAACGCGTCGGCAGCCTGCTCAAAGGCCCGGAAGCCCGCGGCCTGACGGTGTCGACCTTCCACAACCTGGGCATGAACATCATCCGCAAGGAATATGCGGCGCTGGGCTACAAGCCGGGTTTCTCGATCTTCGACGAGGGCGATATCAAGGCGCTGCTCTCGGACATCATGCAAAAGGAATATGCCGGCGACGATGGCATCGACGAGATCAAGAATTACATCGGTAGTTGGAAGAATGATTTAGTCCTGCCCGAAGACGCCGTGGCCATGGCGCGCAACCCCAAGGAGCAGACCGCCGCTATCGTCTACCTGCACTACCAGCGCACACTCAAAGCCTACAACGCGGTGGACTTCGATGATCTGATCCTGATGCCGGTCAAGCTGTTTCAGGACAACCCAGACATCCTGGAAAAGTGGCAAAACCGCATTCGCTACCTGCTAGTCGACGAATACCAGGACACCAACGCTAGCCAATACCTGCTGGTGAAATTGCTGGTGGGCATGCGCAACCAGTTCACTGTGGTGGGCGACGACGACCAGTCGATCTACGCCTGGCGCGGCGCGCGGCCGGAAAACCTGATGCTGCTGAAAGAGGACTACCCGTCGCTGAAGGTGGTGATGCTGGAGCAGAACTACCGCTCCACCAGCCGTATCCTCAAATGCGCCAACATCCTCATTGCCAACAACCCGCATGCCTTCGAGAAGCAACTGTGGAGCGAGATGGGCATGGGCGACGAGATTCGCGTGATCCGCTGCCGTAACGAAGATGCCGAGTGTGAACGCGTGGCATTGGAAATCCTCACCGAGCACCTGCGCACGCAGCGGCCTTACAGTGACTACGCCATCCTTTACCGGGGTAACTACCAGGCCAAGCTGATGGAGTTGAAGCTGCAGCACCACCAGATTCCTTATCGTCTGTCCGGCGGCACCAGCTTCTTCGCCCGGCAAGAGGTGAAGGATTTGATGAGTTACTTCCGCCTGCTGGTCAACCCGGATGACGACAACGCCTTTCTGCGCGTGATCAACGTGCCGCGCCGTGAAATCGGCTCAACCACCCTAGAAAAACTCGGCAACTACGCCACCAGCCGCAAAATCAGCATGTACGCCGCCGCTGGCGAAATCGGCCTGGGCGAACAGTTGGATGCACGCTACACCGAACGCCTCGCGCGCTTTACCAAATGGATGGACCGGGTGCGCCAGGAATGCGCGCAGAACGACCCGATTGCCGCCATTCGCAGCATGGTCATGGATATCGACTACGAGAACTGGCTACGCCAGAACGCCTCCAACGACAAAGTTGCCGACGCGCGCATGGGCAACGTCTGGTTCCTCGTCGAAGCGCTGAAAAACACCTTGGAGCGCGACGAAGATGGCGAGATGACCATCGAGGACGCCATCGGCAAACTGGTGCTGCGCGACATGCTCGAACGTCAGCAGGAAGAGGAAGAAGGTGCCGAGGGCGTGCAGATGATGACCCTGCATGCGTCCAAAGGGCTGGAATACCCGTCGGTGTACATCCTCGGCGTGGAGGAAGAAATCCTCCCGCACCGCTCCAGTATCGAGGCCGATACGGTTGAGGAAGAGCGCCGCCTGGCTTACGTGGGCATCACGCGCGCCAAACGCAACCTGACCATGACCTTCGCCGCTAAGCGCAAACAATATGGCGAGATCATCGACTGTTCACCGAGCCGCTTCCTTGATGAATTGCCGCCGGAGGATCTGGTATGGGAAGGCCTGGAGGACGCCGCCCCGGAGGTCAAAGCCGCCACCGGCAACTCGGCACTGGCCAACATGCGGGCGATGCTGAAAAAATAGTCACGCAGCGACGCTGCCAGTAATGTGGCCGCCAGGAATAATTGATTAATCACGAGGTAGGTTGGGTTGAGGAACGAAGCCCAACAAGGCGAGTGACATGCCATGCGGCACCCAATGTTGGGCTTCGCCGCTGCGCGCCTCAACCCAACCTACATCGCAACCCATCCTACGCAAAACACTAGAACAACGAGGGACGCCGCGTGGAAGCGCTGAAACAGAAAATTCGCGATGAAGGCACCGTACTCTCGGAGCAGGTGCTCAAGGTCGATGCCTTTCTCAATCACCAGATTGATCCGGCGCTGATGCAGCAAATTGGCCATGAGTTTGCCCAGCGCTTCGCTGGCCTTGGCATCACCAAGATCGTCACCATCGAAGCCTCGGGCATTGCCCCGGCGGTAATGGCCGGCCTGGAATTGGGCGTGCCGGTGATTTTTGCGCGCAAGTACCAGTCGCTGACGCTCACCGACAACCTGTACATCTCCAAGGTGTTTTCGTTCACCAAGCAAACCGAAAGCACCCTGGCTATTTCGGCCAAACACCTGAACGCCCATGATCACGTGCTGTTGATCGATGATTTCCTGGCTAACGGCCACGCGGCACGCGCGCTGATCGACCTGATTGGCCAAGCGGGCGCGAGCATTGCCGGCATTGGTGTGGTGATCGAAAAGTCCTTCCAGCGCGGCCGCGCCGAACTGGACGCGCAAGGCTATCGGGTCGAGTCACTGGCGCGCATCGGCTCACTCAAAGATGGCCAGGTCAGCTTTATCGAGTGATACACCCGCGAGCGCCAGGATGCTTGGCGCCCGTTTAAGTATCAGGCAATAAAAAACCGCCCGAAGGCGGTTTTTTGGTTAATGCCAAGCGCTTACAGGCCAGACATTTTGACGATGGCTTCACGCAGCTCATCATCGGTGCAATCGGCACAGGTGCCTTTTGGCGGCATGGCATTGATACCGGCGATTGCTGTTTTCAGGATAGCGTCTACGCCACCTTCTTTATCCGCACGCGCTTTCCAAGCTGGGGTATCGCCGATTTTCGGCGCGCCCAAAATACCTGGGGTATGGCAGGCGGCGCAGTGCTTGGCAATGATGTCGTCAGCTGTGCGCGCAGCGCCGCCGGCGACAACCGCAACAGCACCCACACCTTTGCACTCTTCACCCATCACACAGACTTCACCCACCGGCTTCAGTCGCTCGGCAATGGCGTCGTCGGTCGTGGCCTGAGCAGTCACTGCCCACAGGGCCAATACGGTAGCCGGTGCTACCAACAGCTTTTTAATCAGGTTCACGGTACACCCTCTTCGTGGCTAGTCACGCTCGCGGCCACGGTTTCGCGAGCCACGTCAGTATAACGGTAAGCCGGTTGCGCTGAAACAACCCAGATTGTCGCAGGGTTATTTAGAAATTAGCCGGCGTGGTGGCGCTAATCAACCGAGCGGGTTGCTCAAACGGGTTGCGAAAGCGATGCGGCTTGCTGCTCTCAAAGTAGTAACTGTCGCCAGGCTCCAGGATAAACACCTCCTCGCCCACGGTCAGTTCCAACTTGCCCTCCACCAACATGCCGGCCTCTTCGCCTTCATGGGCGTACATTTCGTCGCCTGTGTCGGTGCCGCTGGGGTAGGTTTCATCAAGGAAGGAGATGGCCCGCGTCGGGTGCGCCTTGCCCACCAGTTTCATGGTGATGGCTCCGCTGCAGATGTCGGTCAGTTCCTCCGCACGGTAGACCACTTGGGCCTGATTGTCCGGCTCTACATCCAGAGAAAAGAATTCCACCAGCGACATGGGAATACCGGCCAGCACCTTTTTCAACGAACTGATCGAAGGGCTTACGCTGTTCTTCTCGATCATCGAAATGGTGCTGTTGGTGACGCCCGCCCGTTTGGCGAGTTCACGCTGGGAAAGGCCTTTGAGTTTACGAATGGATTGCAGTCGAACACCGACGTCCAATGCTGGAGCCCCCTTGGGAGAGATACGGAAAAGTGGCCGTATCATCGCATAGCGTTCAGAATTTACAACACCTGTGTTCAAACTCATCGCAGCCGGGGCTTTTAATCCCCGAGATAGAGCAGCGGCACCCGGCGCAGGTTGCAAAACAACTGATAAGGGATGCTCTGCGCCTGCTGGGCCACCTCGCTGGCCAACACCTGTTTGCCCCACAGTTCGACGCGGCTGCCCAGGCCCGCGTGGGGCAGATCGGTCAAATCAACGGTGAGCATGTCCATCGACACACGACCAATCAAGCGGGTGAGTTGACCGTCGACCGCCACCGGCGTGCCGGTCGGTGCATGGCGCGGGTAACCGTCGGCATAGCCCATGGCGACCACACCGACGCGAGTCGGCCGCTCGCTGACAAAGCGCGCACCATAGCCCACCGGCTCGCCGGCCGGCAGTTCGCGCACGCTGATGATCTTCGACTCCAGAGTCATCACCGGCTGCAACCGCGCGGCCACGGCCTGCGCCTGCTCGAACGGGGTGGCGCCGTAGAGCATGATGCCGGGACGCACCCAGTCGCTCGGCACATTGGGCCAACCCAATACGGCTGGCGAATTACGCAGGCTGACCTCGGCGACTATGCCCTGGCGCGCCTGCTGAAATACCGCCAGCTGTTCCTCACTGCGCGGGCAGTCCAGCTCATCGGCGCGAGCGAAATGGCTCATCAGCACCACCTTCGCCACCTTGCCGCTGGCCAGCAAACGTTGATAGGCCGCCTGATAATCCGCAGGGTGCAGCCCCACGCGGTGCATGCCGCTGTCCATCTTTAACCAGACCGTCAGCGGCGTGCGGATAGCGCTGCGCTCAATCGCCTCTAACTGCCACGACGAATGCACCACACACCAAAGATCATACTGCTCGATCAGCGGCAATTCGTCGGCCTCAAAAAAACCTTCCAGCAACAGGATCGGCCCACGAATACCGGCCTCGCGCAGTTGCAGCGCTTCCTCGATGCAGGCCACGGCAAAACCGTCGGCCTGCTCCTGCAACGCCTGCGCACAACGCACCGCGCCATGGCCGTAGGCATCCGCCTTGATCACCGCCAAAGCGCGTGCGCCGCTGACCTCGCGGGCCAATTGGTAGTTGTGACGCAAAGCTTGCAGGTCGATCAGGGCGCGGGAAGGACGCATGACGTTCTCGGCTATCAGCAGTTTTCAGACTATAAAAAAGCCCGGTGTGATGGCCGGGCAAACACTTATCGCAAACGGGACGGGCGGCGTTATAGCGCGGCCACGATCATCATTTCCACCAGCACTTCAGGCTTGTACATCTTTGCCTCGACGCAAGCGCGAGCGGGCGCGGCACCGGGGGCAACCCAGGCATCCCAGACCTCATTGAGGCCGGCGTAATCGCGGTCCATGTCCTTGAGGTAGATGGTCACGGAGAGGATCTTCGACTTGTCGCTGCCGGCCTCGGCCAGCAGGCGATCCGTACTGGCCAGGGTCTCGCGGGTTTGCTGCACGATATCACCACTCAGATCGTCCGCCAGTTGCCCGGCCAGGTAGACCGTACCGTTATGGATGACGATTTCGCTGTAGCGACTTTCAGTGTGCAGGCGCTGTACTGACATGCTTGTGATTCTCCTGGGAACGACTGTAACGAGAAATATCCAGGCCTTCGGCGCTGATCTGCGGACGCTTTTTTGCCATCAGATCGGCAAGCAGGCGACCGGAGCCGCAGGCCATGGTCCAGCCCAGTGTGCCGTGACCGGTGTTGAGGAACAAATTGCGTAAGCCGGTGGCACCGACAATTGGTGTGCCGTCCGGGGTGGCCGGCCGCAGCCCGGTCCAAAATTCGGCCTGGCGCAGGTCGCCGCCCTGCGGGTAAAGATCGGCGGTGATCATTTCCAGGGTTTCGCGGCGACGCGGGTTGAGGCTCAGGTCAAAACCGGCAATCTCAGCCATGCCACCGACGCGGATGCGGTTGTCGAAACGGGTAATCGCCACCTTGTAGGTTTCATCGAGGATGGTCGAGGTGGGCGCCATCGCCACATTGGTGATGGGCACAGTCAGCGAGTAACCCTTGAGTGGGTACACCGGCGCTTTGATACCCAGCGGCTTAAGCAATTGCGGGCTGAAACTGCCAAGCGCCAGCACGTAGCGGTCGGCGGTTTCCAGCTTGCCATCGATCCACACGCCATTGACCCGGTCACCCACCGCGTCGATGCGCTGGATGTTCTGACCGAAGCGGAATTCCACACCCAGCGCTTTGGCCATTTCCGCCAGCTTGGTGGTGAACAGCTGGCAATCGCCGGTCTGGTCATTCGGCAAACGCAGCGCGCCGGCCAGTTTGTCGGTCACTGCCGCCAGCGCTGGTTCAACGCGGGCAATACCGGCGCGGTCGAGCAACTCGTAAGGCACGCCCGACTGCTTCAGCACCGCGATGTCTTTGGCGGCGTTGTCCAATTGCGCTTGAGTACGGAACAGCTGAGTAGTCCCCAACGTACGGCCTTCGTAGGCGATACCGGTCTCGGCGCGCAGTTCGTCAAGGCAGTCACGGCTGTATTCGGACAGGCGCACCATGCGCTCTTTGTTCACCGCGTAACGGCTGGCAGTGCAGTTGCGCAGCATCTGCGCCATCCACAGGTATTGATCGATATCGGCGGTGGCCTTGATCGCCAGCGGAGCGTGCTTTTGCAGCAACCATTTGATGGCTTTCAGCGGCACGCCCGGCGCGGCCCACGGCGAGGCGTAGCCCGGAGACACCTGACCGGCGTTAGCGAAGCTGGTTTCCATGGCCGGGGCCGCCTGCCGGTCGACCACCACCACTTCAAAGCCCTGACGCGCCAGGTAATACGCACTGGCTGTACCAATCACACCGCTGCCGAGAATCAGAACCCGCATACCGCTCTCCTCGCCGCGACAACGCGCGACGGATATTCTTGAGATCACAATTGAGCGCAGTATAGGAAGAGATCAGCAGTGCTTTTCACTATATAAATAGCTATATTTGGCGACAATTCTTGGCAATATCGCCTTCCGCAGAGGGGTATCCACCATGCGCACCCAGCACCAAAGCCGCCGCGAACTGGACAAAATCGACCGCAATATCCTGCGCATCCTGCAGGAAGACGGGCGTATCAGCTTTACCGAACTGGGTGAGCGGGTTGGCCTGTCGACCACGCCCTGCACCGAGCGCGTGCGCCGCCTGGAGCGCGAAGGCATCATCATGGGCTATCACGCCCGGCTCAATCCGCAGCAGCTCAAGGCCAGCCTGTTGGTGTTTGTCGAGATCAGCCTGGACTACAAATCCGGCGACACCTTCGAGGAGTTCCGCCGCGCGGTGCTCAAGCTGCCGCACGTACTCGAATGCCACCTGGTTTCCGGCGACTTCGACTACCTGGTGAAGGCGCGCATCAACGAGATGGCCAGCTACCGCAAGCTGCTCGGCGACATCCTGCTCAAGCTGCCACATGTGCGCGAGTCGAAGAGCTACATCGTCATGGAAGAAGTGAAAGAAAGCCTGAGCCTGCCGATTGCCGACTGACGCCCATACTGCGCCCGCTAGAACGCCGCCCGATTGGTGAGAACGCGGCTGCGCCAAGCGCCGCTAAAGCCCCTCCCACAGATTGCCGCGCACGTGGCCGCCACAGGCAGCACTCCCCGTGGGAGGGGCTTTAGCGGCGATAGAATCAGATTATCCAAGCCCAACCTACACCAGCACCTGGCGGGTTGTGGCGATCAGCCGGTGCACCTGCTTTTCTACCGCAGGTTCAGTCATCTGCTCCGGCCCTTGGCCGCGCGGACACGGCAGGCTGGGCGTGGTGCCAAACAAGCGGCAGATCAGCGGGCGCTGGTCATACACCGTGCACCCCTGCGGGCCGAGGTGCACGCAATTGTATTCCGCCAACGCGGCATCATGCTCGGCATCGCTTTTCACCGGCAGCCGCGACATTTCTTCGGATGAGGCGGTGACTGGTCCGCAGCAGTCATGGCAGCCCGGCACACAGGCAAAACTGGGAATCTGCAAACGCAGCGTGTGTTGGATGAAAATAAAGTTTCATCCTAAGCGCCCCGTTTTTCCTGGCCTCCAGCGGTGCCGTACATCGCTAAAGTATCATCCTTTCCGATACCAAATTTATACGGATGACACTTTATTTTCATCCCACAGCGTGTCGATCGTGCGACTGGTGCAACTCATAAACATCACCCTGACATACCGGCGCGCATAGTAACGGGACATGGTGCCTAATCGCGGCAATTGCGCTATTAACCGACGAAAATCCGCTTATTTCACGATTAGCTCTTGGCGTTTGGCAAATCCCACGCTTATGCTTCGTAAAATTTTCCAAACACAAAAATCAGGATTCCACACATGAACGCCCGCGTTCACCAGCCGGTTCACAGCGACCAGCACGCCCGCTCCTACTACGCCGCCAGCACCAACCGTCAACTCGACTACCCCGCCCTGCGCGGCGAAGTGCGAGTGGATGTGTGCATCGTCGGTGGTGGTTTTTCCGGCCTGAATACAGCCATCGAATTGGCGCAAAAAGGCTTTTCGGTCGCGTTGCTGGAGGCACACAAAATTGGCTGGGGGGCCAGCGGGCGCAACGGCGGGCAACTGATTCGCGGCGTCGGCCATGGCGTTGAGCAGTTTGAGCCGGTGATCGGCGCACAAGGCGTGCGCGAGCTGAAATTGATGGGCCTGGAAGCGGTGGAAATCGTCCGTGCGCGCATCCAGCACTTCGCTATCGACTGCGACCTGACCTGGGGCTATTGCGACCTGGCCAACAAGCCCAGCCACCTCGAAGGCTTTGCCGAAGACATGGCCGAGCTGAAACAGCTGGGCTACCGCCACGAGATGCGCTTGTTGCAACCGGAGCAGATGCGCGAAGTGGTCGGCTCCGACCGCTACGTGGGCGGCATGATCGATATGGGCTCCGGCCACCTGCACCCACTCAACCTGGCCCTTGGCGAAGCCGCGGCGGCACAGGGTCTGGGCGTGCAGTTATTCGAGAACTCGGCGGTGACACGCATCGACTATGGCCCAGAGGTCAAGGTGCACACCGCTCAGGGCGTGGTGCGCGCTGCCACCCTGGTGCTCGGCTGCAACGCTTACCTCAACGGCCTGAACAGCAATCTGGGCGGCAAGGTGCTGCCCGCGGGCAGCTATGTGATCGCCACCGAACCGTTGTCCGAGGCTGAAGCCAAAGCCATCATCCCGCAGAACATGGCCCTGTGTGACCAGCGTGTGGCGCTGGACTATTACCGCCTATCGGCCGATCGCCGCTTGCTGTTCGGCGGTGCCTGCCACTATTCCGGACGCGACCCCGCTGACATCGCCGCGTACATGCGACCGAAGATGCTCGCGGTGTTCCCGCACCTGAACGACGTGCGCATCGACTACCAATGGGGCGGCATGATCGGCATCGGTGCCAACCGCCTGCCGCAAATCGGTCGCCTGAAAGACCAGGCTAACGTCTATTACGCCCAGGCCTATTCCGGCCACGGCGTGAATGCCACGCACCTGGCCGGCAAGTTGCTCGGCGAAGCCATCGCCGGTCAGGCCAGCAGCGGCTTCGATCTGTTCGCCAAAGTGCCGCACATGACCTTCCCTGGCGGCAAGCACCTGCGCTCGCCACTGCTGGCGCTGGGCATGCTCTGGCACCGGATGAAAGAGCTGATCTAACCCGCCGCGTCTCTGCCCGTCAGGGCTGCATCGCAGCCGGCGCTGGCGGCTCGGCGAAAGCACCGCGACGGTACGCCAGCCAGACAAAACCGGCCGCGCCCACCGCCATCAACATTGGCAGTGCGTGGCCGCTGACCCACTGACTGGCAGCCCCCGTCGACAACGGCCCGAGCAAGCAACCCGCGCCCCAGAGCAGGGCGATATGCGAGTTGGCGCGCACCAGCGCATCGTCACGATAGCGCTGGCCGACCAGAATCAGCGACAAGGTGTACAAGCCGCCCGCGCTCGCGCCAAACAGCACCAGCACGCCCCAGATCAGCGGCGTATGCAGCAACCACGGCATGCTCAGGCTCGACAGCAACAGCACCACCCCGCAACAGCGGAACAGCGTCTGTCGCGGCACACGGTCGGCCAGCCAACCAATCGGCAATTGCAGCGCCGCATCACCAATCACCACCACGCTGACCATGATCAGCGCCATCTGCTGGGCAAAGCCCTCGCGCACCAAGTACACCGGCAGCAAGGTCAGCACCATGGCCTCAAAGGCAGCAAACAGCACCACCGCCCAGGCAATTGCCGGTGACGTGCGACAAAACTCGACAATGCCACGCCCCGAAGCGCTGTGTGCATCCACCTTGGGTGCGCCGCCACGCCCCAGCAGCAACAGGCTGCCAACGACCAGCAACGCCGCCGACAACCAAAACCCGCGATCACTCTCCGTGCCCAGCACGGTCAACAGCAACGGCCCGCTTAACTGACTGAGCGCAAACCCGGTGCCGTATAAGGCCACCAGACGGCCGCGCAGACGGTCCTCAACCAACTGGTTGATCCAGCTTTCGCCGAGCACAAACACCACGGTCAGGGAGATGCCGATCAGCAGACGCAGTAACAGCCAGAGTGGATAGCTGGGCATAACACTGAGCAGCGCCACCGAGGCGGCGCTGGCCAATAAGCACAGGCGTAAGGTCTGCGGCGTGCCGAACCAGCCGGCCAGATGGCCAGTGATGCGCGCCCCGAGCAACACCCCGATGGCCGGCATGGCCGCCATCACGCCGATGGCAAACGAACCGTAGCCCCAGGACTCAAGACGAAACGACACCAGCGGCAGCGTCACCCCCAATGCCAAGCCGACAATCACCACCGCCGCAATGACGGCGAAATAGGTCATCCAGTTCATTCTTCTCACTCGACAGCCTGACCGACTCAACGCCCACCACGCAGATGCAAAACGGCCGGGCTCCATAGGAACCCGGCCGCAGGTGGGCTTAGCGCTGCCATCAACCGAGCACTACGAGACCAAGGCCAGGACCAACGACCAGCGGGAGTAACAGCCGCAGGCTGGCCCGAAGGGTGAGCGCTAGCGAATCAGGCGCCCCGGAGCTTTTAAGCGGAGCGTACTGCAGTACGTGAGCATTAAAAGCGAGGACACAACGCAGCATGGCCGACGGCCCGGAGATCGCCCGGAAGCGCTATAGCTTGATCCAGGTGGCCTTGATCTCGGTGTACTTGTCGAACGCATGCAGCGACTTGTCGCGACCGTTACCGGACTGTTTGAAGCCGCCAAACGGCGCGGTCATGTCGCCGCCGTCGTACTGGTTGACCCACATGCTGCCGACACGCAGCGCCTTGGCCGCCAGGTGCGCCTTGGACAGGTTGCTGGTCCAGATGGCAGCCGCCAAGCCATAAATGCTGTCGTTAGCGATCTGGATGGCTTCTTCGGTGGTGTCGAACGGAATCACCGTCAGCACCGGGCCGAAGATTTCTTCCTGGGCGATGCGCATGCTGTTGTTCGCGTCATCGAAGATGGTCGGTTCGACATACTGGCCGCCCGTTTCTTCCAGAGTGCGCTTGCCACCGCACAGCAGCTTGGCCTGATCCTTGTGACCGGCGTCGATATAGCCGAGCACGGCATTCAGGTGGCCGGCATCGACCAACGCCCCGACCTTGCTGTTCGGGTCCAGCGCGTGACCGGCTTTCCAGTCCTGCATGGCTTCCAGCACCATGGGCATAAACTGGTCTTTGATGGAACGCTCCACCAGCAGGCGCGAACCGGCGGTGCACATCTCGCCCTGGTTGAAGCAGATCGCCGCGGCGGCGGCCTCGGCGGCGGCTTTGAGATCCGGCGCGTCGGCAAAAACGATGTTGGCGCTCTTGCCGCCCGCTTCCAGCCAGACGCGCTTCATGTTCGATTCGCCGGCGTAGATCATCAGTTGCTTGGCGATCTTGGTCGAGCCGGTGAACACCAGCGTGTCGACATCCATATGCAACGCCAGCGCCTTGCCCACGGTATGGCCGAAGCCCGGCAGTACGTTGAGCACACCCGCCGGTATACCGGCATCCAGCGCCAGTTGCGCCATACGCAGAGCGGTCAGCGGGGACTTCTCGGAGGGTTTGACGATCACTGAGTTGCCGGTGGCCAGTGCCGGGCCGAGCTTCCAGCAGGTCATGATCATCGGGAAGTTCCACGGCACGATAGCCGTCACCACGCCGATTGGCTCACGGGTCACCAGGCCCAACTCGTCATGCGGCGTCGGTGCCACTTCGTCGTAGATCTTGTCGACCGCTTCACCGCTCCAACGAATGGCACGCGAGGCTGCCGGAACGTCGACACTCAGGGCATCGCTGATTGGTTTGCCCATGTCGAGGGTTTCCAGCAGCGCCAGTTCTTCAGTGTGCTGATCCAGCAGGTCGGCAAAGCGAATCATGATGCGCTTACGCTGCGCCGGGGCCATACGCGACCACACGCCAGACTCGAAGGTGGCACGGGCATCCGCTACCGCCAACTCAGCATCGACCAGATCACAACTGGCCACCAAACCAAGCAAACGGCCATCAACCGGGCTGATGCATTCGAATGTGGCACCCGATACCGCATCGCGGTACTCGCCATGAACAAAGGCACGGCCTTCGATCTTCAGGTCTTTGGCACGCTGCTCCCAGTCGGCACGAGTCAGGCTAGTCATTCGAACATCCTCTATCGCTAGTAAAGCGCCGCAGGTTGGCCGCACGCGCTGTCAATTATTCTGCATGGGCTGCAGAACCTGCTTACGACCTGCTGCGCGTCGGCCCTGCTGCGCTAAATCGTGAACAGATTCTTACGACCCAATCCTGCCAGCAACACTAAACCAGAGGCCCGCACACTTCCATTATTTTTTACAATAAGCGCTAAATCCGCCTTGTTATGTGCGCTTTATTAAACATAGACTGCCGAAATACCTCTATCGACAACAAGCCTGCCCAGAACAGGCGCTCAACCCCTAACGGACACGCTTATGAACATCGAAAAGATCGTCGACTTCGCCACCGCCACCACCGCACCCGAACACTACCGCCCAGCGGCGGAGAAAGTTCTAAAAGGCGACCCCGAGCAGAGCGTGCGCAACCACTATGGCAGCCCATGCGGTCAGTTCAATGCTGGGATCTGGGAAGGTGCGATTGGTCACTGGACCGTCAACTACACCGAACACGAGTACTGTGAAATTCTGCAGGGCGTTTCGGTACTGCGTGATAAAGACGGCAACGCCAAAACCCTGCGCGCGGGCGACCGCTTCGTCATCCCGGCCGGTTTCTCTGGCACTTGGGAAGTGTTGGAGCTTTGCCGCAAGGTCTATGTGATGTTCGAACAGGCCAGCCGCTGAGTTGAATTCATGCGTCACCCTTCGCCCGCCTTGCGCGGGCTTTTTCTTGCCTGTAACTCCTGCAGCCCTAGCTAACACGCTTAAAAATGGCTGCAGGCGTTTTTATCGCCCAGGGCTTACCAAATCGCAGGCAAGAAAAAGCCCGCTATAAAAGCGGGCTTTCTCATCAAGAAGCCAGATCAATTACTTGATCTTGCCTTCCTTGTACATCACATGCTTGCGAACAACCGGATCGAATTTTTTAATTTCGATTTTGTCCGGAGTAGTGCGCTTGTTTTTGTCGGTAGTGTAGAAGTGACCAGTACCGGCACTCGAGATCAAACGGATCAATTCACGCATGACTTTCTCCTTAAACCTTTTCGCCGCGAGCACGCAGCTCGGACAGAACGACGTCAATACCACGCTTGTCGATGCAACGCATGCCTTTGGCAGAAACGCGCAGACGCACGAAGCGGTTCTCAGACTCGACCCAGAAGCGGTGATGCTGCAGGTTCGGCAGGAAACGACGACGGGTTTTGTTGTTCGCGTGGGAAATGTTATTCCCAGTTACCGGACCCTTACCGGTAACTTGACAGACTCTCGACATGCCTCAGCCCTCTAAAACCACATGCCCAACCCGGCATGGGTTGGCCGCTAATATTCAATCTTGGCGCTCAGCGCCGCGTATCTCGAGGGTCTTACCGGCCGTACCTGAAAGCGCAAGAACCGGGCCCCTACAAAAGAGCGCTGCTTTATACCAGAAAGACCCCAGCGCAACAAGGTTAACTGCACTTTATAAAACCAACAGACAACCAGCAAACCTGCGCCCGCCCCTGCCGACAACGGTTACCGAGCCACTCGACCGCTTGTCGCCAAATGTCCCGTTTTAGAGCCAACCGTATTCCGCCATCGACAGCGGCTCACCGTCGCCAACAATAAAGTGATCGAGCACGCGCACATCCACTAACTCCAAAGCTTCCTTTAACCGGCGAGTCAGCACACGATCGGCCTGGCTCGGTTCCGCCACTCCGGAAGGATGATTGTGCGTAAGGATAAGCGCCGCCGCATTGTGCGCCAGCGCCCGTTTAACCACTTGGCGTGGGTACACGCTAGCGCTGTCGATGGAGCCATGAAACAGCGCTTCAAACGCTAGCACGCGGTGTTTGGCATCGAGAAACAGACAACCAAAGACCTCATGCGGCTCATGCCTTAGCAGCGCCTTAAGGTAATCGCGCACGGCCTGCGGGCTTTCCAGTGCTGAGTCGCGGCGCAACTGCTCGGCCAGATGCCGCCGGGCCATTTCCAGCACAGCCTGCAACTGGGCAAACTTGGCCGGGCCTAAGCCCAGGCGCTGGCTAAACGACGGTAAATCCGCCTGCAACAGCAAACGTAGGCTGCCGAAATCGCCCAACAGGTGACGGGCCAAGTCCACCGCACTCTGCCCAGCCACGCCCGTGCGCAAAAAGATCGCCAATAATTCGGCGTCAGTCAGTGTCGCCGCGCCCTGCGCCAGCAGCTTCTCCCGAGGGCGCTCAGCCGCCGGCCAATCACGAATACTCATCACACCTCCTTGTGTGTTCGCCGGCGTGGCAAAGCGCCACACCTAAGTGCGCAAAGCCAAGCCAGGCAAGCGCTGGGAGCGCTACGTCAGCACACCCCTTGTGCTATCGTAGCCCAACTTTTGCGCGGCGACTGGCCTGGGGAGGCGTCAGCGGCGCGGTGTATCCATCTCAATAAAAGGCAGGCCTATGCAGCGGCTTTATCGGAAACGCATCATTGTTGGCGTGGGTGGCGGTATTGCTGCTTATAAAAGTGCCGAGCTGATTCGCCGACTCAAAGACCAAGACGCCGACGTGCGCGTGGTCATGACCAAAGGCGGTCGTGAATTCATCACCCCACTGACCCTGCAAGCCTTGTCCGGGCATCCGGTGCATCTTGACTTGCTCGACCCCGAAGCCGAAGCCGCCATGGGCCACATTGAGCTGGCGCGCTGGGCTGATCTGGTGCTGATCGCGCCTGCCACCGCCGACTTGATGGCACGCCTGGCTCAGGGCGTGGCCGATGACCTGCTGACCACCCTGGTATTGGCCACCGATGCACCGGTGGCGCTGGCTCCTGCGATGAATCAAGCCATGTGGCGCGACCCAGCCACCCAAGCCAACGCGGCGCTGCTAAGCCAGCGCGGCCTGCACCTGTTTGGCCCTGCCGCTGGCAGCCAGGCCTGCGGCGATGTCGGCCTGGGCCGTATGCTGGAAGCCGAGCAACTGGTGCAATGCGCCGCCGACTGCTTCCAGCACCAGGCACTAACCGGCAAACACGTGCTGATCACTGCCGGCCCGACCCAAGAAAATATCGACCCGGTGCGTTACATCACCAACCACAGCTCCGGAAAGATGGGCTTTGCCCTAGCCGAAGCCGCCGCCGAAGCTGGGGCTAAAGTCACCCTGATCAGCGGTCCGGTGCACTTGCCCACGCCCGAGCGCGTCACCCGCATCAACGTCACCAGCGCCCGCGACATGCTGGCCGCCTGCGAAACCGTGATGCCCTGCGACGTGTTGATTGCCGCCGCCGCCGTGGCTGATTACCGCCCGGAAGTGGTCGCCCAGCACAAATTGAAAAAAGACCCTAGCAGTGGTGACGGATTGCTTCTGCAAATGGTGCGCAACCCCGATATTCTCGCAACCCTGGCCGCTCGCCCGGATCGTCCGTTCAGCGTGGGTTTTGCCGCTGAAACCGAGAACCTGCTTGAGTACGCCTCGCGCAAGCTGCGTGACAAGAACCTCGACCTGATTGTGGCCAACGACGTGGCTAACCCCAGCATCGGCTTCAACAGCGAAGAAAACGCCATCACTATCATTGACCGTGAACTCCAGCAAAGCAGCTTCGCCCAAACCAGCAAAAGCAAAATTGCCCGCCAACTGGTGCAGTTCATTGCTGAACGCATGGCCAGCCGCTGACGCCCACTCATCGAACAGAGCCTGATATGCACGCCTTACAAGCCAAAATCCTCGACCCGCGCCTGGGCAATGAATTTCCCTTGCCGCACTACGCCACCCCAGGCTCAGCAGGCCTCGACCTACGCGCCATGCTCAAGCAAGAGTTGGTGCTTGAGCCGGGCCAAACCGTGCTAATCCCGACCGGCCTGTCGATCTACATCGGCGACCCTGGCCTGGCTGCGATGATCCTGCCCCGCTCGGGACTGGGCCACAAACACGGCATCGTGCTCGGCAATCTGGTCGGCTTGATCGACTCGGACTATCAGGGCGAGTTGATGGTGTCGTGCTGGAACCGTGGCCAAACGCCGTTCACCATCGCCATCGGCGAGCGCATTGCCCAGCTTGTACTGGTACCGGTTGTGCAAGCGCATTTCGAACTGGTCGAGCAATTTGATGAAACCCAGCGCGGTGCAGGTGGTTTCGGTCACTCCGGCAGCCACTGATCGCCCTTACTCTTTCCAGGATGAATTGCCGAGGAGACGCTGCATGAAACTCTTCAAGCGCACCGCCAAGGACGCTGACCCTGCCACACCCAGCGCCGAGTTGGCCGCCAGCGTTGCACCGGAAAAGCCCAAGCGCGACCTCAACGACCTACTGCCGGGTCTGGCCGCCGCATTGGCGGGCATTGCCTTGGCCGGTGCGCTGCTATGGTTTGGCCCGCTGAGCAACGCCAATCAGGTGCACCTGCAGCAACTCAGCCAGGCGTGGGGTGGCAGCCAAGCCACCGTCGTGCAAAAAGCCCTGCAGCAACTGGCAGCCGACACGCAAGCCGCCGCACGCAACCCACAGCTGTTACTGGCCCTGCAAAGCCAGGACATTGCCCAGGTTCGCGCTGCCGAGCGCAACCTGACCTATTGGCACGGCGTGGTTGATGCTCACCTCAACGCCCGTGGACAGGCCATTCAGGACATGAGCCGCATCGCGCCGATGAACTTTGCGGCGCTGGACATGTTGCGCCGCGTCGAGAGTGGTCAAACGCCGGCGCCCGAAGCCTACAAAGTGGGCCAGCGCTGGCTGGTGTACAGCGCCGCGCCGCTGCGCCTGAACGAAGGCGAACCGCTGCACGGCACTTTACTGCTGGCTGTCGACCTAGAGCGCCTGCTCGCCAACCTGCCGGTAATGCCCGCCGAGGTTGGCCAGATCCAACTGGTACAGCAATTCAATAATACCGCCGCCCAAGTACTGGCGCAGCGCGGTCAAGCCGAGGGCGTGCCGCAGTCATTCAGCACGGGCAATCCCAACTGGAGCGTCAGTTTTATCCCGGGGGCCTCGCTCACCGAGTCAGTGATCTCACCGTTGCTGCTGGGCATAGCCGGCCTTTTGGCATTAATCGGCGCGATGGTTGGGCTGTTTTTGCTGAACAACCATCTACAACGCAAGCTACAGGCCGACGCGCTGCAACTGGGTCAAATGGTCAAAGAACTCAATGCCGGCAAACCGGTCAAATCCTTTTGCCTGAGTCTGCCGGTCCTCGACAGCTTGGCTCAGAGCCTGGCGCGCATGCCGCGCCGCGCGCATGAGCCCGCTGCCGCGACGCCCGCCAGCACGACGACGCCGAACACCAACAACCCAACACGCAGCGCCGCACCAACGCCGTCCGCAGCGCATCCGATGATCGACCCCCTGTTTCAGGACACCGATATTTTGGACATCGACATTCTCGACGAAGATCAAGACCTGCTGGGCCTAGATGAAGCGCCACCAGCGCCAACGCCAATCAACGCCCCCAAACTACCTGCCGATATCTTCCGCGCGTACGACATTCGCGGCGTGGTCGGACGCACCTTGAATGCGGAAACCGCGTACTGGATCGGCCGCGCCATCGGCTCGCAAACCATCGCTGAGGGTGAACCCAACATCGCCGTCGGGCGTGACGGCCGCCTGTCCGGCCCAGTCCTGGCGCAGCAGCTGATCCAGGGCTTGCTGGACAGTGGCTGCCATGTGAGCGATGTCGGCATGGTGCCGACGCCCGTGGTGTACTTCGCCGGGCATGTGCTCACCGGTAAATCGGCGGTGATGCTCACCGGTAGCCACAACCCGGCGGACTACAACGGCTTCAAAATTGTTATCGCTGGCGACACCCTGGCCAATGAGCAGATTCAGGCGCTGAAAACGCGCATTGATACCAATGACCTGATCAGCGGTGTGGGTAGTGTCGAGCAAGTCGATGTTCTGGATCGCTACTTCAAACACATCCGCGACGACATCGCCATGGCCAAGCCTATGCGTGTGGTGGTCGACTGCGGCAACGGCGTAGCGGGCGTGATCGCCCCGCAGCTGATTGAGGCACTGGGCTGCTCGGTGATTCCGCTGTACTGCGAAGTGGACGGCAACTTCCCCAACCACCATCCCGATCCCGGCAAGCCGGAGAACCTTGCCGATCTGATCGCCAAGGTTAAAAGCGAGAAAGCCGACATCGGCCTGGCCTTTGACGGCGACGGTGATCGCGTCGGCGTGGTGACCAATACCGGCACCATCGTCTACCCGGACCGGCTGCTGATGCTGTTCGCCAAGGACGTGGTCTCGCGCAACCCGGGTGCGGACATCATTTTCGACGTCAAATGCACACGCCGCCTGACCCCGTTGATCAGCGGCTACGGTGGCCGCCCGGTGATGTGGAAAACCGGCCACTCGCTGATCAAGAAGAAAATGAAGGAAACCGGCGCCCTGCTCGCCGGGGAAATGAGCGGCCACGTGTTCTTCAAAGAGCGCTGGTTCGGCTTTGATGACGGCATCTATGCCGCCGCACGCCTGCTGGAAATCCTCAGCCAGGATCGCCGCGACGCCGAGCACGTGTTCAACGCCTTCCCGAATGACATCTCCACCCCGGAAATCAATATTCAGGTCACCGAACAGAGCAAGTTCAGCATCATTGATCGCCTGCAACGCGACGGCGTGTGGGGCGAAGGCAACATCACCAACCTCGATGGCGTGCGCGTGGATTACCCCAAAGGCTGGGGCCTGGTGCGTGCATCCAACACCACGCCGGTGCTGGTGCTGCGCTTTGAGGCGGAAACCGAACAGGAACTCGAACGGATCAAGGAAGTCTTCCGCGCCCAGCTCTACAGCGCCGCGCCTGACCTCAGCCTGCCGTTCTGACTGACTCACACACCTTTAACTGGAGCCCTGCATGACCCTCGAACGTGACGCCGCCAGCAACGTCGCCAAGGTACTGTCCGAAGCACTGCCGTACATCCGCCGTTTTGTCGGCAAGACCCTGGTGATCAAATACGGCGGCAACGCCATGGAAAGCGAAGAGCTGAAAGAAGGCTTCGCCCGCGACATCGTATTGATGAAAGCCGTGGGCATCAACCCGGTGGTGGTGCATGGCGGCGGCCCGCAGATCGGCGACTTGCTCAAGCGCCTGTCCATCGAAAGCCACTTTGTCGACGGCATGCGCGTCACCGACACCGCGACCATGGACGTGGTGGAAATGGTCCTGGGCGGCCAGGTCAACAAAAGCATCGTCAACCTGATCAACCAACACGGCGGTAGCGCCATCGGCCTGACCGGTAAAGATGCGCAGCTGATCCGCGCGAAAAAGCTCAAGGTCAGCCGCCAGACGCCGGAAATGACTCAGCCAGAGATCATCGACATCGGCCACGTCGGCGAAGTCACCGGGGTCAATACCGACCTGCTGAACATGCTGGTGAAGGGCGACTTCATCCCGGTCATCGCGCCGATTGGCGTCGGCCCGGATGGCGAGTCTTACAACATCAACGCTGATCTGGTAGCGGGCAAAGTGGCTGAAGCGCTGAAAGCTGAAAAGCTCATGCTGCTGACCAACATTGCCGGCCTGATGGACAAGCAGGGCCAAGTGCTGACCGGCCTGACCACCGAGCAGGTCGATGGCCTGATCGCCGACGGCACCATTTACGGCGGCATGCTGCCGAAGATCCGCTGCGCCTTGGAAGCGGTGCAAGGCGGCGTCACCAGCGCGCATATCATCGACGGCCGTGTGCCGAATGCCGTGCTGCTGGAAATCTTCACCGACAGCGGTGTCGGCACGCTGATCTGCAACCGCAAGCGCCACTGAGCCCTGCTACCGAATCAGACCGCTGATCGTGGCTGATTCGCCCGCCTGATAGCCTGCTGCGCACCTTGCAGCGGGCTCTTGCAGCACCCAAGCTCAGTGGCTTAGCACTGTAGCCGAGGTGATTCACATGAGTAGCCCACCGTCCCGCGACGCCTTCAGCTTCTTTCATCCTTTGCGCGTGCGCTGGGCTGAAGTGGACCCGCAAAGCATTGTGTTCAACGGTCACTACCTGACGTATGCCGACGTCGCCATTACTGAATACTTTCGAGCGCTAGGCATTCGCTACCCGGACGACCTGAGCCGCGATGGTGGCGATTTCTTCGCGATCAAGACCGTACTGGAATATTTGGCACCCGCCCGCTTCGACGATGAGTTGCAGGTTGGCATTCGCGTCGCCCGCCTGGGCCGCTCCAGCCTGAGCTTTGCCCTGGGGATCTGGCGCGATGAACAGGCGCTAACGGCCGGTGAAGTGATTTACGTGCACGCCGACAAGACGAGCCGCAGCAGCAGCCCGCTGCCGGTCTGGCTGCGGGAAAAGGTCATGGCGTTTGAACGTTGCGCCCCTGAGGCATAGGGACGCTGGCGGCAACCCTTTATTAACGGTTGCGCTCTTGCAGGTGCTTGATCCGGTCGAGGTCGGCATTAAAGCTGCTGTCAGCGTCTTTACGCACGGCTTGATAGCGCACGATGTCGCTCTTAAGCCGTTCTTGCTCAGCTTTCTGGTTATCGATCTGCCCTAGCAGGTGAGCCGGTACAGCACGACCGCTACGCTCATGGTCGGCGGCCTGGCTTTGCAGGTTGGCTTGCTGGGTGCGCACAGACTGCAAATTACTGCGCGCCACACCGATCAAACCGTCGAGTTCAGCCAGCTTGCGCTGACGGGCGCGCTCGACGTCTTCCGGCGTGCTGTAAAGGCGTAGCAGTTGCGCATCGGAGTTGGCGCGGGCTTTTTCAGCCAGAATGAGCTGCATTTCCTCGGCGCTAGGCGCTGGAGCAATCACCCGCACCACCCGGCCCTGCTCATTGAGCACTTCATAACCCTTGCTGATGTGCTCCGGCGGCACACCCTGACGACTCAAGACCGTGGTGCCCTTGTCATCGACATAGCGATACAGCTCCGTTGCGCCCGCCATAACCGGCAGCAGTAGGCCTAGCAACAGCGAACAGCGGGTCAGGGCAGGACTATGCATCAGTGCAACACCTTATCGATAGGTTAGATACCGTACTCGGCGCGGTAGGCTTGTACCGCCGGCAGATACTGCTTGAGTTCAGCATCCTCTGCCAGATATTCCAGCACCTGTTCGAGTGACACAATACTCACCACGGGCATGCCGTAGTCGCGCTCCACTTCCTGAATCGCCGACAATTCGCCTTTGCCACGCTCTTGGCGGTTCAGGGCAATCAGTACCCCGGCGGCCTGTGCGCCCTGGGCCTGAATAATATGCATCACTTCGCGAATCGCCGTACCGGCAGTGATCACGTCATCGATAATCAACACACGACCGGCCAGTGGAGCCCCTACAAGCGTACCGCCCTCGCCGTGATCCTTGGCTTCCTTGCGGTTGAAACACCAGGGCACGTCACGTTGATGATGCTCAGCCAAGGCCACCGCGGTGGTCGCAGCCAGCGGGATACCCTTGTAGGCCGGGCCAAACAGCACATCAAAATCAATCCCGCTGTCCATTACCGCCGAGGCGTAAAACCGGCCGAGCTGGGCCAAGGCCAAACCGCTGTCAAACAGCCCGGCGTTGAAGAAATAAGGACTGATGCGCCCGGACTTGAGGGTGAACTGACCAAAGCGCAGGACCCCACGCTCAATGGCAAAACGGATGAAATCACGTTGATACGCTTGCATGAAAAGCCCCGGACGGCACGGATTTACTAGGAAATTACTTATTGGACACGAGCTCGGGTATCATACACGCACGTGATTTTGGGGGCCATTTATGCGGATCATCAGTGTGAACGTGAATGGTATTCATGCTGCAGTCGAGCGCGGTTTGCTCAGTTGGCTGCAAGCACAGAATGCCGACGTCATCTGCCTGCAGGACACCCGCGCCTCCGCCTTTGAACTGGACGACCAAGCCTTCCAACTGGATGGCTATTTCCTCTATGCCTGTGATGCAGAAGTGCCAAGCCAAGGTGGCGTGGCGCTGTATTCGCGGTTGCAACCCAAGGCGGTAATCAGCGGCCTCGGCTTTGAAATGGCCGATCGCTATGGGCGCTACCTGCAGGCCGATTTCGACAAAGTAAGTATTGCCACCATGCTCATGCCTTCAGGGCAGCAGGGTGACGAGAGCTTGAATCAAAAATTCAAGTTTATGGACGACTTTACTCATTATTTGGACAAGCAGCGCCGCAAGCGCCGCGAATACATCTATTGCGGCTCGTTCTATGTGGCGCATCAGAAGCTCGACGTGAAGAACTGGCGCGACTGCCAGCAATTGCCCGGCTTCCTTGCACCGGAACGCGCTTGGATGGACGAGGTGATTGGCAGCATGGGCTATGTGGATGCCCTGCGCGAAGCCAGCCGCGAAGGCGATCAGTTCAGCTGGTGGCCGGACAGCGAGCAAGCGGAGATGCTCAACCTTGGCTATCGCTTCGACTATCAGCTGCTGACGCCCGGCATGCGCCGTAGCATCCGCAGCGCCCGCCTGCCGCGCCAACCGCGCTTCTCGCAGCATGCGCCGTTGATCGTCGATTACGACTGGATACTCAGCGTGTAGCGCCCAATAAAAAACCGGCTAAATGCCGGTTTTTTACGTTCTGCCCTTAGAGCGCCTACTTCACCAGACGCCAAGAGAACGGATAGCGATAAGCCTGGCCTTCATTGGCCTTGATCCCGGCAATGATGGTCAGCACCAGCGCACCCACGCTGACCAGCAGCAGCAGCGGGAAACCAATCACCACCACCATCAGCAAGACGCACAGCAGTGCCGCCAAAGCGACGCTGATCTGAAAATTCAGCGCTTCCTTACCCTGAGCATCAACGAACGGATCCAAGTCTTTCTTGATCTGCCAAACAATCAACGGCCCGAGCAGATTGCCGAAAGGAAATACGAGCCCGAGAAAAGCCGCGAAATGGCAGAACATTGCCCATTGACGGGCTTCAGGGCCGGGAGTGGGCTGCGGTGCTAGGGGTTCGTCGCTCATGGTGCGTCTCCTTGCGGTGTGGGCTTAAAGCTATCGGACTTAATCGACCAGAGCAGCCTGCTGCAGTTCAAACAGCTCAGCCATACCTTTTTGCGCCAACGCCAACATGGCGTTCAGCTCGGCCGGCTGGAAAGGTGCGCCTTCAGCGGTGCCCTGCACTTCGATGAAGCCACCGGCGCTGGTCATCACCACGTTAAGGTCGGTTTCGGCAGCGGAGTCTTCCAGGTAATCCAGATCCAATACCGGCTCGCCCTGGTACATGCCTACCGACACCGCGGCAATCATCTGCTTGAGCGGATCGCCACCTTTCAGGCCGCCACGCTTTTTGACTACTTTCAGCGCATCAACCAGTGCCACCATGGCCCCGGTAATAGAGGCGGTGCGGGTGCCGCCGTCAGCCTGGATCACGTCGCAGTCGACGTATAGGGTGTTTTCGCCCAGTTTGGACATGTCCAACGCTGCACGCAGCGAACGGCCGATCAGACGCTGGATTTCCAGGGTGCGGCCGCCCTGCTTGCCACGGCTGGCTTCACGCTGGTTACGGTCGCCGGTGGCACGCGGCAGCATGCCGTACTCGGCCGTCAACCAGCCCTGGCCTTGACCCTTGAGGAAACGCGGCACACCCGACTCAACACTGACCGTGCAAATCACTTTGGTATCGCCAAACTCAACCAGCACCGAGCCTTCGGCGTGTTTGGTGTAGTTGCGGGTAATGCGAATCTGGCGCAACTGATCGGCGGCGCGGCCACTGGGACGTTTCATCAAGGAATTCCTACTCTGAATAAAAATCTGCCCGGCATTATAGGGCCGGAACGGTGCGGCGCTATGCCGAATTGGGAGCGACCGACGCACTGCGCTACAATCTCGCGCCTTTGCTTTCGACTTTCCGCGAGGTTCGCCCCGATGATCCACAGCATGACTGCCTTCGCCCGCGCCGAGCAGGCCGGTACCCACGGCACCCTGAGCTGGGAGCTGCGTTCGGTTAACCATCGCTACCTTGAGCCGCACCTGCGTTTACCGGAGAGCTTTCGCGACCTCGAAGGTGCTGTGCGCGAAGCGCTGCGTAACGGCCTGTCGCGTGGCAAGGTCGAATGCACCCTGCGTTTTAGCGATGACAGCACCGGCAAAGCCTTGCAGGTCGATCTGGAACGCGCCGCGCAACTGGTCGCCGCCGCTGAAAGCGTCGCCAACCTGATCAAACAACCGGCCGCACTCAACCCACTGGAAGTGCTCGGCTGGCCCGGCGTGCTGGTGGCGGACGCTGCGGACCCGCAAGCACTCAACCAGAATGCGCTGACGCTGTTCACCGAAGCGCTGAACGAGCTGAAGAGAGGCCGCGAGCGCGAAGGGGCGGAACTGGCCAAACTGCTTAACGAGCGCTTGGACAGCATCCTCGAACAAGTCGCGACGCTGCGTGAGCTGGTACCGCAGATGCTCGCGGGTCAACGACAGAAGATTCTCGACCGCTGCGCCGACATGCAGGCCGAACTGGATCCGCAACGCTTGGAGCAAGAGTTGGTGATTCTGGCGCAAAAGAGCGACGTCGCCGAAGAACTCGACCGCCTCAGCACCCACGTCAGCGAAGTGCGCCGCGTCCTGAAAACCGGCGGACAAGCGGGCCGCCGCTTGGATTTCCTTATGCAGGAACTCAACCGCGAAGCCAACACCCTTGGTTCCAAGGCTTTCGACACTCGCAGCACGCAGGCGGCGGTAAACCTGAAAGTGCTTATCGAGCAGATGCGCGAACAAGTGCAGAACATCGAATAAAAACTACTGCGCTAGGCTATGCCGCGTTGAAATCAGGTTCGAAATGCTCATTTACAGTCGTAAACTCCGCTTTCTCACCTGATTCCGCCTTGCCTATCCGTCGCTCGCTACGTTTTCAAGCCCCCAAGATTTGTTCAGGAAGCTCTCAATGACCACTACCACCGGCACCCTGTACATCATTTCCGCCCCCTCCGGCGCGGGCAAGACCAGCCTGGTCAAGGCGCTGATCGACAGCGAAGCGCAGATTCGCGTCTCCGTTTCGCACACCACCCGCGCCATGCGCCCGGGCGAAGTGGATGGGGTGAACTACCACTTTGTCAGCCGTGAGCACTTCCATGCCATGCTCGACAAAACCGAGTTCCTTGAACACGCGGAAGTCTTCGGCAACCTCTACGGTACTTCTCAGGAATGGGTTAAACAGACGCTGGCCGAAGGCTACGACCTGATTCTGGAAATCGACTGGCAAGGTGCGCAGCAGGTGCGTCGACTGATGCCAGAGGCCAAATCCATCTTTATTCTGCCGCCAACTCAGGAAGCGCTGCGCCACCGCCTAACCAATCGCGGCCAGGACAGCGGCGAAATCATCGAACGCCGCATGCGCGAAGCCGTTAGCGAGATGAGCCACTACGTTGAGTACGACTACATTCTGATCAACGATGATTTCTCCCACGCCCTCAGCGACTTGAAGGCTATTTTCCGCGCTAATCAGCTTCTGCAGAGCCCTCAACAGCAGCGCCATGCCGGGCTGCTTAACGAGCTGCTGGCCTAGGCCGGTTCGTCGAGCTGATAGCCGGCCGGCTTTTCTTTACGCTTTAAGCTTGTGACTGCGGGCTGGTTTTCTTAGACTACCCAGTCCGCTCGCCCATTTGGGCTTAGCCTTATTACGCATTTGCTACGAGGAACACCATGGCCCGCGTTACCGTCGAAGATTGCCTGGATCACGTTGATAACCGCTTTGAGCTGGTCATGCTCGCCACCAAGCGTTCGCGCCAACTGGCTACCGGCGGCAAAGAGCCTAAGCTGGCTTGGGAAAACGACAAGCCAACCGTGGTCGCGCTGCGTGAAATCGCCGCTGGCCTGATGAGCTACGACGTCATCGCTCAAGACGACATCGTGGAAGAAGAACCGTTGTTTGCCGCATTCGAGGACGAGGCTAACGAGCCTCTGTAAGCCTATGCAGGGTCGACGTCGTCAGGCGCAGGGTTATCTGAATCGACAAGGGGAAAGCCCATGCCGAGCATAGACGCCCTCGCCGACAGACTTTCGACCTACCTCGACGGCGACCAGGTCAATCTGGTGCGCCGCGCTTATTTTTACGCTGAACAAGCCCACGACGGCCAACGCCGACGCAGCGGCGAAGCTTACGTCACCCATCCTCTGGCGGTGGCGAGCATCCTGGCCGACATGCACATGGACCATCAGAGCCTGATGGCCGCGATGCTGCATGACGTGATCGAAGACACCGGTATTGCCAAAGAAGCTCTGGACACCCAGTTCGGCGAGTCCGTGGCGGAACTGGTCGATGGGGTCAGCAAACTGACCCAGATGAACTTCGAGACCAAAGCCGAAGCTCAAGCTGAAAACTTCCAGAAAATGGCCATGGCCATGGCCCGCGATATTCGCGTGATCCTGGTCAAGCTGGCCGACCGCCTGCACAACATGCGTACCCTGGAAGTGCTGTCCGGCGAGAAACGCCGACGCATCGCCAAAGAAACTCTGGAAATCTACGCACCGATTGCCAACCGCCTGGGCATGCACAGCATGCGTATCGAGTTCGAAGACCTAGGCTTTAAGGCCATGCACCCGATGCGCTCCGAGCGTATCCGTACGGCAGTCAAACGCGCTCGTGGCAATCGCAAGGAAATCGTCAACAAGATCGAAGAGTCGATCACCCACTGCCTGGCCCGTGAAGGCCTGGAAGGTGAAGTCGTCGGGCGCGAGAAGCATCTTTACGGCATTTATCAGAAGATGCGCGGCAAACGCCGCGCGTTCAACGAAATTATGGACGTCTATGCCTTCCGCATTGTCGTCGACAAGGTTGATACCTGTTACCGCGTGCTCGGCGCCGTGCACAACCTTTACAAGCCACTGCCCGGCCGCTTCAAGGATTACATCGCGATTCCCAAGGCTAACGGTTACCAGTCCCTGCATACCACGCTGTTTGGCATGCACGGTGTACCGATCGAGATCCAGATCCGTACCCGCGAGATGGAAGAGTTGGCCAACAACGGCATCGCCGCGCACTGGCTGTACAAGTCCAACGAAGAAGACCAGCCCAAGGGTAGCCACGCCCGCGCGAGGCAGTGGGTCAAGGGCGTGCTGGAAATGCAGCAACGCGCCGGCAACTCGCTGGAGTTTATTGAGAGCGTAAAGATCGACCTGTTCCCCGACGAGGTCTACGTGTTCACGCCCAAAGGCCGCATCATGGAGCTGCCGAAAGGCTCTACGGCGGTCGATTTCGCTTATGCGGTGCACACCGATGTCGGCAACACCTGCATTGCGTGCCGCATCAACCGCCGCTTGGCACCGCTGTCGCAAGCCTTGGAAAGCGGTTCTACGGTCGAGATCGTCAGCGCACCCGGCGCACGACCCAACCCGGCTTGGTTGAGTTTTGTGGTCACTGGTAAAGCCCGCACCCACATCCGCCATGCACTGAAACTGCAACGTCGCTCAGAGTCCATCAGCCTCGGTGAGCGCTTGCTGAATAAAGTCTTGGCCGGCTTTGACAGCCGCGTCGAAAAACTCTCGCCCGAACGCGTTCAAGCAGTGCTCGCCGAATACCATTTGGATGTGATCGAAGACCTGCTCGAAGACATCGGCCTGGGTAATCGCATGGCCTATGTGGTGGCACGTCGCCTGCTGAGCGACAGCAACGAGGCACAGCCAAGCAGCGAAGGGCCGCTGGCGATTCGTGGCACAGAAGGCCTGGTGCTGAGTTACGCCAAGTGCTGCACACCGATTCCGGGCGATCCGATTGTCGGCCACCTGTCCGCCGGCAAAGGCATGGTGGTGCACTTGGACAGCTGCAAGAACATCGGTGAAATTCGCCACAACCCCGAGAAGTGTATTCAGCTGTCTTGGCCCAAGGACGTGACCGGCGAATTCAATGTCGAACTGCGCGTCGAGCTTGAGCATCAGCGCGGTCTGATTGCCCTGCTGGCCAGCAGCGTGAACGCCGCCGACGGCAATATCGAGAAAATCAGTATGGACGAGCGCGATGGCCGCATCAGCGTCGTGCAATTGGTCGTCAGCGTGCATGACCGCGTGCACTTGGCTCGCGTGATCAAGAAGCTGCGCACCCTGACCGGGGTGATTCGCATCACTCGCGCCCGCGCCTAAGCAGCCCCAAAGAACGTATCCCACGCCAAGCCGCTGTGGCTTTCATTCGGCACAGGCAATCTAACTCGCAGCGCATCTAAGGATGCGCGCACTACTTTTCTCCATCACTGTTTGCAGGAGTTCCCATGAGCAAGAGCGTTATCAGCAGCGACAAGGCCCCGGCCGCTATCGGCACTTACTCCCAGGCGATCAAGGCAGGTAACACTGTTTATATGTCCGGGCAAATCCCGCTGGACCCCGCCACCATGGAGCTGGTTGAAGGATTCGAAGCGCAGACCGTGCAGGTATTCGAGAACCTCAAGGCCGTGGCTGAAGCAGCCGGCGGCTCATTCAAGGACATCGTCAAGCTGAACATCTTCCTCACCGACCTGTCGCATTTCGCCAAGGTCAACGAAGTCATGGGCCGTTACTTTGAGCAGCCCTACCCTGCCCGCGCTGCCATCGGTGTGGCTGCCCTGCCACGCGGCGCACAAGTGGAAATGGACGCGATCCTGGTTCTCGAATAAACCCTTAGCGGGGCCACGGCCCCGCTCTTCTCAAGGCGGAGGCGTCATGCGCAGCCTGTTATTTGCCCTGTTTGCCAGCGCCCTGCTCAGTGGCTGCGCCAGCACGCCCTCTTCGCCTGACGGCACCTGGATCAACCAGGCTGCTATCACGGCAGCGGTGGAGCGCGGCAATCTGCGTGAGGCGCTGCTCGCCTATGGGCCCAATCTGGAATGGCAGATCGACAGCCAACGCCAATTGGCCAGTTTTAACAAGGCTCTGTCTGAGTTAACTGTTGCAGTGGTCTAAACTGAATCGTGACATCTCCGAATACGAGGGATTGATCATGAAGACGATTCAATTTTCACGGT
>LNDO01000095.1 GCA_001465025.1 Pseudomonas sp. Ga0074129
GTAGCTCGGATGCAATCCGGTATTTACGGTGCTAACGGCATAAACCGCTCCCGGATTTCATCCGGGCTACGGCCTCATTTTATGGACGGCAGCGTTCGGCAATAGCAGGCGTCATGGTGGGCGAAAACGGCGTCGTCCACCCTAGATGGTCAGTCAGGGGGGGGGCTCAGGGCAGCAGGTAGTTTTTCACCCCGGTAAAGATGATCTGCGCCGCCAGCGCGCAGACAAACAGGCCCATCAAACGACTGACAATCTGCAAGCCTTGATCGCCGAGCAGGCGCTCAAACTGGTTGGATAAATACAGCACCACACCCACGGTGAAACTGGCCAGGGCGATGGCCAGCACGGCCACGGCCTTGTCACTCCATTCCGGCTGGCTGGCACCCATCAGCAACAGCGCGCCGATGGTGCCGGGGCCAACGGTGAGGGGGATGGTCAGCGGCACGATGGTCACGTCCTGCTGCACGTTATCGCTCTGCACCGCCGATTTACCTTGAGCCATGCCAAGGGCTGAAATAAACAGCACGCTGCCAGCCCCGATGCGGAAGGCATCAATGGTGATGCCGAACAGGGTAAAGATGTGCTTGCCGAACAGGTACAGCAGTACGCTGGCGATCAGCACGCCGAGGGCGACCTTCCAGGCCAGGCGCTTGCGCTCTTTAACCGTGTAACCACGGCTTAGGCCGATAAAGCACGACAGCACGAAGAACGGGCTGTAGAGCACCAACAGTTTCAAATAAAGGCTAAACAGCGCGGACGCCATGGAAAGGACTCATTTCGGTGTAAAGAAGGCAGGTTAAGCGCGCCGCCGATGCCGGGCAATTAACCTGATCAGGATGGCAGTGCGTCGCGTTGACGGCGGATTTCTCGTTCGGCGACCCAGTGTTCGATCAACTCGCGCAGTTGCGACATTTCCACCGGTTTGGACATGTGCCCATCCATACCGGCCAAGCGTGCGCGCTCTTTGTGCTCGGTGAGAATGTGCGCGGTGAGCGCCACCACCGGCGTGCGTGGGCGCTGTTCGGCAGCCTCCCAGGCCCGCAGCTGCTCTGTGGCGGAGAAGCCGTCAAGCACTGGCATTTCACAGTCCATCAGCACCAGATCATAGGCTTGCGCCTTTATCGCGCTGAGGGCTTCTTCGCCGTTGCTGGCGGTGTCCGGCTGAATGTTGAGCTTGCCGAGCATGCCGCGAATCACCTTGGTGGAAATGGTGTTGTCTTCGGCCACCAGAATGCGGAAGTCGCTTGGCACATTCAGTGGGGTACTCGGCGGCGCCGGGTTGAACATCGGCGAGTCACCCTTGCCGCGCTGGGCCAGTTCATCGGCCAGGGTGGTTTTCAGCGTGTAGCCGGCCACCGGTTTGGCCAGGATGCGTTTGATCCCGGCGTTGCGCGCGATGATCTTGCTCGGCGCATTGCTGATACCGGTGAGCATGATCACCAGAATGTCATGGTTAAGGTTAGCGTCTTCCTTGATTCGCGCGGCCAGTTGCATGCCGGTCATGCCGGGCATGTCCTGATCGAGCAGCACGGCATCGAAGTATTCGCGCAAATGCGCTTTGGTGCGCAGCAGGGCCATGGCCTCTTTGCCTGAGGGAACGGCGCTGACTTGCATACCCCAGGCGCTGCATTGCTGCACCAGCACTTTGCGGCAGGTGTCGTTGTCGTCCACCACAAGCAGGCGTGCGCCCTGCAGCGATGCGTCGAGGTCTGCGGTGGGTTGCTCAAGACGCGAGGCGTCCAGCGGCAAGGTCAACCAAAGGGTCGAACCCTGGCTGCCACCGCTTTGAATGCCGAACTCGCCTTCCATCAGGCGCACCAGCTGACGGGCGATGATCAGGCCCAGACGCCCACCCAGTTTGGTGGCAGCGAGGAAGTCTTTGCTGTGCAACTCGGCATTCAGCAACGCGTCACGCTCGCTGGCATCTAACGGCTTGCCGCTGTCCTGCACGGCGATGCGCAGGCGCGGTTGCTCGCCGCTGGTGTCGAGGGCGACGACCAAGAGGATTTCGCCTTCGTCAGTCTGCTTGAAGGCGTTATCCAGCAGGCTGAGCAATGTTTGCCGCAGGCGCGTGGGGTCGCCACTGATCACCCGTGGCACCTGCGGCTGCATGAAGCTGATCAGTTCGACTTTTTGCTGTTCGGCCTTGGCGCGGAAGATGTCCAGGCAGTCTTCGATCAGCGCATTGAGGTCAAACTGCACGTCATCCAGCTCGATTTGTCCGGATTCGAGCTTGGAGATGTCGAGGATTTCATTAATCAGCGTCAGCAGTTCATTGCCGGAGCTGTGGATGGTCTGCACGTAGTCGCGCTGTTTGGCCGAGAGCGGCGTGCCGAGCAGCAACTCGGTCATGCCTAGTACGCCATTCATCGGTGTGCGAATTTCATGGCTGATTTTGGCCAGAAACTCGGCCTTGGCCTTGAGTTCAGCGGAGCTGGCCGCCAGGGCGCGGCTGGTGCTGAACTGGCTCTGCATGATGCGGCGTTGGCGCTCACTCAATGCCATGCTGAGCATAAAACCGCTGACCGTGCTGACCGCAATCAAGCCATAGACCAACCATTCTGATTGCACTGCCCAGTAGCCAAACAGCACCGGCAAGGCAAAAACAAACGCAATACAGAACACCAGAATGGCCAGGCTGAACAAGCCTGCTGGCGGATAGCCGTGTCGCCAGTGGGTTAGCGAGACCATCAGGATGCTGATCGCCACAACGACATTGAGCAGGTAAACCAACTGGTTGAACTGCAGGTTGGTCGCCACCAGCAAGGCGACACACACCAGCCCGAGGATGACGATTTCGGCGCTCAGCAGATGATTGAGCGGTGTGCTGGGGCAAACGTTACGGAAGAAGCTGGCGGTAAAAAACAGGGCGCAAATACCGGTGAGCAGCATCGACAGGTTGGCGATTTGTGGCTGAAAGCTGTGCCATTCGTTCAGCCAAGGGGTACTGATACCGAGCAAGCTGACCACTGCGGTCAATTGGCAGACCTGCGTCACCGCCAACCACAGTCCACTGGCCGCGCGGGTGTAGAAAAAGCGCACAAGGTTGTAGGTCACCATCATGCCCAGGCAGCCGAGCAACAGGCCAAACAGCAGCGGCCGGTTATCGTCTGCGGCCATCAGTTGCGCGCTTTGCAGGGTAATGCTGGGGCGCAGCGCCTGTTCGGAGGCCAGGCGCATGTAGATATCCAGCGGTTCTTCGGCACTCGGCAGGGGCAGCAGGTAGTCGCGGCTCGCCAGCGGTCGTGTGGCGAAAGGTAGGCTGCTGCCAGTCTGTGCCTGGTCAATCAGCTCATCACCGCGCAATACAAAGAGATCGAGATAAGCCAGGTAGGGCGCGAAGATACGCAGCATCTGCGGGTCGCTACTGGCGGGGATGCGGTAATGCAGCCACAGCGCGTGAGTACCGCCGGGGGTGTATAGCTGTTTGAGGTCTATCGGCTGGAATGCTGCGCACCGCTCAGGGCTCAGCACATCATCCAGTTGCAGCGTGGCCGACGGGTCGACAAAACCTGACCAGCCTGCTTCAGCCTCGGCTTGGGCAGTGCCCAGTGCAAGCATCAGCAGCGTGCTGCAGAGCAGGTGAATGGCGATCCTCAGCCGGGGCACAGTGACATCCCTTCGATAATAAGTGGTCGGATTATAGCCAAGCTGTTCGTACGGTTAATATGACAAAGGTGGCCATTTGGCCACCCTTGTCGTTTTTACCTTTTATTTCTCTCACTTATTACCGCGTTCGCGGGCAATGGCGCGGTAGCCAATGTCATGGCGGTAGAAACTACCGTCCCAGCGAATTTTTTTGGCCAGTCGATACGCCTGTTGTTGCGCTTCTTCCACGGTGCGACCGATGGCGGTGGCGCACAGCACGCGTCCACCCGCAGTGACGATTTGGCCATCTTTCAGGGCAGTACCCGCATGGAAGACTTTACCTTCCAATTGCGCAGCGGCGTCCAAGCCCTCGATCACATCACCTTTGGCGTAATCGGCCGGGTAACCGCCAGCGGCGATCACCACGCCGACTGTCGGACGCGGGTCCCAGGTGGCTTCAACTTTATCCAGCGCCTTGGCCAGCGCAGCTTCAACCAGCAGCACCAGAGAGGACTCCAGGCGGCACATGATCGGCTGGGTTTCCGGGTCGCCGAAGCGGCAGTTGAACTCAATCACCTTCGGCTTGCCGGCAGTGTCGATCATCAACCCGGCGTACAGGAATCCGGTGTAGACGTTGCCTTCGCTGGCCATGCCGCGCACGGTTGGGTAGATCACTTCGTCCATCACGCGCTGGTGCACGTCCGCCGTGACCACCGGCGCTGGCGAGTAAGCGCCCATGCCGCCGGTATTAGGGCCAGTGTCGCCATCGCCGACGCGTTTGTGGTCCTGGCTGGTGGCCATGGGCAGCACGTTTTCACCATCAACCATGACGATAAAGCTGGCTTCTTCGCCGTCGAGGAACTCCTCGATCACTACGCGCGAACCGGCTTCGCCAAAAGCGTTGCCGGCGAGCATATCGCGTACGGCGTCTTCGGCTTCTTGCAGAGTCATGGCGACGATCACGCCTTTACCGGCGGCCAGGCCGTCGGCCTTGATCACGATTGGCGCGCCGACCTTTTGCAGGTAAGCCAGGGCCGGCTCGACTTCGGTGAAGTTCTGGTAGTCGGCGGTCGGAATCGCGTGGCGGGCGAGGAAGTCTTTGGTAAAGGCCTTGGAGCCTTCCAGCTGCGCGGCTGCGGCAGTAGGACCGAAGATGTCCAGCTTGCGCGTGCGGAACAGGTCGACCACGCCTTTCACCAGCGGCGCTTCTGGGCCGACGATGGTCAGCTGTACATTCTTCTCGGCGAAGTCGGCAAGCTGCTCAATGGCCAGCACGTCGATGGCGACGTTCTCGCACTTGGGCTCAACGGCAGTGCCGGCGTTACCGGGCGCGACAAAAACTTTAGTGACGCGCTTGTCTTGCGCCACTTTCCAGGCCAAGGCGTGTTCACGACCGCCGCTGCCGATGATCAATACGTTCATGGGGTATCTCCTGACCGTAGCCCGGATGCAATCCGGGGCTTTTGAGTGGGGTGTTCCCGGGTTTCACCCGGGCTACGACTGCTGGTGGATAAGAAAAGCGTTATCCACCCTACGAAAAGCTGCATTCGAGGTCGCGATGAAGCCGGTAGATGCAAGGCACCCTGGGTTTCGACAAGCGGCAACACAGCAGATGCCGGTTTCAGTGCGGTCGATTTTAGTGCCTAAAGTGACGCATGCCGGTGAAGACCATGGCGATACCTGCTTCGTCGGCGGCGGCAATCACTTCCGCATCGCGCATCGAGCCGCCCGGCTGAATCACAGCCGTGATGCCATTGGCAGCGGCGTTATCCAGGCCGTCGCGGAACGGGAAGAAGGCGTCGCTGGCCATCACTGAACCGGCGACTTGCAGGCCGGCGTGCTCAGCTTTGATCGCGGCGATACGCGCGGAGTTGACGCGGCTCATTTGGCCTGCGCCGACACCGATGGTCTGGCGGTTCTTTGCGTAGACGATGGCGTTGGATTTAACGAACTTGGCCACTTTCCAGGCGAAGATCAGGTCATGGATTTCCTGCTCGCTCGGCGCGCGCTGGGTGACGATCTTCAGGTCTTCTGCCTTGATCATGCCGATGTCGCGGCTCTGCACCAGCAGACCGCCGTTGACGCGTTTGAAGTCCCAGCCGCTGGAGCGCTCAGCTGTCCATTCGCCGCATTCGAGCAGGCGTACGTTAGCTTTTGCGGCGACCACTTCACGGGCGGCGGCGCTGATTGTTGGCGCGATGATTACTTCAACGAACTGACGCTCGACAATCGCTTGAGCGGTGGCAGCGTCCAGCTCACGGTTGAAGGCAATGATGCCGCCGAAGGCTGATTCGGTGTCGGTGGCGTAGGCCAGCTCATAGGCCTGTCGGATGCCGCCTTCTTCGTCGGTGGCCACGGCCACGCCGCACGGGTTGGCGTGCTTGACGATCACGCAAGCAGGCTTAACGAAGCTCTTCACACATTCCAGCGCGGCGTCAGTGTCAGCCACGTTATTGAACGACAGTTCCTTGCCCTGCAATTGCACGGCAGTGGAGACGCTGGCTTCGCCTTTTTCTGCTTCTACGTAGAACGCCGCGCTCTGGTGCGGGTTCTCGCCGTAGCGCATTTCTTGCGCCTTGATGAACTGGCTGTTGAAGGTGCGCGGGAACACGCCGCGTTCTTCGGTGCTCAAGGTGTCGCGGCTTTGGTCGATGGTGCCCAGGTAGTTGGCGATCATGCCGTCGTAGGCTGCGGTGTGTTCGAAGGCTTTCAGGGCCAGGTCGAAGCGCTGGGCGTAGCTCAGGCCTCCGGCTTTGAGGCTTTCGACG
Organism: Pseudomonas sp. Ga0074129; assembly: GCA_001465025.1. GTDB lineage: Bacteria > Pseudomonadota > Gammaproteobacteria > Pseudomonadales > Pseudomonadaceae > Aquipseudomonas. The sequence continues at coordinate 6,357 of LNDO01000095.1, forward strand.
ATGCCAGCGTAGTCGCCAGCGTTGACCACGATGGCCACGTCTTTGTGGTTTTTTGCCGCGGAGCGGACCATGGTCGGGCCGCCGATGTCGATGTTCTCGATGGCGTCGGCCAGGTCGCAGCCAGGCTTGGCTACAGTGGCGGCGAACGGGTAGAGGTTGACCGCCACCAGATCGATTGGCTTGATGCCGTGCGCGTCCATCACTGCACCGTCGATGGCGCGACGGCCAAGGATGCCGCCGTGGATTTTTGGGTGCAGGGTCTTGACGCGACCGTCCATCATTTCCGGGAAGCCGGTGTAATCGGCCACTTCCACAGCAGCAATGCCGTTGTCCTTGAGCAGCTTGTAAGTGCCGCCCGTGGAGAGGATTTCCACGTTGAGGGCGACGAGCTCGCGGGCAAACTCAAGGATGCCGGTTTTGTCAGAAACACTGATCAAGGCACGGCGAACGGGGAGGCGGGTGGTCTGGTCGGTCATTTCAGCGTCCATCAGAGCGGAAGTATCGGCAACGGAGTTATCAGCAAAAAAGGCGGCTTATGTGGGCCGCCCTTTTCGGGAGTTTGGGGTTACAGCAGGTCGTACTGCTTGAGCTTCTTGCGCAGGGTGCCGCGATTCAGGCCGAGCAGCTCGGAAGCCTTGGTCTGGTTGCCCTTGACGTAGTTCATCACGGTTTCCAGCAGCGGTGCTTCCACTTCAGTAAGCACTAGGTTGTAGACGTCGCTGACGTCTGCGCCTTCAAGGTGGGCGAAGTAGTTGTGCAGGGCTTTCTCAACACTGCCGCGTAGGGTTTGCCCCTCTTCGCTTGGCGTATTGAGGTGCTGCTTCAAGCTGCTGTTGTCACTTACGGGAGCCATGTCACTTCCTAAAGTCTCGGTCAACATCGTCATGCGGCCACCCCTTCTCCATTATTGTTACGCTCGCTGAAAAAACCGCGAACGTTGGCGCATTGCGCGTCCGTACTGTCCAGACGATTGAATTGGGCGCGAAAATCCTTGGCGCCCGGCAAGGTTGCGAGATACCAACTGACATGTTTGCGGGCAATCCGCACGCCCATCACATCGCCATAGAAGGCGTGCAGGGCTGTCAGGTGTTCAAGCAGAATTTGTTCCACTTCATTGAGTGTGGGTGCGGGCAGTTGTTCGCCGGTGCGCAGGTAATGCTCAATCTCGCGGAAGATCCACGGCCGGCCTTGTGCCGCGCGGCCGATCAACAAACCGTCTGCGCCAGTGGCGGCGAGCACTGCTTTGGCTTTTTGCGGCGAGTCGATGTCGCCATTGGCCAGCACCGGGATCGACACGGCCTGCTTGATGGCGGCGATGGTCTCGTACTCGGCGTCACCGGTGTACAGATCGGCGCGGGTGCGTCCGTGTACCGCCAGCGCCACAATGCCAGCCTCTTCGGCGATCTTCGCCACGGTGATGCCGTTTTTATTTGAGCGGTCCCAGCCGGTGCGGATTTTTAGCGTGACCGGGACGTCTACAGCATCCACCACTGCGTGAAGAATATCGTGTACCAGTTGTTCATCTTTTAGCAGTGCAGAACCGGCGGCCTTGTTGCAGACCTTTTTGGCCGGGCAGCCCATGTTGATGTCGATGATCTGCGCGCCCATCTCAACATTACGCCGCGCCGCTTCGGCGAGCATGTCGGGATCACCGCCGGCGATCTGCACCGAACGGGGCTCGGGATCACCGCTGTGCATCATACGCAGGCTCGACTTGCGCGTGTTCCACAGTCGCACATCGCTGGTGACCATTTCCGATACCACCAAGCCCGCGCCCATACGCTTGCACAGCTGTCGAAACGGCTGATCAGTGACGCCCGCCATAGGAGCGAGGATCAGCGAGTTTGGCAATGTATAGGGGCCGATGCGTAGCGCCGACATAGGGCTTCCCTGCTCAAGAGACGTGCTGTTGAGCGCATAGGAGAGTGCGAAAAAGGGTGGGCATGATACCCGCTCTGGGTATCGGGAGAAAGGTCGTTTTGAACAAATTCTGAACAGTTGTTGGCTTATCGCGAAGGGTTTGGTTGGGCGTGCTTTGCCAGGCAATTCGCCGCTTGTGGGTTATTCCGGCGAGTGGAAACTGAGGCTGTAGTTGATCGCCTGTGGGCCCGGATCAAGGATGTCCAGAGAGATGTGGATAGGCGTCTGCGGCGGCATTTCAGCATTGCCGGCCAGCTCGCCGGCGAGGTATTCGCTGGGTTTGAAGCGTCGACTGGCAAGCAGTTGGCCGTTGATATCGGCGAAGCGCATTTCCAGCAACGGGAAGGGTTGTGAGAAGGGCGCGCGGTTGTAGAGGATGGCGTCGACCACCAGGGCGCCACTGAATTCGGGGTGGCTGCGCACCACCAGGTTACTGCTTTTAACCTGGGCGATATCAACCTTGGACGGCAGTTGGCAGCCGATGGCAGGGCATATCTGCTCAAACCAGGGGCGGTACTGATCCTGCCGTGCCAGCTGGTCAAAGTGGTACATCACGTATTGGCCTGCCAGTGCTGCTGCGGCCAGCAGGTTCAGCAAGCCCCAGCCGAGCCAGCGCCCCCAAGGCTTGCTGGGCTTTTGCCAATCCAGTTGCAGGGGTTCATCGTCCAGTTCAAACAGGCGCTCGTCGCGTACGGCGGGTTCGCGTCGTGCGGGCTTGGCAGCCGCTGGAGGCTCATCGTCCGGATCGTCCGTCAGCGCTGAAAAAGGCGTGCGCTCAGCGTGAAGTTCAATATGTTCGATTTCAGGCTCGGGCGTTACGGTGCGGCGATCGCTGATGCTGAGGTCTAGCGGCGGTTCAGCGCTCAGTGCGGCGTGAGTGTCGAGCGCGCGGACATTTACTTCCGGCTCGCGTGCGGTCAGTGGGCGAGCTGGGCTGGCTGAGCGCGCATCAACGGGTGCTGCTGGTTTGGCCGGCTCGTCTTGCAGCAGCGCTTCAGCCCAGCGCTCATCAAGCGGGTCACGTTCCTCGGGTTCGGCCAGAAGAAACCCGTCGCGCTGTTGGGGTGCGCGCTCAATCGCCAAAAACTGCTTGGACAGTTGCTGCTCCTGCGCTTCGAGCTTGGCCAGCTCTTCGTCCAGATCAAGGCTGTCGAGATCCAGATCGTCATGGATCCACAGCGTTTCGCCGCCAGCCGGCTTATTGGTCTGAGGCTGAGCAGGTAAGACTTGACCGCCAGCAGTGGCGGCCAGAATGTTGGGTGCAGGTGCAGGTGCAGGTGCAGGTGCAGGTGCAGGTGCAGGTGCAGGTGCAGGTGCAGGTGCAGGTGCAGGTGCAGGTGCAGGGTGCAGGTCTGGTCGGTATGGCTGCAGCGGGTTTGCTTGGCGTAACCGGCGCAGTGGGTAGCGTATGACCCTGTTCACGCAGCTGTTGTGCGGCGTTGAATACGTTGAGGCAAGCTCCGCAGCGCACCGCACCATGCGCGGCACCCAGCTGCGTGATGTTCACGCGAAAGCTGGTGCGGCAATGGGGGCACTGGGTGACGAAGCTCTGGGTCATGCGGCGGTCCGGCTGAACAAGGCGGCTAGTCTAACGCAACTGCTTGTGATTGCAGCACCGTTGGTGTTCAGCGGCGTACACCGCTGATGCGTACCCAGCCATCTTTGTCGGCGGTGGGGTCGAGGATAAAGGCGTCGTCGTAGGCGGCGCGCACCTCTTCAGCCTGTTCGGCGAGAATCCCCGACAGCGCCAGGCGCCCGCCGGGTTTAACCAGGCCAGTGATTTGCGGGGCCAGCGCCACCAGTGGGCCGGCGAGGATATTGGCCACCACCACGTCGGCGGGTTGTTGTGGCATGTCTTCAGGCAGATAAAGCGGGAAGCGCGCGTCGTCGATGCCATTGCGCTGGGCATTGTCGCGCGAGGCCTCGATGGCCTGAATATCGATATCGGTGCCGACGGCCTGGGGCGCGCCGAGCAGCAGGGCGGCAATCGCCAGAATGCCCGAGCCGCAACCGAAGTCGATCACGCTGCAATCCTGCAGGGGTTGGCCGTCCAGCCACTCCAGGCACAGTGCGGTGGTCGGGTGAGTGCCGGTGCCAAAGGCCAGGCCCGGGTCGAGCAGCAGGTTGACGGCGTCCGGCTCGGGTGCGGCGTGCCAGCTCGGCACAATCCACAGGCGCTGGCCGAAACGCATCGGCTCGAAGCCGTCCATCCAGCTGCGCTCCCAGTCCTGATCGGCGATCACTTCGGCGTGATGCTCCGGCAAGTCGGCGCCGGTCAGCAATTGCAGGTGGGCAAATACGGCGTTTTCGTCAGTATCGGCTTCGAACAGTGCAAGCAGGTGGGTGTGCGACCAGAGCGGCGTGGTGCCTAGATCCGGCTCGAAAATCGGCTGGTCTTCAGCGTCCATAAAGGTCACCGAAACGGCACCGACTTCCAGCAGTGCATCTTCGTAGGTTTCCGCCTGCTCCGGGGTAATGGCGAGACGGACTTGTAACCAGGGCATGGGGAAACCTCGTAAACACTGTGGCGGGACGCTGCAAATTGGCGCGCAGCTTACTTGAAGCGGTGGGGCGGCTGCCACCGCCGGTAGGTCGGAAACGACAAAGGCTGCCGAAGGGCAGCCTTTGTCAAAAACTTGAAGAATGACCTCGCGAGCTAGAGCGAGACAAGGAAAAAACAGCCGAGGAAGCGGAGTTTACGTCTGTAAATGAGCATTACTCGCTCCGCTCGCCCTTCGGGCCGCGCTAAAGCGCGTTAGCCGCAAGCGGCTGTCCGAGGCTGTTTTTGACGCAGTATCGCCGACGCGCAGCAGGTCATTGCGGTTTAGTGCTTATCCATACCCAGTTTCTTTTCTAGATAGTGGATATTCACGCCGCCTTTGCAGAAGCCTTTGTCACGGACCAGATCGCGGTGCAGTGGCACGTTTGTCTTGATGCCGTCGACGACGATCTCGTCCAGGGCGTTGCGCATGCGGGCCAGGGCCTCGTCGCGGTCTTTGCCGTAGGTGATGATCTTGCCGATCAACGAGTCGTAGTGCGGTGGCACGGTGTAGCCGCTGTACAGGTGCGAGTCAACGCGTACGCCGAAGCCGCCTGGGGCGTGGAAATGCTTGACCTTGCCGGGGCAGGGCATGAAGTTGTCCGGGTCTTCAGCGTTGATCCGGCACTCCAGTGCGTGGCCGAGCAGCTTCACGTCTTCCTGCTTGTACGACAGCGTGTTGCCAGCGGCGATGCTGAGCATCTCCTTGACGATGTCGATGCCGGTCACCATCTCGGTGACCGGGTGTTCGACCTGTACGCGCGTGTTCATCTCGATGAAGTAGAAGCGGCCGTCTTCATAAAGGAACTCGAAGGTGCCCGCGCCACGGTAGCCGATCTCGATACAGGCATCGACGCAGCGCTGCAGCACTTCGGCGCGAGCCTTGGGGTCGATCTGCGGGGCCGGGGCTTCTTCCAATACCTTCTGGTGGCGGCGCTGCAAAGAGCAATCGCGGTCATACAGATGGATGGCGTTGCCCTGACCGTCGGAGAGTACCTGAACTTCCACGTGACGCGGATTGCCGAGGAATTTCTCCAGGTAGACCATCGGGTTACCGAATACCGAACCGGCTTCACTGCGGGTCAGTTTGGCCGACTTGATCAGGTCTTCTTCCTTGTACACCACGCGCATGCCGCGACCACCGCCGCCGCCAGCGGCTTTGATGATCACCGGGTAACCGACTTCGCGGGCGATTTGCAGGGCGGTTTCTTCGTCTTCCGGCAGTGGGCCGTCGGAGCCAGGCACCACCGGCACGCCAGCTTTGATCATGGCGTGCTTGGCCGAAACCTTGTCACCCATCAGGCGAATGGTGTCGGCTTTCGGGCCGATAAAGGCGAAACCGGAGTTCTCCACTTGCTCGGCAAAGTCGGCATTTTCCGCAAGAAAGCCGTAGCCCGGGTGAATAGCCGTGGCACCGGTGACTTCAGCGGCGCTGATGATCGCCGGGATATTCAAGTAAGACAGCGCGCCGGCAGCCGGGCCGATGCACACCGATTCGTCGGCCAGGCCCAGGTGCATCAGTTCACGGTCGGCGGTGGAATGCACCGCGACGGTCTTGATGCCCAACTCTTTGCACGCGCGCAAGATGCGCAGGGCAATCTCGCCGCGGTTGGCGATCAGCACTTTTTCCAACATCGCAGGCTCTCCGAGAATCAAACGATGGTGAAAAGAGGTTGATCGTATTCCACCGGCTGGCCGTTTTCGCCCAGGATGGATTCGATCACGCCGCTGGTCTCGGCCTCGATGTGGTTCATCATCTTCATCGCTTCAACGATGCAGAGGATGTCGCCTTTCTTCACGCTCGAACCCACTTCAACGAAGTTGCCCGAGGTTGGGCCGGACGCGCGGTAGAAGGTGCCTACCATCGGCGAACGCACTACAGTGCCATTCAGCTTGGCAGCAGCTGGCGCAGCGGCGGTTTCGGCAGCGGCAGGTGCGGCAGCAACCGGCGCAGCAGCAGGTGCTGGTGCCTGTGCGTACATCGGCTGTTGCATAAAGGCCGGCTGCTTGCTGTGGCGGCTGATGCGCACTGACTCTTCGCCTTCGCGAATCTCCAGCTCGTCGATGCCGGATTCTTCCAGCAGCTCGATCAGTTTTTTGACTTTACGAATATCCATAGTGGTTCAACTCCCGGTGAGGTCAGGGGCGCTTAAGTTCAAGTTGTTCGATTGCAGCCTCCAGGGCCAGCCGATAACCGCTGGCGCCAAGGCCGCAGATCACTCCCACCGCTACATCGGAAAAGTAGGAGTGATGGCGGAAAGCTTCGCGTTTGTGCACGTTGGACAAATGCACTTCGATGAATGGGATGCTCACTGCCAGCAATGCGTCACGTAATGCGACGCTGGTGTGAGTAAAAGCGGCAGGATTGATCAGAATAAAGTCGATACCTTCGTCTTTCGCCGCATGAATGCGGTCGATCAACTCGTATTCGGCATTGCTCTGCAGGTACTGCAAGTGGTGGCCGGCTTCACGGGCGCGGCGCTCCAGGTCGAGGTTGATCTGTTCCAGGGTGACGGCACCATAAACCCCCGGCTCGCGGGTGCCGAGCAGGTTGAGATTGGGGCCGTGCAGTACCAGAAAGGTCGCCATGATCCATGTTCCTTATTTTTCACTGCGCAGGACTATGCCGCGACAGCGCGGGGCTGTCCAGTTATCGGCAGTAGTCGACACGATGACCGCTGTTTGCGGCAAATATATGACTCGGGTGGTTAGAAGCGTTCCCGTGCGGCACTCAGGCGAGCCGCAAAGGTTGCCGCATCCACTTCGCCGACGACTCGCAGGTCCAGCCATTCTTCGCCCTTGCCATCAAACAACTGGATAGCGGGTGGGCCGAACAGTTGGTAGCGGTCGAGCAGGGTGCGTTGCGCTGCGTTGCTTTCGGTGATGTCGAACCGGACCAGTTGATAGTCGCCCAGTTGACGGGTGACCTGCGGCGCGTTGAGCACTTCGCGCTCAATGACTTTGCAACTGATACACCAGTCGGCGTACCAGTCGAGTAGCAGGGGTGTGCCGTTGCTCTGCGCATTACGCAGGGCGGCATCCAGTTCGGCGGGGGTACTGACGGTTAGCCACTGGCTGGATTTCACCGGCGTGGCTTCGGCATTACTGACGATTTGGCCGAGCGGTCGCATGGGGTCTTCATGGCCCTGCAAGGCACCGACCCAGGCCACCAGCGCATAGACCAGCAGCGGCAGGCCGAGCAGTTGCGCGAGTTTTTGATGGTGGGTTTTCGGCGTTAGCTCCAGCACCCCGAGCCACAGCGCCACACCGGCGGCCAACAGCCCCCATAGCGCCAGGCTGACCGGGCCGGGTACGACGCGCTCCAGCAACCAGATGGCCACACCCATCAGTAGTGCGCCGAACAGGTTACGCACGGTGAGCATCCAAGGGCCGGATTTGGGCAGTAATGCGCCGCCACCGACGGCAAACAGCACCAGCGGTGTACCCATGCCCAGGCCGAGTGCCAAGAGTTTGAGGCCGCCACCCAAGGCATCGCCACTGGCGCTGATGTACAGCAGCGCACCCGCCAGCGGTGCGGAAACGCAGGGTGAAACCAGCACGCTGGACAGCACACCCAATGACGCTGCACTGAGAATCGTGCCGCCTTTAAGCCGCTGGGTCAGGCGTTGTAAGCGGTCGTCGAGGGCCGCGGGTAGGCGCAGCTCAAGAAAGCCCAGGCTGGCCGCGCCAAACAGGGCGAAGAAAATCGCAAAAGGCACCAGTACCCACGGTGATTGCAGGCGTGCTTGCAGGTTCAGTTCTGCGCCGAACAGGCCCATCAGTGCGCCGAGTGTGGCGAAGCTCAGGGCCATCGGCAGCACGTAAGCCAGCGACAGCGCCAGGCTACGCAGTCCGCCCGGCTGGCCGCGCAGCACCACGCCACTGAGAATCGGCAGCATCGGTAACACGCAAGGGGTGAAAGTCAGCGCCAGACCGCCGAGGAAGAACAACGCCAGATCCGCCCAGCTCCACTGGGTTACCGTCGTTTGCGTGGCGCTGTTGCTCGGTGCGCCGCCGCCAATCGGCAATTCCTGGGTTTCCGGTGGGTAGCACAAGCCTTTGTCAGCGCAGCCCTGATAGCTGACGGCGAGATTGAACGGGCGGTTTTGCGGATTATCGAGCGGTATGTCCACATCCAGCACACCGTAATACGCCTCGATGTCGCCAAAAAACTCATCGTGCTTAGCTTGTCCTGTTGGCAGGACGGCTTGGCCCAGGCTGATATCGGACGGTTCGCTGCTGAAGCTGAACCGATGGCGATATAGGTAGTAGCCTTCGGCTGCCACAAAACGCAGTTTGATCGACTCGCTGGAGCTGCTGATTACGCTGAGTTTGAACGCCTCATGCACCGGCAGAAAATCAGCACTGTTATTCAGCGGCGCGCCAAACTGGGTCGGCACGGGCGGCTTGTCGAACAGGCTGGCGCTGGTCGGCAGCGCAATTAATAGCAGAAGTAGGCAGAGTAAACGGTGCATGGCGGGCTCGTAATGCGGGTGTCGGCGCATCATAGCGGAGGCCTGTGGCCGCGCGCATGCCTTAGCCTGTAAACGGTCTTGTCAGCAGGCCCGATGGTGCGCGGCAGATTGCCGCGCAGCGCAATACTCAGACGCGAAACGCCTGCACGGCCGTATGCAATTGACCGCCGAGTTGCAGCAACTGCTCGCCCTGCTTACGGCCTTCACCGATGTGCAGCAGATTGTCGCCGCCCAGGCTGTGGATGCGCTCGCTGTGCCCGCGAATCTCGCTGACGGCACCGCTTTGCTGGGCGGTGGCATCCGCAATGCGCTCGGCCATGCTGGCAATGGTGCGGATCGCGGCAACAATTTCGACGAGTGCGCCATCGGCGGCTTCGGCTTGGCTGGCAGTGGCTTCGGCGTGTTCCACTTGCGTGCGCATGGCCTGCACCGATTGCAGTGCGGCTTGCTGCAGGCGGCCAATCAGCTCTTGGATTTGTGCGGTGGCACCGCTGGTGCGCTGTGACAGCGAGCGCACTTCATCCGCTACCACGGCAAAACCGCGGCCTAACTCGCCGGCGCGGGCCGCTTCGATGGCCGCGTTGAGGGCCAACAGGTTGGTCTGTTCGGCGATGCCACGAATCACGGTCAGAACATTGCCGATCGTGGCGGTTTCTTCGGCCAGACGTTCGATGGCTTGGGCATTGTTTTGCACTTTATCAACCAGTTCATGCAGGCCGGTCAGGCTGTGTCCGATCACCTGTTGGCCGTGCTCAACCGCGCGGTTGGCGTCACGGCTGGCGTCGGCGGCCTGGCTGGCATCGCCGGCCACTTGATGGATGGTGGCTTGCAACTCACCCAAGGCGTCGCGGATCTGCGCGGTGTCACCCACCTGCCGCTCTGCGCCGTTGTGCAGCCCGCTACTCAGGTCCGCCAGGGTTCGGCTGGAGCCGACTACCTGCTCGGCGTGCTGGCGAATGGTGCCGACCAGATCGACCAAGTAAGCGCGCAGTCGATTGAGCGAGGATATCCGCTGCAAAGTCACCCTGGGCCCAGGTCGAGAGCGCCGGTGCGAGTTGGCTAAGTACCCGCGTCAGGCGGCGCTGCAGGGTGTCGATGATCAGGGCAATCAGCAGAATTAAGCCAATCATCAGGCCCAGAATCAGTTGTACTTCTGTCTGAATGCGCCCGTGCTCGGCGCGCACCAGCGGCTCCAGTGCAGCCAGAGCTTGCTGCACTTGATCGACTTGTTCGCGCGTGCTGCTGGCCAGTGTGCTGCGCTGCTCGATCAGGCCTCGGGTGCGTTGCAGCTCAGCGGGGTAGCGGCTGATCAGGTTGCTCAGGTCACGCTTGAGGGCGATGCCTTTGTCTTCTGCCTGGCTGGTTTCGCTGCTGGCATCCAGGCCCAAAAGGTCGGCAAAGGCGTTGGTGGATGAAGCGCTGGCGTCGGCAACCCCCAGCAGTGGCAAGTCGTTGAGCGTTTGCGCTTGCTTATTTAAGGCGGACAGTTCGCGTTCCACTTCGCCGGCCAGCTCGCCTCGGCCGCTACGCACCAGCTTGTCGCGGGCGTGGGCAAGGCGCGTCAGGTGTCTTGCGGCATTGAACAGTGGGCGACGATAGCTTTCTGCGGCGCTGCCTTGGCCCGTGTCGGCGTACTGCGCCAGCTGCTCCAGGGCGGCATCCATTTCGCGCTCGGCCTGTAACAGCAAGCCTTGCGGGTCGCCCGACAGCTTGCCGGCAGCCAGCAGTTCATTGGCCGTAAATGCACTGAGCTGCAACACGCTGGGGCGCAGATTGGTTGCCAGTTGCTCGGGCAGTTCGCTCAGCGCCTGCTCCAGGCTGCTTAGCGATTGCAGAGCAGCGCTGTGGCGCAGGGCGTCACCGCTGTCGAGATACGCGCTGATGTTGGTGGCCGCATTGCTTTGGAACTGCTGCGACAGATTCAGGTACTGGGTCATTACCTGATAAGGGCGCTCAAGGGCGCGTTGTGACCACCAGAGGGTGGCGGCCAGCGCCACGCAAACGGTCACCAGCAGCAAGGTATTGAGGTTGGTGATGAATTTCAGGCGCATAAGACTCAACCGGAAGAGAAACGGTGTGGGCCGCCGAGCGATTGCAGTGCGACCACTGAGTCTTTGAATTTATTGCTCTTTCGTGACGTTAATGTGACGGCGCGAGGTGCGTCACACTATTTTAGCCAAGCGGTCAGGTTATTCGTCTTGGTATATGGCCACTTGGTTGCGTCCGCCATGCTTGGCCACATACAGCGCCTGATCGGCCTGCTGCGACAGGAGTTTGCCGTCAAGGTGCGGTGCAAGCTGGGCAATGCCGCAACTGAACGTGCACGACAGGTCATGCGGCTGGGCTGAAAACTGGATTTCCGCAAAGCGCTGACGAATATCGTCAAGCACGCGGTTGGCTGCTGCTGCGTCGGTGTTGGGCATGACCACGGCAAACTCTTCGCCGCCGTAACGCCCAACATGATCACTCTTGCGCAGCCGCTGCTTGAGGAACAGCGCCAGGCTTTTGATGACGCGGTCGCCCATGGGGTGGCCATAGGTGTCGTTGACCTTCTTGAAAAAGTCGATGTCGATCATGGCAAAGCTCAGCGGTTGCCCGTCGCGTTCGGCGCGAAAGCGTGCATCTTCCAGCAACTGCAAGGTGTGGGTGTGGTTGTACAGGCCGGTCAGGCTGTCGCGCACCATGCGCGCGCGCAAGCTGCGGGCGCGGGAGGCGCGGTTGCGTACGGTGGCAATCAGGTGGCGCGGCTTGATTGGTTTGGTGAGGAAGTCGTCGCCGCCTTCGCTCATGGCATCAAGCTGTTTGTCCAAGTCATCTTCAGCGGACAGGTAAATGATCGGCACGCTGACATAGCGGTCGTTGTGACGGATCACCTGCGCCAGTTCCGGGCCATTGCACTCGGGCATGTACATATCGAGGATGATCAAATCCGGCTGGAAGTCGGCCAGGTGATTCATGGCCTCAATCGGCTCGATCAGCGTGCGCGTGACAATGCCTGCGCTATTGAGTACGCGCTCGGTGTGCGTGGCTTGGGCGCGCGAGTCGTCTACAATCAGTACTTTGTAAGGCTCGTATTGGGCGATATTGGTCAGCACCTCGATGCGCTCAAACAGGTTGGACGCATCCAGGCTGCCGCTGAAAAACTCACGCCCGCCTGCACGCACGGCGGCCAGTCGGGTCATGGTGTCGGTTTCTTCGGCACTAAAGAACAGCAGCGGAATTTTGTGCTCCAGGCCTTCCTGCACACTGTGCGCCAAATGCAGGCCGCAACCGGGGCCGGAAAAGTCGACTTCCATGACAATCGCGGCCGGGTGGCGCTGCTGAATGGCGTTACGAAAGGCGTTGGCGGTGTCCAAGGCAATGGCGTTCATGCCAAAGAATTCAAGGCGCTGCACCAGTTGTTCGGCGCGCTCCAGATGTTGCAATGCCAGATAAACCGGCTTGCGTAGGGGTGGCAGCAGCATCTGCTCAAATTTGTCGCCATGGCGCAGACCGGTGCGCGACAGGCGTTGCAGCAACTGATTGAGTTGGTTGATCAGCTCGCTATTGAGGCGGCCACGGTTATCAGCCACCCGTTGCAGGCACTCATCGATCTGTGTGGCCAGTTGGCTGTGTTCGGCTTGCTCGAAGCGTTCGGCGTAGCGCTGCAGCATTTGCGTAGCTTCACGCAACTCGCCCATGCCGGTTTCGTTCCACTCGCTGCGTTGCAGGCGTTGCCAAACTTCTAAAACCTGGCGTGCCTGATTTATTACGCGCTGGGCGAAGTGTTGTTTGAGGCGGTCGCGGCTGGGATCTTCGTGCTCGGTCATGGCCTGGGTTCGGTTGGACGTGGGTGCTGACAGATAATGGCGTAATGCTGGCAATGCTAACACTGGCAGAGGTCACTACGTTCGCCGTCGATCTATTGGCGTCGGCCTTTTGTCTAAGCTTTCACACAAACGGTAGCAGTAAAACCATCGCTTAGTTGGCCCCCCGGCGCTGCGCAGTGGCCGGCGCATCCCTTATAGTGCAAAGCAATTCGTGCAACCTGACCTGCAGGTTGTGGTCGAACGTTTCGTTAAAGGCCGTGCAGTGAGTTAAGCGCGTGCTGAACTGCTTCGCCATTTGAGTGAAAGGACAACGCCATGCTGGATTGGAAAAATCGTACTGCCGGGGCGCGTGATGGCGCGGCAGATTCAGTGGATAACGTACGCAGCTACTTTGCCGGAGGCTGGGCGATGCGTGTATTTGGCGGGTTGCTGGGGCTGTACCTGTTTGCCGCTTTGCTGGTGGGCTGGTACTGGAGCCAGGAGCCGGAACAGTTTTCCGTGCAGCAGCGCGCCGAAGCCGCCGCGCAGGCGCGTGGGCACAAACTGGTAAACGGTTACACCACCGTAGAAACGCTCAAGCAGGTGGCTGGTACGTTGCTCGACAAGCCGGGCGGTTACCTGTCCAACGACCTCGCGCCGCCAGGCCTGTGGCTGGACAATATGCCGAGCTGGGAGTTTGGCGTGCTGGTGCAGGTGCGGGATATGTCGCGCGCGCTGCGTAAGGACTTCACCCGTTCGCAGTCGCAATCCACTGAAGACCCGGATCTGGCCAAGGCCGAACCGCGCTTTCACTTCGATAACAAAAGCTGGGCGTTGCCCGCTTCTGAGGCGGAATACGGCGAGGGCATCAAGTCGCTCAACCGCTACCTCAATCGTCTGGCTGATCCGGCCCGTTCTGATGCGCAGTTCTACACCCGTGCTGACAACCTGAACAACTGGCTGGGCGATGCTGCCACACGTTTGGGTTCGCTTTCGCAGCGTCTGTCGGCCAGTGTCGGGCAAGTGCGCTTGAACACTGCCGTCGTCGATCCAGCGCTGGCAGGCAGCGTGGCGCAGGCCGACTTTATCGAAGGCGTGAACTACGAAACGCCGTGGCTGCAAATCGACAACGTGTTCTACGAGGCCCGTGGCCAAGCGTGGGCATTGGCTCACCTGCTGCGCGCCATCGAGGTTGACTTCGCCGATGTGCTGGCGAAGAAAAACGCCACCGTCAGTGTGCGGCAGATCATTCGTGAGCTGGAAGCCGCGCAGGAAACCCTGTGGAGCCCGATGATCCTTAACGGCAGCGGTTATGGTCTGCTGGCCAACCATTCGCTGGTCATGGCCAACTACATTTCGCGCGCCAATGCCGGTTTGATTGATTTGCGCCAATTGCTGTCGCAGGGCTGATCGGTGCCGTGGTCTGACGCCGAGGCGGCGCATCGTGCGGCTTCCGATGCCGAGCGCATTGCCTGGGTGGATGAACAGGACCGGCCGTTGGGCGGGGTGCCGCGCAGCGCGTTGCGCGCGCAGCACCTGATTGGTCGCTGCACCTACATTCTGCTGTTCAACAGCGCGGGCGAGTTGTGCGTGCATCGGCGCACCCTGAGCAAGGCGTTGTATCCCGGTTATTGGGACATGGCTGCCGGCGGCATGGTGCTGGAAGGCGAAGACTATGCCGACTCCGCCGCGCGCGAGTTGGCCGAAGAGCTGGGCGTTCGTGATGTGCCGCTGGTTGAGCATGCCCACTTCTTTTACGACGCCCCGGAAAGCCGGTTGTGGTGCAGGGTGTATTCGGCGGTGTCCGATGCACCGCTGACGTTGCAGCCCGAGGAAGTGTTGGAAGCGCGCTTTATCAGCCTCGATCAGGCGCTGGCCGAGACCGAGCGTGTGCCGTATTGCCCGGACTCGCTGATTGCCCTTCGGCAGTATCTGGCGGCGACTGAATAAATGGATGACGATGGCGTCATCTGCCGTCGCCTAATTCCGCTTAAGTACCGCGTTGTACAACCCCTCGGCGCCTGTGTCTGTGCCGCAAACCAGCGCCAGGGCTGGGTTTGTGCAGGATACCGGGGCGTTTTGTTCGGCATCTCGAACGGCGTCGCCAATCCACCGATTAATGGCGCATTTTTACACTTAGCAGGTGCGCTTTTTGCCGTTACACTGCGCGACCTTCAAGCCCAGGCCCTGCTGCCTGGGTGCGCTGCCCCTGCCAGAGTGGGGCTTCGCGGTCGACGCGTTTGTACCTGTCGACCAGTCGCTATCCTGACCCCTTCGAGGACAAACCGGTGGTCAAGAAAGCCTCTTCATTCGCCGCCCTCAGCGGCTTGGTGTATTCCACTGACAGCGGTCGGCATTGCCCCGACTGCAGCCAGCCGGTGGACGCCTGCACCTGCAAGCAGACCCAGATCCCCGAAGGTGACGGCATCGCGCGCGTGCGCCGTGAAACCAAGGGGCGTGGCGGTAAAACCGTCACCACCATCAGCGGCGTGCCCTTGGCTGAAGAGCCGCTCAAGGACCTCGCCAGCGCCTTGAAAAAACGCTGCGGTTGCGGCGGTTCGCTCAAGGATGGGGTGATTGAGATCCAGGGCGACCACGTCGAACTGTTGCTCGCCGAGCTAATCAAACAGGGCTTCAAAGCCAAGAAGTCCGGCGGCTGATCCCGTCGCTTTCACTCCCTCGGCGGCCCTTTGGGGCCTCGCCGAGCAATCGTCATTTCCAGACTTTATTCTGTACCCGTCTTGGCTGTGCCAAGGCCATTACCGCCAGCAAGGGAGACTTCGATGTCTGCACGACGCACACGCAAAGATGACGGCAGCCAATGGACCGTAGCCGATAGCCGCAGTGTCTATGGCATTCGCCATTGGGGCGCGGGTTACTTCGCGATCAATGATGCTGGCCGGGTTGAAGTGCGCCCCAAAGGCCCTGAAAGCCAGCCGATTGACCTGTATGACCAGGTTGATCAACTGCGTAAAAGCGGGTTGTCGTTGCCGCTGTTGGTGCGTTTCCCGGATATTTTGCAGGACCGCGTACGCCGCCTGACCGGCGCCTTCGACGCCAGCATCGAGCGTCTGGAGTACCACAGCCGCTACACCGCGCTGTACCCGATCAAGGTCAACCAGCAGGAGGCGGTGGTGGAAAACATCATCGCCACGCAGGACGTGTCCATCGGCCTTGAGGCTGGTTCCAAGCCCGAACTGATGGCCGTGCTGGCGCTGGCCCCCAAGGGCGGCACCATCGTTTGTAATGGCTACAAAGACCGCGAGTTTATCCGCCTGGCCTTGATGGGGCAGAAGCTGGGGCACAACGTCTTTATCGTTATCGAGAAAGAATCTGAAGTGCAGTTGGTGATCGAGGAAGCGGCCGAGCTTAAAGTCGCCCCGCAAATCGGCCTGCGCGTGCGTTTGTCGTCGCTGGCTTCGAGCAAGTGGGCTGATACGGGCGGTGAAAAGTCTAAGTTCGGCTTGTCGGCCGCGCAGATTTTGCAGGTGGTCGAGCGCTTTAAAGTCGCCGGGCTGGATCAGGGTATCCGCCTGCTGCACTTCCACATGGGCTCGCAAATCGCCAACATCGCCGACTACCGCAAGGGCTTTCGCGAGGCCATTCGTTACTACGGCGAACTGCGCGCGCTGGGTCTGCCGGTCGATCACATCGACGTGGGCGGTGGCCTGGGTGTCGATTACGACGGCACCCACTCACGCAACGCCAGCTCGATCAACTACGACATGCAGGACTACGCCGACGCCGTGGTCGACATGCTCAAGGAATTCTGCGACCGCCAGGAAATTCCGCACCCGCACATCTTCTCGGAAAGCGGCCGGGCGATGACCGCGCACCACGCGGTGTTGTTGGTGCAGGTGACCGACGTGGAGCGGCATAACGAGAAAGTGCCGCAGATCGACTCCTCGGTTGAACAGCCCGAAGTGCTGCAGGTGCTAATCGAACTGCTGGAAGACAGCGACCCGGAAATGGTCGCCGAAACCTACTGGCGCGCCACCCACTACATCGAAGAAGTGGCCGCGCAGTACTCGGCCGGCAAGCTCAGCCTGGCGCAAAAAGCCCTGGCCGAGCAGTGCTACTTCGCCATCTGCCGTCGCCTGCACAACCAGCTCAAGGCCCGTCAGCGTTCGCACCGTGCCGTGCTGGACGAACTCAACGACAAGCTGGCCGACAAGTACATCTGCAACTTCTCGGTGTTCCAGAGCCTGCCGGACACCTGGGCGATTGGCCAGATTTTGCCGATTCTGCCGCTGTCGCGCCTGGAAGAAGAGCCGCTGCGCCGCGCCGTGTTGCAAGACCTGACCTGCGACTCCGACGGCAAAATTCGCCAGTACGTGGACGAGCAGTCGATTGAAACCAGCCTGCCGGTGCATGAACTGCGCGACGGTGAAGACTATGTGTTGGGCATCTTCCTGGTCGGCGCGTACCAGGAAATTCTCGGCGACATGCACAACCTGTTCGGTGACACCGACTCGGTGAACATCTACCAGAACGCAGACGGCAGCGTGTACCACGCCGGTATCGAGACCCACGACACCATCGAAGACATGCTGCGCTACGTGCACCTGTCGCCGGAGGAGTTGATGAATCATTACCGCGACAAAGTGGCCAGCGCCAAAATCAGCCCGCGCGAACGCACGCAGTTTCTGGATGCGCTGCGGTTGGGCCTGACTCGTTCCTCTTATCTGTCCTCATAAGCTCAAAGCTGAATGTAAAAGGCCCCGCATGTCGGGGCCTTTTGCTGTGTGCAAACACGTATCAAGCGCTGTCGGGTGTTGCAGGCCGTAGCCCGGATGTAATCCGGGAAGGATTTTGACGGCAATACAGCGCCCCGGATTGCATCCGGGCTACTTCAGAACTGATATGGGTCGATAAACGTAGCCGAACGTAGGGTGGATGGATGAAGCGTCATCCACCCTACAACAGCGCGTCTTATGCGCCGAGCAGGCTTTGTCCGCAGACACGCAACACCTGCGCAGTGGCTGCACCTGAGCCCGGCTGGGCGAACCAGGCCACGGCTTCGGCGACGTCTTGTGGCTGGCCGCCCTGGCCCATGGAGTTCATCCGGCGGCCGGCTTCGCGGATGGTCAGCGGGATGGCGGCAGTCATCTGGGTTTCGATAAAGCCCGGAGCCACGGCGTTGATGCTGATGCCGCGCTTGGCCAGAGCTGGTGCCCAGGCCTGTGCCAGGCCGATCACGCCGGCCTTGCTCACCGCGTAGTTGGTTTGGCCCAAGTTGCCGGCGATGCCGCTGATCGACGCGATCAGCACCACGCGGCCGTTGTCGTGCAGCTTGCCGGCGTCGAGCAGGGCTTGGGTCAGCACTTGCGGGGCGCTGAGGTTGACGTTGATCACCGAGTTCCAGAAGGCATCGGTCATCTTGGCCAAGGTCTTGTCGCGGGTGATGCCGGCGTTGTGCACAACAATGTCGATGCCGTCTGGCAGTGCTTCGACCAGCTGCGCGGCGGCATCATCGGCGCAGATGTCCAGCGCCAGGCCGCGACCGCCCAGGCGTGCCGCCAGGGCATCCAAGGCATCCTTGGCGGGTGGTACGTCCAGCAGCACCACCTCGGCGCCGTCGCGGGCCAGGGTTTCGGCGATGGCCGCACCGATGCCGCGTGACGCGCCGGTGACCAGCGCTTTCTTGCCGGCCAGCGGGCGGGTCCAATCCTTAACGTGCTCGCTGCAGGCGTTCAAACGCAGCACCTGACCCGACACATAGGCGCTTTTCGGCGAGAGGAAGAAGCGCAGCGCGCCTTCCAACTGCGCCTCGCCGCCCTTGCCGACGTAGATCAACTGCACGTTACCGCCGCGACGGATTTCTTTGCCCAGTGAACGGGTAAAACCTTCCAGTGAGCGTTGCACGCTGGCAGCAATCGGATCTTTCAGCGATTCCGGTGCGCGGCCTAACACCACCACGCGCGGACATTTGCCTAAGCCTTTGAAGGCAGGCTGGAAGAAGTCGCGCAGTTCGATCAGTTGCTCGAAACGGGTCAGGTGGCTTGCATCAAACACCAGCGCCTTGAGCTTGGGGCCGTGCTCGGCGGTCCAGTGCGGCAGCTCGAATTGGCCTTCGCGGGGGGCATACAGGGCATCGGTCAGTTTGTGCGCAAAGGGCCGTACCGCGCTGGCCAGGCTGCCTTCGCCGCCCAGCAGTAGGGCGCCGTCTACCGGTCGGCTGCGCCCGGCCATCCAGCGCTCCAGCAGCAGTGGCGCAGGCAGGCCGAGCGCACTGACCAAACGGCGACCTGAGGTGGAGTTGGCAAAGGCGAGATAACGGTCGGACATGGGGCGGCTCCTGCGCATGGATCAAAAGTGCGCCCACTCTACGCAGCGCGCACAATTGCGCAATTGACCGCGCCGCCTGCGCCAGCGGCAAGGCGGCCAATGCAGCAGGGCCGCGAAAGGTTAGCCTGTGCGCCATTCATTAGAACCCGCTCAAAGTCTGCTGCACGTCGGCCCAGCGGGGTGAAAAACAGGTTCGGAAAACCGCTTGCGGCTAACGCACTTTAGTGCGGCCCCGAAGGGGCGAGCGAAGCGAGTAATGCTCATTTACATCAGTAAACTCCGCTTCCTCGCCTGTTTTTGCCTTGCAGGTCTCTAGCTCGCGAGACTTTGAACAGATTCTCAGCGCCATCAATTTCAGCCTAGGAGTCGTCCATGACCCAGCCGCGCCGTGTCGCCATTGTTGGTGGCAACCGTATTCCGTTCGCCCGCTCCAATACCGTCTACGCCACCGCGAGCAACCAGGAGATGCTGACCAGCGCACTGGATGGACTGGTGGAGCGCTTCAACCTGCACGGCGAGCGCCTGGGCGAGGTGGTGGCCGGTGCGGTGCTCAAGCATTCGCGCGACTTCAACCTGACCCGCGAATGCGTGCTCGGCTCGCGTTTGGCCCCGGAAACCCCTGCCTATGACCTGCAGCAGGCCTGCGGCACGGGGCTGGAAGCGGCGCTGCTGGTGGCCAACAAAATCGCCCTTGGGCAGATCGAGTGCGGTATCGCGGGCGGCGTCGACACCACCTCGGATGCGCCGATTGGCGTGAACGAAGGGCTGCGCAAGATCCTACTGCAGGCCAACCGTGGCAAGAGCACGGGCGACAAGGTCAAAAGCCTGCTGCAGATTCGCCCGCGCCACCTGGCCCCATCTATTCCACGTAACGGCGAGCCGCGCACCGGGCTGTCGATGGGCGAGCACTGCGAGCTGATGGCGCAAACCTGGGCCATCCCCCGTGATGAGCAAGACCAATTGGCCGTGGCCAGCCACCACAAACTCGCTGCCGCCTATGCCGAAGGCTGGCACGACGACCTGCTCACGCCTTTCCGTGGCCTGACCCGCGACCAGAACCTGCGCGCCGACATCAGCCTGGAAAAGCTCGCCACCCTCAAGCCCTGCTTCGAGCGCAGCCCGCGCGGCACCCTGACCGCCGCCAACTCCACGCCGCTGACCGATGGTGCGTCCCTGGTGCTGCTGGCCAGCGAGGAGTGGGCCAAGGCCCGTGGTTTGCCGATTTTGGCCTACTGGAAGGACGGCGAAGCGGCGGCGGTGGATTTTGTTGGCGCGGGTAAGGAAGGCTTGCTGATGGCCCCGGCCTACGCCGTGCCCCGTTTGCTGGCGCGCAACAAACTGAGCCTGCAAGACTTCGATTACTACGAAATCCACGAAGCCTTTGCTGCGCAGGTGCTGTGCACCCTCAAGGCTTGGGAAGACGCCGACTACTGCAAGACTCGCCTGGGGCTGGATGCGCCGCTGGGCGCCATCGACCGCAGCAAAATGAACGTCAAGGGCAGCTCGCTGGCCGCGGGTCATCCGTTTGCCGCCACCGGCGGGCGCATCGTCGCCAACCTGGCCAAGCTGCTGTCGGTGGCGCAGGAAGGGCGTGGTTTGATCTCAATTTGCGCCGCGGGCGGTCAAGGTGTGACTGCGATCCTGGAAAAGTAATCAAACAGCAGTCCCCGTACTCTGTGCAGGGGCTGATGTATGCAACTCCGTGATTTAGAGCGGCCCACCGACGGTGGTGCCGCTCTTTTTTTATCTCAGCACTCGATGGCGCACGCGCTCCGTGGGAGGGGCTTAAGCCGCGACAGATCTTGGGGGCGCTACAAGTCGCGGCTAAAGCCCCTCCCACCCAAGCCTCCCACCCAAGGCTGGCATTCAACCGAGCGTTCAGGCGGCGCGATCATTGTGCCTGGGCATCGGCTTCGCCCTTCAGCAGCGCAGCCTTGCGTTGCAATCCCCAGCGGTAGCCGCTGAGCGCGCCGTTACGGGCAATCACCCGGTGGCAGGGCACTAATACGCCGAGCGGGTTACGTGCGCAGGCACTGGCTACGGCGCGTGGGTGGCTGCCCAGTGGCGCGGCCAGTTCGCTGTAGGTGCGCGTCTGCCCGCAGGGGATATGCAACAGGGCTTGCCACACCTGCTGCTGAAAGGCACTGCCGCGTATGTCCAGGGGCAGTTGGGCGGGGCGCAATGGATCGTTGAGTTGGCGCACGACCTGCTGCACGTCTTCGCTTAGCCCAGCGTCATCGACCTGCAATACAGCCTCGGCAAAGCGTTGTTGCAACTCAACCTGCACGGCGTGTGGCGTATCGCCCATCAACACGGCACAAATGCCCTTGGCGCTGGCGGCCAGCAGCAGATAGCCAAGCGGGCACGGCGCTATGCTGTAACGCAGCGGCTCGGCGTAGCGGGCTGTGTGTGGCGTGATGCGGCGGGTTGAGCGGTGGGTGGTGGCAGGCATGCTTCACACTCCTTGAAGTCAATGGATTGTCGGCGGCCTGTGTGTGCTTGCCAATAACCGTACGCCGGCTCAGCTTTTGTAAGCAGCCTGTGCACAAGGGTGGGCGCTTGGCGCGGATTGCCGTATAACGGGCGGCAGAGACGATTTAGGCCACACAGGACCCCTGATTAAAGCTGATGAAGACGCCAAAACGTATTGAGCCGCTGGTTGAGGCCGGGCTGGTCGATGAAGTGGTACGGCCGCTGATGAGTGGCAAAGAGGCTGCTGTCTATGTGGTGCGCTGTGGTGATGAGTTGCGCGTCGCCAAGGTCTACAAAGAGGCCAACAAACGCAGCTTCCGTCAGGCCGCCGAGTACCAAGAAGGCCGCAAGGTGCGTAATAGCCGTGATGCCCGGGCCATGGCCAAAGGTTCTAAGTACGGCCGCAAGGGCCAGGAAGATGCCTGGCAGAATGCTGAAGTAGCGGCGCTGTTCCGCCTGGCCAACGCCGGGGTGCGGGTACCCAAGCCGTATGACTTCCTTGAAGGCGTATTGCTGATGGAGTTAGTCGATGACGGCGAGGGCGATGCCGCTCCGCGCCTCAATGATGTCGACCTGCACCCGGACGATGCCCGCGAATTCCACGCCTTTATGATTCGTGAAGTGGTGAAAATGCTTTGCGCGGGTCTGGTGCATGGTGACCTGTCGGAATTCAACGTGCTGCTTGATCCAGGTGGTCCGGTGATCATCGACCTGCCGCAGGCGGTGGACGCGGCCGGCAATAACCATGCGTTCAAGATGCTTGAGCGTGATGTCGGCAACATGTCCGCCTACTTCGGCCAATTTGCCCCGGAATTGAAGTTCACCAAGTACGCCAAGGAAATGTGGGCGCTGTATGAGACCGGTGAACTGACACCGGAAAGCCCGCTGACCGGTGAATTCGATGACCCGGAAGAAGAAGCCGATATCGACGCCGTGATGCGCGAGATCAAGGCTGCACTGGCCGACGAGGCGCGTCGTCAGGCGCTGCTCAATGCCGAAGACGAGCCCAAGGGCGAAGAACCGCCGCCGCCCTGGGCCCAGTAGCCGTCAGCGCATACCCACTGACGTCCCGCACGGGGCGTCAGTGGTTAATTCCCCGCGTATTCGCTGATCACCCGCTCATCGCCGTCAGTGTCCAGGCCGATGACCTGGTACGCATCACGCTTGTCACCGTATTCCATGCCCGGCGAGCCGGTGGGCATGCCCGGTACGGCGGCGCCGAGTAGATCAGGTTGCTGACGCAGTTTGAGAATGTCGGCGGCTGGCACATGACCTTCGACAAATTTCCCGTCTATGACCCCGGTATGGCATGACGCCAGGCGTGGCGGTACGCCCAGGCGCATTTTGACCGCCGTCATGTCGGTCTCCACATGGTCGTTTACGTTAAAACCGTTGTCTTGTAGATGGCTGATCCAGGCTGTGCAACAGCCGCAATTGGCGTCGCGGTGTACATCAATGGTCAACGGCTCGGCAGCTTGGCTCAGGCTGCTGAACAGCAAGGCGCTGATGGCAATAAACGGGCGCATGGTGAACCTCTTGGCAAATGCAGCGCGTAGCTTAACGCCCGTAAGCGCAGGCTCACTATGGATGATTTGCGAAACGCGCTGAGCGGCTTATGCTGCGCCTTCGATTTCGCCGTTTAGAGGTGCTTCATGCTGTTTGCACGTGTGGTCTTGGTGATTCAGTTGCTGGCCTTGGGCGGTCTTGGCCTGGCGTATTTTGTGCGCCCTCATGAGATGGCCAATCTCAGCGGCATGCTGCTGATGTCGGCAGCGGCAGCCACGGATGTACGTGCGTATTACGGCGGCCTGCAATTAGGTTTGGCGGCGTTTATCGGTATGGCCCTCACGCGTCTGGAGCTGACACGCACCGCCCTGACCTTGCTGGTGCTGCTCTACAGCGCCTTGGCCTTGGCTCGCATCGGCGGCTTGTGGCTCGATGGCGGCGCGCAACAGACCTTCAACCTTTACGCTTTGCTGCTTGAAGTGGTGTCTGCAGGCCTGTGTTTCTGGGCGCTGCGCGGTTTGCAGCGGGCCTGAGTCAACGGGCCTCGGGGAAGTCGGCAAACAGCCGGACCACGCCACGGGTGAAGTTTTCCTGGCTCATGTCTGGGTTGTGCAGTTGCCGGTTGATTTGCGCCTGAAACAACACCGCCTGCGTCTGGCTGTCGAGAATGCGCAGGGCCAGACGGGCGCGTTCATCCTCGGTGGCGCGGGTTTGCGTGTAAACCGTGCCGGCCACGGCCACCGGGGCCAATTCAATACCGCGTTCATGGTGCATGCCCAGGGCATAGATCACCTGCATGTCCGCACCCTGTTCCCGGTAGCGATAACCTTTGGCACTGAGTGCCGTCTGCACCGCTTGATTGAAGCGCTCTTCAAGGTCGAGGCGATGGCCACTGGCCCGCACCGCGCGCACGCTAAAGGTTTGATAGGACTTGCTTGAGGCCTGATCCAACACCTGAACCGGCGGTGGTGGCGCGCTGGTGCAGGCACTCAGCAGCGGAAAAAGAACAGCAAGCAGGTAGCGGCGCATGGGCGACTCCGTGGCGCATGGGTGCGTTCACCCGGGTTCGCCCAGTCTAGTCGCGCTCCCGATACCCTGCGCCCATCCACCGATGGGTCTGGTGCTGGCGCGTGCCTGTGGCCGTAACCTTAACGGCGTTCCAGCAGTACACCCGATTCCATGTGATGGGTGTAAGGGAACTGGTCGAACAGCGCGCAGCGCGTGACTTTATGCGTGTCGTTGAGCTGTGCGATGTTGGCGGCGAGGGTTTCCGGGTTGCAGGAGATGTACAGGATGCGCTCGAAGCGACGGGTCAGCTCGCAGGTGTCTGGGTCCATACCGGCGCGTGGTGGGTCGACGAATACGCAGCCGAAGTCATAGCTTTTCAGGTCGATGCCGGCCAGGCGGCGGAACGGTCGCACCTCATTCAGCGCCTCGGTCAGTTCTTCCGCCGAGAGGCGCACCAGCGTGACGTTGTCCACGCCATTGTCGGCCAAGTTGGCCAAGGCGGCGTTGACCGAGGATTTACTGATCTCAGTGGCCAGCACTTTGCGTACGCGGGTGGCCAGCGGCAGGGTGAAGTTGCCGTTACCGCAGTACAGTTCCAGCAGGTCATCGCTGCGCTCGCCAAGTGCGTCATAGGCCCAGGCGAGCATCTTCTGGTTCACCTCGCCGTTGGGCTGGGTGAAGGCACCTTCCGGTTGGCGGTAGCTGAAGGTGCGGCCAGCGACCTGCAGTTTTTCTTCGACATAGTCCTTGCCGATGACGATGCGCTTGCCCTTGGAGCGACCAATGATGCTCACCTGCAATTCAGCCGCGAGCTGCTCGGCTTCGGCCTGCCAGGCAGCATCCAGCGGGCGGTGATAGCAGAGGGTGATCAAGCCGTCGCCTGCCAGCGTGGTGAGGAACTCGACCTGAAACAGTTTGAAGCTCAGGGCGCTACTGGCCTGCCACGCCGCCTTCAAGCGCGGCATCAGCGCATTGATCTGCGCGCTGGCGATGGGGAAGTCTTCGAAGAAGATCGGGTTAAGGTTATCGCCAGCCTCGAACATCGCGTAATGGCGCTCGTCACCTTCGCGCCACAAGCGGAACTCAGCGCGCAGGCGATAGTGCTCACGCGGCGATTCGAATACCTCAGGAGGCGGTGCGTTGAACGGTGCCAACAGCTCTATAAGGCGCTGCTGTTTGTCAGCCAGCTGGGCGGCGTAGGCAGTGGGATCGAACTGGGAACGGCTCATGGCGGACTCGCAAAGCGGGCGGACAGATGTCCTGCGTTGAAAGGGATGCAAGCGGTGTGGCGAGCAACTGGCTGGCGATCAGCGTGAGCGGATCGCCAGCCAGCAAAGGCCTGCAGTTTGCGGCGTGGTTATGCGAACCAGGCGAGCTTAACCACAAACAGTGCCGAGAGAATCACCAGCGCCGGGTTGAGTTCACGTGCGCGACCGGCCAGCAGCTTGATCAGGGTCCAGGCAATAAAGCCGAAGGCAATGCCGTTGGCAATCGAGAAGGTCAGCGGCATGGCCAGGGCGGCAACTACCACCGGAGCGGCGACGGTCAGGTCTTCCCAGTCAATCTGCGCCAGGCTGCTCATCATCAGCACGGCGACAAACAACAGCGCGGGTGCAGTGGCGTAAGCCGGTATGGCACTCGCCAGCGGGGCGAAGAACAGCGCGAGCAGGAATAGCGCGGCCACGACGCAAGCGGT
Source organism: Pseudomonas sp. Ga0074129 (assembly GCA_001465025.1). GTDB lineage: Bacteria > Pseudomonadota > Gammaproteobacteria > Pseudomonadales > Pseudomonadaceae > Aquipseudomonas. The sequence continues at coordinate 32,049 of LNDO01000095.1, forward strand.
TAGGCCAGTACGTCCGCCAACACTGATGCCAGCAGCCGATTCGATATAGCTGGTGGTAGTCGAGGTGCCCAGCGCTGCGCCGGCCATGGTCGCGGTACTGTCGGCCAGCAGGGCGCGGCCGAGTTTCGGCATCTTGCCGTCTTTATCCAGCAGGTTGGCTTTTTGCGCCACGCCGACCAGAGTGCCGGAGGTGTCGAACAGGTCAACGAAGAGGAAAGCGAAGATCACGCTGACCAGGCCAATGTCCAACGCGCCCATGATGTCCAGTTGCATCAGAGTCGGCATCACCGAAGGCGGCATCGAGACCACGCCATCGAGCTTGGACAGGCCGAACAGAATCGACAGGCCGGTGACCAGCAAAATACCGATCATCACCGAACCGGTGACGCGGCGCTGGGCCAGTGCTGCGATCACGAAGAAACCCAGGCACGCCAGGATTGGGCCGCCTTGCGACAGGTCACCGAGGGTCACCAGGGTGGCGGGGTGATCGACCACGATGCCTGCGTTTTTCAGTGCGATAATCGCCAGGAACAGGCCAATGCCAGCGGCGATACCTGCACGCAGGGCCAGTGGAATGCTGTTGATGATCCATTCACGGATTTTGGTGATCGACAGCAGAAAGAAGATCACCCCAGAGAGAAACACCGCACCCAGCGCCACTTGCCAGGTGTGGCCCATGGTCATGACCACGGTGTAGGTGAAGAACGCGTTGAGGCCCATGCCGGGCGCCAAGGCAATCGGGTAGTTGGCGACAAGGCCCATGATCAGCGAGCCAATAGCCGCCGCCAGGCAGGTCGCTACAAACACCGCGCCATGGTCCATGCCGGTTTTTGCCAGCATCTCCGGGTTGACGAAGAGGATGTAGGCCATGGTCAGGAAGGTGGTCAGCCCTGCCAGAAGCTCGGTGCGCACCGTGGTGTTATGGGCTTTGAGTTGGAACAGTCTTTCCAGCATGTGGAACTCTCCGAAGCGGCGGCGTGCCGTGTTGATGCAAACCGAAAGCAAAGCACATCCATGCATCTGTGCATGTTTTTGCTGGCGATCTGGAAAAAGGCGCGCATCATATCAGCTAGGCTGCGGAGGGTGAATTTATGACCAGTCGGACAGTTTATGGTCGGCCAGAAAAAGGAATAAGTGCATGACGACACGAGCCCTGATCAGTGTGGCGGACGGTGTTGAAGACCTGGAGTGCGTGACGCTGATTGACGTATTGCGTCGTGCTGAAATCGACGTGGTGGTGGCCAGCATTGAAGGCCGGCGCATGATCACCTGCGCCCGTGGTACGCGCCTGACGGCCGACACCATGTTGGTCGACGTGCTAGCGCAGCCGTTTGACCTGATCGTGCTGCCGGGCGGCATGCCGGGGGCGCAACGGTTGGCCGAGCATGAGCCGTTGGCCGAGCGGGTGCGTGAGCAGGCCAAGGCCGGCAAGCTGTTCGCCGCGATTTGCGCCGCACCGGCGCTGGCTTTGCAGCACTACGGTGTGCTCAAACAAAGGCGCATGACCTGCTACCCGGCGTTTAGTGATCGCCTCAGTGGCTGCGTATTTGTCGATCAGCCGGTGGTGGTCGATGGTAACTGCATCACCAGTCAGGGCCCTGGCACCGCGCTGGTGTTTGCCCTGACCTTGGTTGAGCAACTCTGTGGCAAGGCCATGCGCCGGCAGGTGGCCGAGGCCATGTTGGTGTCGCCGGTCTAACGCGTCTTACTTGATGGCTTTGAGCACGACAAACTTTGGTGTGGCCGCCACCTGTTCGACGCCTCGGAACAGGCGCTTGAGTTTGGCGTGGTAGCCCAAGTGGCGGTTGCCGACAATCCACAGCTCACCGCCGGTCACCAGTGCGGCGTGGGCCTGCTGGAACATGCGCCAAGCCAGAAAATCGCCCACCACTTGCTGCTGATGGAAGGGCGGGTTGCACAGGACTAGATCCAGTGAGTCGGCCGGCTGTTCAGCCAGGCCGTCACCGGCGCGGATCTGTACCGGGCGCTCGCCCAGTGCTGCGCGCCAGTTCTCGGCGGCCGACTGCACCGCCATGTACGACTCATCCACCAGCGTCAGCTCGGCCTGCGGGCTGCCCAGTGCGTAGGCAATCCCCAGTACGCCATTGCCGCAGCCCAGGTCGGCCACCCGCATGCGGCTCAGGTGTTTGGGCAGGTGCGGGAGAAAGGCACGGGTGCCGATATCCAAGTCTTCCCGGCAAAACACGTTGGCGTGGTTGAGCAGCTCGATGGCCGGTTTATCCAAGCGATAGCGCGTCGGGTAGGGTGAAACAGGCACGGCTTTGGCCTGCGGCGTGGCCAGCAGTAGACGGGCTTTTTTCACTGCCAGCGAGGCCTGCACCGGGCCGATGTATTGCTCCAGCAAATCCCCGGCGGCGCGCGGCAGGTGCTTGATCATGGCCGCAGCAACCACCTGTGCGCCTGGGGCGAGCTGGCCATGCAGGCGGATCAGTTGTTCTTCCAGCAGGGCCAGGGTTTTCGGCACGCGAATCAGCACCATGTCGAACGGCCCCTGTGCGGCCTCACTGGCCGGGACAAACTGCACGGCATCCGCTGGCAACTGGTTGCGCTGCAGGTTGACCTGCAAACCCTGGTAGCCCAAGTAGGAGTCGCTGCTGCTGGTTACTTGGGCCCGCCCTGCGAGGCTGGCGGCCAGCGCGCCGAAGCTGTCATTGAGCACCAACACTCGCGTCTCGCTCTTCAGCCCCTGTTCGTGCAGGTGATTGAGCAGGTACTCGTCGGCGGCATCGAAGGCCTGCAGCGGCTCGTTGGGTTGGTCTGGTTGGCGAATCAAATCGAGTTGGGCAAACGGGCTGCTAAGCAAAGGCATGGAACACTCGGTGGCAAGGTGCAATTCGTCGCTATTGTCGGCGCAAGTGCTGCAAAAGTCTCGGAACTGCGAGCGGGTTCCGTTAATCAAGGTTGTGCCGCGTGTCGCTTTATCGAAGAATGCCGCCCCCTTGCGGATCTGCTCAGTCGTGTCTGATACCACTGAGTCAGCAGGGCCGGCATTCAAATAATAACCAGACCCCGAGCAGTTGTTCGGATGCGATCTGGTAGCGCCTGATGATCGGGAGCGCGCGGGCTGTTCTGCGCGGCATCATCCAACGTCCACACCCCACACTCAATGAGGCCTGCCTATGCAGGCTTCACGGCGTTCTATTTGCATAAGGTATGTCCATGTACAAGTTTCTCCTGCCCCTAATCCTCGGCGCGGCGCTGTTTGTAGCCAATCCAGTGTTGGCTCAGGGCAAGGCCCCCATCGTCATCAATTTCTCCCACGTGGTGGCTGAAAACACGCCCAAGGGCCAGGGCGCAGTACTGTTCAAGCAGATGGTTGAAACGCGCTTGGCGGGTCAGGTCAAGGTTGAGGTGCACGCCAACGCCAGCCTGTTTGGTGACGCTGATGAACTGGAAGCGCTGCGCGATAACCGGGTGCAAATGCTGGCCCCGTCGCTGTCCAAATTCAGCGCCTACAGCAAGCAATTGCAGCTGTTTGATTTACCGTTTTTGTTTGATGACCTAGAGGCGCTCAAGCGGTTTCAGAAGCGCGACAAAAGCCGCGAACTGCTGCGTGCCATGACCGAGCAGAACATCTACGGGCTGGCGTTCTGGAATAACGGCATGAAGCAGCTATCGGCCACCCGCGAACTGCGCCTGCCAACGGATGCCAAGGGGCTGGCCTTTCGCATTCAGCCCTCCAAGGTGCTGGATGCGCAATTCAAGGCGCTGGGCGCCACGGGTGTGAGCCTGCCGTACAGTGAGACGTTGACCGCGCTGCAGGGCGGCAAGGTGCAGGGCAGCGAAAATGCCTGGTCGAACATCGCCAGTCAGCGACTCGATGCCGTGCAGCCGTTTATCACTGAAAGCAATCACGGCACGCTGAATTACATGCTGGTGAGCAACACACGTTTCTGGAACAGCATCCCGTACAAAACCCGCGTTGAGTTGGAGGCGATCATTGAAGAGGTGACTGTGGTCGTCAATCAGCAAGCTGAAACGCTCAATCAAAAGGCCCGCGAGCAGGTGCTGGCCGCTGGCAAGACTAAGTTGGTCAGCCTTACAGAGCAGGAGCGTGCCGCCTGGCGCAGTGCCATGCAACCGGTCTGGAAAACCTACGAGGCCGAGGTGGGTGCCGACATGCTACGCGCAGCGCAGACGGTCAATCGCCGCTAGCCACTAACGCCTCTCTGGCGTGTGGCAGAAGAGTCCTCAGGCTTTGTCGGTGTTTGTCCGCGCGGCGATGGGCCACACTGGGGCGGTGCATTCTGCCGCTACCCGGTGCCTTTTATGGCCAGTGATGACAACTACACCGAGCAAACTCTGACAGCGATCAACCTGTGGTCGCCGAGTTTGTTCAGCCTGCGTTGCAGTCGCGACGCGGGCTTTCGCTTTACCGCGGGGCAATTCGCCCGGCTAGGTGTACGAAAGGAGGATGGTTCGGTGGTCTGGCGTGCCTATTCGATGGCGTCGGCGCCCCATGATGAGTTTCTTGAGTTCTTTTCCATTGTCGTGCCGAACGGTGAGTTCACTTCTGAGCTGCGCCGGCTGCGCGTTGGCGACCGCCTGCTGGTGGCCAAGCAGGCCATGGGCTTTCTCACCTTGGACCGTTTTGTTGACGGTCATGATCTCTGGTTGCTCGCCAGCGGCACCGGGCTGGCGCCGTTTCTATCGATCTTGCAGGGGTTGGAGGTTTGGCAGCGCTTTGCCCGCGTGGTGCTGGTGTACAGCGCACGCACGGCGGGCGAGTTGGCCTATCAGCCGCTGATTCACACGCTTATGCAGCAGCCCCATTTGCAGGAATACGCTGAGCGTTTTGCCTACCTGCCGTTGGTCACCCGCGAACAGGTTCCCGGTTGCTTGCATGGGCGCATCACCACCTTGTTGGACAACGGCGAGTTGGAGCGTGCTGCCGGATTGAGGCTGGAGCCGGCGCACTCGCGGCTGATGATTTGCGGCAACCCGCAGATGATCGATGACACCCGTGCGCGGCTTAAACAGCGCGGCTTGCAGCTCAGTCTGAATCGGCGTCCGGGGCAAGTGGCGGTGGAGAACTACTGGTAACCGCTGGCGCACCGACTGCGGACAACTCTCCTCGCGGCGCACTGATTGGCAGGCGAATGGCGAAGCGCGCGCCCCAGCCGGGTTGGCTGGCCACCTCCAGCTTACCGCCGAGCACCCCAGTAACCAGGTTGTGCACGATATTCAGGCCCAAACCGCTACCGCCTTGGCCTAAACGGGTGGTAAAGAACGGGTCGAAAATCCGAGGCAGGTTTTCTTCGCTGATGCCGTGGCCGTTATCCGACAGCGCCAGTTCAATCCAGCCCGGCTCATAGGGGAAGGCATACAGACCGATCTTGCCGTGCTTAAGCCCGTCTAGGCCGTGGATCAGGGCATTGTTGATCAGGTTCACCAGCACTTGGCCGAGTGCGCCGGGGTAGCTGTCCAATTCGATGCTGTCGTCAATGTTGCTTTCTATCACGAACGGCGTCTTTTTTAGGGTCGGGCCGAGCGTGATCAGAATCTCTTTGACCACCTCGCTGAGCTGGAAGTGCCGGCGCTGGGCGCTGGCCTGATCGACCGCGACCTGCTTGAAACTGGTGATCAGTTCACTGGCTTTGCGCAGGTTGCGCACCAGTATGTCGGTGGCGGTTTTGTTGTCCTCAATAAACTGCTCCAGGGTCGAGCGCTTCAGCGCGCCACTGGTGATGGCGGTGGCAATGCTGCGGCTGTGATCTTCCAGGGTGCTGGCTGCCATCAGGCTGTTGCCCACTGGGGTATTCAGTTCGTGGGCAATCCCAGCCACCAGCGAGCCCAGCGCCGCCAGTTTTTCACTGTGCACCAGTTCTTTTTGCGCGCGCTGCAAGGACAGCATGGTTTGATTGAGTTCGGCGTTGCTCTTGCTCAAGGCTTCGGTGCGCTCATCAACGCGCTGCTCTAGGCTGGCATTGAGTTCGCGGTAGGCGATTTCAGCTTTTTTCTGGTCGGTGACATCGATGTCCATGCACACAAACATTTGCTGCCCATCGTTGCTAGGCAAGGCAAAGGTCGTGGCCAGAACAAACACCTGGCGTTTGTCCGGCAGGCGCACCTCACTCAAGTAAGGGCCGATGCCGCTGCCCTTAGTGGTTTCTTTAAGCATGGCTTTAAACAACCGCTGCTGCTCGGCGGTGTAGAACAACTGGTCGAGGGTTTGGCCCAGTGCCTGATCGCGGCTGATCCCATAGAGCGTCTCGCTGGCATGGTTCCACAGCACGACTCGGCTTTCGGCATCGAACCATTGGATGGCCACGTTGGGCGTATTCTCCAGTGTCGCCAGCAGGCGGTCTTCGCTTTCGCGCAGGCTTTGCGCGGTGGCCAGCAATGCTTCTTCCCGCTCACGGATAGCGCCCACCATGCGTTTAAGGCTGGCGCTCAAGGTGTTCAGTTCGCGGATTGAAGTGCTTTGCATTGGCAGGTCGTAACGGCCGTTGGCAATTTGCCGAACCTGGCGGCTGAACAGCGAGATTTTATTGGCCAGGCTCCAGCTGGTGAGTGCGGCAATGCCCATCGCCACCGCCAGCGTGGCTGCCAGTGAGAGGAACAGGCGCTGCCAGGTTGAGCTCAGCAGGGCATAGGCTTGCTCGCGAGGTTGTACCACCAACACTTGCCAGTCTGGGCCGTTTACGGTGCGCGCCAGACCTACCATGTCCTGATTATCGATCTGTAAGTGCTGGACGCGTGTGTTTGTGCCTTGGAAAACTGGCAAATGGCCAAGGTTCAGTTGCTGGCTCACTTCGCGGTTTTGCGAGCTGGCGATCAGTTGGCGCTGGCGATCAACAATCAACACTTGTAACGCGCCGTCCTGGCTTAACTGGCGTGCCAATTCGGGCAGTGGGCTTATCGCCACTTCACCGATCAGGGTGCGCTGGCCGAGCGGTTTGGCCAGGGCGACCGCTAGTCGTGAGCTGACTGTCGAGAGGAAGCTGTTGGACCAGGCCCCTGTTTTTTCCGCCTGGGCATTGCGCACGAAATCTCGCGCCGATACATCCAAGCCATAAAGGTTCTGTCTCAGTGCCCGCTTGTCTGCGGGCATGCCGATTGCGCGGATGCGCCCCTGGGCGTCGCTCAGGTAGATCGCTTCGTAAAAGTCCGAGGTGTCGGCATAGGCATCGAGCAGTGTTTGTACATGTACTTCGTTCAGATCCGCCGAGCTGTCGAACAGGCTGGCTAGCGAACCTAACTCGCGGTCGGCAATGGCAAAGTGGCGCTCCAGTTGACGGGCGATGTTATCGGCGGCAAGCCCCTGGCGAGTGTTGATGTCTTCCAGCATCAGCGGCTCGTAGTACAGCCGGAATAGCAGCGCGATAGCCACAATCGGCAAAGCCGCCACGAGAATAAAGCGGCTGGCCAGGGTTAGCAGAAGGGGGCGCGCCCTGAGCAGGTTACTCAGGGTCGATAAAGCGACCATGCTTGACCACTCGCAAATATATACGGTTGTTGTCTCCGAACGCGTCGAAGACGATGGGTTGTTGCAGACCCTCGAAGCGGCGAATGCGCAACAGGGTTTGTTTGAGGTGCTCGTCGGGTTGGCGGGCTTCAAGAGCCTGCAGCAAGACTTGAGTGGCGTTGTAGCCGGTCACGGCAGCGGTATCAACATCTTGGCTGAAGCGTGCTTGGTACTGCTTGCGGAAGTTGGTGAACGCCGGGCTTTGATCAGCGAGGTCAAAAACCTGTGCCGTAACCAGCCCCTCGACTGATTGCCCACCCATTTCCAGCAGGGCATCGGCGGCGGCCCAAGAGGGGGTTGCCAACACCACGTCGGGTCGTTTTTGTCGCAGGTGTGAAGCGAGCATGGCCGTGTCGAGGGCGCTACTGACGATCACCACCGCCTGTGTGTCAGGCATAAGGGCGGCGCTGGCCAGCTCGGCATACTGCGCCTCGGGGCTGCGCTGAAAAGCAACCGGTGCTGCAACCTGACCGCCCAGGGTGGTGAAATGTGCCGTGAAGTCTTTAACCCATGGGGTTGCGAAGGTGACGTTGCTTTGCTCAACCAACAGGCTGGCCTGGGTGACGCCCATGCGCTTGAACAGGTGATTGGCGATGCTACGTGCATCAGGATTCAAGTGGCCCAAGGTGCGGAAAAACATATCGTCCTGGCCCGCCAAAAGGGGGGATAGCGGCGTAATGCCCATCAGCAGAATGTTCGCCTCGGTGAAGGAGGGGGCAAGTGCTTCGGCAATCACACTGGTCATCGGCCCCAAGACAGCATCGACCTGGCTGTCGATCAGTGTTTTGGCGGCTTGCTTCGCCCGCTGCGGATCAAACCCGTCGTCGTGCGGCAGCATCTCAATGCTGCGCCCCTGAATGCCGCCGACTGCATTGCGCTGCTCGATGGCCAGTTGCACGCCATTGCGCCCGGAAATGCCCAAGCTGGCGCTGGCCCCCGAGCTGTCGACGATGACCCCGAGCCGAATCGGCTGTTCGGGTTTATTCGGCTCGCTGCAAGCCGCCAGGAGCACGGCAAAGAGCAAAGCGAAGGCAAGACGCTTAATCCGCATGCTGATACTGGCCCTGTTGAATGCGGGTAATGAAGGTCGGGCTGTGCGTGTCGCCAAATGCATCCAGCTCGATAGGGCCTTGTAAACCCTCAAAGCGCCGTACCCGAAGCAGGGTCTGTTTGAGGGTTTCGTCGTCCTGTTGCTCGCTCATGCCTTGCAGCACAACGCGGGTGGCGTTGTAGGCGGTGAGTGCTGGGAAACCGGGGGCTTCTCCATAGCGTGCGCTGTACGCCGTGCGGAAGGCCGTAAATGCCGGCGAGGTATCTTGCATGTTGATGTACTGTGCGACGATTACGTCTTCGACGGCCTGGCCACCCAGCTCGATCAGCTTACCGCTGCCGGCCCATTCCGCCGTGGCAATGGTTAATGAAGGCTGCTGTTGACGCAGTTGGTGATCAGCAGCACCGCTTGCGTGGTTTCGCTCAATGCCTGGCTGGCCACCTGGGCGTAGTCGAGCGTTGTGGAGGATTCGAAGGCTGCGATCTGCACAATGCGTCCACCCAACTCGTCGAAACGTGCGTTGAAGTGCCCGGCCCAAGAGTCGGTATAGGCCCTGTTGCGGTGATCGACAATCAGGCTGATGCGCTCGATGTTGTGGGTTTGCCGCAGGTAAGCAGCCATGACGCGCGCATGTTCGTCATTGCTGCCGATGGTGCGGAAGAATTGGTCATCGCGGCTGTTGAGTAGGTCAGTACTGACTGGGCCGCCCATCAATAGCACGCCTGCTTCTGTGGCCATGGGTGCAAGCGCCATGGCCACTGCGCTGGTCATAGGGCCGATAACCGCGTGCACCTGCTGTTGCAGAAGCTCAGCCAGGGCTTTCTTACCTTGCTCGGGGTTGAGTTCGTCATCGCGGATGATCAGCTGTACGCTGCGTCCGGTGTCTTGCGCCGTGGCGTTATGTTGCTCAACGGCCAGTTGCGTTCCGTTACGCGCGGCCAGACCGAGGTCGGCGTTAGGCCCGGACAGGCCAGCGATAAAGCCCAGGCGAATGGGCTCCGGATCACTGCAAGCCGTAACCAGCAGCGAGAGTGCAATCAGGGCGAGAAGGCGGAGTTGGACGCGAGACATGGCTTACTCACTTGAACGCGCGGCGATAAACGCAAGCAGGTCATGCATGGGCAAGGGCTTTGAAAACAGGTAACCCTGGCCCTCGTGACAGCCCATTTGCTTGAGCAGCACGGCTTGGCTGTCCTGCTCAATGCCCTCGGCGATGACTTCAAGGTCAAGGCTCTGACCCAGTTGGATAATGGTTTCAACTATGCGCCGTCCGCCCTCGCTCTGTTCCAGTTGGCGAATAAAACTGAGGTCGATTTTCAAGCGATCCACGTTCAGCCGCTCCAAGTAGCTGAGCGAGGAAAACCCGGTGCCGAAATCGTCTATGGCCAAGGTCAATCCTTGCGCCTTGATCTGGTTAATCAGCACGGTCATCAGATCAGCTTCGAGCATGGCCATGGATTCGGTGATCTCAAGCTCGATCAGTTGCGGTTGCACATTGCTTTCAGCCAGTGCGCCGCTAAGCATGTCGATAAAGCCCGGATGGCGCAGTTGCGCCACTGAAACGTTGATAGCCATGCGCAGCGGGCGTTGGCTGTGCTGGTTGATCGTGCCCAGATCATGGCAGGCCACACGCAACACCCACTCACCCAAGGCCACGATTAATCCTGAGCTTTCAGCCAGTGGGATGAACTCGGCCGGCGAGACAAACCGGTTGTCTTCGGTGCGCCAGCGCAGCAGGGCTTCGACGCCAACCAGTTGGTTATCTTGCAGGTTGAACTGCGGCTGGTAGACGACAAACAGGCGCTCATGCTCAAACGCCAGGCGCAGGTCTTGCAGCAGTTGCACGCGGGCGCGGGTCTCGAACTCCATCTTGCGGCTGAAGTGATTGATGCTGCCGCGCTGCTGCTGTTTGCCGTGCTTGAGGGCAATGCTGGCGGCTTTCAGGGCGTCACTGCCTTTGCCATCGACGTGATCCAGGCGTGCTAGACCGATGGTGGCGGTGATGCGCTGGGTCAGATCAGCAAACTGTAAGGGGTCATGCAGCAGTGTTTGCAGTTGCTGCGGACAGAGCGTGCTGTGCTCGGCCAGAATGCCGAATACATCGCCATCCACGCGTGCGAGCAAGCTGCTGCTCGGTAGGGCGTCCTGCAATCGCGTGCTCATGGCTTGCAGCATGGCGTCGCCCAGCTTGTGGCCCAGGGTGTCGTTAAATTCCGAGAAACCATCAATGTCGATCAGCGCTAAGGTGAGTTCGCTGGCGACACTGCTGGCCAGGGCGCGATCCAAGGCGTGAATCAGCGCCAGGCGGTTGGGGATGTGCAGCAGTTGATCGTTGTAGGCGTGATCCTTGAGCTGACTGAGCAGCAGGACGTTGTCCAGGGTGATCACAATATTGCTGCAAAACACCTCAAGCAGTTGTTTATCCAGCTCATCAAGTGCCCGTTCGGTTTGCAGGTAGGCCGCCATATGGTTGTGGCCCTGGCCTTGAAAGAACAACGTGGTGCTGGTGTCACCGTAAATGTTGTGGCGCTCGCTCAGTGCCTGTTTAAGTGCATCTGCGATCTCTCGGTCGGGCAGTTCGCCCAGTTGCTTATCGATGCAGTTCGTCAGGTTGCCGGCGGCGGCCACGATTAAGGCGTTGGACGGCGAAAACTCATGGTCATAGGCGCACACCAGCCCTTCGGGCGGCAGCCCGAGCAGGCCACAAATCTGCGTGATGATGCCGGCGGCAAACTCAGTCACACCTTGGCGAGCGAGTAGCTGACTGCTGGCGCGGATCACCATACCCAGACCACGGCGGCTGGCGTTGATAGTGTGAATTTGATCGTAGGAGCGAATGGCGGTGGTGAGCGAGGTGTAGAGACGGTTGCGCGTCAGTTCGGATTTAGTTTTGTAGTCGTTGATGTCGTAGTCGCGAATAGCTTCCAGCTCGGGGGCGTAACCTGGTTGCCCCGTACGCAGGATGATGCGTGCTTCGCTATTGCCCATCTCTTCGCGGATGCGCTTTACCAAGTGCAGGCCGGCATGCTCGGACTCCATCACCACATCCAGCAGGATCACCGCTACTTGAGGGTTCTCACACAGTAAATCGACCGCTTGGCCGGCGGAGTATGCATGCAGGAATTTGAGCGGGCGGCCGAGAATGTGCGTGTTGGCCAGGGCGAAGCAGGTGGACTGATGAACGTCTTGGTCATCATCGACAATCAAAACATGCCAGGTGTGGCGGGGGTTCTCAGCGGGTTCATGGCCGGTCTCGGCGTCGAAGTTAAACAGATCGTCGTCGGCATTATCGGTCATGAATCGGCCTTAGCTAATAGAGAAGAATCTGCCGGCTACAGGTCAACGTTTATGCCTGTTTTGCTGGTCCGCTCGATGATGAGCGGGTTCAACCAGCCGGTCGCTGTTCTAACGATGTTACTCAAACCCTTCTGCAGTCTAGTTAAAAAATCGCGTTAGCAGCGCCAATTTATTGAGCGGGTTATTGAGCCGTGGAGCTGGATTTATCAGTTGTTGCTTGGCCACTTTATAAAGGCACTAACTGATGGGCCGCTGAGTCAGGTTTCGGCGCGGGCTGGCACCTGTGAGCGAAAAGAGGGGTTTCGGTCATTTAATGCGAGGCAAGCGTAGGCAAGGGCAGCTATTGGCCCTTGCCTACTAATGCTTACTGTTGAGCTTGGTTCGATTTAAGCAAGTCGCGGATTTCGCTGAGCAGCTCCTGGTCTTTGGTCGGTGCAGGTGCTGCCTGAGGCGCGACTTCTTCTTCACGCTTGAGGCGGTTAAGCACCTTGATGCCCATAAAGATGGCAAAGGCGACGATCAGGAAGTCGATAACCGTCTGGATAAACTTACCGTAGGCCAGTACCACCGCCGGCAGATCACCTTCAGCTGCCTTTAAGGTGATGGCCAAGTCGGTAAAGTCTACGCCGCCAATCAGCACGCCAAGTGGTGGCATCACCACATCGCCAACGAAGGACGAAACGATTTTGCCGAAGGCCGCGCCAATGATGATGCCGACGGCCATGTCGACGACGTTGCCTTTCACGGCAAAGGCTTTGAATTCGCTGATGATGCTCATGCTGCGCTCCCTGTTAAATGGTGTGGCGCAGAGTGTAATGCAGTCCGTTCGGCTTGCCAGCTACTTAGGCTGGCCAGTGGATATCAGGCAGCGATTGGAAGCCTGGCTTGGCTAGCAGATATCCCTGGAACAGTTCCACGCCCATGGCTTGCAGGGTGCGCAGTTCGGCAAGGCTCTCAATGCCTTCAGCAATCACCCGGATGTTGAGCTTGCGGCACATCTGCAGGGTGGCTTCGACCAGGATCTGCCGAACGTTGTCCTGATCAATATTGCGGATCAGCTGCATGTCGAGCTTGATCAAGTCGGGCTGAAAGTCCGCCAGCAGATTGAGGCCAGCATAGCCGGCGCCAAAATCATCAATGGCGGTCATAAAGCCCTGTTTGCGGTAGGCGCGCAGGATACCGGTGAGGTGGTCGATGTCGAGCACCTGCTCTTGTTCAGTGACTTCGAAAATGATGCGCTCTAGGGGGAAATTGAAGCGTTTGGCGGCTTCCAGTGTGGCGCGGATACAGGTTTTAGGCTTATACACCGCGTTGGGCATAAAGTTGATCGACACCATCGCCGGGACCTGCAGCCTGGCCGCCCATTCCAGCGCAGTAATGCGGCAGGCCTGGTCGAAAGGATAGAGGTTGTCGCCGTTAATCTGGCTCAGCAAACTGCCGGCAGACTCACCCGCACTGCCTCGGACCAAGGCTTCGTGGGCAAATACGCTACCTGTACTTACGTTGACGATGGGCTGGAATGCCATGCTGATGGCGAAGTCCAAACCTTTGCCATCGCGGCAGGCCGAGCATCCGGTGGTTATGCTCATAGTCTGATCTCAGGTGTGTGGCGGTATGTGCGCACGATAGCAGAACGTGCGCAGTGCTTCTCATTTTGCCAGCGCCCGGCAGAGTCATGCTGGGTGAGCTAGTCTCAACTTCGACCCGCAGTGAGGAGCCTTGTATGCCTTTGGAACATCACCCACTCAGCCGTGAATTTCCTGAATTTCAGGCTCAGTTGCGTCGCCTGATGTCCAATGATGGGCATTTCGTGCGCTTGGCTGAAGAGTATGAAGGCCTCGATAAGCGCATTTATGAAGTAGAAAGCGGGCGGGTTGCTATGGATGAATTTCTGCTGCTTGGCCTGAAAATGCAGCGTGTGACGCTTAAGGACGAGCTCGCCACCTACCTGCACAATGCGTCATAGCGATGCTGTCTTGACCCTGATCAAGTAATGGCTGGAGCGCTGGGGATAGTCTGCAAGCACAGACCATCACTCAGGAGTGCCAGCATGCACGTTGAACATCACCCTCTGATCAAAGACTTTCCTGAATTGCGTAGCACGCTGCATGACCTACGCGTAAGCGATGCTGGCTTTGCCAAGCTTGCCGAAACGTATGAGTCACTGGACAAGCGTATATGCCGTATCGAAGCCGGTAATGAACTGCTCAACGACGACGCACTGGTGTCGCTCAAGCAAGAGCGTGTAGAGCTCAAAGATGAGGTGGCGCGTTTACTTAAGCGTGCGGCTGGTCAGTGTTGCGGGTGCGGTAACGGTTGTAAGTCCTAAGCACCTTTTAAGGGCTGAATGGCCGCTGGCTTGGCAAGTTTGCGCGCAGTCCCTTCTGCACGCAGCCAGCGGTTCACTTCTCTGAGCTGTAAATATATCCAGCCATTTCGTATGATCCGGGCTTAGTTCTTACAGGAGTCCGGCATGGCCAAGGCCAAGCGTATGTATGGTTGCACCGAGTGCGGTGCAACGTTCCCCAAATGGGCAGGCCAGTGCGGCGAGTGCGGCGCTTGGAATACCTTGGTCGAAACCCTGCTTGAAGCTAACGCCGCAACCCCCAGCGGTCGCGCTGGCTGGGCCGGTGAGCAGGCACAAATCAAAACCCTGGCTGAAGTCAGCGTCGAGGAAATGCCGCGCTTCTCCACCGCCTCCGGCGAGTTGGATCGAGTGCTTGGCGGCGGTCTGGTAGACGGCTCTGTGGTGCTGATCGGTGGTGACCCCGGCATCGGCAAATCAACCATTTTGTTGCAGACACTGTGCAATATTGCCCAGCGCTTCCCTGCGCTCTATGTCACCGGTGAGGAATCTCAGCAGCAGGTGGCGATGCGCGCGCGTCGTTTGGGCTTGCCAGAAGACAAGCTCAAGGTGATGACCGAAACCTGCATCGAAAGCATCATCGCCACCGCGCGCCTGGAAAAACCCAAGGTGATGGTGATTGATTCGATCCAGACCATCTTTACCGAACAACTGTCCTCCGCGCCTGGCGGTGTGTCTCAGGTGCGCGAGAGTGCGGCGCTGCTGGTGCGTTTTGCCAAACAGAGCGGCACGGCGATCTTTCTGGTGGGCCATGTAACCAAGGAAGGCGCGCTGGCCGGCCCGCGCGTACTGGAACACATGGTCGATACCGTGCTGTATTTCGAAGGTGAGTCCGATGGCCGCCTGCGTCTGTTGCGCGCGGTGAAGAACCGCTTTGGCGCAGTCAACGAGTTGGGCGTTTTCGGCATGACGGACAAAGGCCTGAAGGAGGTCACGAACCCTTCGGCGATTTTTCTGACCCGTGCTCAGGAGGAAGTGCCCGGCAGCATCGTCATGGCCACTTGGGAAGGGACACGACCGATGTTGGTGGAGGTGCAGGCGCTGGTCGACACCAGCCATATGGCCAACCCGCGCCGCGTTACCTTGGGGCTGGATCAGAACCGTTTGGCCATGCTGCTGGCGGTGTTGCATCGCCACGGTGGCATCCCGACCTATGACCAAGATGTGTTTCTCAACGTGGTCGGTGGGGTCAAGGTGCTGGAAACAGCGTCCGATTTGGCGCTGATGGCTGCAGTGATTTCCAGCTTGCGCAACAAACCGCTGCCGCATGACTTGCTGGTGTTCGGTGAGGTGGGGTTGTCTGGCGAAATTCGCCCTGTTCCGAGTGGTCAGGAGCGCTTAAAAGAAGCGGCCAAACACGGCTTCAAGCGCGCCATCGTGCCGAAGGGCAATGCGCCCAAAGATCCGCCGCCGGGTTT
>LNDO01000096.1 GCA_001465025.1 Pseudomonas sp. Ga0074129
GATGACCTCAACATAGCGGATACAGGCTTAGGATGAAACTTTATTTGTAAGGATGATACTTTATTTGTACGGATGAAACTTTATTTGCATCCCACAACTCGATCAGTCGGCCTACGTCACAGGGGGCCAGAGTGGTTTTAAGGATTGGCCTAGCCTGTTGACCTATCTGCGTGAAAATCCGGGCCAGATATACGTCACGCAAACCGCAGAAGATCGCCTGCTGACCCGCGCCATCGCCAAGCGTGAAGGCCTGCAGTTACGCATCGTGCCGACCTCGGGTGGGGCGGGCATGGCCCCGCTGGTGACATCCGGTGAGGTGATTTTTGCCTACAGCGGCGGCACTCACACCGCCTTTACCGATTCAGGGCAGATGCGCGTGCTGGCCAGCTTGGCCAAAGAGCGATTGCTGGGATACCCCGACGTGCCGACGCTGCGTGAGTTGGGCTATGACTTGGCCTTGCATGCCGTGCGTATTGTCAGTGTGCCGGCCGATACGCCGGCTGAGCAGGTACGTGTGCTGGCTGATGCCTTGGCGGCGGCCGTGCGCGACCCGCGGTTTATTGAGGTCACAGAAGTGCGTATTCGTCAGCCAATCCAGTTTATGCCCGGGCCGCAGGTCAAGGACATGCTTAACCAACAGGTGCAGGAGTACCGGCAACTGATCGATGAGATTGGCCTGCAGTGAGTCGCGTGCAAACGGCGCATATGTTGCATTTGTGATCACCGTTACGGGTATGCCCCCGAACTAGAGCATCCGCCGCGCGTGCTGTAACGCGATTGCGCACCAGAGTGGGGCGTTTGGTATCGAGTGCGCCGTTGTTCCGCGAAATACCGGACGCGCAGCGCCACACACGCCGGAGCCACACACGACGGCGCTTGCAGGCAGTTGTAGCGGCGCAACAGAACGTGTCGAGGGCTTCGATAAGCCCGGTGATCACCCGGAGGCGTGAAGGGCCATGAGTAGCGGTTCGAATCACCAACCCAAAGCCGCGCGCTGGGAGCTTAAGTTCGCCACGCGAACGGCGCTGCTGTTTGGCCTGTTGGGCATGGTCTCCATCAGCGTGGTCATGGTCTATTCCCTGCGCACCGCTGAAACTGGTTTGCAGCGCGAGATCCGCAGCAGCCTGACGCAGCACCAGCACACCATCGTCAGCCTGATCAACAACCGCCTGCGCATGCTTGAGGTGTACCTGCACAGCGCTGCCGCACGGCGAACTGTGGGGGCGCTGTCTGCGGAGGCCATGCCGGTTGAGGACATTGCCGCTGATGTGGCTTTTATGTTCCAGGATGCCAACATCGACGCCCGCTTGGAGGTGTTCTTCCTGCTTGATCCCAGCGGCAAGTTGGTTATGGATGCGGGGCTGCCACTGTTTGATATCCAGCCTATTCTCGCCTCCCTGCGCTCGCCGATTCACTATGTGCAGGGCTGGAGCCTGGTGGAAAACCCCACGCAGTGTGTTTTGCTCAGGGCCACGCCGATATTCGACCCCGCTACGGTGCAACTGCGTGGTTACCTGTTTGTCGGGTTGGCGCTTGGACAAAATCGCAGCTTTATCAGCGAATTGGTTGCCGGCACAGCGGTGGATTTGCTGGTTCTCGGTCACGAGACCCATGCATTGGCGTGGCAGGGTGAGAGCGAGCGTACCCCTGAAAGCTATGCCGCGCTCGAAGCTCCTCAGCGAGATGGTCAGGGGCTTTATGTCAAACGGTTTGATATCAGCCTGGCGGATGTCGAGGAACCGCTTTGGCTGGCGCTCGGTGTGTCGGATAAACGGTTTGCCTCCATCTACGACAACTACCTGCGCTCGTTTCTGTTGCTCAGTGGCGGCTTTCTACTGCTGTTGATTGTGGCTGCGTGGTTGCTGCGTATCAGTCATGACCGGGCAATCAGTCAGTTGCTGGGCTTTATCGAGGCCACCCAGGCCGGTGAGCGCGGCCTGCGCTTTCAGCCCACCGGTATCTACGAATACAACCGGGTCGGCATGGCGATGCAGAACATGGTCGAAGACCTGCACATCGCCGCCAAGGTGTTTGAGTCAGCAGAGGGCATGGTGGTGACCGATGCCGAGTACAACGTGCTGCGGGCCAATCCGGCATTTACCCGCATGACCGGCTACAGCGAAGACGAGGTGATTGGCCGTCCACTCGACGGCATGCTCGCCCAAGGCAGTTTTACTGTGGCCCGCGAGGCCATGCTGGCCGCGCTCGCCCATCAAGGTAACTGGCAGGGTGAAATGGCCGGGCGGCGCAAAAACGGTCAGGAGTATCCGCAGTGGGTCAGCATTGCCGTGGTGCGCGATGGTGTAGACGCGCAGCACATCAACTATGTAATCAACCTGACCGACACCACTCAGCGCAAGGCGGCCGAGCAGCGTATCGAGCAGTTGGCCTACTACGATCCGCTCACTCAATTGCCCAACCGCCGATTGCAGCGCGAGCGTATCGAGCATGCCTTGGTCACCAGTCAGGAGACGGAACAGCGTGGGGCCATTCTGTTTATCGACCTGGATAACTTCAAAACCCTCAACGATGCCCGTGGTCACGCTATTGGTGATCAGCTGCTGCAGCAGGTCGCCGAACGTCTGACCAGTTGCGTACGCCAGAGCGACAGCGTGGCGCGCATTGGCGGGGATGAGTTTGTTGTGCTGCTGGAAAATCTCGGACAAGAGCCTGGTCAGGCTGCCCAGCAGGCGCAGGCGATTGCCAGCAAGATTTTACTGACCCTGCGCCAACCGTTTCGGGTCGGCGGCATCGAGCATTTCAGTACCCTGAGTATTGGCATCGCGATGTTCAACGGCACCGACGAGTCGTTGGATGACCTGATGAAACAAGCTGATCTGGCCATGTACCAGGCCAAGGCCTCGGGGCGGAATACCTGCTGCTTCTTTGAGCAGCGTATGCAACAGCAAGTGCTGCAGCGCGCCAGCCTGGAGAGTGATCTGCGCCAGGGCCTGTTGAAGAGTGAGTTTGTTCTCTACTACCAAGCGCAGATTGATCAGCAAGCAGGGCTGCAAGGGGCGGAGGTGTTGCTGCGTTGGCAACACCCCGAACGCGGGCTGTTGGCCCCAGGGGATATAATCCCCGTGGCGGAAGGCAGTGGCCTGATTCTGCCGCTTGGCGAGTGGGTGCTGGAAACGGCTTGCGCCACCCTGGCGCAGTGGGGGCGGCGGGCGCATACCCAGCACTTGAGCCTGTCGGTTAATGTCAGCGCCAAACAGCTGCAGCAAGCCGATTTTGTCGAGCAGGTGCTGCACTGCGTGAAGCGCAGTGGTTGTAATCCAAGCCGGCTAAAGCTGGAGATCACCGAGAGCATGTTGCTGGATGGGCGTGAGGCGGTGATCAGCAAAATGGCCCGGCTCAAGGGCCATGGCATCCGGTTTTCGCTGGACGACTTTGGCACGGGCTATTCGTCGTTGTCGTACCTGAAAACCTTGCCGCTGGATCAGCTGAAGATTGACCGCTCGTTTGTGTGCGACCTGATGACCGACCCACTGGACGCTGACATCGCACGCACCATCGTCACCCTGGCCCATGCGTTGAATCTGGACGTGATTGCTGAAGGCGTCGAGACCTTGGAACAGTCCGAGCGCCTGAGCAGTTATGGCTGCACGCGATTCCAGGGTTTCTACTTTGGCCGCCCGATGCCGCTGCAACAGTTACTTGCGGCGATGACGGCTAAATCACGCTGACCCCTTAGTGGCCGACGACCTTGTCGATTTCCTCGGGTTTCTCATGCATGCCAAAGCGATCGATGAGGGTGGCGCTGGCGTCGTTCAAACCCAGCACCTCAACCTCGCTGCCGGCATGGCGCAGTTTGAGCACCACCTTATCCAATGCGGCCACGGCGGTGATGTCCCAGAAGTGCGCGCGGGACAGGTCGATGGTGACCTTGCTCGGCACGTCCTGGAAATCAAAGGCCGCGACGAACTTGTCGGCGGAGCTAAAGAACACCTGGCCCGCCACCGTGTAGGTGTGCTGACTGCAGCACGCCGGTTAGCAGGGTAGCTGCAAGCAGGTATTGCAAACCGTGGCTCTTCACCAGCATCACCATCAGCACGGCCCCGATAAAGGCGATGGCCTCCAGGATCAGCGCCAGTGCTACTACCAGACCTTCATGAGTTTTCTGTGCACCTTAACCACGGCCTGGCATGCCGCGCGGGTATTTGAGTGAGCAACGCAAGGCTGTCATGTAGATGCGACAACCTGCTGCTTTCCCGCGCGTGAGAATAACGAGTGATGATGTCCGTTGCTAAAGAGGGGCTAGGACGGCTGCCGAAAGTCAGCCCATGGAAATGGGCACTGCTGTTACTGACGTTGGCCCTGATGTATCAGGTGGCGGCTCGTCACTTGGATAACCGCCTGTACTTCTGGCTGAAGACCTCTTGGCACGAAACCGAATGGCAAGACCGCAGCCTGTGGCTGCCCGAGTACCAAGTGCGTATTGATGCATTGCCGGTTGCTGGCGTCAGCCAAAACCTTTCCGGGCTTACCTACGATGAAACGCGCGATCAGCTCTGGGCGGTGATCAATGGCCCTGAAGAACTGCTGGCCCTGAGTAAAGACGGCGAATTGCTGGCGCGTTACCCACTGAATGGTTTCAGCGATGTTGAAGGCGTTACTTACCTGGGCGACAACCTGCTGTTACTGGCCGAAGAGCGCGACCAGGCGCTGGTGGTGGTGGAGATCCCCGCGCAGGCCGGCCCGCTGTTTCGTGAAGATTACCGGGCGTTGACCATCGGTATCGACTTGGGTGGAAACCAAGGCTTTGAGGGCGTAGGTTACGACCGCGCGCGCGACCGGCTATTTGTGGTCAAGGAGCATTCGCCGCGCAAGCTGTATGAAATTCGCGGTTTGAAGGCCAGCGTGCAGGGCCACTTCAACTTGCAAGTGATTGATCGTCAGGCCTGGATTGATCATAAGGTCTTCGCCACGGACTTTTCATCGGTGCATTACGACGAGCAAACCGGGCACCTCGCCCTGCTCAGCGACGAATCTCAGGTGATGATCGAGTTGGATGCGCAGGACGGCAAGCTGATCAGCTTTCGCTCGCTGTTCAGTGGTTTTGCCGGCCTGCAGCAGAGCGTGCCGCAAGGTGAAGGGCTGACCCTGGATGATCAGGGCAACCTCTATCTAGTCAGTGAGCCCAACCTGTTTTACCGCTTTGAGCGCGAATAGCCGGCCGGGCGCTTAACCGCGCCTGATAAGTGGGCCGTAGCCCGGATGTAATCTGGGGAATGCTGTCCGCTAGACAATCTCTCCCGGATTGCATCCGGGCTACGTCGCTGGCAAAGCTGGATAGCCGCTGCCTGTATGAAGAAAGACCTGGCGTTGAGCCAGGTCTTTTTCGTCAGCACTGGGGTGGGTCAGCTGCCGCGGCTTACGGCCACTGCATTTCACCCTTGAGCACCTTGGCGCTCAGTTCCAGGCTGCTGGCGTCGAGCAGGTCCGGGTACTTGGCCGTCATCACCTCGATCAATGCCTGGCTGTTCTTGGCCTTGGGCAGTGCGGCTTCCAGGTCGTTGAGGTAGTTGCGGGTAAAGCGCAGGTCATCCAGGTTCAACTTCGCTTGGCCCATAAAATGGCCCGGCACCAGGGTTTTCGGCTGCAGCGCTTCCAGCTCATCCAACGATTTCAGCCAGGTCTGGCGAGCTTGCGGTGTTTGCGCATCGGCAATCCAGGGGTGGATGTTGGCGTAGGTCAGCACGCCGCCCACCACGGCTTTGATGCTGGGGATCCACAGGCTGGTGTGCTTAGGGTCATGGCCGACCAGTTCGAGGCGCTGGCCTTCCAGCATCAGGTGATCACCTTGCAGCGCGTGCGGTACCACGGTGCGGGCGGGCGCGGTGTCTTTGAGGATCGGGCCCCAGTAGGCCAGTTTAGGTGCGCGGCTTTTTTCGATATAGGCGATGGTTTCGGCGGTGGCCAGCACCTTGGCCTTGGGGAAGGCACTGGTCAGGGTGTCCAGGCCGAAGTAGAAATCCGGGTCGCCGTGGCTGATGAAGATGGTGGTCAGGTTTTTGCCGCTGGCTTGAATGCGCTCAACCAGCTCCTGCGCTTCACGGGTGGAAAACTGCGCATCGACCAGAATGACATCGCGCTCGCCGCTGATCAGCGTCGAGGTCACGGCGAACACGGCTTTGTCACCTGGGTTGTAAACATCCAGGGTCAGTGGTTGGGCCATGGCGGTGGTCGCCAGGGTCAGCAGGCTAGCGCTGGCCAGCAGGCTGCGCAGGTGGGTAAGGATCGACATGGTGATCTCCTGTTGAGTGAGTGAGGTGATCTTAGTTGCTTTAAATCGATCAAAAAGCCGCTTAGTCTGGGCATCTTTGTTGCGTTAATCGCGCGAATTGATTGGGAGCAGGCCCTATGGATCGGCTGACGGCAACACGGGTTTTTGTCGAAGTGGTGGAGCGCGGCAGCCAGACCGCAGCGGCCGATGCGCTGGAGATGTCGCGGGCGATGGTGTCGCGCTACCTGGGCGAGCTGGAAACCTGGGTGGGCGCGCGCTTGCTGCACCGCACCACGCGCAAGTTGAGCCTGACCGGCGCGGGTGAGCAGGTGCTGATGCAATGCCGTGACATGCTCGCGGTGGCCGACGCCCTGCAGGGTGTTGGGCGAAGCGATGAAGGCGCGCCGCGCGGCACCTTGCGTATCGCTTGCAGCCAGTCGCTGGCGCAAGCCTGGCTGGTGCATGCGTTAAATGATTTCACCCGGCTGTATCCGCAGGTCAGCGTCGATTTGCTGGTGAGCAGCCAGTCGGTCAACCTGGTCGAAGCGCGTATCGACCTGGCGCTGCGCATTACCAATCAGCTCGACCCAAATCTAGTCGCCCGTCAGTTGGCGGTGTGTCGTTCGGTGGTGTGCGCCACGCCAGCGTACCTCGCCAAGCGCGGCACGCCGCAGCGGCCCGAAGATCTGGAACAGCACAATTGCCTGAGTTACGCCTACTTCGGCCGCAGCATCTGGGAGTTCACCCGCGCCGGAGAGCCGCATGCGGTGGCGGTCAGTGGCAACCTCAGCGCCAATGAGTCCATGGTGCTGCTTGAAGCGGTATTGGCGGATAGCGGCATCAGTTTGCAGCCACGTTACTCCGTGGCGGCGCACTTGCGTAGCGGGGCGCTGGTGCAGGTGCTACCTGACTATGAGCCGCAACAACTGGGCATTCACGCCCTGTACGGCACGCGCCGGCAGATGCCGCAGGCCGTGCGCGCCTTGCTGGATTTTTTGATTGAGCGACTGGCCGACAGTCCGGAGTGGGATCTGTAAGCGCGCTAAAGATCATGGGTAGGTTGGCGCTGAGCGCAGCGAAGCCCAACACGATCAGCGCGCCTAATCGGGGCTAGTGCTGCCAGATCGACGTCACGGTTTTTGTCCGCTGGGTCGCTTAGCCCTAAACCCAGCGCCTACAGCGCTTTGCTGAACTGAACCAACGCCACGCGCTGACCCTGTGGGTCGCGCCGTTCGACAACGCCAATCGGCTCATAATCCAGTTTGGGGTAGAGCAGCAGGCCGGCGCTGTTGGCGTTGAAGCACGACACCTGCATGCGTATGGCCCGGTAATCCGCGCGTGCCAGTTGCTCCATCACCGCCACCAGATACTGCGCCACCCCCTGGCCGCGTGCCCACGGCGCAATCATCAGATTGCCGAGGGCGCAATGGTCGTCATAGTGCCATTGGTAGAAGTTGGCAAAGCCGGCGATTCGACCTTCAAGCAGCACCACGGTGCTGCCGCGGCGTTCGGCCATGGCTGCGGCCAACTGGCCGATGCTCAGCGGCCAGTCTGCCTTGGGAAAGCAGAAGAACAGCTCTTCGGCACTTTGTGCAAAGCCGATAATCTCGGCCAAGTCAGCGGCCAGCGCCGGGCGGTGGCTAAGGTTTGGTGTTGGGCTCATGCATCATCCTTGTTGAGCGAGGCGCAAATGTTCAGCGCGGTGGGTATTGGCTGAGTACTTCGGTCACCGTGGCGCGTATCGCCGCTTCGCGCTCGTTGGGGCTGGGTTGGCGATTGCGCAGGACTTGTTCAGCGCTGCCGCGCCAGACCAGTTTGCCGTCCTTGCCGTCGAGCAGGTCGATCTGCAAGGTGCCGACCTGATAGTCCAGGGTGTGCGTTTCGACATAACGTGGGCCGCCCCAGAAACCGCCATTCCACGGCTCACCCCAGCCACCACCCAATTGTGTGCTGACCTGTTGCTGGCGGTTGTCGACAATCATCCACACCTGCACCTTGAGGTCGCCTGCGCTGTTGGCCGGGGCGGCGCGCAGGCCGCGTTGCTCCAGCTGTTCACTGATCGCGCTGCGGATGCGTTGGCCGGTCAGGTCGCTGTTCAGGCGCGGGTCATCAGGCTTGAACTGCACGGCGGGCTCCTGCCAGCTCCAACTGCGGTAGGCGGCAAAGTCCCGTGTTGGGTCAAAGTCGCGCTGTAACTGTGGACTTTGGCAGGCACTCAACAGCAGCAAAAGCGGCAGTAGAAACAGTGATGCACGCATGGTGGTTCTCCTTTAACGCTGAATCAGCTCGGTGGGTAGGCCGACAAGGCCTGTGTAACGGCGTTGCGCAGGGCGGCCGCGCGTTCACTTTGGCTGCCGCTGCTGAGGGTTTCGGCGCTGGCGCTCCAGACCGGTTGGCGGTCTTGGCCATCCAGCAGTTCAATGCGCACCACGATCACCTCTTCGGTATAGCTGCGCACCAGCGGCGTGCTGCCCGATAAGCCGTATGTGTTGCCATAACGGCCGTGTCCGTAGTGGCTGTCGTATTGCTCGGTTATTTGGCGAATGCGTTGCTCTTGTCGAATGTCCGCACTTACCAGCAGGTCGGCCGTTGCATCGCTGCGCTTTGGACGCAGGCCGCGTTGGTCGAGGGCGTTACTTAGGGCTTGTTGTATTTCTTCTGAACTGGCCCAGGCGGTGCCGGCCGGCAGGCGTTGCCAGCTCCAGGTGCGGTAGCTGGCGTAGTCGCGCGGGGTGGCCGGGTAGGCGCTCATGTCCAGTACCTGGCTGGCTTGCGCCGGTGCCGGTGGCAAGGGGTTGCTGCTCGCCACATAAGGGTTATGGCTTTGGCAGGCGCTAAGACCGGCCAGTAGCAGCAGTAAACCGAGTCGTTTCATCAAGAGGCTCCCTTAGCGTTAAGGCGCTTCAGCGCGGCCGGCAGATCCAGTGCAGGTAGCGCCCCAGCCCGGCAAAGCTGGGGTGGCGGCGGTAGGCCAGCTCCATTTCCAGCAGGTCGAGCAGCTCGGCCTTGGCCTGGAAGGGCTGCGGCATGTAGTCGTGAAACACCCGCACGCCACTTTGGCTTTCGACCTGCCAATTTGGCTCAAGTTGCGTCGCCAGCTCACGCGGATCAAGCGGCATTTGCGGGGTCAGGCTTTGTTTCTCACCGGCAAACTCAGCCTTGCGCAGCTTGCGGAAATGGCCCTTGAGCAGGTTGCGGTAGATCAACGCATCCTTGTTGTAGAACGCCAGCGACAGCCAGCCGCCGGGCGCGCACAGCTGGTGCAGCACCGGCAGGATGCTGTGCGGTTCGGCCAGCCACTCCAGCACCGCATGGCAGATCACCAAGTCATAGGGTTGCTCCAGTTGGCCGAGCAAGTCCTGCCAGGGTGCCTGGATAAAGGTGGCTTGCTGGCCTGCTGCGGCAAAGCGCTCGCGAGCCCCCTGCAACATCGGCTCGGCCGGTTCGCTGACGGTCACCTGATGGCCGCGTTCGGCCAGCCACAGCGACATATGGCCAAGGCCTGCGCCAATATCCAACACCCGCAACGGCCGCTCGGGCAGGGCTTCGGCCAGATCAGCCTGGAGCACGGCCAGGCGAATCGCGCCCTTGGCACCGCCGTAGATTTTTTCGGCAAAGCGCGTGGCCAGCTCGTCAAAGTGTCGGTCACTCATGGGGCGTCCCCCAGAAAGCGGCGCTCGTTATCGGCCAGTTTGGCGCGCACCACCTGTTCCATGTCCAGGCCCAGTTCGCCACACAGCAGCACCAGATAGAGGATGACGTCGCCGATTTCTTGCCCGGCGTGGGTGAGTTGCTCAGTGCTGAGTTGCCGCGATTGCGCTTCGCTGAGCCACTGGAAGATTTCCACCAGCTCGGCCATTTCCACGCTGGCGGCCATGGCCAGGTTCTTCGGGCTGTGAAAGGGCCGCCAGGCGTTGTGGTCGCGAATGGCGTGCATACGGGTGGTGATTTCGGCGAGGTTCATCAGGCGCTCCAGCAAACAGACGCCTAGCTTCGGGGGTTCGGCTCTGTGGTGCAAGCGGCTGCCGTGCTGGAGCCGGCAGCCGCCGGAGGATTCAGTCCAGCGTTCGCCAGTGGCCGGTCATGTGCACGCGTTCATCATCACCGAGCAGGCTGAACTGGCCATTGGCCGCTGGCTCGCTGCTCAGCAGGCGAACGTCGGCGGGCAGCGGCACCGGTTTTTGGAAGCGCACACTCACTTCATAGCCGGCGGCAGGCAGGCGTGTGCCCAGCTCGGCGAGGGCGCGGCCTTTGTTCCACAGCCCGTGAGCGATGGCGCGGGGAAAACCGAACAGCTTGGCCGTGGCGGCAAACATGTGGATCGGGTTGTAGTCGCCGGCGATGCGCGCGTAACGCCGACCGATATCGGCAGGGGCGCGCCAGTGGGCCAGGGTTCTTTGTGGCAGCGCAGCTTCGACTTCACGCTCGGTCGGTTTGCCCTCTAAGCGCAGCGCGCGGCAGAGGATGCGGCTGTCGCCTTCCCACAGCAGGCCCAGTTGGTCGTGCAGTTGGGTGATCAGGCTGAAGGTCACGCCTTTGTCATGCGCTTGCAGCGCCTGTACGTGAACGCTGACCGTGAACGGCCCGAGGCCGCCGAGTGGGCGCAACACGCGGATGTGATTCTCCAAATGCACCAAACCCAGCAGCGGGAAGGGGAAGCGCGGGTCGGTGAGCAGTTGCATTTGCAGGGCAAAGGCGAGGATGTGCGGGTAAGGGGCGGGCAGCCGATGATCATCGGCAAAGCCACAGATCTGCCGGTAGCGCGCCAGGTGCTGGGGATCAACCGTCACCTGACATCGCACACCCAACTCAGGCAGATGGCGGCCGGTGACGCGGCGGCGCAGGGCCGCGCGCAGAAAAAGGGCGGGTAACGCAGGCGGGGCGGGCAGATCGAGCCAGTCGATGGCCATGGGCAAACTCCTCAGAACGGTGGCAGCAGCTTAGTCGGCCGGCTTTTATCTGCATTGGCCGGCCTGCCTGCCCATGTGGCGGCCCAGTCAATTGGTTAGCCGCATGATTCACGCCTTGAGCGCATGGCCTAAAGCCGCCTAAGATGGCCGCGCCTCGCACACAATAAGAATTTCTCCACATGCGCGACCTGACTGACGACGTGGCGCTGATGCGCCCCGTGATAGACGCCCTGCGTGCCAGCGGAACCGACCCGGATCGGGTGCTGGTGCGGGTTGGCCTGCCGCCGGGTGGTTTGCCTACCGGGCGTTTCCCCCACGCGGCTCAAGCACTGTTCTGGAAAGCCGCCATTGATGAATGCGGCGAAGAGCATGTGGGCCTCTATCTGGCCCAGCACCTGCCAGCCTTTCATGGTCTGCTGCTGGAATACCTGTTCCTCTCCAGTGAAACCTTTGGCGAAGGCCTGCGCCATGCCCTGCGCTATGTGCGCCTGCTGTCTGACACCTTGAATGCCAAGCTGGAGGTGCAGGACGAGCGTGCGGTGCTGGTGCTCGGGCTGATTCCGGGCACGCCTCGGCACTTCCCGGAAATGCTCGCCGGCGCGGTGATCCGCTTGTTCGATGCCTTGACCGAAGGCGAATTCATCCCCTACGAAGTGCACTTTATGCATGCCGACGGCGCGCCGGCCGAACGCTATGAGCAAGTCTATGGTTGCCCGGCGCAACTGGGCAGCGAGCGCTATGCGTTGGTGTTCAATGCCTCGGTGCTGGAGAAAACCTCACGGCATGCCGCGCCGGAACTGCTGCGCATGCACGAGTCCCTGGCCCGTCGGCAACTGGCCGAAGTTGAACGGTTGGACCTGGTGCGCAAGGTGCGTGAGTTGATCGGCGAGTTGCTGGTCGACAGCGGCGCGACGCTGGAACAGGTCGCCGCGCGCTTGAACATGCCGGCCCGTCGCCTGCGCGAGCGCCTGGCCATGGCTGGGGTGCGCTTCAATGATCTGGTCACCGACTACCGCTGCCGATTGGCCAAAGACCTGCTGCTCAACACCGACGAGCGCATCGAAGTGATCGTCGAACGCACCGGCTTCTCCGAGCCGAGCACCTTCTACCGTGCCTTCAAACGCTGGGTCGGTGAAACGCCTGTGGAGTTTCGCAAACGCGGCAAACCTTAACGGTTACTGGGCGAAATAGGTCGCCCAGAAGTAGTAGAGCGTCATGCCGCTGCCCACCCCAATCACCAGCAGGCGCAGGAACTTGGCTGGCAACCGCTGGCCCAGCGCGCCGCCGACATAGCCGCCCACCGTGGCCCCCACCAGCAGAATCACCAGTTCATACCAACTGACTCGCCCGGCGATGACAAAGGTTGCCGTGGCCACGCTGTAGATCACCGCCGAAATCAAATTCTTCAACGCATTGGCACGGGCCAGCGGATGGCCTTCGATGGAGAACGCCGCCAACTGCAAAATGCCCATGCCCGCGCCGAAGTAACCGCCATAGATCGACACGCCAATGTGCGCGCCCAGCGACAGCGGGCTGTGCGGCGGTTGCGCGGCCTCGGCACGGCGCGCGGCCAGCCAGCGACTCAGCCAGGGACTGGCTGCAAACAGCGCGGTGGCGGCCAGCAGCAGCCAGGGAATCAGCGTGGCAAACACCGCATCGCCGCCGAGCAGCAGCAACAGCCCACCGAGCAAGCCTCCGGCCAGCCCGGACGCCAACAACGGCAGCAAATAGCGCCCCAATGGTCGCAGCGAAGCCCGCGCCGCCCATGCCCCCGCCAAACTGGCCGGCCACAGCGCCACGGCATTGGTGGCATTGGCCGTCACCGGCGGCAGCCCGGCCGCCAGCAGCGCCGGAAAGGAGAAAAAGGTGCCACCACCGGCCAGGGCATTCATCCCTCCGGCGGCGAAGCCGGCGAGTAGCAACAGGGCAATATCAAACAGGGGCATAACGGATTAATGATCCAAAGGCTTTAAGTTGCAGAGTGCGCCGCTTGTGCGTGTGCCATGCATTGTTCGGCCGGAAGCGGGCGTGAGTAGAGAAAGCCTTGCAGGCTAGGGCAACCATTTAAGCGCAGAAAGGCGGCCTGACGTTCGTTTTCTACGCCTTCTGCCACCACATGCAGGCCCAAATGTTTGGCCATGGTGAGAATGCCGCGCACCAATGCCACTGAGTGTTCGCTGTCCGGCAGTCCGGCAACGAACTGACGATCGATTTTGATGCCGTCAAAGGGAAAGCGTTGCAGATAAGTCAGTGACGCATAGCCGGTGCCAAAATCGTCCAGTAACAATGGAAAGCCTGCCGCCTTAAGGCGTTGCAAGCACTGCTGAACCTCTTCGCCGCTCTCCAGCAGCGCGCTTTCGGTGATTTCCAGCTCCAGCATTTCCGGGCTGGCCTGCTCTTCCTCGATGATGCATAGCAGTTGGCCTGCCAGGTCTGCCTGGCGAAAGTCCAGTGGGGAAAGGTTGACTGCAATGCGCAGGCTGCGTCCTTCCAATTGCCACTGCCGAGCCTGCCGACACGCTTGGCGAAATACCCAGCGCGTTGTTTCAATGATCATTCCACTTTCCTCCAAAATGGGAATGAAGTCGGCCGGTGACACCATGCTGCGGGTCGGCGAGTTCCATCGCAGCAGCGCCTCGACGGCTTGCGGTTGGCCGTTGCTGTCGACTTGCAGTTGGTAGTGCAGCACAAACTCTTGCTGATCCAGTGCGCGCCGCAGTTCGTTTTCGAGCTGGCGGCGTAACTCGGCAATATGGCTCAGCTCAACGTCGTAATAAGCAATACAACTGCGTCCCCGATCTTTGGCTGCATAGAGGGCGAGGTCTGCCTGTTTGAGCAGTTCGCTGGCATTACCCGCTGCTCCGCGGGTATGGGTAAGGCCAATACTGGGTGTGATAAAGCATTCGTACTGACGCACTTGATAAGGGGTATTGAACTGCATGTGTAAGTGTTGAGCCATGACCTCTGTTTCCTTAACACTGCAGCCTTCAAGTAACACAATGAACTCGTCGCCACCGCTACGGGCGAGCATTGCGTTGGGCGGCAGGTTAATGTCCAAGCGGCCAGCTATTTCAATCAGCAACTGGTCGCCGATTTCGTGACCAAGGGTATCGTTGATTCGTTTGAAATGATCCAGATCCAAGAACAAGAGACCGATCTGGCATTTAGCGACTAGGAGTTGTTCTAAGCGCATGACCACTGAGTGCCGATTGGCCAAGCGCGTCAAGGGGTCGTAGTGGGCTAAGAAGCGCAGCCGCTGTTCGGCCTTGAGTCGATCGCTGATATCGCGCAGCAACACCAGAAAATAAGGTTTGCTATGCCGCGTGAAGGGTGTGCAGGTGATTTCCAGCGGAACATGCAGCTCACCTTTGCGCCCGGTTAGTTCCAGTGGGGTATTGGCGGGCGTGTGGCGTATGCGTTGTACGGCATTGCTTTCTACCAGACGATCGGGTGGCAGATTGCCGAATAGGTCTGCCGTGCTGCAGCCAAAAAGCGCGGCTGCTGCTGGGTTGGCCTGTTCCACGCGAAGATCCGCATCAACTACCAGCATGCCAATAGGTGCATTATCGATGAGGTTGCGCAGCAGCGCTTCGCTCTCACGCAGTTCGCTTTGGCGCAAGTTGAGCTGGACCATCATCTGTTCGACGCTTTTTGCTAGTTGGCCAATCTCATCATTGCCCTGCACCTGCATGGCAGTAATTATCTGGCTCTGAGCGAATTGTGTGGTCGCTTTCTCAATGCTTGCCAAGCGCTGGGTCAGCAATCGGTCGTACAGGAAGTTGAGCAGCAATCCCAGCAGCATCAGCAGAACAAGTGTCTGGCCAAGATGTTCCCAAGCGTCGCGCTTGGTTTGCCATAGCATTGGCGCGAAATCCATCGCGACTAATAAGGCTTCATGCTCAAGGCTTCCATTTTGGCGTGCTCGCTCTAATGGATAAATAGCCAGGTAACGTCGTTCGCCCAGCTCAAGCCAGTTGGGTTGGCCGGTGGCAATCAGCTTGGCCAGTGCACCACGCTCGAGGGGGCTGATTTGCTCAGCTTGCAAGCCCAGTCTGCTGGTGGCGATCACTTGCTGGTCTTGGTCGATAACCATGGCCCAGCTGACGCCGCGTAGGCTGGCCAGATCGGACAGTTCGCTGGCTAATTCTTCATGGCGTTTTTGGCGCAAATGATCGCGCAGGCTGCTTTGCAGCAGGACCAATATCTGGCTGCTGTGGTTACGCCAACTGTGCAAGGCAGCGTCAGTGCTTCTTGGCAGGTAGAGCGTGATCTGTAACAAGGTAAAAACCAGCGCGAACAAGCCGAGTAGCAAGGGCAGTGATTTACGCAGCGGCAGTTGGGTCAGCATCCGCGCCTCCGGCATTCAGGCGCCAGTAACGCTTCCGGCTGACCGGGCTGCTTCAGGAGTTGGTAATCGAGCATGTATTGGTGAACCAACTGCATACGCTTCAGCAAACGGCCATCTTTGAGTAGGTCGAAGTTAAGGGCCTGATCACCCATCACTAGTCCTTGCAATGTGCCGTTTAAACTTTGTGCATCCAGACCTAGGCGTTTATGCAAGTAGTGGTCAGATTGACTCCGATTGTTTCGCCAATGCTGCAGATTCTGGAACCAAATCTGTTTGATCTTCGCCCGCGCTTCAGGGGTGACCCTGCCGCGATCAATCACCAGTACATCAATGATTTCTTCCGGCATTTGCCGGCTATCAAAAATGGGTCTAGCACCGAGAGACTCAAGCGCTGGGCCTTCAGATGCGAAGCTGATGACGGCATCGATGCGGTTGTTACGCAACGCGCTGACATGCTCGTGTACCGGTAAGTCGATCACCTGTATGTCGCTGTGGCCCAAGCCCGCCTTGTCCAGAATGCGGGAGAGCATGAATGCACCTAAGGCCGTATTTTCAACGCCGATGCGCTGACCTTTTAGTTCATTGATCGTATTTATTGGGGGCTTGGCAAAGAGTGCGTCAGCACCGGCGGAGATGTCCGTGACCAGCAGGACTTCTAAGTTGTAACCGCTGCTCTGCAGTGTTAACGCTTCGTCGAGCGTTAGCAGTGCAGCGTCTAGCAAGCCGTTGCGAAAGCCACGTAAGACGCCCGTAGCATTGGGGTACTCCACCAGTCGCAAGCCGTTGGGCTGAAGCTGATGACGTTCGTCTGCGAGATAAAAGGGTGCATAGCCCAGCCAGCGATTGCCGCCGATGCGCAGTTCTTCGGGTTCGCTGTGGCAGGCCAGCAAACTGAGGCTGACCAATAGAATAAGCAGTGTGCGCATGCAATGGCCCCAATAGCTCTTGGCTGAGGGTAGCCTAATGCTATCTCGCTGGGGAATCCCTACAAAGGCTAAGGGATATAAGCCTTGCTTTTTTGCATGGGCGTTAATTATTTGGGCATGGTGCTTAAGGCGGCATGCCGCAATGCATGAGGTGAGCAATGCCTACTATTGCGGGATTAAATCACAGGCATAAAAAAACCGGCTTGTGGCCGGTTTTTAGGGGGTAGTCCCAGCTTATTTTTGGTAAGCCGCGACCGCCTTGATAATCAGGTTGCGGGCTTCGTCTGCGCCAGCCCAGCCTTCGACCTTGACCCATTTGCCTTTTTCGAGATCTTTGTAGTTCTCGAAGAAGTGCTTGATCTGCTCGATCAGCAGCGCGGGCAGGTCGGTGTATTCCTGCACATCTTTGTACAGCACGGTCAGTTTGTCGTGCGGGACGGCAACCAGCTTGGCGTCGCCGCCAGCTTCGTCGCTCATCAGCAGTACGCCAACCGGACGGGCGCGGATCACCGAGCCTGGCGCGACCGGGTAAGGGGTCACAACCAGCACGTCGAGGGGATCACCGTCGTCAGCCAGGGTGTGCGGGATAAAACCGTAGTTGGCCGGGTAGAACATCGGGGTGGCCATGAAACGGTCGACCATCAGGCAATCGCTGTCGTGATCGATTTCGTATTTGATCGGCGCGTGGTTAGCCGGGATCTCGATGGCGACGTAGATGTCGTTCGGCAGGTCTTTGCCAGCAGGGATCTTGCTGTAGCTCATGGGGCGACTCCCGAGGGGTGGGCCAAAAAAGTGGCGCGATTATAGGCATATTCCCCCGGCGTTGCTACGCCGGGATGCCTAGCCTTTGGTCGCGAACCCGTTGTTATCCGCTCTGACCTGATAGTCCGGGCTGTTTGCGTGCAACTGCTGCAAACGCGCCAGCGGGTCTTGCCGGTAGAACAGCGCCAGTTGCGCATACACCGCCGGGAAGGCCTGGTTGAGCAGGTCCGGGGCGCTGAAGAAGTATTCGCTGGTAACGGCAAAAAACTCGGCCGGGTCTTCGGCAGCGTAAGGGTCGATGGCGGTTTCGGCGTCGGGGTTGGCGTCCAGTTCAGCGTTCATCTGGTCAAAGGCGCTCTGCATAGCCTTGGCCCAAGCCTGCACGGCCATGTTGCTGTGCGGCGGTGGCAGGCCGTTGGCGTCGCCATTGAGCATGTCCAGCTTGTGCGCCAGTTCGTGAATTACCAGGTTGTAACCGTCCCACTGACCGCTGGCTTGTACGCCCGGCCAAGCAAGGATCACCGGTCCTTGCAGCCAGGCTTCGCCGCTGTGCTCGCCCTCCCATTCGTGCACCACGCCGCTAGGGTCGCGGTGGCGCTGTGGGCTGATGAAGTCGTCCGGGTAGAGGACGATTTCATGAAAACCCTGATACCAGTTGAGGTCGGCCAGGTGCAGCAGCGGCAGTTCGGCCTGCACGGCCAGCAGCAGGCGGGCGTGAGCGTCCAGTTCGACGCCGGGCAGGGGGCTTAGGTGCTTGTGGTGCAGAAACAACACGGCGCGCTCACGCAAGCGCAGCTGCTCGGTCTCATTCAAACCATCGAGAATCGGCAACTTCTGCAGCACAGCCTGCCACTCGGCGGGGCTGACGGGGTGCTTGGCGAGGATGCGCTGGCGACGCCAGGCGCGTAGCGACCACATGGGCTGAGCTCTTTTATCTAAAGGTGCCCACCTTAAGCCGCGTGGCAAGGCCGGGCAAGTCGGCATAAAGGCTGCAATGGCTGAGGAGTATGCGACCTGGGAGGGCTGCCAATGTCGATCGAGCGTCTGCATCATCCGGCCGTCAATCTGCTCTGCGGGCAGGGTCTTGACCTGCCTCATCAGGTCGCGCGCTGCGCTTCACTCTGGCTGCCGGCGAAAGAGGGGCGTCCGCCGGCACTGCTTATTGCGCTGCTTTGGGCGCGTGAATGCACTGATCTGGTGCGTGACGTTGAGGTCGCTTTGGCGGGATTACTGGCGGACTGTTGCAGCACACCCGCGCAGTGGACTGAGGCGCAGGCGCTGCGCCAGGTGCTGGCGGGCTTTAACGGGCAACTGTTTCGGCAGCGGCAAAAGGGCCAGCCAGCGCCGCAGTTCAATGCTGGCTTACTGTTGGTGCAAGGCGCTGAGGTGCTTTTTCTTCAGGCGGGAGCCATTGGCTTGGTGCAGGTCAGTCAAGGCGAGATGCAGCAGTTGGTCGGCCTTGAAGGCTGCGTGCTGGGTGCGCAAGCCGAGTTGGCGCTGGTGCAGCATCGTCTGAGCCTACAACCCGGCGCTCGTCTGCTGCTGGCCCCGCAGCCCCTGCTGGCGGTGAGTGATTTGAGCGCGCTGCGCCCCGCCAGCAGTGCGCTGAACTTGCCGGCCTTGCTTGCACCGTTGTTGCAGGCGCCGGGTGCGGCCGTGTTGTTTCAGGCGGGTGAGGTTGATGCGGCGTGTGCATCTGCGCACGCGGCCCCCTGGCCTGTGGTCAGTGATGGGCAGCCGGGGCTGCAGGTGGATGGCTGGACATTAGTGGCGGCGTGTCCGTTCGGCCCGCCGGGTCGGTTGTTCAGCGCCATTGATGAGCGCGGGCGTGAGGCGCTGCTGTGGTTGGCTGAGCAGTCGGCTGGCGAGGCTTTTCGTCAACGCGAGTGGGCGCTGCGGCGCAGTCCGGTGGCTGGTTTGGCGCAGGTGATGCGGTCATTGGTGCCCCGTCAGCATGCGTTTTGGCTGCTGGAACCGGTGCATGCTGGCATGCGCAGTTTGAGTGCGCGCATCGCCACGCAAGGGCCGATGAGTGCGGCGCAGGTGCTGGCAGTGATCGAACAACTGATTACAGCGGTGCGGGGCTTGCAGCGGCGTGGCATGCAAGGGCTGTGGCTGGATCCGCGAGCGATTCTGCTGGATGGCGCTGGCCTTGTGCTGCTGTTGCCCGAGCACGCGGCGCTGTTGCCCGGTGTGGCCCCGCAGGTGCTGCCGGACGATGCCCTGCCGCTGGCCCCCGAGGTGCGCACGGCGCAAGCCATCGATGGTCGTGCCGATCAGTTTGCCTTGGCGGCGATAGCCTATTGGTTGTGTAGCGCGCGTTGGCCTGAGGTGGCGCATGCCGATGCTGATGTGCACGCCACCTATCGCCCGCTGGCGGGCTTTGGGCTGGCACTGCCACAGGGTTGGGATGGCGTGTTGGCGCGGGCCTTGGCACCCAGGGCGGAGGCGCGCTTTGAGGCTTTATCGGAATTTCAGCAGGCTTTGCGTCAACCCTTGCAGCATGAACCGACCCCTTCGTTGCGTGCGCGCCGGTTGCGCCAGCCCTGGCATTTGGCCGCGCTGGCGGTGGTGGTTGTGCAGTTAGCGGTGGGGTTGTGGCTGAGTCTGGCGGGGTGAGGCGGCTTGAATGAGTAAAGCCCAACAGGCGGTGTACAACCTGTTGGGCTTGGTTGCGCTCAAGACTGGGCGCTGATGTAAGCGGATTAGGGCGCGGTGAAGTCTTCGCTGATCGGCAACACAAAGCTTTTGAACTCGGTGTCCTGTTTGAAACCGATGGATTCGTAGAGCTTGTGGGCCACGGTGTTGTTGATGCTGGAGGCGACGCGCAGGCGCACGGCGTTGGTTTCTTTGGCCATTTGCTTGGCAGTCTGGATCAGGCGATCAGCGACCAGTTGGCGGCGGGCGTCTTGGCACACGTAAATGTCGTTAAGAATCCACACGCGCTTGAGCGACAGCGACGAGAAGCTCGAATACAGCTGGCAAAAGCCAAGGATTTTGTCGTCATCGTCCGGCATGGCCAGGTAGATCACGGACTCATTGCGGCTGATGCGGTTTTCCAGAAACTTGCGCGAGGAGTCTGGGTAGGGCAGTTGGCCGAAGTGCTCGCGGTAGTTGATGAACAACGGTGTGAGTTGATCCAGGTGCTCCAGAGTCGCTTGGACAATGCGCATGGTGAGCCTCGACTTCAAATCATGTGGATGGCGTCGGCAACAGAGCTGCCTGTGAACGCCCCCGATCCTGCCTAAAGCGTTTGGAAAGTGCAATCCAAACAGTTGTTTGCCGGCAAGCCCCCGGAATGCGGGGCGCCCTGCAGCTTTTAGCGCGTGTCGGAGGGGCTTTAGCCGCGATTGACCGCAACGAGGCTAAGGCCATCGCGGCTAAAGCCCCTCCCACGCCAAGCGACATTTGATAGTGCTGTCGCATTGAGCTAACTCAGTAAGAAATTACGCGGCGATGCATCACCTGCCAGCACCGGCATTTCCGCTTCATCCTTGAGGTTGACCCCCGACAGCTGGCGGCGACAGGCTTCGCGCATCAGGTACAGCAGGCGGTGGCTGGCCATGGCGTAACTCAGGCCTTCGAGGCGCACATTGGAAATGCAGTTGCGGTAGGCGTCGGTCAGGCCGACTTTGGGCGCGTAGGTGAAGTACAGGCCCAGGCTGTCCGGCGAACTCAAGCCCGGGCGTTCACCAATCAGGATCACCACCATGCGCGCGCCCAGCCGTTCGGCCACTTCATCAGCCACCGCGACCCGGCCCTGTGTCACCAGTGCCACGGGCGACAGGCTCCAGCCTTCGGCACTGGCGTGTTCCTGAATGCGCTCCAGCATCGGCAGCGCATTGCGGTGCACTGCCAGGGCGGAGAGGCCGTCAGCCACGACGATGGCTAGGTCGTAACCCTCTGGGTTGTTCTCCCGGTGTTGATCCAGCAGTTCGGCTGAGGCTTGGCTCAGGCGACGGCCCAGATCGGGGCGTTGCAGGTAGGTGTCGCGGTCTTTGGCGGCGCTGTGCAGCAACAGGCTGGATTGCTGTTTGTGCGCCAGGGCTGCGCTCAGGCTGGCGTGATCAAAGGGCAGGTGCACAGCGTCGCGGGCTTGGGCGTGGGCAAACTGAAAATCCAGTTGCGCGCCGGTAGGCATGCTGGTGCCGGCGCGGCCGAGGGCGATGCGCGCAGGGGTGAGGTTGCGCAGTTGTTGCCAGGGGTTTGCCGTTGCGCCTTGGGCTGGGGTGTCGTCTGCCATTGTGGTGTTCTCCAAGGGTTCAGCCCAGTTGTGCCAGGGCTTGGCGGAAGGCGGCTGGCAGGTTCTTGCCCAAGCGTGGGCGGCCATCGGCCTGGCTGAGAATGCCCATGCGTTGCAGCCAGTCCTCGAACTCCGGAGCCGGTTTCAGGCCCAGGCTTTGCCGGGCATACAGCGCATCATGGAAGGAGGTGGTCTGGTAGTTGAGCATCACGTCATCGGAGCCGGGGATGCCCATGATGAAGTTGATGCCGGCCACGCCGAGCAGGGTCAGCAGCACGTCCATGTCGTCCTGATCGGCTTCGGCGTGGTTGGTGTAGCAGATGTCGCAGCCCATCGGCAGGCCCAGCAACTTGCCGCAGAAGTGGTCTTCCAGACCGGCGCGGATGATCTGCTTGCCGTTGTACAGGTACTCCGGGCCGATAAAACCGACCACGGTGTTGACCAGAAACGGTTTGAAGTGGCGGGCCACCGCGTAGGCGCGGGTCTCGCAGGTTTGCTGGTCGATGCCATGGTGCGCGCCGGCTGACAGCGCACTGCCTTGGCCGGTTTCAAAGTACATGAGGTTGTTGCCGAGGGTGCCGCGTTTGAGGCTCAGGCCGGCGTCGTAGCCTTCCTGCAGCACCTTGAGGCTGACGCCGAAGCTGGCGTTGGCGGCCTCGGTGCCGGCAATCGACTGAAACACCAGGTCCAGCGGCACGCCGCGGTTGATCGCCTCGATCGACGTGGTGACGTGGGTCAGCACGCAGGCCTGGGTAGGGATTTCATAGCGCTGGATGATGCCGTCGAGCATCTTCAGCATCTCGCAGATGGAGCTGATGCTGTCGGTGGCCGGGTTGATGCCAATCATGGCGTCGCCGTTGCCATACAGCAGGCCGTCGAGAATGCTCGCGGCAATGCCGGCGGGCTCGTCGGTGGGGTGATTGGGCTGCAAGCGGGTGGACATGCGCCCGCGCAGGCCGACGGTGTTGCGAAAGCGGGTGACCACGTTGATTTTTTGCGCTACCAGAATCAGGTCTTGCACGCGCATGATCTTCGACACGGCGGCAGCCATTTCCGGCGTCAGGCCGGGTGCCAGGGCGCGCAGGGCCGTTTCGTCGGCATGTTCACTGAGCAGCCAGTCGCGAAAGCCGCCCACTGTCAGGTGGCTGACCGGGGCAAAGGCGTGGGCATCGTGCGTGTCGATAATCAGGCGGGTGACTTCATCCGCCTCATAGGGGATCAGGGCTTCATTCAAAAAGTGGCTGAGCGGAATATCGGCCAGCGCCATTTGCGCGGCCACACGCTCGCCGGCATTGGTGGCCGCTACACCGGCGAGAAAGTCACCGGAGCGGGCCGGGCTGGCTTTGGCCATAACCTCGGCCAGGCTGTCGAACCGGTAGGTTTCACCGCCTACCGTGTGGTGAAAGCTGGACATTGGCAGTCTCCAAAACACCGCGCCACGGCCGCGTTGCTGTGCAGCCGTGGCGTGGCGGTATTACTTGAGCGTGGCTTCAGCTTTACCGATGGCCACGAATTCTTCTTCTGGTGTACCCGCCACCAGATGATGGCGACTGTAAATGACAAAGTAGGCGATCAGCACGGCATAGATAATCGCCGCGCCAATTACCACCCTTGGGTCAACCAGGAAACCAGCCACCACGGCGACGCAAGCCAGCACCAGGGCGATGCCCGAGGTGACGACACCGCCTGGGGTGCGATACGGACGATGCATGTCCGGGCGACGTACGCGCAGGGTGATGTGCGCGGCCATCATCAACACATAGGAGATTGTGGCACCGAACACTGCGACCAGAATCAGCAGATCACCCTGGCCAGTCAGCGACAGCGCAAAGCCGATCAGGCCCGGCACAATCAATGCCAGTACGGGGGCTTTGTTTTTGTTGGTCAGCGACAGCGAGCGCGGCAGGTAGCCGGCGCGCGACAGGGCAAAAATTTGCCGGGAGTAGGCGTAGATGATCGAGAAGAAGCTGGCAATCAGACCGGCCAGGCCGATCAGGTTGACGAAGCTGCTCATCCAGGTCGATTCGCCGTACGCGATGGTCAGGGCTTCCACCAACGGGTTGCCGGACGCCATCAGTGCGTTGGCACCGGCACCGCCTGGGCCCACCACCAGAATCAGCAGGGCAAAAGCCAACAACACCAGCATCGCGCCAATCAGGCCGCGTGGCATGTCGCGCTGCGGGTTTTGCGTTTCTTCGGCAGCCAATGGCACGCCTTCAACGGCAAGGAAGAACCAGATGGCAAAGGGAATCGCTGCCCACACGCCGACATAACCAAACGGCAGGAAGCTGCTGGCCCCGGCGGCTTCGGTTACCGGAATGTCGAGCAGGTTGGCCACCGAGAAGTGCG
Source organism: Pseudomonas sp. Ga0074129 (assembly GCA_001465025.1). GTDB lineage: Bacteria > Pseudomonadota > Gammaproteobacteria > Pseudomonadales > Pseudomonadaceae > Aquipseudomonas. The sequence continues at coordinate 23,768 of LNDO01000096.1, forward strand.
GCACCATCGCGACGATAAACACGCCCAGGGCAATCGCGGCAACAGCGGTGATGATAAACATCAGCTTCAGCGCTTCACCGACACCAAAGATATGGATGCCGATAAACAGCACATAGAAGGCCAGGTAAATCGCCCAGCCACCAATGCCGAACAACGACTCGCAGTACGCGCCGATAAACACCGCAATGGCCGCCGGGGCAATGGCGTACTCGATGAGGATCGCCGTGCCGGTGAGAAAACCACCCAAAGGCCCGAAGGCGCTGCGTGCAAAGCCATAACCACCACCGGCGGTGGGGATCATTGAAGACAGTTCAGCCAGGGAAAAGCACATGCACAGGTACATCAGGGCCATCAGCAGGGTGGCGAGGAACATGCCGCCCCAGCCGCCTTGGGCTAGACCAAAGTTCCAGCCGGCGTAATCGCCGGAAATCACATAGGCGACCCCGAGACCCACCAGCAAGACCCAGCCCGCGGCGCCTTTTTTCAATTGCCGACTCTGAAAGTAGTCGGCGTCTACGTGCTCTAATTCGGTGCCTGCGTCTGAGCGCCTGCACTGCTTTGTTCTGCTGCCATGGAAGTTTCCTTTTCGACAAGCGGGCGGGCCCAGAGGCTCCGCCAGGGTTGTAGGGCGTTTAAGGACGTAAGTGACCCGTTGGCTCAGCAACCGCTGTGCCATAACTGGGTCTGGTCTAGACCTTTTGCGCGAACAGGCAAGTTGGTGTCGTTTTGCGACAGCGGTGGCGAAAGCAGCGCGGCATGACCGGTGCGGTCTGCGTCAACCCGTACGAGGCCCGGCAGACCAATAGGCCTGCCGGGTTGCGTCATCTGGCTTCACGCGTTGCATAACGCCTGCAGGCGCGTTTAGAAGAACCCCAGCGGGTTGATGTCGTAGCTGACCAGCAGGTTCTTCGTCTGCTGGTAGTGGTCGAGCATCATCTTGTGGGTCTCACGGCCGACGCCGGACTTCTTGTAGCCGCCGAAGGCAGCATGGGCAGGGTAGAGGTGGTAGCAGTTGGTCCACACGCGACCGGCTTTGATCGCCCGGCCCATGCGGTAGGCGCGGTTGATGTCGCGGGTCCACAGGCCAGCCCCAAGGCCGAACTCGGTGTCGTTGGCAATCGCCAGGGCTTCGGCTTCATCCTTGAAGGTGGTGACGCTGACCACCGGGCCGAAGATTTCTTCCTGGAACACGCGCATCTTGTTGTGGCCCTTGAGCAGGGTCGGCTGGATGTAATAGCCGCCGTCCAGGGTGCCGCTGAGTTTTTCCACCGCGCCGCCAGTGAGCAGCTCGGCACCTTCTTGCTTGGCGATTTCCAGGTAGCTCAAGATCTTGTCGAACTGCTGCTCGGAGGCTTGCGCGCCGACCATGGTGTCGGTATCCAGCGGGTCGCCCCGTTTGATCTGCTCGACCTTCTTCATCACCTCTTTCATAAAGGCCGGGTAGATCGATTCCTGCACCAGCGCACGCGATGGGCAGGTGCACACCTCACCCTGGTTAAAGAAGGCCAGCACCAGACCTTCAGCGGCTTTTTCGATAAAGCTTTGCTCGGCCTGCATGATGTCTTCAAAGAAGATGTTCGGCGATTTGCCGCCCAACTCCACGGTACTCGGGATGATGTTTTCGGCGGCGCATTTCATGATGTGCGCGCCCACCGGGGTGGAGCCGGTGAAGGCGATCTTGGCGATGCGTTTGCTGGTGGCCAACGCTTCGCCGGCTTCTTTGCCGTAACCCTGCACCACGTTGAGCACGCCCGGCGGCAGCAGGTCGCCGATCAGCTCCATCAGCACACTGATGCCCAGCGGGGTTTGCTCGGCCGGTTTCAATACCACGCAGTTGCCGGCGGCCAGGGCCGGGGCGAGCTTCCAGGCGGCCATCAGCAGCGGGAAGTTCCACGGAATGATCTGCCCGACCACGCCCAACGGCTCGTGGATGTGATACGCCACGGTGTTGCCGTCGATCTCGGCGGCACTGCCTTCCTGGGCGCGCAGGCAGCCGGCAAAGTAGCGGAAATGGTCGGCGGCTAGGGGGATGTCCGCGTTGAGGGTTTCACGCACGGCTTTGCCGTTGTCCCAAGTTTCGGTGATGGCCAGCACTTCCAGATTGGCCTCGATGCGGTCGGCGATCTTCAGCAGGGTCAGCGAGCGCTCCTGCACTGAAGTGCTGCCCCAGGCCTCGGCGGCGGCATGGGCGGCGTCCAGGGCCTTGTCGATGTCTTCGGCGGTGGAACGCGGGAACTCGGCAATCGGCAGGCCATTCACTGGCGAGGTGTTGGTGAAGTACTGACCTTTGACCGGCGCAACAAACTCACCGCCAATGTAGTTGCCATAGCGGGTTTTGAACGAAACAAGGGCACCTTCGGTACCGGGATGGGCGTAACGCATGCTGAATATCTCCTGGTTCTTATGTTTGTTCTGGTGATGCAGCGAGAGGCGCGCTGTGGCGCTTGAACAGACATAGAGCAAGGGCTGGGCCAGGTGCGTGAAAGTACCGTTTTAGAGCCTTCGCGTTGCGAAAGGCGATGATGCGCAGTGATGGCTTGTATCGCGCTTGGCACAGGCTGGCGTGACACTTTGTACCGTTGCCGATACAGCGCCGTGACTCGTCGGTCAGGCTGTCTTGCAATGGCCGCAAAGCTGGTAGATGCTCGGCCATCACGTGCAACTCCTAGCAGGCCGTTGAAAACGTAGGCGAGGCCGGCAAGACAAGGCAAAAACAGGCGAGGAAGCGGAGTTTACTGGTGTAAATGAGCATTCCGAGCCTGTTTTTAACGAAGTATTGCCAACGCAGGCAGTTTCTCAACGGCCTGCTATTGCGGAGAATAATAACAATGCATAACCCAGCAAGCCGTCACGCTCAGCAGGTATTGACCGTGGCCCAAGGGCGCGGCGAACTCGCCGGTCCCGCAGCCGATACTTCTGTGGCGCGTTCTTGGCTGCGCTGCCTGCAGCAGCACCACCTCGACCCAGCGCAGAACATGCCGCCCGCTGTCATCGAACACGCACGTATGCTTGAGCGACGCGAGCAGTTGCAGCAGGTGCTGGAGATTTCCAGCAACGAGATGAACAGCCTGCACCGCCAACTGGCCGGTTCTGGCCATGCCGTGTTGCTCACCGATGCCCGTGGGGTGATCCTCAACTGCGTCACCGAGCAGGCGGAAAAACGCACCTTCGAGCACGCCGGCCTGTGGCTCGGCGCCGACTGGAGCGAAGCCTGCGAGGGTACCAACGGCATCGGCACGTGTTTGGTCGAGCGCCAGCCGCTGACCATCCATCAGAACGAACATTTCCGCAGCCGGCACACTGGCCTGACCTGTTCGGCCAGCCCGGTGTTCGACCCGCATGGTGAGTTGCTGGCGGTGCTGGATGTGTCCTCGGCGCGGCATGACGTGTCGCGGCAGAGCCAGTTCCACACCATGGCGCTGGTCAACCTGTCGGCCAAGGCCATCGAGGGTTGCCACTTTCTGCGCAGCTATGAAGGCGAATGGCTGCTGCGTTTTCATGCTCAGGCCGAATACATCGGTCAGTTCAGCGAAGGGCTGTTGGCTTTCGATGGCGATGGCCGCGTGAGTGCGGTGAATCAGAGTGCGATCAACCTGCTCGGCCTGTCGCGGCGGCAACTGCTCGGGCGTACCTTGGTCGAGGTGTTCGACTGCCGTTTGGATGATCTGCTCGGCCGCGCCTCGGCGCAGCCCAGTGCCAGTTGGCCGTTGTACACCCAACGTGGCCAGTTGTTGTTTGCCATGCTGCGCGGTCAACCCCGGCGCAGCGCTCAGGCCCTGGCGGCTACGGCGCTGGCAACGCCGGGTTTGTGTCTGGCCGACGCGGGTTTGCAGGCTGATTTCCGCCGGGCGCTGCGGGTGTATGAGCGTGATGTGCCGCTGCTGATCGGTGGCGAAACCGGCACCGGCAAAGAAGCCTTCGCCAAGGCCCTGCATCAGGTCAGCTCACGCGGCGGCAAACCTTTTGTGGCGCTGAACTGCGCGGCGATTCCCGAAAGCCTGATCGAGAGTGAATTGTTCGGTTATCGCGGCGGCAGCTTCACTGGCGCGCGCAAAGAAGGCATGCGCGGCAAGTTGCAGCAGGCCGATGGCGGCACGCTGTTTCTTGATGAAATCGGCGACATGCCGCTGGTGCTGCAAACCCGTTTGCTGCGCGTGTTGGAAGAGCGCCGGGTCGAGCCGATTGGCGGTGAAGCGCAGGCCATTGATGTGCGGGTGATCAGCGCCAGCCACCGCGACCTCAACGAGCGCGTGGCCAGCGGCGAGTTTCGCCAGGACCTGTTCTATCGCTTGAATGGCCTGGTGATTGAACTGCCGCCGCTGCGTGAGCGTAGCGACAAGCTGGCACTGCTGGATTTTCTGCTGGCCGAAGAAGCGCGCGGGCAACCCGTGCGCCTGGCCGATGCGGCGCGCGAGGCGCTGCTGGGCTACGCCTGGCCGGGTAACGTGCGGCAACTGCGCAATGTGCTGCGCACCCTGTGCGCGTTATGTGAAAACGGCGTGATCAGCCAAGCCGATTTACCGGCTGAAATGCGCCATGCCCGGCCTGCACTGGCCGCGCTGCCCGTCAGCAAACCCGATCAGCTGGGCGATGCCGAACGCCAGGCGCTGCTGGCCGTGTTGGACGCGCAGCACTGGCACATCAGCCATGCTGCCGAGCAACTGGGCATCAGCCGCAACACCCTGTACCGCAAACTGCGCAAACACTGCATCGCCAAGCAGGGTTGTTGACGCGGTAGGTCGGCGGTGAGCGCAGCGGGTTTGTGTGGGCTGTTGGGCTTCGTCGCAGGCTCCTCAACCCAACCTACGGGTGTTTGGTCGGCGTTTTGATAGCGCATGTAGGTTGGCGTTGAGCGCAGCGAAGCCCAACGGATCTGTGTGGGTTGTTTCCTCAACGGATCACCGCCCGACCCAACCGACGGAAAAGCTCAAAGGCGCTGTGCTAATCTGCGGCCAGTTTTTATCCCGCCTTATTCACCGGCTCTGACGACGCCTTCAAGGTACATCATGCATATCCATATTCTCGGCATCTGCGGCACGTTTATGGGCTCGCTGGCCGTCTTGGCCAAGGAACTCGGCCACCGTGTAACCGGCTCCGACGCCAACGTTTACCCGCCCATGAGCACTCAGCTGGAAGCGCAGGGCATCGAACTGACGCAGGGCTATGACGCCGCCCAACTCGACCCCGCGCCGGATCTGGTGGTGATCGGCAATGCCCTGTCGCGCGGCAACCCGGCGGTGGAATATGTGCTGAACAAAGGCCTGCCCTACGTGAGTGGCCCGCAGTGGTTGGCCGACCACGTGCTGCAAGGCCGTTGGGTGATGGCGGTGGCTGGCACCCACGGTAAAACCAGCAGTTCGAGCATGCTGGCCTGGGTGCTGGAACATGCCGGCATGAGCCCGGGCTTTTTGATTGGCGGTGTGCCGCAGAACTTCGGCATCTCCGCGCGTTTGGGTGGCACGCCGTTCTTTGTGGTGGAAGCCGACGAATACGACAGCGCCTTCTTCGACAAACGTAGCAAGTTCGTTCACTACCGCCCGCGCACCGCGATTCTGAATAACCTGGAGTTCGATCACGCGGACATCTTCCCGGATCTAGCCGCCATCGAGCGGCAATTCCACCATCTGGTGCGCACCATTCCCGGTGAAGGGCTGATCATCCATCCCACCACTGAACCGGCGCTTAAACGCGTGATCGAAATGGGCTGCTGGACGCCCGTCGCCACCACCGGCGAGGGCGGGCAATGGCAGGCCAATCTGCTCAGCGCCGACGGCTCGCGCTTTGAGGTGATTTTCGAGGGTAAAACCGCCGGCACCGTGGACTGGCAACTGACCGGCCAACACAACGTGGCCAACGCGCTGGCCGTGCTGGCAGCGGCGCGCCATGTGGGCGTGGTGCCGGAGCTGGGCATCGCTGCGCTGTGCAGCTTTATCAACGCCAAGCGGCGCATGGAGAAGGTGGCCGAGGTCAACGGGGTGACCATTTTCGATGACTTCGCTCACCACCCAACGGCGATTGCCACCACCTTGGATGGCCTGCGCAAACGCATCGGCGACGCCAAGCTGATCGCCATTGTCGAGCCGCGCTCCAACTCGATGAAGCTCGGCGCGCACCGCGACGGCTTGCCTGAGTCTGTGCTGCAAGCCGATTCTGTTTACTGGTACGCGCCGCCGAATCTCGGCTGGGACTTGGCCGGCACGGTCGCGGCCTCGACGGTGTCGACGCAGGTGTGCGATTCCCTGGAAGCGATCATCGCCGGGGTCAAGGCCGAGGCCGCGCCGGGCACACAAATTGTGGTGATGAGCAACGGCGGCTTTGGCGGTTTGCATGGCAAGCTGGCAGCGGCCTTGGCTGAGCGCTAGATCGTCAGGTTCGTAGCCCGGATGCAATCCGGGGCAAGAGTCACCCGGATTTCATCCGGGCTACGTGGTTGCTGTGTGGCTAACGGCGCAGTGTTTTAGCCAACATTCGAGGAGCTTCGATGAGCGGTCCAGAACGAATTACCCTAGCCATGACCGGTGCCTCGGGCGCGCAGTACGGCTTGCGCCTGCTCGACTGCCTGGTGCGCGAAGACCGTGAGGTGCACTTCCTGATTTCCAAGGCGGCGCAGTTGGTCATGGCCACCGAAACCGATGTCAGCCTGCCGAGCAAACCGCAGGCCATGCAGGCGTTTTTGAATGAGTACACCGGCGCCGCGCCGGGGCAGATTCGCGTCTTTGGTAAAGAAGACTGGATGGCCCCGGCGGCGTCAGGCTCTGGTGCTCCGACCGCGATGGTTGTGGTGCCGTGCAGCACCGGCTCGCTCTCGGCGATTGCCCATGGTGCGTGCAACAACCTGATTGAGCGCGCCGCCGACGTGGCCCTCAAAGAGCGTCGTCAGTTGATTCTGGTGCCGCGCGAGGCACCGTTCTCCAGCATCCATCTGGAGAACATGCTCAAGCTGTCGAACATGGGCGCGACCATTCTGCCGGCGGCGCCGGGCTTTTATCACCAACCGCAAACCATCGATGACCTGATCGATTTTGTCGTAGCGCGCATCCTAAATTGCCTGAACATTCCCCAAGACATGCTGCCGCGTTGGGGTGAGCACCATCAGATCAGTCCCGATGAATAAGCGCCTGAGTCGCCTGGTTCTGGGGTTGAGCTTGGCCCTGACGCTGAGCGGCTGCGCCACGGTGCGCACCCTCGACGCAGCCAAGCCCGATGCGCCGGTGGTCTATGCCGGCACGCGGCTCAACCTGTATGCCCTGCAGGGCGGCTGCTGCGCCACCGAGCGCTTCGGCGCCGAAGCCCCGGCGTATCCGGCGGCTGATCTGCCGGTCAGCGCGTTGCTCGACACTTTGCTGTTGCCACTCTCCCTGGCCACCGCCATGGGCATTAGCCTGGGTATCAGCGGCGGTTTGTAGACAGCCGGTTAACTGGCCAGCTGGCACACCTGTTCAGCGGCCTGTTGCAAGCCATAACGACCTTTTTCATCACGGCTGATGCGACCCATGGCTGTGGCGGGGTCGTGGGTGAACACCAGTCGGCCGTTGCGGCTGAAGAGGTCGGCCAGCAGCGCTTCTTTCTCTTCGATCAGGCCTTCAGGGAAGCGGTCATAGCCCATGGTGATGGGCAGGTGCACCCACGGCGCGCCAGGGATCAGGTCACCGGGGAATACCACCGGGCCGTCCGGCATGGCCACTTCCGGCAGCAGTTGGCCGGGCGTGTGACCATCGCTCCAATGCAAACGCCAGTCCGCGCCAAGCAGCTCGCAGTGTTCGGTTTCGTCGATCAGTTGTAGGCGGCCGCTGCCTTCCAGCAACGCCATCAGCTCAGGGATATAGGAAGCGCGGTCGCGGGCGTGCGGCTGGAAGGCTCTCTGCCACTGACGGCGGCCTGTGATGAACTGTGCATGGGGGAACAACAAGCGCGCCGGCTGGCCTTCTTCCCACGCGGCGAGCAGGCCGCCGGCGTGATCAAAGTGCAGGTGGGTGAGCACCACAATGTCGATGTCGGCATCACTCAGGCCGACAACGGCCAGGCTGTCGAGCAGCACGTGGCGGTCTTCCTGTACCCCGAAGCGCTCTTTCAGTTCGGGGCTGAAGAAGGCACCGATGCCGGTTTCAATCAGGATAGTGCGCTCATCCTCTTGTACCAACAGTGCGCGGCAACCGAGGTCGATGCGGTTCAGTTCATCCGGCGTCATCCAGCGTTGCCACAGGGCTTTGGGCGCGTTACCAAACATCGCGCCGCCATCAAGTTTTTGGCTGTTGCCGGTCAGGGTGGTCAGGGTTCGCATGGGGATTCTCTTGTTCTTGTCGGGGATTGCAGGGGGATCGATCAAGCGTGATCCACACGGGTGGATCAGGCCATTGGACGAAGGGCTGACGAGGCTTTTGATATCCGCCGGGTGTGCCTTGGTGGATCGGTGTAGCGTGATCCACCCTACGCCGAAATCAACGTAGGGTGGATGTCGCTTTTTACATTCACCGCTGCGATTAGCGTTCGATGACCAGCGCCACGCCCTGGCCACCGCCGATGCATAGGGTCGCCAAGCCTTTGTGTGCGTCGCGGCGGATCATCTCATGCACCAGGCTGACCAAGATGCGGCAGCCCGACGCGCCGATGGGGTGGCCTAGGGCAATGGCGCCGCCGTTGACGTTGACCTTGGCGCTGTCCCATTGCAATTCGCGGCCGACGGCGATGGCTTGAGCGGCGAAGGCTTCGTTGGCTTCGATCAGGTCAAGTTGCTCCAGGCTCCAACCGGCTTTTTCCAGGGCGCGGCAGGTGGCAAACACCGGGCCGATGCCCATGATCGCCGGGTCGACACCGGCACTGGCGTGGGCTTTGATCCGCGCCAGAATCGGTAAGCCCAATGCCTGCGCTTTGCCTTCGCTCATCAGCAGCACGGCGGCGGCCCCGTCGTTCAAGGTCGAGGCATTGCCGGCGGTGACGCTGCCGTCGCGTTTGAAGGCCGGGCGCAGTTGGCTGAGGCTCTGCAAGGTGGTGCTGGGGCGCGGTTGTTCGTCGGTGCTCACCAGCAGGCTGTCGCCTTTGCGCTGGGCGACGGCAATTGGCGTGATCTGCGAAACAAAACGTCCCGCTTCGAGGGCGGCGCAGGCACGCAGTTGCGAGTGAGCGGCGAAGGCGTCCTGCTCGCTGCGACTGATGCCGTATTGCTCGGCCAGGTTCTCGGCGGTGATGCCCATGTGGTAATCGTTGAAGGCATCCCACAGGCCATCGTGGAGCATGGTGTCGAGCAACTGCCCGTGGCCCATGCGCAGGCCGGTGCGCGAATTGTTCAGCACATGCGGTGCCTGGCTCATGTTCTCCTGTCCGCCAGCGATGATCACCTCGGCATCGCCACAGCGAATGGCCTGGGCGGCCATGATCACGGCTTTCAGCCCCGAGCCGCAGACCTTGTTCAGGGTCAGCGCCGGTACGGTGTGCGGCAGGCCCGCGCGGATCACACTTTGCCGCGCGGGGTTCTGTCCGGCCCCTGCGGTCAGCACCTGACCGAGGATCACTTCATCGATCTGCTGCGTTGGCAGGCCGGTGTCCTGCAGCAGGCGACGGATCACCGCCGCACCCAGATCGACCGCGCTGACGCTGCTCAATGCGCCGCCGAAGGCGCCGATGGGCGTACGGGTGGCGGCGACGATGACGACTTCTTGCATGATGATTTTCTACCTCGAATAAAAAAGCGCGACGTTCACTACGAACGCCGCGCAAACGCTCAACTGTGAGGGCGACTGCTCGTCGCCCGTTGTTCAGAACTGTTCGGCGGCCAGGCCATACAGGGCGTCGCTACCCGCGCGGATGCTGGCTTCCAGGCCCAAGGTGCGTGGTAGCAGGCGGGCGAAGAAGAACGCGGCGGTGGCCAGTTTGGCGCTGTAAAACGCCTCGTCCTCGCCGCGTTTGGCCTGCGCCACGGCGGCCATGCGCGCCCACATCCAGGCATAGGCGGTGTAGCCGAACAGGTGCAGGTACTCCACCGAGGCTGCGCCGGTCTCGTGGGGGTTGCTGGCGCTGCGTTGTTGCAGCCAGGCGCTGAGGTTTTCCAGGCGCTCAATGGCGTCGAGCAGTTCAACGGCATAAGGGCTGCCGGGTTGCTCGGCAAACCGGCGGATCTCCGCGGTGAACTGGCGCAGCGCCACGCCGCCGTTGGCGATGACTTTGCGCCCGAGCAGGTCGAGGGCCTGAATACCGTTGGTGCCTTCGTAGATTTGCGCGATGCGCACATCACGCACCAATTGTTCCTGGCCCCACTCGCGGATGTAACCGTGGCCACCGAAGACCTGCTGGCCGTGGATGCAACTGTCCAGCCCGGTGTCGGTGAAGAACGCCTTGGCCACCGGCGTGAGCAGCGCCACCAGGGTTTCGGCGTGCTGTTGCTCGGCGATGTCGTCGCTGAACTTGGCGAGGTCAAGTTGCTGGCCAACGTAGCAGGCAAAGGCGCGTCCGCCTTCGGTCATGGCTTTCATGCTCAACAGCATGCGCCGCACATCGGCGTGCACGATGATCGGGTCGGCGGCTTTGTCCGCTGCCTGTGGGCCGCTGGCTGCACGGCTTTGCAGGCGCTCGCAGGCGTAATCGCGGGCCGCCTGGTAAGAGGCTTCGGCACAACCAATACCCTGAATGCCGATGGACAGGCGCTCGTAATTCATCATGGTGAACATCGCCGCCAGGCCCTTATTCGGCTCGCCGATCAGGTAGCCGGTGGCGCCGTCGAAGTTCATCACGCAGGTGGCCGAGGCCTTGATGCCCATCTTGTGTTCAATCGAGCCGCAGCTTACGGCGTTACTTGCGCCTAGGCTGCCGTCTGCATTGACCAGCACTTTGGGCACCAGAAACAGCGAGATGCCGCGCGCCCCTGTGGGGGCCTCGGGCAGTTTGGCCAGCACCAGGTGGATGATGTTTTCGGTGAGGTCCTGCTCGCCGCCGGTGATAAATATCTTGCTGCCGCTGATGCGGTAGCTGCCGTCGGCTTGCGCTTCGGCGCGCGTACGGATCAGGCCCAGATCGGTGCCCGCGTGGGCTTCGGTCAGGCACATGGAGCCGGCCCAGCGGCCTTCGTACATCGGTGGCAGGTAGGTGTTCTTCAGTTGTTCACTGGCGTGGGCGTCGATGGCCAGGCACGCGCCGGAACTCAGCGCGGAATACAGGGCAAAGCTTGAGCCTGCACCGTAGAGCATTTCTTCAAAGGCTACGGCGAGCATCTTGGGCATGCCCATGCCGCCATACGCCGGGTTGCCAGACAGCCCAACCCAGCCACCTTCGATATACGTGGCATAGGCCTCTTTGAAGCCCGCCGGGGTGCGCACCTCGCCCGCGTACCACTGTGCACCTTCTTCATCGCCACTGCGGTTGAGCGGGGCGATCAGGCTGCTGGTGACTTTGCCAGCTTCTTCCAGAATGGCGTCGGCGGTGTCGGCATCTACCGTCTCAGCCAGGGCTGGCAGGCGCGCCCACAGGCTGGGAGCCTCGAAGACGTCATGCAGGACAAAGCGCAAATCGCGCAGCGGGGCGGTGTAGTCAGGCATCAGGGACCTCGGCAATCCAACGGGTTGGAGCCCATTGTGTTGTTGAAAAAAAGGGCGCGTAAGGCGCCCTGAAAGGTCAGGCGATCACGCAGTGCGCGCCTGATTACATCGCACATCTCAATGGTTGGAGGCCGCAGCAGCGCCGAGACCGGTTTGGGCGCGCACGAACTGGTCATCGAAGGCGGCGCGCTCGCGTTCTGCACGGGCGCTGCGGTCTAACCTGGAGACCACCACGATGACCAGGAAAGCCAGTGGCATGGAGAACAGCGCTGGATGGTCATAGGGGTAGATGGCTTGAGCGTTGCCCAGCACAGTCACCCAGACCGCTGGCGATAGAATGACCAGCACCAGCGCAGTCACTAG
>LNDO01000097.1 GCA_001465025.1 Pseudomonas sp. Ga0074129
TCGTGACGCGTTCTTCAATGCTGAGTTCGTGATAGGACATAGGGCCGACACCTTACCGAAAGGTTCAGGTGTTGCACTCAGTTTCCGCGGCCGCCATGGTTTGTACGGCACGGCTGTCATCAACTATTAAAAACTTCATAGGGCATTCCCTCTGCAAGCGGGGATAAAAGCGAATGTCATGGTGCGGCGCTCCAGCCGGTAGCGGGGGGTAACTGCAAACTCTCAAAAATGATCACTTGGATGTGATGTTCGCGTTGTTGGGTAATGTAACTGCCACTCACCTTGCTGGCGGCCAACACACTGAGAAACTGCTCAGCAGTTAGACGCGCCGGCAGACCAAGATCGAGAACCAGATCACTGTCGACATGGCCCGGCACACCACCGGCGAACATATTGCTCAACTCGCCACAGGCATCTGCCACATCAGCCGCACCCAGCTCCGTGATAGCCAAATCGAACATATGGCTGGCAAGACTGCGGGCATCGTCTTCGGCAATCGCCAAGCCCACACCCGCCAAAGTCCCTTTTGGAGTGGGATGCAAAGTCACCACAAAATAGTGCTGAGCCTGCAATTCAGCCGGCGTGATGGTCTGCGCGACAAAACTCAGCTGCTCACCGACCAGCATCAGCCAGGTTTTAGCGAGGTGTTCTTCTATTCCATAAACATGCATATGAAGATTTCACATAGCTTGAGGTGGGATTAACTCCGCGTTGCTCTAAGCCTAGACCTAAAACTGACAAGTGTTCATCACACGTTTCAGTCAGATCGGCTTCATTTTGCAGACGAAGCTCTCCGCAGTTGACGTTTACGTAAGGCTTGTTTACGTTAACGTTAAGGTAAATAGGAACTGCTGCTGATGACCGCTATCACTTACTCCATTTCCGACCTGGCCCGCGAACTGGATATCACCACGCGCGCTATTCGTTTTTATGAAGAGCAAGGCATGCTCAGCCCCGAGCGTCGTGGCCAGGAGCGCATCTACAGCGCCAAGGACAAAGTTGTCCTCAAACTGATCCTGCGCGGTAAGCGCATCGGTTTCTCCCTCGCCGAATGCAAAGAGCTGATCGAGTTGTACGACCCCGTACACGGCAACCACAAACAGTTACACACCTTTATGAGCAAGATCGCCGAACGCCGCGCGCAGTTGCAGCAGCAGTTGTTGGACATCGAACAGATGCAACTGGAGTTGGACACTGCCGAAGAGCGTTGCTTAGCGGCTCTAGCTGAAACTGATCAAAAACAATCAATTACCTCCTTAACCTAATAACAATTCTTACAGGTGGAACCATGAGCTATCCGTCTCTTAACTTCGCCCTCGGTGAAACCATCGACATGCTGCGCGAGCAGGTGCAGGGGTTTGTCGCCAGTGAACTAACACCACGCGCCGCCGCCATCGACAGCGAAAACCAGTTCCCGGCGGATATGTGGTGCAAGTTTGGCGACATGGGCCTGCTCGGCATCACCGTTGAAGAAGAGTACGGCGGTTCTGGCTTGGGCTATCTGGCCCACGTGATTGCCATGGAAGAGATCAGCCGCGGCTCGGCCTCAGTCGCCCTCTCCTACGGCGCGCACTCCAACCTCTGCGTTAATCAGATCAAACGCAACGGCAGCGCCGCGCAGAAAGCCAAGTACCTGCCCAAGCTGGTCTCCGGCGAGCACATCGGCGCTCTGGCGATGAGCGAGCCGAATGCCGGTTCCGATGTGGTGAGCATGAAGCTGCGCGCCGATAAGCAAGGCGACCGCTACGTGCTCAACGGCAGCAAAACCTGGATCACCAACGGCCCGGACGCCAACACCTATGTGATCTACGCCAAAACCGATCTGGAAAAAGGCGCGCACGGCATCAGCGCCTTTATCGTCGAGCGTGACTGGAAGGGTTTCAGTCGCGGCAACAAGTTCGACAAGCTCGGCATGCGTGGCTCCAACACCTGCGAGCTGTTTTTCGACAACGTTGAAGTGCCGGAGGAGAACGTGCTCGGCCAGCTTAACGGCGGCGTGCGCGTGTTAATGAGCGGCCTGGATTACGAGCGCGTGGTGCTGTCCGGTGGCCCAACCGGAATCATGCAGGCCTGTATGGATGTGATCGTGCCCTACATCCACGACCGCAAACAGTTCGGCCAAAGCATCGGTGAGTTCCAGTTGATTCAAGGCAAAGTCGCCGACATGTACACCCAACTCAACGCCAGCCGCGCTTACCTGTATGCCGTCGCGCAAGCCTGCGACCGGGGTGAAACCACGCGCAAGGACGCCGCTGGGGTGATTCTCTATACCGCTGAGCGCGCCACACAAATGGCCCTCGATGCGATCCAGATTCTCGGCGGAAACGGCTATATCAACGACTACCCCACTGGCCGCCTGCTGCGTGATGCCAAGCTCTACGAGATCGGCGCTGGCACCAGCGAAATCAGGCGCATGTTGATCGGTCGCGAACTGTTTAACGAAACGAAGTAACCCTAAGCCGCTTGAACCGTAGCCCGGATAAGCCTTGGCGCAATCCGGGAGCAGTTGGTGCGACACAGAGTCCCCGGATTGCATCCGGGCTACCAATGGAGCGAGCCGAATGGCCATCCTGCTTACCCAGATCAACACCCGCTCGCCAGAGTTCGTCGCCAATAGCGCGGCAATGCTGGCCCAGGTCAACGACCTGCGCGCCCTACTCGCCCGCATCCATGAAGGCGGCGGTGCCAAGGCGCAAGAGCGCCACACCTCAAGGGGCAAACTGCTGCCTCGCGAGCGAATCAACCGTCTGTTGGATATCGGCTCACCGTTCCTCGAAATCGGCCAGTTGGCCGCCCATGAGGTGTATGGCGAAGAGGTGCCGGCGGCAGGCGTGGTGGCCGGCATCGGCCGGGTCGAGGGTGTGGAATGCATGATCGTCGCCAACGACGCCACGGTGAAAGGCGGCAGTTACTACCCGCTGACCGTGAAAAAGCACCTGCGCGCACAGACCATTGCCCAGCAGAACCGCCTGCCCTGTATCTATCTGGTCGACTCCGGCGGGGCCAACCTGCCGCGTCAGGATGAGGTGTTTCCGGACCGCGAGCACTTCGGGCGGATCTTCTTCAATCAGGCCAATATGAGCGCCATGGGCATCCCGCAGATCGCCGTGGTCATGGGCTCCTGTACTGCGGGTGGCGCTTATGTGCCGGCCATGGCCGATGAAGCGATCATGGTGCGCAACCAGGCCACCATCTTCCTGGCCGGCCCGCCGCTGGTCAAAGCCGCCACCGGCGAGGTTGTCAGCGCCGAAGAGTTGGGCGGCGCCGATGTGCACTGCAAAACCAGCGGCGTGGCCGACCATTACGCCGACAACGACGAACATGCTCTGGCCCTCGCACGGCGCAGCATCAGCAACCTGAACTGGCGCAAGCTCGGCGTGTTGAACGCTCGTGTGCCAATCAACCCGCTGTACAGCTTGGATGAGCTGTACGGGGTGATTCCGGCCGACGCCAAGCAGCCCTTTGATGTGCGCGAAGTGATTGCCCGCATCGTCGATGGCAGCGTATTCGATGAATTCAAGGCGCTGTTCGGCACGACGCTGGTTTGCGGCTTTGCCCATATCCACGGCTATCCGGTGGCGATCCTCGCCAATAATGGGATTCTATTCGCCGAATCGGCGCAAAAAGGCGCGCACTTTATCGAGCTAGCCTGCCAGCGCGGCATTCCTTTGCTGTTCCTGCAGAACATCACCGGCTTTATGGTCGGGCAAAAGTACGAAGCTGGCGGCATCGCCAAACACGGGGCCAAGCTGGTCAACGCCGTGGCCTGCGCCAAGGTGCCGAAGTTCACCGTGATTATCGGCGGCAGCTTCGGCGCGGGTAACTACGGCATGTGCGGCCGCGCGTATGACCCGCGCTTTCTGTGGATGTGGCCGAATGCGCGTATCGGCGTGATGGGTGCCGAGCAGGCCGCTGGCGTGCTGGTGCAGGTCAAACACGAGCAGGCCGCCCGCGCCGGGCAGAGCTTCAGCGCCGAAGAAGAAGCCAAGCTCAAGCAGCCGATCCTCGAACAGTACGAGCGCCAAGGCCACCCTTACTACTCCAGCGCCCGCTTGTGGGATGACGGCGTGATCGACCCGGCGCAGACCCGCGACGTACTCGGTTTGGCGCTCTCTGCCAGCCTTAACGCGCCGATTGAGCCGACCACATTTGGCGTGTTCAGGATGTAAACGTGCCGCGATCTTATTCGGTGCAGGTAGGAGCCAGCTTGCTGGCGATCCGAGACGACACCGTCACTTATGATCGCGAGCAAGCTCGCTCCTACAGGGAATCTGGAATGACCGACTTCAATACCATCGAACTGCAAACAGACCCGCGCGGCTTTGCCACCTTATGGCTCAACCGTGCAGACAAGAACAACGCCTTTAACGCCGAGATGATCCGTGAGCTGATTCTCGCCCTCGACGCGGTGATGGCTGACAAAAGCCTGCGTTTCCTGCTGCTGCGCGGCCGTGGCAAGCACTTCTCTGCCGGCGCGGATTTGGCCTGGATGCAACACGCCGCGACCTTGGACTACACCACCAACCTGGCCGACTCACGCGAACTGGCCGAGCTGATGCACAACCTGTATCAACTGAAAATCCCCACCCTGGCCGTGGTGCAAGGCGCGGCCTTTGGCGGCGCGCTGGGTTTGATCAGCTGCTGCGACATGGCCATTGGCACCGTTGACGCCCAGTTGTGCCTGTCCGAAGTGCGCATCGGCCTGGCCCCGGCGGTGATCAGCCCCTTTGTCGTGCAGGCGATTGGCGAGCGCGCCGCGCGGCGCTATGCCCTGACGGCTGAGCGCTTTAGCGGTGAGCGTGCTCAGGAATTGGGGTTGTTTGCTGAGTGCTACGCGGCAGACGCCCTGGAGCAAGCCGTGGTCGACTGGGTCGACACGCTGCTGCTCAATAGCCCGCAGGCCATGCTAGCCAGCAAGGATCTGCTGCGCGAAGTCGGCAGCGGCGTGCTGACCCCGGCGCTGCGCCGTTACACAGAAAACGCCATAGCCCGCATCCGCGTCAGCGCCGAAGGTCAGGAAGGTCTGCGCGCCTTTCTGGATAAACGCAAACCCGCTTGGCAGGAGCCAACCCCATGAGCCTCAAGCCTATCGACACCCTGCTGGTGGCCAACCGTGGCGAAATCGCCTGCCGCGTGATGCGCACGGCAAAGGCCATGGGCATCCAGACGGTGGCTGTACACAGCGCCATCGACGCAGGCGCCCGCCATGTGCGCGAAGCCGATCTGGCGGTGAACTTGGGCGGTGCCAAGCCGGCGGACAGCTACCTGCGTATCGACGCGCTGATCGACGCGGCCAAGGCCAGCGGTGCCCAGGCGATCCATCCCGGTTATGGTTTTCTGTCGGAAAACGCCGGCTTTGCCCGCGCCATCGAAACCGCCGGTTTGATCTTTCTCGGCCCGCCCGCCTCGGCTATCGACGCCATGGGCAGCAAGTCCGCCGCCAAAGCACTGATGGAAGCCGCAGGCGTACCGCTGGTGCCGGGCTATCACGGCGAAGCGCAGAATGTTGAAACCTTCCGTGCGGCTGCTGAGCAGATCGGTTATCCGGTGCTGCTAAAAGCCGCTGCCGGTGGCGGTGGCAAAGGCATGAAGGTGGTCGAGCGTGAAAGCGAGCTGGCAGAAGCCCTGGCCAGCGCTCAGCGCGAAGCACAATCGTCGTTCGGCGACTCGCGCATGCTGGTGGAAAAATACGTACTCAAGCCGCGGCATGTGGAAATTCAGGTGTTTGCCGACTCGCATGGCAACTGTCTGTACCTCAATGAGCGCGACTGCTCGATCCAGCGTCGGCACCAGAAGGTCGTCGAAGAAGCACCGGCTCCGGGTCTGTCAGCCGAACTGCGCCGCGCCATGGGCGAAGCGGCGGTCAAGGCGGCGCAGGCTATCGGTTATGTCGGCGCAGGCACCGTGGAGTTTTTGTTGGATGAGCGTGGTGACTTCTTCTTTATGGAGATGAACACCCGCCTGCAGGTGGAACACCCGGTTACCGAGCTGATCACAGGCCTCGACCTAGTCGCCTGGCAGATCCGCGTAGCACGCGGCGAGACCCTGCCAATCAGCCAGGAACAGGTGCCGCTGATGGGCCACGCCATCGAAGTGCGCCTGTATGCGGAAGATCCGGACAACGACTTTCTACCTGCCACCGGCACCTTGGCGTTGTACCGTGAAGCCGATGTTGGCCCTGGCCGCCGGGTCGACAGCGGCGTCAGCGAAGGCGATGAAGTCTCGCCGTTCTATGACCCGATGCTCGGCAAACTCATCGCCTGGGGCGAGAACCGCGAGGAAGCAAGGCTGCGCCTGCTGGCCATGCTCAAGGAAACCTGCGTCGGCGGGGTTAAAACCAACCTGGCGTTCCTGCAACGTGTACTGGCCCATCCGGCCTTTGCCGCTGCCGAACTGGACACCGGCTTTATCCCGCGCCATGAAGCCCAACTGCTACCGCCAGTGATTGAGCTGCCGGAAGAGTTCTGGCAGCTGGCCGCCGAGGCCTTTGTGCAGAGCGAAGCGCCGCTGCAGCGCCACGACGACTATCACTCGCCCTGGACGCACAACAACGGCCTGCGCCTAGGTTTACCGGCTGAAATCGATCTGCACCTGAGTTGCAACGGCAGCCATCGCAAAGTCCGCACCAACAATAGCGCATGCTTGAATGGCGATTGGTTGACCTGTAGGAGCGAGCTTGCTCGCGATCACGGCATCGCGAGCAAGCTCGCTCCTACAGAGGTGGCGCGTCGCCTACGCGCCATTCGCCAGGGAAATACCCTCTATCTGCACTATGCCGGTGAATTGCACACCGTCACCCGCTTCGACCCGATTGCCGCAGTCGACGCCAGCCATCAGCAACACGGCGGCCTTACCGCTCCCATGAACGGCAGTATCGTGCGGGTGCTTGTCGGAGCCGGCCAGCAGGTCGAAGCCGGCACCGCACTGGTAGTGCTGGAGGCTATGAAGATGGAACACAGCATCCGCGCGCCAAAGAGCGGCACGGTCAAAGCCCTATATTGCCGCGAAGGCGAGATGGTCAGCGAAGGTGCCGTGTTGGTGGAGCTGGAAGAAGCCAGCGCATAGCGGATAAGTGGGAGGGGTTTTAGCCGCGACAACAGCGATAAAAAGCTCGCGGCTAAAGCCCCTCCTACAGGCAAAGCACGGCAACGTAGGATGGGTTGAGCAACGCGATACCCATCACCGAAAACAGCGAGGCAACGATGATCCTACCCAAACAAGTGCGCCTGGTCGAAGTCGGCCCGCGTGACGGTTTGCAGAATGAGAAACAGCCGATCAGCGTGGCAGACAAGGTACGCCTGGTCGATGACTTGTCGGCCGCAGGCCTGCGCTACATCGAGGTGGGCAGCTTTGTTTCGCCCAAGTGGGTGCCGCAAATGGCGGGCTCCGCTGAGGTGTTTGCACAGATTCAGCAACACCCCGGCATTACCTACGCCGCCCTGGCCCCCAACCTGAAAGGTTTTGAAGGCGCATTGGAAGCAGGCGTGCGCGAAGTGGCGGTGTTTGCTGCCGCGTCGGAAGCCTTCTCGCAAAAGAACATCAACTGCTCGATCCGCGAGAGCCTGGAGCGCTTTGTCCCGGTCATGGATGCGGCCAAACAACATGGCATCCGTGTGCGCGGTTATGTCTCCTGCGTATTGGGCTGCCCGTATGACGGCGCTGTGCCGCCCGAGCAGGTCGCCATGGTCGCCCGCGAGCTGTTTGCCATGGGCTGCTATGAAGTGTCTTTGGGCGACACCATCGGGGCTGGCACTGCGGGCGATACGCGCAGGCTGTTCGAGGTGGTGGGCCGTGATATCCCACGCGAGAAATTGGCCGGGCACTTCCACGACACCTACGGCCAGGCGCTGGCCAATATCTACGCCAGTCTCTTGGAAGGCATCAGCGTGTTTGACAGCTCAGTTGCCGGGCTGGGTGGTTGCCCCTATGCCAAGGGCGCTACCGGTAATGTTGCGACGGAGGATGTGCTGTACCTGCTGCAAGGTCTTGGCATCGAAACCGGTATTGATATGGACAAGTTGATTGCCGCTGGCCAGCGCATTTGCACGGTACTGGATAAACCCAACGGTTCACGGGTGGCGCGGGCGCGCCTTGCAAGCGCGTAGTCCGCTTAAGCCAAGGCTTATCCGCGCTACGTTAGCTGTAAGGTTTTGTTTACGCACCGTAAAGCGCCCCCGTCAGGTTCTCTGCAGGCTGCTGGGCAGCGTTACACCGTGGCTACAGGCGCGCTGACTGCGGATCAGGATCAGCCCCGCGCAGCTCAACGCAAGCCCACCAGCAGCCAGTAGGCTTGCAGCAATCAGCCCGCTCATCGCGCAGCCCAAATAACGATAAGGAAGTACCATGCAACAACCCCTGTGGACGCCTTCCGCCGCTTCGTCAATCAGCGCCACAGCCTGCAACTGGCCGACTACCCGGCCCTGCATGCCTGGAGCGTGGCGCAGCGTGAAGCCTTCTGGCAGGCGATTGTCGAGTTCTTCGAGATCCGTTTTACTGCACAGCCCGAGGCCGTACTGCAAGAAGGCAGCGCCATGCCCAGCGCTCACTGGTTTCCTGGCGCAACACTGAATTTCGCCGAACACTTGTTGCGCCGCCGCGATAGCCACCCTGCCCTGATCGCCATTGGCGAGGACGGCTCGCGCGAACAACTGAGTTATGCCGAGTTGGCCGCCCATGTTGCCGGCCTGCAACGCAGCCTGCGTGCTGCTGGCGTCGGCCTGGGTGATCGCGTCGCGGCCTTTATGCCCAATACTTGGCAGACAGTGGTCGGCATGCTGGCCGCCAGCAGCCTCGGCGCGACCTGGTCGAGTTGCTCACCCGACTTCGGCACTCAGGGCGTGATCGACCGCTTCGGTCAGATAGAACCCAAGGTGCTGATCGCCGCCGCCGGCTACCGCTATGCCGGCAAGAACCTGGACCTGACGGCCAAACTCAATGAAATTCTCGAACGCCTGCCCTCGCTCGAGCAGCTGATTGTGGTGCCCTACGCCAATGCCCAGGCCAACGCCGCCGACTTCCACTCGGCGGCAAAAGTCGCGTTGTGGCAGGACTTTTACCAGGCCGGTGGCGAGCCCGAATTCACTCAGGTGCCCTCCGATCACCCGCTGTATATCCTCTACTCCAGCGGCACCACCGGCGTGCCCAAGTGCATCGTGCATGGCAGCGGCGGCACCTTGCTACAGCACGTCAAAGAACTCGGCCTGCACACTGACCTGACCCGCGATGACACGCTGTTTTACTACACCACCTGCGGCTGGATGATGTGGAACTGGCTGGTCTCAGGTTTAGCGCTGGGCGCGACACTGGTGCTGTTTGACGGTTCGCCCTTCCATCCGGGTGCGGAGCGTTTGATCAACCTGATCGACGCGGAGAACATCAGCATCTTCGGCACCAGCGCCAAATTTATTGCGGCGCTGGAAAAAGCCGGTGCTCAACCGGCTCAAACGCACAAGCTGCAACGCCTTAAGGCGATTCTGTCGACCGGCTCGCCGCTGTCCCACGAGAGTTTTGAGTACGTCTACCGCGCGATCAAAGCCGATCTCTGCCTGTCGTCGATCTCTGGCGGAACCGACATCGTCTCCTGTTTTGCCCTCGGCAACCCGGTGCTGCCGGTGTGGCGCGGCGAGTTGCAGTGCAAAGGGTTGGGCATGGACGTACAAGTGTGGAACGACGCTGGCACCGCGGTCACCGGCGAAAAAGGCGAACTGATCTGCGCGCAGCATTTTCCGTCCATGCCGATCGGCTTCTGGAAGGATGACGATGGCAGCAAGTTCCAGGCGGCTTACTTTGAGACCTTCCCCGGCATCTGGGCCCATGGCGATTACGCTGAAGTCACCGCCCACGGTGGCCTGGTGATTCACGGCCGCAGTGACGCGGTACTCAACCCCGGCGGCGTGCGTATCGGCACCGCCGAGATCTACCGCCAGGTGGAAAAAGTCGAAGCCGTGCTGGAGTCCATCGCCATCGGTCAGGCGTGGGAGGATGACGTGCGCGTGGTGCTGTTTGTTCGCCTGCGCGAAGGCATAGCACTTGACGATGCCCTACAAACGCAGATTCGCCAGGTGATCCGCGCCAACACCACGCCGCGTCATGTACCGGCCAAGATCATCGCCGTGGCGGATATTCCGCGCACCATAAGCGGCAAGATCGTCGAGTTGGCGGTGCGCAATGTAGTGCATGGCAAACCGGTCAAGAACACCGATGCGCTGGCTAATCCTCAAGCGCTTGGGCTGTATCGCGATCTTGCCGAACTATTGGTGTGAGTCGAAACAACTGGCAACGTGTCATTAAATCCGTGCATATACTCCAATCATGAACCGTTGGAGTAATGCTGTGGTTTTACGCTGGCTAGTGCTGACTATCTCGCTGTTAATCCTGCCTCAGGCCGCTTGGGCAAAGGAAATACTTGAGCTGCATATGCCCGACGCCCCGCCGCTGACATTTGTCAGTTTCCAGGGTGGTTACGGCATGGTGGGTGACGTGGCGCTGGCCGCCATCGCCAGGGCGGGCTACCTCAGTCACCTGCATGTCACGCCGTGGATCCGCGCTCAACAACGCGTCAGCCGCGGTGACAACTTGCTGATCATCCCCCTGACACGCTCACGGGAACGTGAAGCCCTGTACACCTGGATAGCGCCCATCATGGTCATGGAGCGTGCTTTTTTCAGCCTGGACACGCCCGTTGCCGATTTCGCCGAAGCCCGTGAGCGTTATAAACGCATCGCCGTTGGCATGGGCACCGCGCAGATGAGCATTCTGAAAAATCAGGGCTTCAGTGACGAACAGATTGTCAGCATCAAACTTGGCGACAACCCGGCGCGCATGCTCGAGCTTGGGCGCGTGGACGCCTGGTTTACCGGCGTCCCCGAAGGCTTATACCAATGGCCCGGCAGCCGAAATGAGCTTCGCATGAGCACGATCATGTCGCGTGATGACCTCTATCTGGCATGCTCCAAACGCTGCGACAAGGTCATGGTAGAAGAACTGCGCCAGTCGGTTGAGGCGCTGCGCCGAGAAGGCACCGCGCAAACCATTATGGATGCCTACCTGCAACAGCGCTGACTGCCTGCACGCCCGTCAATCAGATACCAGTACGCCCCGGATCTTCCGGCGGCAGGTCTTGCTCAATGTCTTCAAGCTTTAACTCCAGGCCCCAATTGGCCGCCGGTTGGCTATGGGTAACGGCTGGCGCAGGGGCAGGCGTGGGGGCTACAGCGGCCGGTGTTGCAGCCGCTGCGGTGGGTGTTTCCCGATAAAGTTTGAGCTTGAGGCGCACGTTGTTCGCCGAGTCGGCGTTTTTCACCGCTTCCTCTTCATCAATCGCCCCGTCGTTGACCAAGTCAATCAATGCTTGATCGAAGGTCTGCATGCCCAGGTTTTTCGACTTTTCCATGATCTCCTTGATGTCGGAAAACTCGTTGCGCTTGATCAGATCACGAATGGTCGGCGTACCCAGAAGCACTTCCACAGCGGCCCGGCGTTTGCCGTCGATGGTTTTCACCAAGCGCTGCGAAACAAACGCCTTGAGGTTGTTGCCCAGGTCATTGAGCAACTGCGGGCGACGGTCTTCGGGGAAGAAGTTGATGATGCGATCCAGCGCCTGGTTGGCGTTGTTCGCATGCAGCGTGGAGATGGCCAGGTGGCCGGTGTCGGCAAAGGCCAGGGCATGCTCCATGGTCTCGCGGTCGCGGATTTCGCCGATCAAAATGACGTCCGGCGCTTGGCGCAAGGTGTTCTTCAACGCGGCGTGAAAACTGCGCGTGTCCACGCCCACTTCACGCTGGTTGATGATCGATTTCTTGTGCTTGTGCACATACTCCACCGGGTCTTCGATGGTGATGATGTGCCCGCCGCTGTTGCGGTTGCGGTAATCGATCAACGCGGCCAAGGACGTGGATTTACCCGAGCCGGTGCCGCCGACAAACAACACCAGCCCGCGCTTCTCCATCACCGTCTTGAGCAGCACCTCGGGCAGCTTGAGGTCTTCGAACTTGGGAATGTCCATTTTGATATTGCGCGCGACGATCGACACTTCATTGCGCTGCTTGAAGATATTGATGCGAAAGCGCCCAACCCCGGCAATCGAGATGGCCAGGTTCATCTCCAGCTCACGCTCAAATTCCTCACGCTGCGCACTGTCCATCACCGAATCCGCAATGGCCGCCACCTCGCCCGCCTTTAACGGCTCGGCACTCAGTGCCTTGAGCACACCGTTAAACTTGGCGCAGGGCGGCGCACCCGTAGACAGGTAAAGGTCGGACCCGTCCTGGCTGGAGAGGATTTTCAGCATGGCATTGAGGTCCATAACGCGCGTTCCTTAGAGCTGGAGTGTTTACCTTAGGCGAAGACAGCCGCAGCACCACACCGCCCGTCTCAAGCGCCCAACCGGCGAAATACTGGCACAATAACCGCCTTAAAACTGAGGAGCCCGTCAATGGCAAAGGCAATGGCCCGCCACATTCTGGTCAAAACCGAAGCAGAAGCCGCCGCGCTGAAAAAACGCATAGCCGCCGGCGAGGCATTTGATGTGCTGGCACGCAAGCACTCCACCTGCCCATCGGGGAAAAAAGGCGGCGATCTGGGTGAAGTGCGCCCCGGACAAATGGTCCGCGCGATTGATCAAGTCATCTTCAAAAAGCCGGTACGCGAAGTGCACGGCCCGGTAAAAAGCCAATTTGGCTACCATCTGGTGCAGGTCTTCTACCGCGAGTGATCACCATGACGCCCGAACACGTAGCCGCGTTTTGCCTGAGCCTGCCGGGTGCCCGCAAGGACATCAAATGGGGCGGCGTACGCGTGTTTTCAGTGGCCGAAAGCAAGATGTTCGCCCTCTTTCACCTGAATGCGGCTGACAGCCTGGCCTTCAAGATCGATGCCGACTTGTTTCTCGGTTTCTGCGACCGCCCCGGTATCCGCCCAGCGCCCTACCTGGCCCGCGCGCATTGGATCAGCATGGCGTCACCCTACCCGCTGAGCGATGCGGAATTAACAACCCTGCTCACTCGCTCGCATCAGTTAGTGGTCGCCAAATTACCCAAGCGATTGCGCATGAACCTCTTGCTCGACCCACCGGCAGCAGATTTGTAACAGTGACGTCACGGTGATGTAACCCTGCCAACGCAGACTGCGCGTCGCTGGTCTAGCCCACCCATCTTTCGATCATTTGCGCGATTAACGGTGACTGCAAGACTGGCCATTCCCCTACCGGAGGCCTCCCTTATGCGTCTATGCCTATTGCCTGTGCTGTGTTTGAGCTCATTAGCCGTATCCACCTCGATCACAGTCCAAGCAAGTACTGACGAGCAGTTCAAACTGCTGGCGCATAATGTGTTCCTGCTGCCCAGCACGATCAAACCTGGCTGGGGACAACAACAACGTGCAGCCCTGATCGCACAAGCGGCCTACATACAAGGTCAGGATGCAGTGATTCTCAATGAGCTGTTTGACAATCCGGCTTCAGCCGTTCTGCTGGATGGACTCAGAACTCAATACCCGCATCAGACCCCCGTACTGGGTCGTAGCCGAACCGGGTGGGATGCGACTCTTGGCGCTTACTCGGACAGCACGCCAGAAGATGGCGGCGTCGCCATTGTCAGTCTCTGGCCAATAGAACAACGCGTGCAATATGTGTTCAGCCAAGGTTGCGGAGCGGACTACCTGTCCAACAAGGGCTTCGTCTACGTCAAACTCAATCGCAATGGCCAACCCATCCATATCATCGGTACCCATGCCCAGGCAGCTGATACTGGCTGCCCAGATGGCAAAGGCACAGCGGTAAGGGCCAGCCAGTTTGATGAGTTACAGAACTTCATCGCGGCAAAAGGAATCGCCCCTGATCAAGTGGTGTTCATGGGCGGTGACTTCAACGTCATCAAAGACAGCAGCGAATACCATGACATGCTCGCCCGCCTGCAGGTCAACGCCCCGGACAGCTATGCAGGCAGCGACACCACCTTCGACACCCAACGTAACGGCATCGCCCATTACCAATACCCCAACCATGCTCCGGAATACCTGGATTACATCTTCGTTTCGCGCAACCACCGGCAATTGTCTTACTGGCATAACCAAGCGCTTGATACACCAGCACCTCGCTGGTCAGCCAATTTAGCGGACGCAACCTGGCAATTTCAGGATTACTCCGATCACTCGCCCGTAGCCGGTTTTAGCCGCGCCGATACCACGACCCCCACCCGCGCCAGCAAACCCTCGGAAAACCTCTATGGTGAGGTGGTTTTGCAAAGTCTCAGCACCGGCAAAACCCTGCGCGCCGGCAGCAGCAAAGCCAACGACTGGGTGAAGATCAACGGCAACGGATTGGAGCCGGAAAGCCTGTTCAGTCTGCGCAACTGGTATCACCCGAAGAGTTTCTGCATCCGCAATGGCGACTATATCGAGGTGGAATCAAGTCGCCACACCGGCTATTGGCTCAACTGGTCGCTAGGCGGTGGCGGCGGTAACTACGCCTATTACATGAAGGCAGGCGACTCATCCAATCAACTGCGTATCGAGCTTCCCAACAACAGCGGCTGCCTCAAGGATGGCGACACCATTCGCCTGCGCGACCGCGATACCGTGCGCGGCAGTGACTACTATCTGCAGAACTGGGCTTCCGGCAGCTGGAAAGAACACCTTTACCTATGGAGTAGCTCAGCCTCCAGTGCCGAACAGTTCCGTGTGCTCTTTAAGCGCCCGGCGCACTATCCGGACTGGAGCAGCAAGCTGAACTACTGACAGGTGTTAGACGGCTTGAATTAACCGCTTTTCCCAAAATGATTAGCGTTAGATTGCACACCGCCTGGCAGCCTGACTGACAATGCGCAGCGCAAACCGCTACAATCGCGACCCTTTCGCGCCTGTGCGCCCGCTTATCTGGACCAAGATTCGTGATCTCCACCGCCAACATCACCATGCAATTCGGGGCTAAGCCTCTGTTTGAGAACGTTTCCGTTAAGTTCAACAACGGCAACCGTTACGGTTTGATCGGAGCCAATGGCTGCGGCAAGTCGACTTTTATGAAAATTCTCGGTGGTGATCTGGAGCCGTCCGGCGGCCAGGTGATGCTGGAGCCGAACGTGCGGCTGGGTAAGCTGCGTCAGGATCAGTTCGCGTACGAAGAATTCAACGTGATCGACACTGTGATCATGGGCCACGAGGAATTGTGGAAGGTCAAAGCTGAGCGCGACCGCATCTACTCCCTGGCGGAGATGAGCGAAGAAGACGGCATGAAGGTCGGTGAGCTGGAAGGTGAGTTCGCAGAGATGGACGGTTACACCGCCGAATCGCGCGCGGGCGAGTTGCTGTTGGGCTTGGGTATTCCCCTTGAGCAGCACTTCGGCCCAATGAGCGAAGTAGCGCCCGGCTGGAAACTGCGCGTGTTGTTGGCGCAGGCGCTGTTCTCTGATCCGGACGTGCTGCTGCTCGACGAGCCAACCAACCACCTGGACATCAACACCATCCGCTGGCTGGAAACGATTCTGACGGTGCGTAACAGCACCATGATCATCATTTCCCACGACCGTCACTTCTTGAACTCGGTCTGCACCCACATGGCCGACCTGGATTACGGCGAACTGCGCCTGTTCCCGGGTAACTACGACGAGTACATGACCGCCGCGACGCAATCGCGCGAGCAGTTGCTCTCGGATAACGCCAAGAAAAAGGCGCAAATCTCCGAGCTGCAGAACTTCGTTAGCCGTTTCTCGGCCAACGCCTCGAAAGCCAAACAGGCCACGTCGCGTGCCAAGCAGATCGACAAGATCCAGCTCGCCGAGGTCAAACCTTCGAGCCGCGTCAGCCCGTTTATCCGCTTTGAGCAGAACAAGAAGCTGCACCGCCAGGCCGTGATGGTCGAAAAAATGGCCAAGGGCTTTGACGGCAAGCCGCTGTTCAAAAACTTCAGCTTTCAGGTTGAAGCCGGTGAGCGCGTGGCGATTATCGGCCCGAACGGCATCGGTAAAACCACCCTGCTGCGCACCCTGGTCGGAGAGCTGACCCCGGATGCCGGTAGCGTTAAATGGACTGATAGCGCGGAAATCGGCTATTACGCCCAGGACCACGCCCACGACTTCGAAGACGACGTGACCCTGTTCGACTGGATGAGCCAGTGGACCCAGGGCGAGCAGATGGTGCGCGGCACCCTCGGCCGCATGCTGTTTTCCAACGACGAGATTCTTAAGTCGGTCAAGGTTATCTCCGGTGGTGAGCAAGGCCGCATGCTGTTCGGCAAGCTGATCGTGCAAAAGCCAAACGTACTGGTGATGGACGAACCGACCAACCACTTGGACATGGAGTCCATCGAGTCGCTCAACCTGGCGCTGGAGAACTACCCCGGTACGCTGATCTTCGTCAGCCATGACCGTGAATTCGTCGGCTCCCTGGCCACGCGCATTATCGAGCTGTCGGCCAACGGCATCACCGACTTCAGCGGCACTTACGATGACTACCTGCGCAGCCAGGGTGTGATCGTCTAAGCGGCAACCGCTAAGTCAAACAAAAAGCCCGCTGATTACGCGGGCTTTTTTATGCGCTTGATCACCCGAGCGGCCTTCACCTGAATCGCCCTCAAAGGCATCAGCGCCTAAAGCGGGAGGTAATGTGAGAGTTGCTCGCCGAAAAAATGCCCATCGAGCAACAGCCAGTCAATCCACACCAACTGGTGCGCCGCAATAATCAGCCAAAGCACCATTTGGAAGGACGGTTTGCGCGTTTTGTGTCGAAAGCATTGCTGAGCGATCAAGGCACCCGGCCAGCCGCCTAACAGTTCAACCAAATGAAGGCTGTTTTCCGGGGTGCGCCAACGGCCAGCCTGTGCACTGGACTTGTCCCACCAATACTGCAGAAAACTCACCACGCTGGCGCACGGGTAAGCCAGCAACACCCAGACAAAACCCGACTGCACCAGCAACTGCACGCCGCCAAGAATCGGCAACACGCAGAGCCCCGCGAGCAACACAAGCTTGCGCCCCGGCGATTGAATAGCGCCGACATGCCGATGCGGTGTGCGCTGGCGTTTGCTGGCTTTTGCGGCTGATGACGCTGCGGGTTTGCTCGATCGCGGCTTGCGCCGAATAGCCGGCTTGTCGAGTGCCAGTTCACCGGCTAAACGAATGTGCTGCGCACGGGCACGGCCTTGGGCATCTTTACCAGCCAGGTACATGACCTGATCGCCCGCAACCGGCCGACGATCACCGCGCATGGCGGAGATATGCGCGAACAGCTCGACCCCACCCTGCTCCGGTTGAATAAAGCCAAAACCTTTGTCGTCATTCCAGCTGCGTAATACACCGCGCTGTTCCATAGCGTGCTATCCCAACAATGAAAGCGCGCATTCTAGACCGGGTAATGACGACTCAGAAACGCCAACAGCAACTGATTAACCTGCTCGGCCTGCTCGTTCTGAATCCAGTGCCCGCAGTCTTTCAGCATGTGCTGCTCCAGGCTTGGTACGCGTTTGGGCATCTGTTTGAGGGTGTAAGCCTCCAGGGTGCCGACCGGGTCCATGTCGCCGAGTAGAAACAGCGCCGGTTGTTTAATCTGCCGGTCAGCCAATGCTTCGGTTCGCTGCCAGTTACGCTCGAAATTGCGATACCAGTTAAGAGCGCCGTAAAAGCCACGGCCTTCGAAGGTCTTTAGGTAGTGAACAAAGGCTGCCTCATCACACCAGGCGGGCAAAGTGCCGGGATCGAGCATGCCGTCGAACAGGCCCGCTCCGGCCGGTTTTTCTTGCAGAAAGTGGTCTTTGGGCGCGGCCGCCGAGGTGTTGTGCTGTTGCTGCTGACCGAAAACTGACCCAGTAGAGGCTGTTCTGCCGACTGAAAACTGACCCAGGTGTTCAACTGCTTCTGCTCAATTTTTGAGCAGG
>LNDO01000098.1 GCA_001465025.1 Pseudomonas sp. Ga0074129
ATTGGTGAGCCCAGCATAACAACATTTAAAGCCGAAGCTAATACCAATACGTTTTAAGGCTGCGCCTTGCCTGCAACAACACGTAAAACCGATAACCCATAAAAAACGCCAGCAGCGCTGGCGTTTTAAATAAAGCAGGTGTGGCGTTTGATACTTAGTCCAGCAGGGTGACCCAGCTTTCTACCACGTCACCGCCCCACTTGGCTTTCCACTCTTTCAGCGTTTTGTGGTTGCCGCCTTTGGTTTCGATAACTTCGCCAGTGTTAGGGTTTTTGTACTGCTTAACTTTGCGGGCGCGCTTGCTGGTGGCTGCTTTCGGGGCGCGAGTTGTTTTGCCGCTTTTAGCTTCTGGGTCGAGCATGGCAATGATGTCACGCAGCGACTTTTGATATTCGCCCATCAGCGCGCGCAGTTTGCCTTCGAATTCCAGCTCTTTTTTCAGTTTGTCGTCTTGCGACATGTTCTTCAGGCGTTCTTGCAGTTCTTTGATGGCTTCTTCTGTAGCACGGTATTCGTTGATCAAGGACATGAGTGTGACCTGTATAGGGTTTGGAGAAGTGTCAGCAATAGTAGTCAGGCACTTTTAACAAGTAAACCGCTTTGTCACTATTTTTTATAAAGATGTTTGTTTAATGAAGTGTGAGGGAACTTTTAATCATTTGATCGATGCTATTTGTGTCATGGTCATTGCCGGATGATTACCAGTGCGACCGTGTTGCCAGCGCTCTGCTGGCGCTACGGTAAGACGCCAGTTACTGCAGTTTTTCAGCGCAGTGACTAGAATGGCCGACTTTATTTGAGTGCTGGAGCTGCTGATGCGTACTTTTCGATTGGTCATAGCCTGTCCGGACCGGGTCGGGATCGTGGCGAAGGTCAGTAATTTTCTGGCCACTTATAACGGCTGGATCACCGAAGCCAGTCACCACTCTGACACCCAGAGTGGCTGGTTCTTTATGCGTCACGAAATTCGTGCAGATTCGCTGCCTTTTGATCTGGATGGTTTTCGCCAAGCGTTTGCACCGATTGCCCGCGAGTTCTCGATGGAATGGCGCGTCACCGATTCGGCGCAGAAAAAACGCGTGGTATTGATGGCCAGCCGTGAATCGCACTGTTTGGCGGACCTGTTACACCGTTGGCACAGTGATGAGTTGGATTGCGGTATTCCCTGTGTGATCTCAAACCATGATGACCTGCGCAGCATGGTTGAATGGCACAACATCCCGTTCTTTCATGTGCCGGTTGATCCGCAGAACAAACAATCAGCATTTGATGAAGTGGCTCGCTTGGTGAAGAGCCATGCAGCGGATGCGATTGTTCTGGCCCGTTATATGCAGATTTTACCTGCGGCACTGTGTGCCGAGTTTTCCCAGCGTGTCATCAACATCCACCACAGCTTTTTGCCGTCGTTTGTTGGCGCCAAGCCTTATCACCAGGCTTCACTGCGTGGCGTGAAGCTGATTGGCGCAACCTCGCACTACGTCACTGAGGAGCTGGATGCCGGCCCCATTATTGAGCAAGACGTGGTGCGTGTAAGTCACCGAGACAGCATCGAAGAAATGGTGCGCCTGGGTAAGGACGTGGAGAAGATGGTTTTGTCGCGTGGTCTACGCTATCACTTGGAAGATCGAGTGCTGGTGCACGATAACAAGACAGTGGTGTTCGACTGAGGTGCATGCTGCGGTTCTGATCATGACGTGACACGAGGGAATACTGATGCTCAAGTCAATCAAGGTACGTGACTACATGACCCGCAATCTGGTGATATTTCGTCCTGAAATGGACCTGTTCACCGCCATCAACCGCCTGCTTGAACACCGTATTTCCGGTGCCCCGGTTGTGGATGGGCAGGGGCATCTGGTGGGGTTGTTATCCGAGGGGGACTGCTTGCGCGGTATTCTCTCCGGCGCTTATTACGAGTCCGCCGGTGGCGATGTCAGCGCCTACATGACCACCGAGGTCGAGGTGATTTCGCCAGAGGCCGATATCATCGAAATCTCTGAGCGCTTCTTGCGTGGCCGTCGTCGCCGTCTGCCTGTGGTTGAGGCCGGTTGTCTGATCGGGCAGGTAAGCCGCAGTGATGTGTTGCGTGCGGTTAAAGAGTTTGCCCAGCATGATGAAGGGCGTCGCTCTCTCGGCTGATTTGATGAGGCATTTGATATGAGCGATCCCCTGGCCCGTGGTGCCTCTGTAGCGCCCCCAGTGCTCGGCGAAGGCTGCACGCAGCGCTATGACCCGCAGGCACTCACGGCTGAAAACGGTGCGGAGTTTGCACAAGCTGCCGAGTTGTGGCGCGAGTTGCAGCAACGCGCGCTACTTCAGGCAGAGCAGGATGCGCAGAGTGAAACCAGTCAGGGTGTTGGATCAGCGTAAAAAGTCGCGCGTCTTCAAGGCTATTGCCGGATCGGTAGCGCAGTCTCATCTGAGGCTTAAAACAAAACGGGGCGCTGAATAAGCGCCCCGTTTGTTTGGGTACTGGTTTAGATGCGGAAGCTGTCCACCAGATGTTTGAGGCGTTGCGCCTGCTGCTCCAGATCCCCACAGGCGCGCAGGGTGGCATTGAGGTTTTCCACGCCTTCCTGATTTAGCGTGTTGATTTCGGTGATGTCCATGTTCAGCGCTTCGATTACCGAGGTTTGTTCTTCGGTTGCCGTGGCTACAGATTGGTTCATGCCGTCAATTTCACCGATGCGTTCGGTCACGCTGCTAAGGCGCGAACCGGCCTGGTTGGCAATCTCAACGCTTTCCTCGCTGTAACGCTGGCTCTCGGTCATGGTGGTGACCGACTCGCGTGAGCCAACTTGCAGCTCTTCGATCATTTTCTCGATTTCTTGCGCGGACTCCTGGGTACGGTGCGCAAGGTTGCGTACCTCGTCAGCCACCACCGCAAAGCCCCGGCCGGCTTCACCCGCGCGCGCCGCCTCAATGGCGGCGTTGAGGGCCAGCAGGTTGGTTTGTTGGGAGATACTTTTGATTACTTCAAGAATCTGGCCGATGTTTACCGTCTTGCTGTTAAGCGTCTCGATGTTGCCGCACGAGGCGCTGATTTTGCCCGAGAGCTCGTTCATCGCCTTGATGGTTTGTTCGACCACTTGGCGGCCATCTTCGGCCAGTTGACGAGCGTCTGAGGCTTGGTTCGAGGCGTCCGCTGCGTTACGGGCAATCTCCTGAGCGGCTGCACCTAATTCGTTGATCGCGGCTGCCACGCTGTTGGTGCGGCTGGCCTGCTCATCTGAATTGATCATGGACGAATTGGAGGCACCCACTACCAACTTAGCCACTTCGTTGACCTGACTGGTGGCCGACGACACTTCACGAATCGAGGTGTGAATACGCTCGACGAATTGGTTAAAGGCACGTGCCAGCCGACCAAATTCATCGTTGGACTGAATGGTCAGGCGTTTGGTCAGGTCACCTTCGCCCTGAGCGATGTCCTCCATGGTTTTGCCCATGACGTTCAGCGGCTGCATCAATACGCTGATCAGCATGCTGAGCAGGAAAATAATCAGCACCACTGCAATCACCGTCGCAATGATGGCGGATGCGCGGAACTCGCTGAGCATTTGGTACGCCTTGCCCTTGTCGATAGACAGGCCGACATGCCACTTAACGGATGGCAATCCATCTACTGGGGCAAATGTCAGGATGCGTTCACTCCCATCCAGCGTTGTTTCGCTGAAATCACCAGTGATGCGAGGGGTGTTTTGTGGGTAGATTTCACTGAGATTCTTCATCACCAGTGATTTGTCTGGATGCACCAGTACCTTGCCGTCGGCGCTGACGAGAAAGGCATAGCCCATGCCGGCAAAGTCGAGGGAATTGATGATTTCAACCAAGGTGTTGAGGCTCAGGTCTCCGCCGACCACGCCTGCGGCTTTAGCCGGTGTGGCGATGGTGATGATCAGTTCGCTGGTGGCGGCATCAACATAAGGTTCAGTCAGTGTTGTTGTGCCGGCAGCGACAGCATCTTTGTACCAAGGGCGCTGACGCGGATCGTAATCGTCCGGCATGTCTTCATTAGGGCGCATGGTGAAGCTGCCGTCAGCGCTGCCCAAGTACGTGAACTCGAAGGTAGATGCCAAGGCTTTCTGCTCGAGCAGATTGCTCAGGTAGTCGCTGGAAGAGTCCCTTGCTACGGACTGTGCGACGTTTTCCACCAGCAGAATTCGTCCCGACAGCCAGTGGAAATGTTGCTGGCTGTCACGCTGCCCATCTCATGCAGGTAACTTTCCAGGTCGGCACGAATGGCTTTGCGCTGCAGGTAGTCGTTGTACAGGGT
Organism: Pseudomonas sp. Ga0074129; assembly: GCA_001465025.1. Classification (GTDB taxonomy): domain Bacteria; phylum Pseudomonadota; class Gammaproteobacteria; order Pseudomonadales; family Pseudomonadaceae; genus Aquipseudomonas. The sequence goes on from LNDO01000098.1 coordinate 4,277, forward strand.
GAACAGCGAGAAAGCCGCTATTACCACCAGCGAGGCGGCGAGCAGAATCTTGTGGCTGAACTTCAGGTTATTGGTCATGGCTTCTTGCGTCCGGTAAGGTCTGGCATCAGTCTTTGCTGACGCTCGCTATGTCTGACAACGCCTTTTGGGGGGCGATGTTCAGTGTGTCGGCACACTTGAAGTAAAGCTTTAACTGCGGAGATAACAAGATGGCAGAGGGTGGGCAGTTTTTTGTAGGCGCAGATCCGCAAGGGCTGGCAGTGGGTCAAGCATTGCGTATGGCCAATCGGCATGGGCTGATTGCCGGTGCAACCGGTACGGGTAAAACCGTGACCCTGCAGCGCCTGATCGAAACGTTTAGTGATGCCGGTGTGGCGGTGTTTGCTGCCGATATCAAAGGCGATCTCAGCGGTTTGGGCGCCGCTGGCGCTCCGCAGGGTAAAGTCGCGGAGCGCATTGCCAGCATGCCCTGGCTCAATCATCAGCCCAAGGCCTACCCGCTGACGCTTTGGGATGTGCATGGCCAGAGTGGTCACCCACTGCGCACCACGCTCAGCGAAATGGGCCCTTTATTACTGGGGGCGTTGCTGGAGTTGACCGACAGCCAGCAGGCTGCGCTGTATGCCGCATTTAAAGTGGCGGATCGCGAAGGCCTGCTGCTGCTCGATTTGAAAGACCTCAAGGCGTTGCTGGCACACCTTAAGAGCAATCCGCAGGTACTGGGTGAAGACAGCGCGCTGTTTACGTCTACATCATCGCAGGCATTGCTGCGCAAGCTAGCCGGCCTTGAACAGCAGGGCGCAGAGGCCTTGTTCGGTGAACCGGCACTGCAACTTGAAGACATTCTGCACCCGGATCGTGATGGGCGTGGGCGTATTCATCTGCTCGATGCCAGCCGCCTGGTGCATGAAGCGCCCAAGGTTTACGCGACCTTCCTGCTCTGGCTGCTGGCCGAGTTGTTCGAGCAATTGCCCGAGCGCGGTGATGCTGAAAAGCCGCTGTTGGCTTTGTTTTTCGATGAGGCTCATCTGCTGTTTGCCGACACGCCCAAGGCGCTTCAGGAGCGATTGGAGCAAGTGGTGCGTTTGATTCGTTCAAAAGGCGTGGGTGTTTACTTTGTCACCCAGTCGCCGGCTGATTTGCCTGACGCGGTGCTGGCTCAGTTGGGATTGCGTATTCAGCATGGGCTGCGTGCGTTCACGGCCAAAGAGCAGAAGTCACTGCGTGCAGTGGCCGATGGCTTCCGGCCCAATCCCGCTATCGACAGTTTGGCCGTGCTGACTGAGTTGGGCATTGGAGAAGCGTTGGTCGGTACGCTGGAATCGAAGGGAACGCCGGCCATGGTGCAGCGTGTAGCGGTTGCGCCACCGCAGTCGCGTATTGGCCCGCTGACCGACGCAGAGCGAGCCGTTTTGATACGTCAGTCTCCGCTAGCTGGTCGTTACGACAAACCGGTTGATCGTGAATCCGCCTATGAAATGCTGCAAATGCGCAGCGAACAAGCGGTCATGCAGCAGACTGAAGGAGCCTCTGCGGCGTCCAGCGCTCAGCAGGGCGCAGGGTTGGGCAGTGCGGCGGGTGAGCTGCTGGGTGGTTTTGCCGGGCAGGTGGTGAAAACAGCCATGCGCCAGGCAGCGAATCAACTGGGTAGGCAGTTGGTGCGCGGTTTGTTGGGGTCGTTAATGGGTGGCAAGAAGCGTTGAGACCTAGGCCACCCATGCGGTGGCCTGCTGCCATGGAGTATCAGGTTGATGCTCCATCGGCTTTATTTTTTAACTCTTTTTCGATTCTCTCCAACTCTTTGTCAAAGGCTTGATCAAGGAGGTTGGATCTTTTTCGCCAAGGCTTGCGCTCGGGGTCCGGTTGAGCGGCGTAGGTAATGACTTCCCCGCCGTATACGTCCTTGTAACGTTGCGCCTGGCGCTCGAGTTCGGCGCGCAGTTCGTCTTTCGTCACGTAGTTACCCATGGTTCTGGAGCGGAAAATGGTTAGATGACGGGTTCCTATGTATGCCGTCTAGTCCAGCCAAATAGGATGTGTAAGCACATATATGTATGACAGAGCATTTGCTTCACACGCGAAGTACCAAAATTAATACCCGATTACGTGCTGTTGCCCGCCAATGGCCCACTGGCATGAGTGGGTGGCTTACACAGGGTAATTATGATCCTGATGATTTAAAAGTCCAGTGGGGTGTAATTTAAAGAGCTGAGTATTTTATTAAACTATTGATAAATATAGTTTTTATTGATTTTAGAGCGTGCAGTGCGAAGTGGGCTTGACGATCTGTTCTAGTGGTTGGTCGTCGTGATTAAGGGCCTGCGGTGTTCGTCGCCGGGTAGCACGGAGGATGTCATGTTGTGTGCATTTATTCGTTTGTGTCGCATGCCGGTAGGCGCCGGTAATACCTTGCAAACCATGAGCGATTGAGTCGAACCTCTGGTCTCTCTACATTTACTTCTATAATCGCTGGTCTGCCGATGATATCGGCGGAATGTGCGCAAATGGCAACATGTGGCTTATTAAGTGCGTGTGCAACGATTTGACAGTAAGCCGCCCGTTTGGTGCAGTTGAGCGTGCGTTGAACTGAACCACGAGCTATTTGTTGTGCCACTATTTCGATAATCATGATTTTAAGAGGAGAGTGCTGTGCGTAAATCTGTGCAATTGGCCGCATTGGCGGTGGTAATGATCGCCCTAGTAGGCTGCGACGCGGTGGAACAATCGGCGCAGAACCTCGCCGAAAAAGCTGAACAAGCGGTGCAAGATGTCGCTAAAGAGGCGGTTGATGGCGCGGTCCAAGGTCTTAACGAGCAGATAGATGGTGTGCAGCAATCTGCAAATGAGTTGCTTGGCAAGCCTGCCGATGAAGAGGGCAAAGATGAGTCGCAGCAGTCTGAAGCGCCTGCCAATGAGGCTGTTGATGCAAAGGCGGTTGAGACCTAAGGCTTATTGGAGCGCTTGCAATGCTTGGCAACTGGGCGCGTACTGCTGCTGACACGCGCTCTGGAACAACTGCTTGGCTTGGATTGAGTCTTTCGGCACACCCTGCTCCCCGCTTAGGTAGAGGTTGCCGAGGATGTGCTGGGCCATTGCGTTACCGCCTGCCGCTGATTGGTTGAGGTATTTGAGCATCTGCTGCGGGTTGCGCAATTCAGGCTTGTCGCGGCCGGTGTACAAGTAGGCCAAGCTCACGGCCGCCCCGGCGTGACCTTTTTCAGCTGCTTGTTTCCACCAATGTTCTGCCTGTTTAAGGTCTTTGGGTTGGCTGACAAAGTACCGGCTACCCAGTTGGAATTCGCTGTCGGGATCGCCGCGACTGGCCTGTTGGCGCAAGTCATTTTGCGCATCGATCTGCGGAATATCGCGGCTATCCGCTTGCCCAATCGGCGGCTCGTTTGCTGTATTGGCGCAGCCGGCCAGTAACAGGGCGGTGAAGGGCAGCGCGGTGAGCATATAACGAAGACGCATGGCGCGTTGAGTTCCTGTTTGGCTTTGTTCGCTGTGTAGCAGACTGCCGAATCTGCAGTAAGTTGCTGTGCTTTGCACGCTGCACAGTTGAACTGTTTGTCGCCTGCAGCGTTTCCTTGGTCGTTCTGAACTGCGATTCTTGTCGGCGATTGCCAAACAACGGCCGACGAGGGTTTCATGCAGATCAGTTGCGATTTCGACAGCGGCAACATTGAGGTCATCGACTCCAGTAACTTGCAGCGGGTGTTACTGGCTATTCGCCCCGATCTTAACAGTGCACATTTCTAGTGGTTCCACTTCAAGGCTGAGGGTTTGCAGCCGGGTCAGCGTTATGGCTTTAGCCTGGTTAATGCCGGGCAGTCGTCTTACAAACAGGCCTGGCATGGTTACCACGCCGTAGCCTCTTATGATCAACGCACCTGGTTTCGCGTCCCCAGCCGTTTTGAAGAGGGTGCGCTGAACTTCGACATTGAGCCGCAACATGCGCAGATCTGGTTTGCCTATTTCGAACCTTATAGCCGGGAACGGCATGAGCAATTGATTGCCGATGCGCAGCGCCTGGCCGGTGCTGAATTGTTGGCCACGGGTCGCAGCATTGAAGGGCGCGCAATCGAGTTGTTGCGCATCAGCCGCAATCCGCAAGCGTCGCGCAAGATCTGGCTGATTGCCCAGCAACACCCCGGCGAGCATATGGCCGAGTGGTTTATGGACGGGCTGATCGAGCGGTTGCAACAGACTGATGACGCCGAGCTTAGCGCGCTGTTGGAACAGGCGGACCTCTACATCGTGCCGAACATGAATCCTGACGGTGCCTACCGTGGCCATCTGCGCACCAACCATGCCGGGCGCGACCTAAACCGTGCCTGGCAGTCAGCCAGCGAGACTGATAGCCCGGAGGTGTATTTTGTTCAGCAGCAAATGCGCGCCGTGGGCGTCGATCTGTTTCTGGATATCCACGGTGATGAGGAAATCCCCCACGTCTTTGTCGCTGGCTGTGAGGGCAATCCCGGCTACAGCATGCGTCTGCAAAGCTTGGAGGAGCAGTTCAAACGCTTGCTGATCGAGCAGGGCGCTGAGTTCCAGACGGCCTTCGGTTACCCGCGTGACGAACCGGGCCAGGCCAACACCACGTTGGCTTGCAATGCCGTGGGACTGGAGTTCGACTGTCTGGCGTTCACCATCGAAATGCCCTTCAAAGACCACGACGACCGCCCCAACCCGCACACCGGCTGGAGCGGTGAGCGCTCCAAGGGATTGGGTAAAGACGTGCTCAGCGTTTTAGCGGCGATGGTTGGGCAGCTGCGCGAGTAGCGGAGCGGTTAACGAGTAGCCCGGATGCAATCCGGGGATGGCCGAATGGCCACCACCGATGCCCCGGATTGCATCCGGGCTACGTGCGGGCTTTAACCGCGGTAGTAACGTTGCGGCACAAACGGCGTTTTCGCCACTTTCATCGCCACGCGCTTGCCGCGCACCATGGCCCATACCTCGGTATCCAGGGCGATATGGCTGCTCTGCACATAACCCATGGCCACAGGCGCAGCCAGGCTTGGGCCGAAGCCGCCGCTGCATACGGTGCCGATCACATTGCCATCGGCATCGACGATTTCTGCGCCTTCACGCACGGGAACACGTTCTTGCGGCAGCAGGCCGACGCGTTTGCTGGCCACGCCTTCTTGCTGTTGGGCGAAGATTCGCTCGGCACCGGGGAAACCGCCAGCACGGGCGCCATCGGCGCGACGCGGCTTGGACATGGCCCACAGCAGACTGGCCTCGATCGGCGTGGTGCTGGTGCTCATGTCATGGCCGTAGAGGCACAGGCCCGCTTCCAGGCGCAGCGAGTCGCGTGCGCCCAGGCCGATGGCCTCGACTTCTGCTTCGGCCAGCAGGCTGCGGGCCAGAGTTTCGGCGTGCTCGCTCGGCACGGAGATTTCGAAGCCGTCTTCGCCGGTGTAGCCGGAGCGGCTGACGTAGCAGTCGACACCCAGCAGGCGCACCGGGGCGAATTGCATAAAGGTCATTTTCGCAACGATGGGGGCCAGGCGCGCCAGTACATCGACGGCTTTCGGGCCTTGCAACGCTAACAGGGCGCGGGATTCGAACAGGCTTTCGATTTCGCACTGGCTGCCAATGTGCTGTTGCAGGTGAGCCAAGTCTTGCTCTTTACACGCAGCGTTGACCACCAGGAACAGGGTGTCGTTGCCCAAGTTGGCGACCATCAGGTCGTCGAGGATGCCGCCGTTCTCATCGGTGAACATGGCGTAGCGCTGCATGCCCACGGGCAGGTCGATGATGTCCACCGGCACCAGGGTTTCCAGGGCTTTGGCGGCATTCGCGCCGCGCAGGACGATCTGGCCCATGTGCGATACATCGAACATGCCGGCGGCGTCGCGGGTGTGCAGGTGTTCTTTCATGACACCCAGCGGGTATTGCACCGGCATGTCATAGCCGGCGAACGGCACCATGCGTGCGCCCAGTTCGATATGCAGAGCGTGGAGCGGGGTTTTCGCCAGGGTTTCAGTGGTCATGCTGTTCTCCATAAATGTTGTGGGCGGAGTCTATATCGACCCCTCTCCCTAGCCATCTCCCCGGAGGGGCGAGGGGATGGTCCGGTGTTATTAATACGTTCCATGGAGGGTCTCGCTAGAGCGGCCCTCATCCGAACGCGGCCCGCCCCAGCCCCTCTCCCGAGGGAAAGGGGAGGCAGTCAGCACTCGACAATATTCACGGCCAGGCCGCCGCGAGCGGTTTCCTTGTACTTGTTGTTCATGTCGGCACCGGTCTGGCGCATGGTGCGGATGACTTTATCCAGCGAGACAAAGTGCTGGCCGTCGCCGCGCAGGGCCATGCGCGCGGCGTTGATGGCCTTCACTGAGCCCATGGCGTTGCGTTCGATGCAAGGTACTTGCACTAGGCCGCCGATGGGGTCGCAGGTCAGGCCAAGGTTGTGTTCCATGCCGATTTCGGCGGCGTTCTCCACTTGATTGACGCTGCCGCCGAGCACTTCGCACAGCGCGCCGGCAGCCATTGAGCAGGCCACGCCGACCTCGCCCTGGCAGCCGACTTCGGCACCGGAGATCGAAGCGTTTTCTTTATAGAGGATACCGATGGCGGCTGCGGTGAGCAGAAAACGCACCACGCCGTCGTCGTTCGCGCCGGGGATAAAGCGGCTGTAGTAATGCAGCACCGCCGGGACGATCCCGGCCGCGCCGTTGGTGGGGGCGGTCACCACGCGGCCACCGCTGGCGTTTTCCTCGTTTACCGCTAGGGCGTAGAGGTTGACCCAGTCGAGCACGCTGAGGGCGTCACGCAGGCTGGCTTCAGGGTGCTGGCACAGTTGCCGGTGCAGGTCGGCGGCGCGGCGTTTGACCTTGAGGCCGCCGGGCATGATGCCTTCGTTGCGGCAGCCGGCGCTGACGCAGTCCTGCATCACCTGCCAAATTTGCAGCAGGCGCGCGCGGGTCTCGGCTTCCGGTCGCCAGGCGGCTTCATTGGCCAGCATCACCTGACTGATGCTCAGGCTGTGTTCGGCACAGTGAGCCAGCAGTTGTTTGGCGGTGGTGAAGGGGTAGCGCAGCACGGTGCGGTCGGGGGTTATGCGATCAGCCCCGGCCGCCTGTTCGTCAACGACAAAACCGCCACCCACCGAATAGTACTCACGCGAGCGGATCTGCAGGCCACTGGCGTCGAAGGCGCGGAAGATCATGCCGTTGGGGTGAAACGCCAGGGTTTTGCGGATCATCGCTAGGTGCTGTTTTTCCACAAAGCCAATCGGTTTTTCACCGAGCAATCGCAGTTGACCGCTGCTGCGGATCTGCGCCAGGCGCGCCGGTACGCAGGTGGTGTCTACCCGATCCGGCTGTTCACCTTCCAGCCCTAGCAGCACTGCTGTGTCGCTGCCGTGGCCTTTGCCGGTTGCGCCCAGCGAGCCGTACAGCTCGATCTTGATGCTCGCGCTGCTGGTCAGCAGGTCATCACGGCGCAGGCCTTCGGCGAAGCGTCCGGCGGCCAGCATCGGCCCGACCGTGTGCGAACTGGAGGGGCCGATACCGATTTTGAACAGGTCAAATACGCTAAGTGACATGTGTTGCTCCGGGTGCGCCATGGCCTATCACCAGCCTCGGTTCAGTTTGAACAGAGGATTCACGGCGTTTCTGCAGCCAGCGTAGACCGAGACTCACACTGTGCTGCGAAGGACGTCTGGCTCAGGTTTATTGTTCTTGTGGGTGCAGCTAACCCGCCTCGGTTAGAGGTGAGTCGAAATTCTTGGGTTGAACCGACCTTGTAACCCGGATGAAACCGGGGAAGTTTTCGCAAGCTTCCCGGATTTCGTCCGGGCTACGGTTGCCGCTCACCTTCGGGGTCAGCGGCATAGACACCTTTACGCGTCCTGATACGCCTCGATGGACGGGCAGGCACAGATCAGGTTGCGGTCGCCGAACACGTTATCCACGCGGCCGACCGGCGGCCAGTATTTGGCCTCGATCAGGCTGGCCACGGGGTACACGGCCTGCTCGCGGCTGTAGGCGTGAGTCCACTCGCCGACCAGTTCCAAGGCAGTGTGCGGAGCGTTTTTCAGTGGGTTGTCGTTGGCATCCAACTGGCCAGCTTCCACCGCACGAATCTCGTTGCGGATGGCGATCATGGCGTCGCAGAAGCGGTCCAGCTCTTCCTTGGATTCGCTTTCGGTCGGTTCGATCATCAGCGTGCCGGCGACTGGGAAGGACATGGTCGGAGCATGGAAACCGAAGTCGATCAGGCGCTTGGCCACGTCATCAACGCTGATGCCGCTGCTGTCTTTGATCGGACGGATATCCAGAATGCACTCGTGCGCCACCAGGCCGTTGCTGCCCGAATACAGCACGGGGTAGTGCTCTTCCAGGCGGCGGGCGATGTAGTTGGCGTTGAGGATGGCCATCTGCGAAGCGCGCTTGAGGCCTTCGCCGCCCATCATGCTGATGTACATCCAGGTGATCGGCAGAATGCTGGCGCTGCCGAATGGCGCGGCGCTGACGGCACCCTCTTTACGGGCCATGTGGCCGTGGCCGGGCAGGAAGGGGATCAGGTGTTCCTTCACGCCAATTGGGCCCACACCGGGGCCGCCACCGCCGTGCGGAATGCAGAAGGTCTTGTGCAGGTTCAGGTGCGACACGTCGCCACCGAACTGACCCGGTGCGCAGAGGCCGACCATGGCGTTCATGTTGGCGCCGTCGATGTACACCTGGCCGCCGTTGTCGTGAATGATCTGGCAGATTTCGCGGATGCCTTCCTCAAACACGCCGTGGGTCGACGGGTAGGTGATCATGATCGCGGCGAGGCGCTCTTTGTGCTCTTCGGCCTTGGCTTTGAGGTCGGCGATATCCACGTTGCCGCTGCTGTCGCAGGCGGTCACGACGACGCGCATACCGACCATGCTGGCGGTGGCCGGGTTGGTGCCGTGAGCCGATTGCGGGATCAGGCAGATGTCGCGCTGATCATCGCCACGGCTCAGGTGATAGGCGCGAATAGCCATCAGACCGGCGTATTCGCCTTGGGAGCCGGCGTTCGGCTGCAGGGAAATGCCGTCGTAACCGGTGGCCGCGCAGAGCATGGCTTCCAGTTCTGTGGTCAGTTGGCTGTAGCCTTGGCTTTGCTCGGTCGGGGCGAAGGGGTGCAGGTTGCCGAATTCGGCCCAGGTCACCGGGATCATTTCGCTGGCAGCGTTGAGCTTCATGGTGCACGAGCCCAGCGGGATCATGCTGCGGTCCAGCGCCAGGTCCTTGTCGGCCAGCTTGCGCAGGTAGCGCATCAGCTCGGTTTCGCTGTGGTAGCGGTTGAACACCGGGTGGCTGAGGATTTCCGATTCGCGCAGCAGGCCTTTTGGCAGTTGGGCCGTCACGCCAGCCGCCAGTTCCGCAAAGGCCGGTACAGCCTTGCCGTCGGCGAAGACCGCCAGCAGGGCTTCAACGGCCGCTTGATCGGTGGTCTCATCCAAGGACAGGCCCAGACGCTCGCCGTCGATTTCACGCAGGTTGATCCCAGCCTTGCGCGCAGCGGCGTGCAGGGCTGCGGTTTTGCCGCCAGTGGCCAGGGTCAGGGTGTCGAAGAAGAATGCCTGTTCAACGCTGTAACCCAATGCACGCAGGCCTTTGGCCAGGATCGCAGTGAACTGGTGGGTGCGCTGGGCGATTTGCACCAGACCTTTCGGGCCGTGGTACACGGCGTACATGCTGGCGATGTTGGCCAGCAGCACCTGCGCGGTGCAGATGTTGCTGGTGGCCTTCTCGCGGCGGATGTGTTGCTCGCGGGTTTGCATGGCCAGGCGCAGGGCCGGCTTGCCGAAGCGGTCGATCGACATGCCGACCAGGCGGCCCGGCATATCGCGCTTGAATGCATCACGGGTAGCAAAGTAAGCGGCATGTGGGCCACCGAAGCCCAGCGGCACACCGAAACGCTGCGCGCTGCCCAGGGCTACGTCGGCACCGAATTCGCCCGGCGGGGTGAGCAGGGTCAGGGCCAGCAGATCAGCGGCCACGGCCACCAGGGCATTGGCGGCGTGGAAGCGCTCAACCAGTTCGCGGTAGTCGAAGATGTCGCCATTGCTCGCCGGGTATTGCAGCAGCGCGCCGAAGTAGGCGCTGGCGTCGGTGATCGCAGCTTCATCGCCCACCACGACTTCAATGCCCAGAGGCTCGGCGCGGGTGCGCAGCACGTCGAGGGTTTGCGGGTGGCAATGCTGGGAGGCGAAGAAGGCGTTGCTGGCCTTGTTCTTTGACAGGCGTTTGCAGAAGGTCATGGCTTCGGCAGCGGCGGTGGCTTCGTCCAGCAGCGAGGCGTTGGCGATCTGCATACCGGTGAGGTCGCTGATCAGGGTCTGGAAGTTCAGCAGCGATTCCAAGCGGCCTTGGGAAATTTCTGGCTGATACGGGGTGTAGGCGGTGTACCACGCTGGATTTTCCAGCAGGTTACGCAGGATCGGGCTCGGCGTGTGGGTGCCGTAGTAGCCCTGGCCAATGTAGGTTTTGAACTGCTGGTTCTTGGCCGCGATGGTTTTGATCTTGGCCAGGGCGTCGGCTTCCGACAGGCCCGGCTGTGCGCCGAGGATGCTGGTGCCTTTAATGCTCTCGGGAATGACGTTATCGGTCAGTGCGTCGATGCTGGCGTAGCCGAGCAGGTCGAGCATGGCCGCGGTGTCTGCGTCACGTGGGCCGATGTGGCGGGCGATAAATTCGTTCTGGGTGGTCAGCTTGGTCATCACAATCTCTCAGGCGTCAGCATTGGCGTTGAGCAGGCGCTCGTAAGCGGCCTGGTCGAGCAGGTCGGCAACGGCGCTGGCATTGGCCGGCCGAAAACGGAAGAACCAGCCCTTGCCCAGGGGGTCTTCGTTGACCAGCTCAGGGCTGGATTCTAGCTCGGCATTGACCTCAACCACCTCACCGTCCAGCGGCATGGCGATATTGCTGGCAGCTTTTACCGACTCCAGCACCGCGACTTCGTCACCCCCGGCGTAGCGCTGTACGTCTGGCAGTTGGACGAATACCACATCACCCAGGGCGTCCTGGGCGTAGGCGGTAATGCCGACCGTAATCAGGCCATCGGCATCCTGACGCAGCCATTCGTGCTCAACGGTAAAACGTAATTCGCTCATGTGTACTCCTCAAGGGTGATGACTCGCCCTTCTGTTGGGGCGATGTGCAGGGTGCTTGTGCGCGGCAGCAAGCAGGATGATGGATTACAAGCAAGCTGGGTGCCATTGTTATTTTTATCAATAAAAACAATGGTTTATGTGTTTTCGCGAGGGCTGCTCATAGCTGTTTGTATTGAATTCGATACGGTTTTTGCCGGTAATGCTCGTAGCGCTGCATAAGAGGGCCTGATGTCGTGGTCTGAACGCTTTGTGTCGTATTCATTACGGTGTGTTGAAATCGATACGTTTGCCGTGCCGGTATGCGGCTGGCGCCTTTGCGTTGCGCCATTCACTGGCGCTATGGCGCGTTATTGGGGTTGTTCATGGCATCGCGCGAAGTGGCTGGCGCAGAGGCTTGTTCACTCTTTCGAGTGACAGGGCAAATACCTCTTTCGGGCGCTTATCCCGCCTCAGGCCTCTGGTTAGCGTGAAGCCTCAACACGAAATCCGCTTCCAGGAGTGCCGCATGAGAACAACAAAAAGACATGCCACCTTCCAGCCCAGTGTTTTGGCGCTTGCCATCGCGCTGGGCTGTGTCGCGCCGGTTCAGGCCGTAACGTTCAATTTTGGTGAGGTCGAAGCGCAGTTCGATTCTTCACTGTCGGTGGGTGCCAGTTGGTCAGTGCGTGATGCCGACCGCGACTTTATCTCCACGGCCAGCGGCGGGCAGGCGTCTTCGCGCACCTCGGACGATGGCCGTTTGAACTTTGAGAAGGGCAAGACCTTCTCGAAAATCTTCAAAGGTATTCACGACCTGGAATTGAAGTACGGCGACACCGGCATCTTTATCCGCGGTAAGTACTGGTACGACTTTGAAACCAAGGACGAAGGCCGCGAGTTTTACGACATTCAGGACAACAACCGCAAAACAGCGGCGCAGTCTTCCGGGGCGCAGATTCTCGATGCCTTCATCTACCACAACTACAACCTGGGCAGCCTGCCGGGCAGTGTGCGGGTGGGTAAGCAGGTGGTCAGCTGGGGCGAGAGCACCTTTATTGCGAACAGCATCAACTCCATCAACCCGGTGGACGTGGCGGCATTTCGCCGACCCGGTGCCGAGATCAAGGAAGGCCTGATTCCGGTCAACATGCTCTATGTCTCGCAGAGCCTGACCGATACCCTGAGCATGGAGGCTTTCTACCAGTTGGAGTGGGACCAGACCGTGGTGGATAACTGCGGCACCTTCTTCTCCAGCGCCGATGTGTTGGCCGACGGTTGCGAGGACCGCCTGGCCGTATTTGGCCCTGATCTGCCGCCGGGTGTGTCGAACAACGCCTTTGTTGATAACGCCTACATCCCGCGCGCCGGTGATCGCGACGCCCGTGACAGTGGCCAATACGGCATCGCCCTGCGCTGGTTTGCTGAGTCGCTGAATGACACCGAGTTCGGGGCCTATGCCATGAACTACCACAGCCGTGGCCCGGTGTTCAGCACCATCCGCACCACCACGCCGAACTTTGCGACCTTTATTCCGGGCGCACCGAACGCCCGTTACTTTCTCGAATACCCCGAAGACATCCGCCTGTATGGCCTGAGCTTCCAGACCAACGTGAGCGGCACGGCGCTGTCGGGCGAAGTGAGCTACCGGCCGAACATGCCATTGCAGATCAACTCCACGGACCTGTCGTTTGGCGCGTTGGGGCTGCCGTTCAGCCCGGTTTTTCAGAGCGGTCACGCGCGCAACGTCGCCGGTGCTGACCTGCATGGCTATGACCGCCGTGCGGTGACCCAGGCGCAAATGTCAGCCGTGCACTTTATCGACCGTGTACTGGGCGCCAGTCGCCTGACCTTACTGGGCGAAGTGGGCTACAACCACGTTGCCGGCATCAGTGACGATATTGGCGAATTGCGCTTTGGCCGTGACCCAATTTACGGGCCGGGTGAATACAGCGCGCCGGGTGTCTGCGCCGCCTTTAACGCCGCCAATCCGGATGAATGCCAAGGCGAAGGCTTTTTCACCTCGACCTCCTGGGGTTATCGCCTGCGCGCCAGCCTGGACTACAGCAACGTGTTTGCCGGGGTCAACCTGTCGCCCAGCGTGGCGTGGTCGCATGACGTAGACGGTTACGGGCCGAACTTCAGTGAAGGTAACAAGGCCATCAGCATTGGTCTGAATGCCGACTACCAGAACGCCTACACCGCCAGCCTGAGTTACACCGATTTCTTCGGGGGTGACTACAACACGACCACTGACCGCGATTTCGTTGCGCTCAGCTTCGGCGTGAACTTCTGATTAACGCAGTGCAAAAGGATCCGTACACCATGAAAAGCACAAGAATCCTGCAAGCGGGTGCGCTGGCGCTGACCTTGCTCGCCAGCAGCGTGATGGCTGCAGTCTCTGAGCAAGAAGCCGCGCAACTGGGCACCACCCTGACACCGCTGGGCGGTGAAATGGCCGGAAACGCCGAGGGCACTATCCCGGCCTGGACCGGTGGTTTGTCCACCAATGCGGCGGCGGTGGATGGCAAAGGCTTTTTGGCCGACCCGTTTGCCAATGAGCAACCGCTGTTCACCATCACGGCGGCCAATGCGGCGCAGTACAAGGACAAACTCTCGGCCGGTCAGATGGCCATGCTGCAGCGCTACCCGGACACCTACAAAATTCCGGTATACCCGACCCATCGCACCACCTCCGTGCCCGCAGCGATTGGCGAAGCGGCCAAGGTCAGTGCGTTGAACACCACCGCAGTCGATGGCGGCAACGGGCTGCAAAACTTCAATGCCAGCCGTTATTACGCCTTCCCCATCCCCAAGGCGGGCGTGGAAGTGGTGTGGAACCATGTCACCCGTTATCGCGGCGGTAACACACGGCGCGTGGTGACCCAGGCCACGCCGCAAACCAATGGCTCTTACAGTTTGGTCAAGTTTGAGGACGAAGTGGCCTTCCCGGCGGACATGCCCGACCTAGATCCGGCCAAGGGCAGCAACATCCTGCTCTACTTCAAACAGAGCGTGACGGCCCCTTCGCGCCTGGCCGGTAACGTGCTGCTGGTACACGAGACCATCGATCAGGTGAAAGAGCCGCGTCTGGCGTGGATCTACAACGCCGGTCAGCGCCGCGTGCGTCGTGCCCCGCAGGTGGCCTATGACGGCCCGGGCACCGCGTCCGATGGTATGCGCACGGCGGATAACTTCGACATGTTCTCCGGCGCGCCGGATCGCTATGACTGGCAGTTGGTGGGCAAGAAGGAAATGTACATTCCGTACAACAGCTTCAAGCTCGATTCGCCGTCATTGAAGTACGACGACGTGCTCAAGGCCGGGCACATCAATCAGGACCTGACACGCTACGAGCTGCACCGCGTCTGGGAAGTGGTGGCCACATTGAAGAGTGGTGAGCGGCATATTTATGCCAAACGTCACATGTACTTCGATGAGGACAGCTGGCAAATCGCCCTGGTCGATCACTACGACGGCCGTGGCCAACTGTGGCGCGTCGCGGAGGGTCATGCGCAGCACTACTTCAACTATCAGGTGCCGGGCTACACCCTGGAAGCCCTGTATGACCTGGTGGCGGGACGCTACCTGGCGCTGGGCATGAAGAACGAAGAACGTACCGCCTATAACTTCGGCTTTAAAGCCTCGGCGGCCGACTACACCCCGGCGGCGCTGCGCAGCTCAGGTGTGCGCTAACGGCTCTGTGGTATTTGCTACGCCATGATTGGGCGGCCTGCGGGCCGCCTTTTTTATTGCCTGCCATCAGCTGAGGTTATGAAACTGTGACGCACGTTAGCTGAGGTTTAGCCTGCGACTCTTCGGTTCTTGAAAAACAATAAAACGAGCCGCCATGAACGCATTAGCGCCTCACTCGCTGATCGTCGCCGCACCTGTGTGCAGCGGTGTGCAACGTCCGCCGCCTGGGCATATTGTGCGGCGCACAATGCAGCAACGTTTGCTGGTGCAACCCTGCCGGTTGCGTTTGCTCGTCGGTCCGGCCGGCTTTGGCAAAAGTGTGTTGCTGGCTGACTGCGCCCGCGAAGCGCACGCTGATGTAGCCGTGCTTTGGCTCAATTGCACGGCACGCCCATTCGATGCGTCGCAACTGGCCGAGCACCTGTGCCGGTTGCTTGATTACCCCGAATCACTCTCCCACGAACAACTGCTGACGCGCTTGGCACAGGAACCGCGTCGGCTGTGGATCATGCTCAACGATTACCCCGCGCTGCCAGATCAAGCGTTGGATCAGTGGCTTGATCGCCTGCTGGGTTGCACGCCCGATGGCATTGAATGGTGGTTGGCCAGTCGCCGACGGCCAGCGTGTAACCTCTCGCGCTTGTTACTTGAGGGCGAGTTGCAGGAGCTCAGTGCCAGTGAATTAGCCTTTAGTGAGGCCGAAGTAGCGCTCTGGTTGCAGCAACTCGACCCTGCACGCAGCGCTTGGGCGTCAGCATTATTTAGCCTGACCGCTGGCTGGCCCGCCGCTTTACGACTGCGCCTGCTGGCCGGGCAAAACGAGCCGATGACTGAGAGTGTTCCGCAGTGCGGCGAGCACGAGCAGTTACTCAGTGAGTATGTGCAGCGTGAGGTGCTGCAACCGCTTGCGCCCGAGCTGCGGCAGGTCTTGCTGCAACTGGCGCACCTGCCGCGCGTTAATCCGGATCTGTGCGAGCATTTGTTCGGCGCAGGTGAGGGCGCGCAGTGGCTGAGCGCACTGATCGAGCAAGGCGTCTTTCTCCACGAGCTGGAGAGTGCCCACGGTTGGTTCACGGTGTTTGCCCCACTGGCGCGTTTGCTGCGCCGGCACACGCCGGAAAAAGTCTGCAGCGCCCTGCATGTGCATGCCAGCCAGTGGTTCTCCACCCATGGTGATATTCCTACGGCGGTGGAGCACGCCTTGTTGGCCGGTCAACCTGAGGTGGCCAGCAGCTTTCTTGAGCGCTTCACCGAGGCGCATGTGCTGCAAGGGCAGGACTTAGCGCTGATTCTGCGTTGGCGCAGTGAATTACCCGAAAGCCTATTGTTCAGCACACCTCGTTTAATTGTGCTGAATGCCTGGGTGTTGTTGCTGGCTGGGCGGTTGGATGAAGCTCAGGTTTGCATCGATCAGTTGGCGCGTTTTCAACCGCGCCCCGATGCCTGGCGCACCCGTGAGCTGTTCGCCCAGTGGCAGGCCGTGCAGGGCATCATTGCCTTTGCCCGGCTCTGCGCCGTGGACAGTCGGGCGCATTTGCTGGAGGCGTTGCAAGGCTTGCCCGAGGATGCCTGGGCGCAGGGCTTATTGTGTCGTTCGGTGCTGACCCTGGTAGCGATTGGCGAAGGTCGGCTGGAGGAGGCGCACAAGCTCAGTTTTGATGCGCTGAAACAGGCGCGTTTGCATGGCAATGCCGTGTTTGAAGCCTTGTTGGAGTTGGACCATGCGCTGCTGTTGGAGGCCCGCGGCGAGTTTGCCCGTGGCGAGGCCCTGTTGCGCCGTGTACTGGAGGCCACCGCGCCAGGAGCCTTGCGCAATACCCCAGTATTGGCGCGGCTTGAAGCGCGCCTCGGTCGGCTTATTTTGCGTCAGGGGCGTGCCGATGAAGCGCACGGCTATTTGCAGCGCGGCCTGGAGCATGCGTTGGCCTGCGCCGATCTTTCGGCTTTTCATGCCTATCTGGGGTTGGCGGAGCTGGCCATGGGGCAGGGTGATCTGGCCACTGCATTTGCCCTGCTGGCGCAGGCCGAACGGCAAATGCAGCGGCAGCGCGTCAGTGAAAGCCTTTACCGTGGCGCATTACTGTTGGCCAGCAGCCACTTGTGGATGGCGCAAGGGCATTTGTCGCGCGCCCAGCTGGCTGCTACCCGTGTGCTTGGTTACGCACAACGCGTTAAAGCCATTCTGCCTACGCCACATTTCCCGGAATTGATCCCGCGCTTTCAAGCGTTGCTGCATCAACTGGCCGTCGCCCAAGGTGATGACCGTCGCCTAGCGCTGCGCCAACTGCTTGATCAAGCGTTGCTCCAGGGGCGGCAGGCGTTGGCCTGTGACCTGTGGCGCAGCTACGCGCAAGCCTGTAACGCCGCCGGAGATACGCCAGCGGCCGAGCAGGCCCGTCAGGCCGGACACGCCTTGCAGCAACGGCTGGGCTATCACTGGGCGTGCCTGCATGTCGGTGCGCCAGCCGATACGGTGAGCGAAGTGGCACCCGCTAGTAGCAGCAGTGCGCTCAGCAGCCGTGAGGTGGCCGTACTCAGCCTGATTGCTCAGGGCCTGTCCAACCAGGAAGTCGCCGAGCGGCTGTTTATCTCCCTGCATACGGTCAAAACCCACGCCCGCCGCATCAACGGCAAGCTCGGTGTGGCGCGGCGTACTCAGGCGGTGGCCAAGGCCAAGGAATTGGGTTTTTTCTAGCCCACGTCGCTTCCATCACGCGAGGGTTGATCGCCTAAGCGACCGCGCAGGTTTCTCAATGCAGCGCCGGGTTGCTGTTGAGCAAGCGCAGGCGCCGACTCAGCTGCAGGCATTGCGCCGGGTCTTCGCACAAAAGCAAGGCACGCTGCAGGTCGAAGCGCTCAGCCTGTGGGCAATCCAGTTGTTGGTAAATCTCGGCGCGGGCCAAATGGTCGTGCAGGCTCGGGTCACCCAGTTGCAACACCCGCTCTGCATCGCGCAGCGCAGCCAGAGGGTCGTCCGCCTGCAGGTGCAATTGGCGCAGGTTGCGTGACAGGCGCTGCAACATGCTGCGTGCATCGCAGGCTTGCAGGTGACTGGCGCTCAGTTCGCTGTTTGGGCCGAACTGACGCTGCAACAACTCACGGCATTCACGGGTGTACAGACGGCGACCGCTGCACGGGTCCAGCAGGTGATCGGCGCCCGGCACGCGCAGCAGAAAATGGCCGGGAAAGCTCACCCCCTGCAACGGAATGCCCAGGCGGCGCGCCAGCTCCAACGCCAGTAGCGCCAGTGACAACGGCTGGCCACGGCGTCTGCGCAGCACCCAGTCGAGCAGCGCCGCTTGCGGGCGCAGTGGATAGTCATCGTCTTCGTGAAAGTCCAGTTCGCTCAAGCGCCGCAGCAGTGGCTGAGCCAACTCTTGTGCGGGCAACTGGGGTAGCCCCTGATGCACCTGCTGTTGCAGGTGATCGAGCACCCGCAGCATGTCAGCGGGTTGCAGGTGCGGTTGATGTTCAGCGGCTATCCACAGCGCCGCCTCGAACAAGGCCGGCGGTTGTTGTTGCAGGCAGGCAAGGCAGGCAGCGCGTGGGTCCATAGCAATCTCCCGGTGTCTCAGGCTTTGTAGCCAAGCGCCTAACCTTCGTCCAGTACATTCTTGTATCCGGGCTGTGCGAGCGTGTGCCGCGTTTTTTTAACAAGGAAATCCCGGATGATCGCCCCCCTGCGCTGCTTGACCCTCACACTGCTGATGCTGATCAGTTCACTGCTCAGTGCTGCGCAAAACCCGCAAGACAGGCTCCTGGCTCAAGAGCTTTCCACCTACCGCCTGCTCACTCTTTTTCACCTCTTGCGTTTGGAGCAGGGTGCGCCTGAAGTGCTGTCGCGGTTGCAGGCAGAAGTGCAGCGTTTTGAAGGGCTGCTCGTCGTCGAGGGCAGTGCGCCGCTCGCAGCTGACGTGTTGCAACAGGCCAAAGCGTTTCAGGACGTGCTGCTGCACAATTCACAGTTGCGCTACGACGAAATTGACTTCTACGCCCTCGATGCCCTGTCGCAGAGCGCCCACAGCCTGCTGCAATTGAACCGGCAGGCGCTGGATAAACTGGCCGCTCAGCCCGCTTCAGCAGACCTGCGCCAAGCCATCTTGATGCAACAGATTGCCGCGGAATATGTGCGTGAGGCGGCCAGTTTTGACTCCGGATCGGCTGTTTATGACAGCGCCAAAGATCGCTACGAGCCGGTGGATGTAATGGCCAAAAGTTTTAGCCAGCGTTTGCAGCAACTGCACAAGGCAACCTCGGGCAGCAGCGAACAGCGCAGCAAATTGGCACAGGTGCAGGTGATCTGGAATTACATCGAGCCGCCGCTACTCGATTATCGAGAGCGCTCACTGCCGTTTGTGATCGACCGCTACAGCGAGCAGATCGTTGCTTTGCTGGTCAATTGATCCGCTGTGCAGCTATCAGTCGCGGCTAAAGCCCCTCCCACAAAGCCAACCCCACAAAACCTTTGTAGGCACCTGACTTGTGGGGGGGGCGCTTTAGCGGCGACATAAACTGAGGCTCAATCACCACCGGTGCGTGGCGTGGCCAAAAACACAAAACCCCAGTCATTGACTGGGGTTTTGTTGACTGCCGCAGACCTTATTCGGCAGCGGGTTCGCTCAGTTCACTCAAGGCGTCCGGCTGGTTCTTGAAGGCCTTGGCGAATACATCGCGGTTTTTCGCCATATAAATGCCCAGTTCTTCACCTTGGGCTTCATTCAGCGAAGGCACGGCTTTTTGCAGCACTTCGGTGAGTAACTCGGCCAGTTCGAGCATTTTGTCGTGACGGTCGGCTTCGGCTTTATCCATGAACAAACGCTCCAAATCCCGGCTGCTGCGGTACACCACTTCGACGGCCATTCATCACCTCTACGCCTTCACGCTGATGGGTTGCTAGAAACTGTTTATATGTACAGTGTTGGCGAGCATAAAGAACTCGCCAACATTATGCCAGCGGCAATTTCCTCTTGGATTGTCGTGTAGGCTGGCGCGCCTTTTGCGGGCGTTAACAGCCAGTGCCGTTTATACGGTCACACGCATGGGCAATCATGCGCCGCGCGAGCGTTATTTTTAAAGACTGAGGAGCTGTTATGAGTCATTCAAACTGGGCCGAGCAGATGCGCGAACGCATGCATGGCTTGGCTGAGTCATTGGGCAATCTGTTGATGGAGGCTTTCCATTACCTGGCGTTGTTCGCCATTGGTGCCGTGACGGCCTGGGCGGCGGTGGTGGCGTTTTTGGGGATGCTGGAGAAAGGCCAGATCGGCATTGATGACATCCTGCTGCTGTTCATCTACCTGGAACTGGCGGCGATGGTGGGGATTTATTTCAAAACCAACCACATGCCGATCCGCTTCATGATCTATGTGGCGATTACCGCGCTGACTCGCCTGATGATTTCCGACATTTCGCACAACCATAAGCCGGACTGGGGCGTGGTGATGGTGTCTGGGGCGATTCTGCTGCTGGCCTTTGCGATT
Source organism: Pseudomonas sp. Ga0074129 (assembly GCA_001465025.1). Classification (GTDB taxonomy): domain Bacteria; phylum Pseudomonadota; class Gammaproteobacteria; order Pseudomonadales; family Pseudomonadaceae; genus Aquipseudomonas. Next base: position 24,527 of record LNDO01000098.1, read on the forward strand.
TTGGTGGTGCGCTATGCGTCTTCGCGCTATCCGGCGGTGCAGGTCGACAGCCCTCGGCGCAAGCGCAATACCGCTGATGATGCGGCAGAGAAAGATGATATGCAGAGCGACGACTGAGCCCGCGCGCGCAGGCTTGAGTGGCGGTGCGCGCCGGCCAGCGGTTACTCGGCTGGCGCAACACACCGCTGAGCCAACTCAGTCACTTAACGGTGCAAACAGTGCCTGCAGGTCGTCTTCGCTGAGTTGCAACTGGCTTTGGCTGCCGCCTTGCAGCACGCCGCGCGCTAGGTTGGCCTTAGCCTGCTGCAGGTGCTGGATTTTCTCCTCGACGCTGCCACGGGCGATCAGTTTGTAGACGAACACCGGCTTGTCCTGACCAATGCGGTAGGCACGGTCGCTGGCCTGCGCTTCGGCGGCCGGGTTCCACCAGGGGTCGAAGTGAATCACCGTATCGGCGGCGGTCAGGTTCAGGCCTGAGCCACCCGCCTTGAGGCTGATCAGGAAGATCGGCAGCGTTCCGGCCTGGAACTGCTGCACCGGGGTGCGTCGGTCCTGGGTGCTGCCGGTGAGCTTGGCGTAGGGGATATTGCGCGCCTTCAATTCGGTTTCAATCAGAGCCAGCATCGAGGTGAACTGCGAGAACAGCAGCACGCGTCGGCCTTCGGCGAATAATTCTTCGAGCATCTCCAACAGGCCGCTGAGCTTGCCGGAATCCGCGCTGGTCAGCTGACTGTCGCTTTCATCGCCGAGCAGGCGCAGGTCGCAGCAGGCCTGACGCAGGCGCAGCAGCGCTTCAAGAATCACAATCTGGCTGCGTGCAAGGCCTTGGCGGGCAATTTCCGCACGTACCTTTTGATCCATGGCCAGGCGTAGGGTTTCGTAGCGGTCGCGCTGCGCTGGGCTGAGTTCGACCCAATGGGTGATTTCGGTTTTTGGCGGCAGTTCGCTGGCCACTTGCTCTTTGGTGCGGCGCAACACGAAGGGTTTGATACGCCCGTTGAGGTGCGCCAGGCGCTGTTCGTTGGCGTTCTTTTCAATCGGCGTGCGGTAGTCGCGGGTAAAGCTTTTGCTGTCGCCCAGCCAACCGGGCATGAGGAAGTTGAACAGCGACCACAACTCGCCCAAGTGGTTTTCCAGCGGCGTGCCGGTTAGGCACAGGCGTTGTCCGGCCTGCAGTTGCCCAGCGGCGATGGCGGCCTTGCTACGCGGGTTTTTGATGTTTTGTGCTTCGTCGAGGATCAGCAGGCGATAGTTATAGGCACTTAACGCTTTGAGATCGCGCGGCAGCAGGGCGTAGGTGGTGAGGATGATCTGGTGCTCGTCGATCTGCTTGAACAGTGCGCGGCGTTTTGGCCCATGCAAGGCCAGCACTTTGAGCTGCGGGGTGAAACGCGCGGCTTCATCCTGCCAGTTGGGGATCAGGCTGGTGGGCATGACGATCAGCGCTGGCTGTTGCAGCCGCCCTGCGTTGTGTTCGCAAAGGATATGCCCGAGCGTCTGCAGGGTTTTACCCAAACCCATGTCATCCGCCAGCAAGCCGCCAATGTTCAGCTCGGCCAGCCCCTGCATCCAGGCCAGCCCTTGCAGTTGATAGGCGCGCAACTCGGCCTGCAAACCTTCCGGGGCTTGCAGGGGCGTGTTGTCCAGTTGTTGCAGGCGCTGGGCAAATTCGCGTAACTGGCTGCCGCCCTGCCAATTGAGTGCCGGGCCTTGTTGCAGGTGATTGAGGTGCGCCGCATCCAGGCGTGACAAGCGCAGGCGCGGGCTGCTGTCGCTCGGGTCGCGCACAAACAGTTCGCCCAGGGTCGCCAGCAACGGTTTAAGTCGCGCCAGCGGCAGGGCGGCGCGTTTGTGGTTGTGCGGCAGGTTGACCAGCACCACCTCGTCGTCATCACGCTTGTTCACGGCTTCGCCGTTGAGCAGCCAGGGCTTTTGGCGGATGGCCTGCAGCAAAATCGGCAACAGGCTGATGCGCTGACCTTCGACCTCAATGCCCAGTTCTAGATCAAACCAGTTTTGTTCCGGGTCTTCTTCGACCTCGGCGTACCAGTCATCGATGGTGGCCAGGTTGAACTGAAAATCTGGCTGCATGCGAATCTGCCAGCCTTCTTCGCGCAGCTGTGGCACGTGCTCGCGGACAAACTCCAGCCAGGCCGCTTCGCTGGGGTACTCGTAGGCTTCCCCGGCGCTTTCCGGCAGTTCTTCGCTCTGGCGCAGGGCCACTTGCAGGCCGGTTTTCTCCAAGCGTTTGCGCAATTGCTGTTCGGCAGCCGGGTTGCGCACGATGCGCAGGGTGAGGGCAGGGCTTTGCTTGATCAGCAGGTCTTTACCCTGCTTGCCCATCGCCAGGTGGCCTTGGTAATCGAAGGCCAGGGCGGCGCGGTGCTGGGTTTGCTCGTGCATGCGGCCCTTGCGCGCATCGAAATGCACGCGCATCAGGCTGCCAAGGCTAAGCACCGGGCTGGGGTGCAACGTGTCCAGGCGCTCTTCGCGCACTTGTGGGCTGCTGACGATCAGCGGCGAGAGGTCAACACCTTGCTCCTGCTGGGTTTGCAGGGTGAGCAGGGCGCTGGCGACGTGTTTACAGTTAAAACCCACCGGGCAACTGCAGTTGCCGGTTACGCCCCAGCCTTGGCCATAGGGGTGCAGGGTGATGCGCTGCTGATAGGTTTGGCTGCCGGAGCCCCGGCAACTGGCCAGCAGGGTGTTGTCTTTGAGGCTGAGCAGGCGGCTGCGGCCTTGCTGGGCATAACCTTGGCCGCGCTGCAAATCGCCCACGCCAAATTCCGCCCGCCAGTCTTCCAGGCGCAGACGGTGGATATCCAGGGCCATTAATGGCACCTGCGGTGTGGGCAGCGATGCAGTGACATGGGCAGCTTTCTCAAAGGCAGCCGGTGATTCTTGCACAGCCGGAGATGGATTAGCAGGGCGTTGTCTGTCTTTGCCCGCGCGCCTTTAGCGGCTCTGCACGCTGGCGCGGTAGTGCCCTGGCGTGCCACCGAAGGCCTGGCGAAAGCGATTGCTGAAGTGGCTGGCGCTGGCAAAGCCGCAGCTTAGGGCTATTTCGCTCAGGGCCAGCGTGCTGTGGCGCAGCAGGTGCTGGGCGTGACGCAGGCGCTGCGCCAACACATAACGGTGCGGCGGCAGGCCAAAGCTGAGCTGGAACATGCGCGCAAAGTGATACTCGGAGAGTGCGCACAACCCCGCCAACTGCCCCAGGGTGAGCGGCTGCGCCAAGTTGGCCTGAATAAAGTCACGTAGCTGCTGACGCCTGTTGGGCGCGAGGCCGCCGTTCAGGCGTAGGCCCTCGCGGCGACCGACCTGCGATAGCAGCGCGTGGCTGATCAGGTCGTGAGCCAGGCTGCTGCTGAACAGGCGTTCGGCGGGCTCCTGCCAATCCAGTTGGCTCAGTTGACGAAAGCGCTGCGCTTGCTGCGCATCGTCGATAAAGGTGCCTTCGCGCAACTCCAGTTCCCGCGGTTCGCGATCCAGCAGGTGAACGGCCGCCAGAGCGAATTGCTCCTGACTGATATACAAATGAGCCAGCTGGATTTCACCGTTAATCACCCACGCCGACTGATGCCCGGCCGGCAGAATGCATAGCTTGTCCGGCGCGCCTTTGTGGTGCGGGTTTTCCCGGCGAAAGGTGCCGGTGCCGCCAGCCAAGTAGCAGGACAGCGTGTGATGGCTCGGCGCTGCGTAGTCGCGCGCATCATGGTGGTTGCTCCACACGGCCGCCGCCAGCCCATCGCCCAGCTCGGCACCGCTTTGCAGGCGCGCGTTGGGTGAGCTGTGCAGGCTTTGAAATACGTGTAGGTGCTTGAGTGGCGACATAGATCCTCCACCCGCGATGCTACGCCGAGCGACGTGCGTTGCCAGCCCCAGGCCGAAAAAATGCGCAAGATTGTGCAAGGGCAGAGCGGCTCAGGCGCCAAGCAGTTTTTCCACTTCGCTGACGGTCAGCACCTTGCCCACCGAGACCACCTTGTCGTCGATCGCCAGGGCGGGGGTCGACATCACGCCGTGGGCGGCGATTTCGGCGAAGTCAGTCACCTTGATGACTTGAGCTTCACGCCCCAGATTGGCCAGTGCCGCCTGGGTGTTTTCGCTCAGGGTGATGCACTTCTTGCAACCGGAACCGAGGACTTTGATGATCATGCTGTGCTCCATTCGTTAGATAAACAGATAGGCGAACGCGTTAAACAGATAGCCGATCAGCACAATGCCAATCGTCACAATGCCGAAGAACAAGGCCAGCAGCGGTGCCTTGACCACCTTTTTGAGCATGATCAACGAGGGCAGCGACAGCGCGGTAACGGCCATCATAAAGGCCAGCGCCGTACCCAGGCCGATGCCTTTGGCCACCAGTGCTTCGGCAATCGGTAAGGTGCCAAAGATGTCGGCATACATCGGCACGCCGACCAGGGTTGCCAATGGTACCGACCACCAGTTGTCCTGCCCCAGCAGCGCTTCGATCCAGTCGGCTGGAATCCAGTTGTGGATGGCCGCGCCAATACCCACGCCAATCAGCACATACAGCCAGACCCGGCGGAAAATATCGCTGACCTGCGCCCAGGCGAATTGCGCCCGGTCACGCCGCGTGAGTTCGGCTTGGGGAATGTCGAGCACCGGGTTGTGCATGACAAAGGCTTCGACATAGCGCTCCATTTTTGCCCGGCCGATGAGCGTGCCGCCGAGCACCGCCAACACCAGGCCGATCAGCACATAGGCGATGGCAATCGACCAATTGAAGATGCTCGCCAGCAGGATCACCGAGGCCAGGTCCACCAGTGGCGAGGAAATCAAAAAGGCGAAGGTCACCCCCAGCGGCAGGCCGGAGCTGGTAAAGCCGATAAACAGCGGTATCGACGAGCAGGAGCAAAACGGCGTGATGGTGCCCAGCAGCGCACCGGTGAGCTTGGCCTTGAAACCGCTCATGCCTCCAAGAATGCGCCGGGTGCGCTCAGGCGGAAAATAGCTCTGCACCCAGGAAATGCTGAAGATCAGCACCGCCAGCAGGATGAATATCTTGATCACGTCATAGATAAAGAAGTGCAGGCTGGCCGCGCTGCGGCTGGTCATGTCCAGCCCCAAACCGTCCTCCAGTAGCACGCGCACCAGCCAGGCCAGCCAATCCATGCGCAACAGTTGGTCATTGAGCCATGTGAACAGTTCCATAGGGCTTCCTTAGCCTTGCGCCGGGGCGCGCTCATACCAGCCTTTGCTTTTATTGATCATGCTCACCAGCCAAAGCATCACCGGCACCTCGATCAATACACCGACCACCGTGGCCAGCGCCGCGCCGGAGTTGAAGCCGTACAGCACGATGGCCACGGCCACCGCCAGTTCGAAGAAGTTCGACGCACCAATCATGGCCGCCGGCCCGGCGATGTCGTGGCGCACCTTGAGTTGCCGGCACATCCAGTAACCCAACGCGGCGATAAACAGGGTTTGCAGCAGAATCGGCACCGCCAGCATGGCGATGATCAACGGCTGGGCGACGATGGTCTGGCCTTGAAAAGAGAACAGCAAAACCAGGGTGGCGAGTAGGGCGAGGATGGAGAACGGGCCGATGTGCGCCAGCACCGCTTGCAACGCTGCATCACCCTGGCGCAGCAGGCGCGCGCGGATAAATTGGGCAATCGCCAAGGGGATGACGATGTACATCACCACCGACAGCAGCAGGGTATCCCACGGCACCGGAATCGACGATACGCCGAGCAGCAGGGCGACGATGGGCGCGAAGGCGAACACCATCACCAGGTCGTTGATCGCCACCTGAGTCAGGGTGAAGTTGGCGTTGCCCTTACACAGGTTGCTCCACACGAACACCATCGCCGTGCAGGGCGCGGCACCGAGCAGAATCAGCCCGGCCACGTAGCTGTCGATCTGCTCGGCTGGCAGCCAGCCTGCGAACACATGACGCAAGAACAGCCAGGCCAAAAAGGCCATGGTGAAGGGTTTGATCAACCAGTTGATGGTGAGCGTGACGCCCAAGCCGGCGCGCTGCTGGTAGACCTCAGCAATGGCGCTGAAGTCGATCTTCATCAGCATGGGGATGATCATCACCCAGATCAGCAGGCCTACCGGGAGATTCACCTGTGCGACTTCCAGTGCGCCTACGGCCTGTGCTGCTTTCGGCGCATACAGACCCAGTAGGGTGCCGCCGATGATGCAGAGAAAGACCCAGAGCGTCAGGTAACGCTCGAAGAACCGAAGAGGGGTACCTGCGGCTTGCTTGCCGATCACTTCACATTGGCTGGACATGGCGATTTCCTTGCGGCTGAGCGGCGAGTCTAGCGGCGCTCGGTGGGTCTGCTATTGATCTGTATCGCCCTGCAGGGCTTCGGCTATCTCGTTGACTGTACTGCGCGCCGTGCGGGTAACACCGATCAGGGTGGCCGAGGCCGCGCCGGTCCACTCGCCATAGCCGACCAGCCATAATCCAGGCTGTTTGCTGGCGCGGGTGCCATCGACGGCGATCTTGCCATCGGCTTCCAACACCTCCAGGCCTTGCAGATGATCCAGCGCCGGGCGAAAGCCGGTCCACCAGATCACCGCATCGACTGCTTCACGGCGGCCATCGGCCCATTCCACGCCGTCTGCGGTGAAGCGCTGGAACGGCCGCTCGGCCACCAGCACGCCACGTTCGCGGGCTTCCCGTACCGGCTCGACCATGACGATATCGCCCAAACCGCCGACGGGTTGATCAATCACCCGGCCTTCCTGCTGGGCCTTCCAGCGTTCGGTGGCGCGCTCGAACAGCACCCGGCCATCGACCTCTTCAGGCAGAAAGGCCGGCGGCTCTGGAGTAATCCATAAGGTATCGGCGACTTTTGATACCTCAGCAAGAATCTGCGCGCCAGAGTTGCCGCCGCCCACCACCAGCACGCGTTTGCCGGCAAAGGCCTGTGGGTTGCGGTAATGCGCCGAGTGCAGTTGCTGGCCAGCAAACGCTGCGCTGCCGGGGTAAGTCGGGATAAACGGCTTGCTCCAGGTGCCGGTGGCACTGACCAGGGCGCGGCAACGCCATTGCTGGCTACCGGCCTGCACCACAAACAGTTCGCCGTCGCGGGTCACCGAATCGACATGCACCGGCCGCGCAATCGGCAGCTGATAGCGCGCTTCGTACTGCGCGAGGTAGTCGATAACGGCATCGCGGTGCGGGTAGCCAGGCTCAGGGTTGGGCATCTGCCAGCCGGCAATCGAACTCCAGGTGGCGGGGGAGAACAGCCGCAGCGAGTCCCAGCCATGCTGCCAAGCGCCGCCGGGCTGCGGCTGATCATCCAGCAGCAGAAACGACAGTTGCGTACGACGCAGAAAGTAGGCAGTGGCCAACGCCGCCTGGCCGCCGCCGATAATCAGAACATCCACTGAGGCTTGCGGGGGCATGCTGTCGCTCCTGGGTTGCTCGTGTGAGGTGAGTGCCGGGTGGTGAAGATATGCGGTTTACAACATATATGGTTTTAAATATATTCGCCAAACCGAATTTGCAGGCACTGTTGTGATGACATTGAAAACCCGCGTGTTGTTCCTCTGCGTGGCCAACGCCGCCCGTTCGCAAATGGCCGAGGCGCTGCTGCGTCATACCGATCCCGATGGCTACGAGGTGTGCAGTGCCGGCACCCAGCCCAGTGCGGTCGACCCGCGTGCGCGCTTGGCGTTGGAGCAGTTGGGCGTCAGCACGGACGGCCTGCACAGCAAAGCGCTGGAGCAGTTCGACGGCCAGCAGTTCGACTACGTGATCACCCTCTGCGACAAGTCCGCCTTCGAGTGCAGCACCTTGCCCGGTGCCGGTGAATACATCGCCTGGGATTTCGAGGACCCGGCCAGCAGCTCGCAGAAGGATGCCTATAAGCACTGCCTGCAGCAGATCCACGAGCGCATCAAGATGTTCGTGTTGGTCAAAAGCAAAGCCAGCACGCCGGTGCAGATGTTGGCCCCGGTCACCCTGTTCAAATGCCTGGCCGACGACACCCGCGCGCGCATGACCCAGCTCATCGTGCAAGAGGGTGAACTGTGCGTGTGCGAGCTGACCGCCGCCCTGCAGGAAAGCCAGCCGAAAATCTCCCGCCACTTGGCACAACTGCGCAGCAGCGGCTTGTTGCAGGACCGCCGCGCCGGGCAATGGGTGTACTACCGCCTGCATCCGCACCTGCCAGCCTGGGTTCGGCAGACCCTGGCGCAAGTGCTCACTGCAAATGATCCGCAACTGGCCGAAGACCGCCTGCGCCTGCACAGCATGCGCGACCGCCCGGACCGCGCCGCCCTGTGCGGTTGAGCCGCCTTTTTCAGAGAACGACCATGACCTCCGAACTGCCGAATATCGCCCCCGAACTGCTGGACATTCCGACCCCGGACAAGCTGGCTCAACCGGCTGCCGCGCATAAACCGCGCATCCTGTTGCTGTATGGCTCCAACCGGGCGCGTTCTTACAGCCGCCTGCTGACCGAGGAAGCTGCACGCTTACTTGAACAGTTCGGTGCCGACACGCGCATCTTCAACCCCAGCGGTCTGCCGCTGCCGGACGATGCGCCCGAGGATCACCCCAAAGTGCAGGAGCTGCGCGACTTGGTGCTGTGGAGCGAGGGCATGGTCTGGTGCTCGCCGGAGCGCCATGGCGCGATGACCGGGGTGTTCAAATCGCAGATCGACTGGATTCCCCTGAGCATGGGGGCGGTGCGTCCGACCCAAGGCAAAACCCTGGCGCTGATGCAGGTGTCGGGCGGCTCGCAATCCTTCAATGCGCTGAACCAGATGCGCGTGCTGGGCCGCTGGATGCGCATGTTCACCATCCCCAACCAGTCTTCGGTGGCTAAGGCCTTTCTCGAATTTGACGAGGCCGGGCGGATGAAGCCATCGGCCTATTACGACCGTGTGGTGGATGTGATGGAGGAGCTGGTCAAGTTCACCCTGCTGCTGCGCGGCCAGGCGGATTATTTGGTGGATCGCTACTCCGAGCGCAAGGAATCGGCTGAGCAGTTGTCCAAGCGGGTCAACCAGGCCTCTATTTAATAATCAGGATCACTCACCATGTCCCATCCGTTCGACACACTCAGCCTGCCCAATCGCCCCGGTCGATTGATCTTCACGCCGTGCCCGGGCACCAAGGACAGCAGCCTCGACAGCGCCTTAAGCACCCTGAAGCAGGCGGGCGCTGACGCCGTACTGACCCTCATGCCATACGACGAACTGGCGCAGAACACCGTTAGCGAGTTGCCCGCGCTGTGCGCCGCGCAAGGTTTGCTCTGGCTGCATTTGCCCGTGGCTGACGAGCAGGTGCCGCAGGCAGATTTCGACGCAGACTGGCCGGTGGTTATGGCGCAGGCGGCTGATTTGCTGGCGGCAGACAAAGCCATCGCCATCCACTGCAAAGGCGGCTCCGGGCGCACCGGATTGATTGCCGCACGCATGCTGATTGAGCAGGGCATCGCCCGCAGCGAGGCCGTCAGCCTGGTGCAGGCGCTGCGGCCGAAAGCCATCCAGCATCCGGCCCATGCGAGCTGGATCGCCCAGTTCGGCAACTGACTTGAGCATGCTTAATGTTTGCGCCGCGCAATATTTAACCGACTCTACGAGGGAATCTGACCATGGCTATTAAGGTGGGTATCAACGGTTTTGGCCGTATCGGTCGTCTGGCGCTGCGTGCAGCCTGGGGCTGGCCGGAATTCGAATTTGTGCAGATCAACGACCCGGCCGGTGACGCCGCGACCCATGCCCATTTGCTGAATTTCGACTCGGTGCATGGCCGCTGGCAGCACGAGGCCGGTAGTGACGGCGACGCGGTGGTGATTGACGGCAAGCGCATTCAGGTCACGGCTAACAAAGCCATCAGCGAGACCGACTGGAGCGGCTGCGATCTGGTGATCGAGGCCAGCGGCAAGATGAAAACCGTCGCCGTGCTGCAAGGCTATCTGGATCAAGGCGTGAAGCGCATGGTGGTCTGCGCGCCGGTGAAAGAGACGGGCGCGCTGAATATCGTCATGGGCGTCAACCAGCAACTGTTCGACCCTGCGCAACACCGCATTGTCACCGCAGCCTCCTGCACCACCAACTGCCTGGCTCCGGTGGTTAAGGTGATCCACGAAAACCTCGGTATTCGCCACGGTTCGATCACCACCATCCACGACCTGACCAACACCCAGAGCATCCTCGATCAACCGCACAAGGATCTGCGCCGTGCGCGGGCGTCGGGCATGAGCCTGATCCCCACCAGCACCGGCTCGGCGACGGCGATTGCCGAAATCTTTCCCGAGCTGCGCGGCAAGTTGAACGGCCACGCCGTGCGCGTACCGCTGGCCAACGCCTCGCTGACCGACTGCGTGTTTGAGGTGGAGCGCGCCACCACGGTGGAAGAGGTCAACGCGCTGCTCAAGGCCGCCGCTGCTGGTCCGCTGGCCGGCATCCTCGGTTATGAGGAACGGCCGCTGGTGTCCATCGACTACCGCACCGACCCGCGCTCTTCGATTATTGATGCGCTGTCGACCCTGGTGATCAACGGCACCCAGGTGAAGCTTTACGCCTGGTACGACAACGAATGGGGCTACGCCAACCGTGCGGTGGAACTGGCGCGGATGGTTGGTGCCGCCGATTGACCCGTAGGGTGGTTTAGCCGCGCAGCGGCGTAACCCGCCGACGATGACGAACAGACCTCGCGATGGCCGGCCTCGCGGCCGGTTGGTGAGTTACGCCTTCGGCTAACCCACCCTACGTCCACGCCGCAGATCCGTAGGATGGGGCGGGCCGCGTAGGTTGAGCTCGGCGATACCCATCAAGCTTCGCCGCATAACAGGAACTCCCCATGCACGCCTTATCACGCCTAGCCCCCGACGTGCGCCAATACCTATTGGTAACCGGTAACTACTGGGCCTTTACCCTCACCGACGGCGCGCTGCGCATGTTGGTGGTGCTGCATTTCCACAGCCTCGGTTACACGCCGCTGCAGATTGCGGCGCTGTTTTTGTTCTACGAGATTTTCGGTGTGGTCACCAATCTGGTCGGCGGCTACCTGGGCGCGCGTTTGGGCTTGAATCGCACCATGAATATCGGCCTGGGCCTGCAGGTAGCGGCCTTGCTGATGCTCACCGTGCCAGCCGCCTGGCTGACCATTCCCTGGGTGATGGGCGCGCAGGCGTTGTCTGGTATCGCCAAAGACCTGAACAAGATGAGCGCGAAAAGCTCGATTAAGTTGCTGGTGCCGGATAGCCAGCAAGGCACGCTGTACAAATGGGTGGCGATCCTGACCGGCTCGAAGAATGCGCTCAAGGGTGTGGGCTTCTTTATGGGCGGTGCGCTGCTGGCGCTGCTCGGTTTCACTGGCGCGGTATTGGCTATGGCCGCTGTGCTGGCGTTGATCTGGCTGGCCAGTGTGGTGCTGCTGAAAAAAGACTTGGGTAAGGCCAAGGCCAAGCCGAAGTTTCGCGAACTGCTGTCCAAAAGCCGGGCGATCAACCTGCTTTCGGCGGCGCGGCTGTTTCTGTTCGGTGCGCGCGATGTGTGGTTTGTCGTGGCGCTGCCGGTATACCTGTCCAGCGTATTGGGCTGGGATTTCTGGATGGTCGGCGGCTTTCTGGCGACCTGGGTGATTGGCTACGGCATGGTGCAGGCGTTTGCCCCATCCATTACCGGCAAGGCCAGCGGCCAGTTGCCGGATGGCCGCGCGGCGTTTGCCTGGGCCGCCGTGCTGGCTGCTGTGCCGGCACTGATTGCCCTGGGTATGGGCAGTGCTTGGCCCGTGCAATGGGTGCTGATCGGCGGCTTGCTGGTGTTTGGCGCCGTGTTTGCGGTGAACTCCTCGCTGCACAGCTACCTGATTGTCAGCTACGCCAAAGCCGACGGCGTGTCGCTGGATGTCGGCTTCTATTACATGTCCAACGCCGCCGGCCGGCTGCTCGGCACGCTGCTCTCGGGCTGGGTGTATCAGGCCTATGGCCTTGAGGCCTGTCTGTGGATTTCTTCGGCGTTTGTGCTGCTGGCGGCGCTGATTTCCATCGGTTTGCCACGCCATCCAAGGGATGCCGACCGGTAGGTTGGGCTGAGGCGCGCAGCGCAGAAGCCCTAGGGTGCGTGCCAATCTCTGTCGGGCTTCGCTGCGCTCAACGCCAACCTACCCCGGCCATAGCACTCAGTGAGTATCGATATTTTCCACGTCGCGTGGCGGCTTTATGAGGGCAACAATAAGCGCAAGTTTGTGCAAGAACAGCCGGGTCGATCAGGCGCAGACTCCTGAGCATTCAAAGGGAGTCTATTGATGAACCCGTCGCTCTATCTGCTCACTGTCCTGATCTGGGGCACTACCTGGATCGCCCTCAAGCTGCAATTAGGCGAGGTGGCAATTGCCGCGTCCATCGCCTATCGCTTTGCCCTGGCCTCGCTGGTGCTGTTCGCCATCCTGCTGCTCAGCGGTCGCCTGCAAAAACTCGATAAGCGCGGCCAACTGATCTGTCTGGTGCAGGGGCTGTGCCTGTTCTGTCTGAACTTTATGTGCTTCTACACCGCCAGCCAGTGGATCCCCAGCGGTCTGGTGGCGGTGATTTTCTCCACCGCCACGCTGTGGAATGCGATCAACGCGCGGCTGTTCTTCAAACAACAGATAGCCGCCAATGTGCTGGCCGGTGGTGCGCTGGGCCTCGGCGGGTTGGCGTTGTTGTTCTGGCCGGAACTGGCCGGGCACGAGGCCAGCCATGAAACCCTGCTCGGCATCGGCCTGGCACTGCTCGGTACGCTGTTTTTCTCTGCCGGCAATATGCTCTCCAGCCTGCAGCAAAAGGCAGGTCTCAAACCACTGACCACCAATGCCTGGGGCATGCTGTATGGCGCGTTGATGCTGGTGGCGATCTGTCTGGTCAGCGGCACGCCGTTCGGCTTCGAATGGAACAGCCGCTACATCGGCAGCCTGCTGTATCTGGCGATTCCCGGTTCGGTGATCGGCTTTACTGCTTACCTGACCCTTGTCGGGCGCATGGGCCCAGAGCGCGCGGCCTACTGCACCGTGCTGTTCCCGGTGGTGGCGCTGAATATCTCGGTGTTTGTTGAAGGCTACCAATGGACGGCCCCGGCGCTGTTCGGCTTGCTGCTGGTAATGCTGGGTAACGTGCTGGTGTTTCGTAAGCCCAAAGCTGCGCCACTGTTGGCGACACGCCAGGCGTAGGGTGCGTTCGCGAGGCTGGAGATTGATGTGGGAGGGGCTTTAGCCGCGACTTAGGCGATAAAGCTGTCGCGGCTAAAGCCCCTCCCACAAAGCGTTCAAAACAACCCCAACTGCCCGCCGATGAGCGTGGCGAAATCATCCTCGACAAACGGCAGGATGGCATCTGCCACCGGTTGCAGTTGGCGGGTCAGGTAGTGGTCGTAGTCGATGGCGGCGCTGCGTGCTTCCAGCGGTTGTGGGCCAGCGGTGGTGATCACGTAGCTGATCCAGCCGCCGCGCTGGTATTGCAGCGGTCGGCCGTGCAGGGCGTTGTACTCGTCGGCCAGACGCGCGGCGCGCACATGGGGCGGTACGTTGCGTTCGTAATCGGTGAGCAGGCGGCGCAGGCGTTTGCGGTAGATCAGTTGTTCATCCAGTTCACCGCTTAGGGTGCGCTCGACGTAGTCACGCACATAATCCTGATAGGGTTGGCCGAGAAAGATGCGCTCATACAGCTCGCGCTGAAACTGCTGGGCCAGCGGTGACCAGTCGCTGCGCACGGTTTCCAGGCCTTTGTAGACCATCTTGTGGCCACCGTCAGGCTGGGTGATCAGGCCGGCGTAGCGCTTCTTGCTGCCTTCCTCGGTGCCGCGAATGGTCGGCATGAGAAAGCGCCGGTAATGGGTTTCAAACTGCAGTTCCAAGGCGCTTTCCAGGCCGTACTCATCATGCAAGTGATCGCGCCACCAGGCGTTGACCTTGGCCACCAGTGCGCGGCCGATCTGTGCGGCGTCCTCTTCAGCATGCGGGCGCTTGAGCCAGACAAAAGTGGAGTCGGTGTCGCCATAGATCACCGCATAACCCTCGGCCTCGATCAGCGCGCGGGTGCGGGCCATGATCTCGTGGCCGCGCAGGGTGATGGAGGAGGCCAGGCGTGTGTCGAAGAAGCGGCAACCGCTGGAGCCGAGCACGCCGTAGAAGGCGTTCATGATGATCTTCAGCGCCTGCGACAGCGGCGCGTTGTGTTCGCGTTTGGCCGCCTCACGGCCCCGCCATACGCGCTCGACAATCGCTGGCAGGCAATGCTGGCTGCGCGAGAAGCGCGCGCCACGAAAACCCGGCACCGAATGCGCGTTATCCGGCTGGCGCAGGCCTTCGATCAGCCCCACCGGGTCGATCAGAAAGCTGCGGATAATCGACGGGTACAGGCTCTTGTAATCGAGTACCAACACCGACTCATACAGCCCCGGCTGCGACTCCATGACAAAACCGCCGGGGCTGGCTTGCGGCGGGTTATCGCCCAGGTTGGGTGCGACAAAACCACGGCGGTGCATCAGCGGCATATACAGGTGCTCGAAAGCCGCCACCGAGCCGCCGCTGCGATCAGCCGGCAGGCCGGTGACGGTGGCGCGCTCCAGCAGGAAGTCGAGGATCGCGGTCTTGCCGAAGATGCGTGTGACCAGCTCGCAGTCGCGCAGGTTGTAGCGCGCCAAAGCCAGTTTGTCCTCGCGGAACATGCGGTCGATTTCGTCCATGCGCTGGTAGGGCGTGGAGATGTCCTTGCCCTCGCCGAGTAGGGTTTGCGCGACGTTTTCCAGGCTGAACGAAGGGAAACTCCAGGTCGCCGAACGCAGTGCCTCGATGCCGTCGATGATCAAGCGACCGGCGGCGTCGGCAAAGAAGTGACCGTTGCCACTGCCATGCTCGCGCCACTGCATCTCGCTGCCATCGCGGCCCAAACGCAGGGGGATGGCCAGGTTGCGTGCGTGTTCGTGCAGCACACGCAAGTCGAACTGCACCAGGTTCCAGCCGATGATCGCGTCCGGGTCATGTGCGGCCATCCACTGGTTCAGGCATTCGAGCAGCTCGCCACGGCTGGCGCAGTAGTGCAGCTGAAAATCCACCTGCGGCGGTTGCTCGGGCGTGCGGCCGAGCATGTACACGTTGCGCTGGCCGCAGCCTTCGATGGCAATCGAATACAGCTCACCAAAGGCATTGGTTTCGATGTCCAGCGAGGCCAGTTTGAGGGTGGGGCGGTAATCCTCACAGGGTTTGATCTGCGCCTCCAGCAGCAGGGCCGGATTGGTCGCATCGGGCGTGCCGGTGAACTGCACGGGGGCGGTGATAAAGCGCTCCATCAGGTAGCGCTCGGGCGGTCGCACATCGGCTTCGTACACGTCTACGCCGGCGCGGCGCAGTTGTTTGTCGAGGTCCATCAAGGTGCGGTGCTGTTGGCAATACAGGCCGAGCACCGGGCGCTGGTGAAAGTCTTTGAGGCTCAGCGGGCGCAGCTCGACGCCGCGCTCGTTTTTCAGCACTGCTTCGGCCTGCTCGCTTTGCGCAGCCGGGATAAAGGCCACCGAGGTTTGCAGCGGCAAACGCAGCAGGCGCGGGCCGTCGTCGGTGGCGAGCCAGAACTCCACCTGCGTGCCAGCCGGCGTATCACGCCAGTGGCGAGTCAGCAGAAAGCCCTGTTGTAACTTCACCCTGTTGCTCTCAAAGCCATTTTTGATCGGGCAATTCTACGCGGGCTTTTGTCTGTATGCCTATACAGTGTTGCGGCGAGTGCTCAGCGGACACAGACAAATCAACTATTCCGAGTAAAATGCTCGGCCTGATTGACTGCCCGATAGCGAAACCATGTCCCTGCCCAAGCACCACCTCGAACTGCTGAGCCCCGCGCGCGATACCGCCATTGCCAAAGAGGCCATCCTGCATGGCGCGGATGCCGTGTACATCGGCGGCCCCGGTTTTGGTGCGCGGCACAACGCCAGCAACAGCGTGGCGGATATTGCCGAGCTGGTGCAGTTTGCCCACCTGTTCCATGCGCGGGTGTTCGTCACCCTCAACACCATCCTGCATGAGGATGAGCTGGAGCCGGCGCGGCAGATGATCTGGCAGCTCTACGAGGCAGGCATCGATGCGCTGATCGTGCAGGACATGGGTGTGATGGAGATGGACCTGCCGCCCATCGAGATCCACGCCAGCACCCAGTGCGACATCCGCACCCTGGAAAAAGCCCGCTTCCTCGACAACGCCGGCTTCTCGCAGCTGGTGCTTGCCCGCGAGCTCAATCTGGAAGAAATCGGAAACATCTGCCGCAATGTCGATTCGGCGGTGGAGTTCTTCATCCACGGCGCGCTCTGTGTGGCGTTCTCCGGGCAGTGCAACATCTCCCACGCGCAGACCGGCCGTAGCGCCAACCGTGGTGACTGCTCGCAAGCCTGCCGCCTGCCCTACACCCTGAAAGACGATCAGGGCCGCGTAGTGGCCTTTGATAAGCACCTGCTGTCGATGAAGGACAACAACCAGACCGACAACCTGATTTATCTGGTCGATGCCGGCGTGCGCTCGTTCAAGATCGAAGGGCGCTACAAAGACATGAGCTACGTGAAGAACATCACCGCGCACTACCGCCGCGAGCTGGATGCGATTCTCGAACAACGCCCGCACCTTGCCCGCGCCGCCAGTGGCCGCACCGAGCATTTCTTCACCCCGGACACCGACAAAACCTTCCACCGTGGCAGCACTGATTACTTCGTCACCGACCGCAAGGTGGACATCGGCGCGTTCGATTCGCCGACCTTTACCGGCTTGGCAGTGGGCTATATCGAGAAGGTGAACAAGCGCGACCTGATTGCCGTCACCGACACGCCGCTGTCCAACGGCGATGGCCTCAACGTGCTGATCAAGCGTGAAGTGGTGGGTTTTCGCAGCAACATCTGCGAACTCAAAGGCGAGTTTGAAGAAGACGGCGAGAAGCGCTACCGCTACCGCGTCGAGCCCAATGAAATGCCCGAGGCCATGCACCGTGCGCGCCCGCAACATCCGCTCAACCGCAACCTCGACCACAACTGGCAGCAGGCTCTGCTCAAAACCTCATCCGAGCGGCGCATTGCGGTCAGCTGGCAGCTGGCGGTTCAGGGTGATCAGTTGAATGTGAGCGCCACCAGTGAGGAAGGCATCAGCGCCTGCGTGAGTCTGAATGGGCCGTTCGCCGCCGCCAAGGATGCTGAGCAAGCCCGCGAGCAACTGGCCGATGGCTTGAGCAAACTGGGCACAACCATCTACTACAGCACTGGCGCGCAGATTGACTGTGAGGCCGTGCCGTTTGTGCCCGGCTCGCAACTCAAAGCCCTGCGCCGCGAAGTCATCGAGGCGCTGACCCAAGCCCGCGTCGCCGCTCACCCGCGTGGCGGGCGCAAGCCGGTCAGCGTGCCTCCGCCGGTGTACCCGGAGTCGCACCTGACCTTCCTCGCCAACGTCTACAACGACAAGGCCCGCACCTTTTACAAACGTTACGGCGTACAGCTGATCGACGCGGCCTACGAGGCCCACGAAGAGGCGGGCGACGTGCCGGTGATGATCACCAAGCACTGCCTGCGCTTCTCTTTCAACCTGTGCCCGAAACAGGCCAAAGGCGTAACCGGTGTGCGCACCAAAGTCTCGGACATGCAGCTGATCCATCAGGACGAAGTGCTGACCCTGAAGTTCGACTGCAAGCCGTGCGAGATGCACATCATCGGCAAGATGAAGGGCCATATCCTGCATCAGCCACAGCCGGGCAGTGCCGCGAGCAAGGGCGGAGCGGTGGGCTATATCACCCCGGATGATTTGCTCAAGACCATTAAACGCTAGGGTTGATGCCAACCTGTAGGAGCCAGCTTGCTGTGGTTCGGCACTCCGACGATGCTCTTCAGATAGCCCGGCTGTAATCCGGTGCTATTGCTGGTGGACACGCTTTGCGTTGTCCACCCTACAAATATTCCCCATGGATATCCGGACTGCGCCCCCGCTGATCGGCGGCCAAGAAAACCCCTAGACAAGCTTAGGTCTGCATATGTACGGTATTGCGTACATGTATAGAGGGTATCCCAATGGACGCCATTAGCTACACCAACGTGCGCGCCAACCTGGCTCAGACCATGGACCGCGTATGCGAAGACCACGAGCCGCTGATCATCACCCGCAACCGGCAGCAGTCGGTGGTAATGATCTCGCTTGAGGATTACAAAGCCCTAGAGGAAACCGCCTACCTGCTGCGCGCACCCAAGAATGCCAAGCGCCTGCTTGATGCAGTCGCCAGTCTGGAAAGCGGCCAAGGTCAGGAGCGGAGTCTGGCTGAATGAGGCTGATCTTCGCCGAGCAGGCTTGGGAGGACTACCTCCACTGGCAGGACAGCGACAAGAGGATCCTCAAACGCATCAACGCACTGATCAAGGAAGCGGCCCGCACTCCCTTTGCCGGCACCGGCAAACCGGAGGCGCTCAAGCACGCCCTGGCCGGTTATTGGTCACGCCGAATCAATGACGAACATCGGATGGTTTATCGGGTGGAGGGCGATGCGCTGTTGATTGCGCAGCTGCGTTATCACTACTGAGTCGCGTCGGTTGCCAGTAAAGCACGGCGCACGGCAATACAGGTTCTCGCATTGCTCAGCTCATACTATGGCTTATTGCCACAGGTTTTTCAGGTGTTTTATAAATGAAATGCAATCGAGTGTTGTGCTGCTTTTTTTTGATGGTTTCTGCTCTGATAAATAATGTGGCGGTGGCTGATGTAAGAGTTGATGTGGAAGGTGATGATTTCGATGTCTCTCCTGAGCTGCGTGAGTACGGCGATTTTTTTATTCGAAGCTTGAACCCGGGGTCAAGTAATGATCAAGATAATTTTAATTTTTTCGGAAGAAATAAATGCAAAGATCGATCTGTAAAGTGTTATTTATTGTTGAATTCGCTGGGTAATTTACTGATAGATCAAGGTGATCTAGAAAACGGTCTCAAGGCTGCTATTTATGGGTATGAATTAATTCATGAAAGTAGTTATTGCCCTGTGGCATATGAGATTGTTGTGGTTAACTATAAGATTGAAAAAATTAAGGCATATTCCTTTTTTCAGACTTCAAAACGGGCGCGATTGCTTTTGGATAAAATTAAGAATTTTGGAGGGGTTTCTAATGATCTTCGTACGGAGTCATGTGAGGCACTGAAAGTTAATTTTCCATTCTATTTTGATAAGTACTCTGAGCTTGTTGATGTGCTTTATGAACTTGCAGAATAAGTTCCAGATTTTTGTGGTTGATTGAGTTTTAATTATTAAGGAGTGGCTTTTATAAGTCTCTCAGGTTCTGAGAAAACTATACAGCCAAGGATTTGGCCTTACTCTTCAATGACTTCAAGAGTAAGGGGTCTTTTTACCAAGATCAACTCAGAAGTTTAATGAGGGCGAAGGTGATGCAATGGTGCAGGATGCTCTGCAGTAAATTGCTGGGCTTATTCCGGGAGCGCCTGGCGTGGCAGTAAGAGGTGTTCTAGATTTTATCGAGTTTACAGATGGTAAAACCGAGTTTGCGAAGAAAGCTGAAAACACAACACTTCGTCATTTCTTTGATTTGCAGAATGCTGCAAATTCTTTAAGGGCTCCGCCTACAAGACCTGATGGGTGGCGTGCGCCTGAGCGAAAATCAATTGCTCCCCCAAGTGCCCCTTTTTTCACTGCCGATGACCTACCCCGTCTAAAAGAAACCTGAATTCGCCTTGGTAATAGCTTTTAAAAAATACTTGTGGAAATACGGGGCTAGGTTTAGGCGATAGATTGATTTTTTTTCAAAAAAAGCCACGCCATCAGCGGATAACAAAAATAATGCAGGCCAAAGAGCAGCAAGCCCATCGGGCCGGGTTCATCTTTTAGCCACATCATGGCCAGTAAACCCAGGTAGAGCAGGGCCAGGATGCCGCCGTAGTAAAAGAGCAGGTGGCGCCGTTCACGCGGGGTGGGGCGGCGTTGTTGGCGCAGGTAAAACCACAGGGCCATGCCGCCGGCCACGGCGCTGGCGATCAGCAGGGTGGTCAGCGGGCCGCCGAGTTTGACCAAAGTGCGCAGCAGCAGGTTCAGCACGACCACCGCGACCACACCGCCCAGGGCCAGACGGGTCATGGGTGCAGGCGATACGTGCGGTGCGTTCATCGGCAGGCTCCTACAGGCTGCGATTGAGGCCGAAGCGCTTTTTCAACACCCGTTGCAACAGGCCTTTGGGCAGCACGGCGGCCAGCAGGGGCAGGGCGCGGCTGCCGTTGCCGAGGCGCAGCAACAACGGTCGCGGCTGGTTTTGCACAGCGGCGAGCAGGTTGCGGGCAAAGTGGCTGGCAGGGGTGGGGTTGTCTTGCGAGGCGTTGGCGCGGGCGCGGATGCCATCGCGGATCGGCCACCAGGGCGAGGCTTCGTCGATCAGTTGCTCGGCTTGCTGGCTGGCCTGGGCACCGAAGCTGGAGGCGATCGCGCCGGGCTGCACTTCCATCACCTCGATGGCGAAGGGTGCCAACTCCATGCGCAGGGCATCGGTCAGCGCGTGCACGGCGGCTTTGGAGGCGCAGTAAGCCCCGGCAAACGGGGTGACCAGTACGCCGGAGACGCTGCCGATATTCACCACCAGGCCTTTGTTCTGGCGCAGCAGCGGGAACAGTGCGCGCGTCACGCCGACTAGCGAGAACACGTTGGTTTCAAACTGCTTGCGCATGGCCTCAACGCCGCCGTCGAGCAGCGGCCCCATGGCCCCGTAGCCAGCGTTGTTGATCAGCACATCAAGGCCGCCGATTTCGGCTTTCAGGCGCTCAGCCAATTGGCCCAGCCCCAGGCCATCGTTGACGTCCAACTGCACGGCGTGAAAACCCGCATCGCTTAATGCGGCGACATCCTCGGATTTACGCGCCGTGGCCCAGACCTGATAGCCGGCCTGCTGGAACACATCGGCCAAAGCGCGACCGATGCCGCTGGAACATCCGGTGATCAAAACACTGGGTTGGCTCATGCGGGTTTCCTTCTTCCTTGTTCTTATGGGGAGGTCTTAGCGGTTGAAACGGCCCTGCAGGCGCTCGGCGCGAAACTCCAGGGTACTGGCACGGTAGCCGCTGCGCAGGGTGGGCACAGGCAGGCACGTCTGCCAGTCCTCGCCGGACAATAACTCGCCAGGGCCGCTGTAGTGTGGGGTTTCGTACAGGCGTTCGGCGAGGTTGACGCTGTCGCCGGGGCGATAGGCCGCGATCTGCCACTGCAGTTCAAGCAGCGCAGCATCACTGCGGTTTTTCAGGGTCAGGGCCAGCGGACGGTCGGCCGGGCAGCGCTCCGGGGTGTAGTCGAGGCGCAACTCCAAACGGGCGAGGTCATGGGTGTCGCGGCTTTCCTGCCACAGCACCCAACTGGCCACCAGACCCAAGCCGACCAGCGCGGTTAGCGAAACCGGCAGGGCCTTGCTCGGGTAGCGGATCAGCAGAATCAGCCAGCTCAGTACCAGAATTGCGCCAATCAGCATCACTCAGGCCTCAGGGTCGTCGCGCAGGAACACCAGACTATCAGGCTTGGACTGCTCCGCCGAAAAACGATAGCCCTGATAGTTGAAGTCCTTGAGGCCGGCTGGATCGCTCAGGCGCTCCTTGATCACGTAACGGGCCATCAGACCACGGGCTTTTTTCGCGTAGAAACTGATGATCTTGTACTGGCCGTTTTTCAGGTCCTTGAATTCGGTGTCGATGATCCGTGCGTTCAGCACTTTTCGTTTCACCGCACTGAAGTACTCATTGGACGCCAGGTTGAGCAGCACGTTGTCGCCCTGCGCTTCCAGCGCGCCATTGAGCCAGCCGCTGATGCGCTCGCCCCAGAAGTCATAGAGGTTGTTGCCGCGTACGTTGGCCAGCTTGGTGCCCATTTCTAGGCGATAGGGCTGCATCAAATCGAGCGGGCGCAACAGGCCATAAAGGCCCGAGAGCATGCGCAGGTGCTGCTGGGCAAAGTCGAAATCGGCTTCGCTGAAGTCTTCGGCATTCAGGCCGGTGTACACATCGCCTTTGAATGCCAGCAAGGCCTGCTTGGCGTTTTCCGGGGTGAAGGCGGGCTGCCAGCTGCCAAATCGCGCGGCGTTGAGGCCGGCGAGCTTGTCCGACAGGTGCATCAGTTCGGCGATTTGCGCCGGGCTGAAGTCGCGCAACTGATCAATCAGCACCTGCGCGTGTTCAAGGTGTTCCGGTTGGGTAAAGCGTGGCGTGGCCGGCGGTGTTTCGTAATCAAGGGTTTTGGCCGGGGAAATCACCATCAACATAAGCTGTGCTCCTGAAAGTCTGCGGCGATTCTAGAAGCTGATGGCGGCTGAGACTACCGATAAGGTTGATTGAAGCGCTTGACCCTGGGACGGCACCGGGGTTGTAGTCTGTGTGGGCACTGTCTACCCAGGAGCTGTTATGACGACCTGTAATCATGCGCGCTGGACGCCGTCCCACACCTACCGCCCGCTGGAAACCACCGCTGAACGTCAGGCCTGGCGTGTAGCGGCGCTGACCGGGGCGACCATGCTGGTGGAGATCGTCGCCGGCTATGCCTTTAACTCCATGGCGCTGCTGGCTGATGGCTGGCACATGGCCTCACATATGCTCGCCATTGGCCTGACGGCGTTGGCCTATCTGCTGGCGCGCCGTTACGCCAATGATCCGCGATTTGCCTTCGGCACCTGGAAAGTTGAAGTGCTGGCCGGTTTTGCCAGTGCCCTGCTGCTGGTGGTTGTGGTCGCCATGTTGGCCTTTGAGTCGTTGTGGCGCTTTTGGCAGCCGCAGGTGATCGCTTTCGAGATGGCCTTGTGGGTGGCGGTCGTTGGCTTGTTGGTGAACCTGATATCGGCCTGGCTGCTGCGCGATCAGCCTGAGCTGCATGGCCATGCCCACGGCGCGCACGATCACGGTCATGCTGATCACGATCACGATCACGATCACGATCACGATCACGATCACGATCACGATCACGATCACGATCACGACGCTGCGCCCGCCGGTAAAGACCTCAATCGCCACGCCGCCTTTGTCCATGTGCTGGCCGATGCCCTGACCTCGGTGGCGGCGATTATTGCCTTGCTCGGTGGCCTGTGGCTGGGCTGGAACTGGCTCGACCCGCTGATGGGGGTGATCGGTGCAGTGATCATTGCGGTCTAGGCCAAGGGCCTGTTGATGGAAACCGCCAAGGTGCTGCTCGACCGCGAAATGGACAGCCCTGTTGTTGCGCGCGTGCGCACCGTGTTGGCGCAGGAAGCCGATACCGAACTGGCGGATTTACACTTGTGGCGCGTGGGGCGGGCGCAGTTTGCCTGCATCATCAGCGTGGTCACCCACGGCGAGGCGTCGGCTGATCGCTACAAGGCGCGGCTCAAGGAAATTGCGGAGTTGGTGCACGTTACCGTGGAGGTGAATCGCTGTGCTGATCAGCACAGGACCGAGCAGCCCTGAGAAAATGTGGCAAGCGCAGAGTGCCATGCGACTTCCGACTCTAACGGCGGCCGGGCAGGTCGCCAAGCGCTATCTGTCGCGGCGACAAATAAATCTGCTGTGCATGAAAAAAACATTTGTCTGTCATCTTTTTTGGAGTAATTAAACAGGCAAGACCGCCGAACCCTGCAGACAGGTGGCGGCCATTGGCCCTCACCTTGCTTGTATCTTCTCGGCCCTGCACCGAGAAGTCGGCGGCCCCCTCCGTGGCGCGGCTCGCCCCCGCGCCGCCTGGCCATTACAAGAAGGTGAACGAGTATGGATGATCACGGACGCGCCAAGCCCACCGCCCCAACCCTGTACGCCCTCGACACCAATGTGCTGATCCACGACCCCAACGCGTTGCTCAATTTTGAGGAGCATCACGTGGCCATTCCCATGACGGTTCTGGAGGAGTTGGACAAGCTTAAAACCGGCAAACAGGGCGTGGCTGCCGAGTGCCGCCAAGCCATCCGCTTGATTGACAAAATACTTGGCAGTGCCAGCCCGGAGGATGTTGAGCACGGCGTGCCCATTCAGCGTGAGAAGAGTGGAGCCTGTGGCTTTTTGTCGATTCTGATGAGCAAAAGCGCCACCCCGGTCACCTGGCTGCCGGAGGACCTCAACGACAACAAAATCATCAACCAATTGGTGGAGTTGAAGACCCGTCGCCCCGGCCTCAACGTGGTGCTGGTGACCAAAGACATCAACATGCGCCTTAAGGCGCGCGCCTGCGGTATTGATTCGGAGGATTACCACACCGACCAACTGGTCGACGATGTGTCGCTGCTCTCGCAGGGCTATCACACCATGACCGGCTCCTTCTGGGACCGCGTGAATACCGTGGAAACCCGCCAGGGGCATGGCCGCACCTGGCACCGTGTGCAACTGACCGATAACCTGCCGGCCGTTCACGTCAACGAGTTCATCATTGACGAGCAGGGCTTTGTCGGCTGGATCAAAGGCATTAAAAACGGCGAGCTGATGATCCTCGACCTGCATCAGGAGCCACTGATGCATCAGGAAGCCTGGGGCCTGCGGCCGCGCGACATCTATCAGTCGCTGGCGCTTTTTGCCCTGCTGGATCCGGACATCCACCTGGTCAACCTGTCCGGTGCGGCGGGCTCGGGGAAAACCATCCTCGCGCTGGCCGCGGCGATTGAGCAAACCATGGTCAGCAAGCGTTACCGGCGCATCATCGCCACCCGCAGCGTGCAGGGGCTGGATCAGGAAATCGGCTTTCTGCCGGGCACTGAAGCCGAGAAGATGGAGCCCTGGCTCGGCGCGATCACCGACAACCTCGAAGCCCTGCACATGGACGACGAGAACACCCACGGCAGCGTCGACTACATCCTGCAAAAAGTGCCGCTGCAATTTAAGTCGCTCAATTACATTCGCGGGCGCAGCTTCCAGCAGAGCCTGATCCTGATCGACGAATGCCAGAACCTCACCCCGCACCAGATGAAAACCATCATCACCCGTGCCGGCAGCGGTTCCAAAGTGGTATGTCTGGGCAACCTGGCGCAGATCGATACGCCTTACCTCTCCGCGCCCAGTTCGGGCCTGACCTACCTGACGGAGCGCTTCAAAGACTTCGAACATGGCGTACACATCACCTTGCAAGGTGTGCCGCGTTCGATTCTAGCTGAGTACGCAGAAACCCATATGTAACCGTCGTGATCGCCCTGCAGCATTCGGCGCTGCAGGGCGTGACGACTGCCGGCGTTTCCGCCGCCCGGATGTAATCCGGGAGTGACTACGGAGGTCAGTTGTCGCGGACTGCATCCGTGCTACGCGCAGCCTGAATCTCCCGCTATTCACAGGTGCCGCAAGCGCATCGGGCGGGTTTACAATCGCTGCACATTTGCTCGGAGCCTGTCTGTGTTAACCCATCTTGATTCCCAAGGCCGCGCCAACATGGTCGACGTCAGCGATAAAGCCCTGACCGTCCGTGAAGCCGTGGCTGAAGCACGGGTGCGCATGCGCCCAGAAACCCTGCAGATGATTGCTCAAGGCGAGCACCCCAAGGGCGATGTGTTCGCCGTGGCGCGCATTGCCGGCATTCAGGCGGCGAAAAAAACCAGTGACCTGATCCCGCTGTGCCACCCGCTGATGCTCACCAGCGTCAAGCTTGAACTGATGCCCGAAGGCGCGGATGCCGTGCGCATCATCGCGCGCTGCAAACTGACCGGGCAAACCGGCGTGGAGATGGAAGCCCTGACCGCCGCCAGCGTCGCGGCGCTGACCATCTATGACATGTGCAAGGCGGTGGATCGCGGCATGGTCATCGAGTCGGTGCGCTTGCTGGAGAAGGTCGGCGGCAAGAGTGGTGCCTTCAAGGCCGAGCCTGTGGCGGGAGAACACGCATGATTCGCGTGCAGTATTTCGCCCGTTATCGTGAGGCGCTGGGGCTGGAGGGCGAACAGCTGAGCGCTGAGTTCAGCAGCCTTGAGCAACTGCGCCAACACCTGCTGGCCCGTGGCGGGGTGTGGGCCGTGCTGGCTGAGCACAACCTGATGTGCGCCCGTAATCAGGAACTGTGCAGTCTGGATGAGCCGCTGCAGGCCGGTGATGACGTGGCATTCTTTCCTACCGTAACCGGCGGTTGAGCCGGGTGTTGTCGCGGCTAAAGCCCCTCCCACGGTGTGTAGGATGGGTCGCGCAGGTTGAGCGCTGCGCACGGATTGTGCAGTGTTTTGCCAGCCTGACTTTGCGCCGCTAACCCGCCCGTCCTTTCCATAGAGAGCCTCTGCATGAGCATTCGCGTCCAGTTGCAACCCTTCGATCCGGGTGTTGAGCTTAATGCCCTGCATGCGGCCAATCTGGGTATTGGTGCGGTGGTCAGCTTTGTCGGCTATGTGCGTGACTTCAACGAGGGGCGTGAAGTCGGTGGCATGTTTCTCGAACACTTCCCCGGCATGACTGAAAAAGCCTTGGGCACGATTGCCGAAGAAGCCGCCCAGCGCTGGCCACTGTTGGGCATTCAAATCATCCATCGGGTGGGGCATCTGCATCCGGGCGAGCCGATTGTGTTTGTCGGGGTTTGCAGCGCCCATCGTCAGGCGGCCTTCGAGGCCTGCGACTTTGTCATGGACTACCTGAAAACCCGCGCACCGTTCTGGAAGAAGGAAGACACCGCCGAAGGCCCGCGCTGGGTTGAAGGGCGCAGCAGCGATCAGACGGCTGCCGCGCGTTGGCAGTCGGCGTAAACCCTTATTACGTTTGGCCAGCGTTGGCTTGTGTTGGGCTTCGCTGCGCTCAACGCCAACCTACCGCACGATCAACACGGTGCAGGCATACACACCCGTAGGTTGGGTCGAGGAGCCTGCGACGCAGCCCAACCGCCCACGCAAACCCCGCCCAAGGGAATTCGACCACCTCACTATGGCCGTTCTAGCTACCTGACTCGCCATGTCGGTTACGGCTGGCCTGCACAATGCGCTGCGCTGGCACGCGCAGTTGCGTCAGCAGGTATTCGGCAAAGTCAGGCGCAAAGGGTTGTTGGGCAATGGCGGCGGCCATGCAGTCCAGCCAGCTTTGGCTCAGGCGTTCGTCGATCACCCATTGGGCATGAAACGCCGGCAGGGCAATTGGGCCGTAGCGCTCGCTGAAAAGCTTGGGCCCGCCCAGCCAGCCACTGAAGAAGCAGGCCAGCTTGTCGCTGACCACGGCCAGGTCTTCGCCGTGCATCTCGCGCAACTGGGCCGCGTCTGGGCGCTCATTCATCAGCCGATAAAAATCAGCGGCCAAACGCTGCAGGCCGTCAATACCGCCCGCCGCCTGATAGGAGGCATCGCCCACACCGTACACCGCTGCCTGCTGCATCACTCGTGCTCCTGATTAAAGCCCGCAGTATAACGGCGCACGGGATCAGGGTTGCCTCGGCCTGGATGATCAGTGGGCAAGAAAGCGGCGCAGGCTGCGAATTTCGTTCTGGATCAGCGGCAGCGTGTTTTGCAGTACCTGGCTGCTGTCTGGCAGCAGGTTGTCGTCGGCCTTGCTGGTTTGCAGGGCAGTAAAGCTGCCACTGGTAAACGGCACCACCACCTTGTACTGGTCACCGAGGAAGGCCAGGCGGTCCCAGTCGCCGGCCAATAGAAGTCGGCCGGGCTCGGCATCGAATAGGCTGCGACCGATCGAGTAATCCTGTTTTGGGTTTTTTACGCCGAGCAGTGGTAGCAGAGTGGGCAGCAGGTCGCTGTGGCTGGTGCGCAGGCTTTCCTGCTGAGCCGCGCGGCCAGGCACCCAGAGTACCAACGGCACCCGTACCTGTTCGTCTACGAAGGTCGAGTTATGCCCCCAGCGGCCTTGCTCCATGAATTCTTCGCCATGGTCACCGGTGATCACAACCAGGGTGTTGTCCAGCAGGCCATTCTTCTCCAGGTGCTCGGTGATGCGCGCCAACTGGCTGTCCAGGTGGTGCACCGAGTTCAGGTAGCGGTTGTAGATGCCGCCAATGTCACGCTGCAGGTCCATGCTGGCGTAGCTGAAATCCGGTAGGTAGTCCGCTTTGATCACCGACTCTTTCGGGAAGTCGTAGTTGGCGTGCGGTGACTCGAAGAACAGGAAGGTCATAAACGGTTTGCTGGTGTCGCGCTGATCGACGAACGTCAGCAACCGGTCTACGTTGCGTCGGTCACGTTCCCAGGTATGGCCCTGGTCATCCTCGACCATCTGCTCGGGTGGCACGTTGACGAACAAACTCTTGTCGAATTCCGGGTAGCTGAAGCGGGCGCTGGTGAACAGGTTGATCTGGTAGTTCTGCTGCTGCAATACATCAATCAGCGGGCTGCCGACGCGGGCATCAAGCACCGGAAACCAGAGGTTCGCTGGCAGGCTGTAGAACTGGCTGAACATGCCGATGCGCGTGCCGTTGCCGCCGGAGTAGTGGCTGACGAAATGCTGAGCGCGTTGGGCGAAGGCGTGCGTCTGCGGCATCACTTCAGGGTTTAGGCTGTCGGCGCGCCAAGACTCGGCCACCAGCCAGACGATATTCAGCGGCTTGGCCGGTGGTTCGATGCGCAGCGGTGCCTGTGGATAGCGCAACTGGCCTTTTAGTTCGGCGCTGGCCACCTCCATGCGTTGTGGGCGCTGCAGGCCAAACTGCTGCTCCAGCACGCGGCGCATGGTCAGCGGTTGGTAGAAGGGCACTCGCTGGGCGCTCTCCAGCAGCGGGCTGTACCCATAGAAATGGCTGACGCCGTAGCTGACCCGTTCACCCAGGGTGACCACCATAAACAGTGGCAACACCCAGATCAGCCGTGGCAACGGCAGGCCCAGGCGTGCCAGGCCATGGGCGGCGGCCAGCAGCAGCGCCTGAAGGGCAAAGATGCCGGCTGCGAGCATCGCCACGTCGCGCTCGGTAGAGGCCGAGGAACCCAGCGCCGCAATCCCGCCGGGCGTGGTGATGATGTTCCAGACAAAGCCGTTGAGGTGGAAGCCATAGAGCTGCCAGAGCAGGTGGTCGCCATACAGCGCCAGTTGCACCGCGCCTGCCAGTACGACCGCCAGAACCGCTGCGGCTTTGCCTGAAACACGTAGCAGCAGGCGCGTTATGGCCCAAGCAGGAGCGATAAACAACAAGGCATAGCTGCCGATCAGTAGCAGTTGATAGACCAACAGCCATGACGGCGCGGCGAGATCAAAAAAACGTCCCAGGTTCAGGGCGGCTGCCAGCCAGGTCAGAAGCCAATAGGCGGCATAGGGGCGACGCAGTGCGGCGAGTGGCATGGACAATCCTTGCAAAGGGCGACAGGAGGAATGGCGCAGTCAGGCGTCAGCCAAGGAGAACAGCCTTGGCTTAACTGCGCATTAAATGTCGCGCTTACGTTGCAGCGGGGCAGAGAGTCCGGGAATCCACTCGGGGTGGAACTCACAAGGTCAGATAGCGCCGCGTGGGATTACTGGCGCAAGCGTGCGGGCGCCAGCATGGCTTTAGTCAAGCCATGCTGGCGCAGGTGCTCGGGCAACGGTTCGCCTCGCACCAGAGCGGCGCAGGCCATGCCCATGGCGGCTGAGGTTTGAATGCCATAACCGCCTTGGGCGGCGACCCAGAAGAAGTTCGCCACCTGCGGATCAAAGCCGCCGACCAGATCGCCGTCGGCGACAAAACTGCGCAGGCCTGCCCAAGTGTGGCTGGGGCGGCGAATCTGCAGGTGGGTGTAGGTTTCGATCTGGTGAATGCCCAGGGCAATGTCCAGCTCTTCCGGCTGCACATCATGCGGTGCGACCGGATCGGCGTTGGCGGGCGAGCCGAGCAGTTGGCCTGCATCGGGCTTGAAGTAAAACGACTCATCCAGGCTGACCACAAAAGGCCAGTGCTGGCAGTCCACACCTGCTTCGGCGGCGAAGGTAAAGGCCGCGCGGCGCTTGGGCACCAGCCCGATGGGTGCCACGCCCGCCAGTGAGGCGATCTGGTCGCACCAGGCCCCGGCGGCGTTGATCAGCACTTTGGCGCGGTACTGCCCAGCGTTGCACGTCACCTGCCACAACTCGCCGTCGTGCTGAATGCTCAGCACCTCGCAGTGTGTGTGTATCGTCCCGCCGTGCTGACGAATGCCGCGCAGGTAGCCCTGATGCAAGGCGTCGGTGTCGATGTCGGCGGCGCTGGGGTCGAACAACGCCCCCTGCACGCGCGGCGCAGCACCGGCACGCGGGCGCAGGCTTCGTCAGCACTGAGCAGGCGCATCTCCGGTACATGACCGATGCCGCTGTACAACTGCCGTTGCAGCTCGTCCGGGTCGCCGTGCACGTCCACCACCAATTCACCGCGCGGGGTGAGCAGCGGGTGCGCGGCAAAACCGGGCGGCGGCGCGTCAAAAAATGCCCGGCTGGCCGCCGTCAGCGCGCGCACTTGCGGCGTGCCGTAGGCCACGGTGAACAACGCCGCCGAACGTCCGGTGGCGTGATAACCGGCCTGCGCTTCACGCTCCAGCACCAGGGTCTTGCCGTGTGGGGCGAGAAAATAGCCGGTAGACGCGCCGGCAATGCCTGCGCCAATGATCAGAAAATCAGCCGGTTGAGTGTCGGGAATGGGCGTTTGGGCAGGGGGCAACATCTGAGGCTCGGTATCAATCAGAAAACAGCCGCGTATTGTGCGCGGGCCGGCCGTGGGCAGCAATTGCGCGGCGCCAGCCATAGCGTCGCAGGGTTATGCATCCGCCTGACGCACGCGTTTACGAAAGGCACCGGGGCTTTCCCCGCAGAGTTGCTTGAACAGTTTGGCGAAGGTGGCGCGGTCACCGTAGCCTACCTGTTCGGCAATCTGTTCCAGTGCCTGCGGGCCGCGCAGCAGCTGTTGCGCTGCGCTGATGCGCACGCGTTGCAGGTAATCGTTGGGCGTCAGGCCGGTGCTGGATTTAAAGCGCCGCAGCAAGGTGCGCGCCGAGCAGTTGGCTTGTGCGGCCAGGCGGTTGAGGTCGATGCTTTGTGCGTAGTGCAGGTTTAACCAATGCAGCAGCGGGGCCAGTGGGCAGTGCGTTTGGATGGGCGGCAGCAGCGGGGCAAAGCGCGACTGGCTGCCGCGCTGGCTGTCGAAGACCAGCGCGTTGGCCACCTGCTGGGCAAGCTCCGCACCGCCATGCTGGCCGATCAGGTGCAGGCACAGGTCCAGCCCGGCGTGCGCACCGCCGGAGCTGAGCACGTGGCCGTCTTCACACACCAGTTGTTCAATGTGCAAGCTGACCTCGGGGTAACGCTGACGAAAGGTCGTGGCCAGTGCCCAGTGCGTGGTCGCGCGCCGGCCGGTCAACATGCCGGCGGCGGCCAGTAAGAAGGCGCTGCTGCACAGGCTGGCCACTTGCTGCTGCGGCGGGCGTTGCGCCAGCCAGGGCAGCAACGCGGCGTTGTCGGTCAGGGTGCGGTCGATGGCACTGCCGCTGGCCGCCAGCAGAATCAGGTCGGCGTCTTCGGCCAGGCTCAGATCGCCATCGACCTGAATCTGTGCAAAACCCAGATCGACTGCCTGGCCCGTGAGGCTGAAGCGCTGCAGGGTGAACAGAGATCGCCCAGCCAGATGGTTAGCCAGGTTGAACGCATCCATGGCCATGCTCAGGCTTGAACAGACCGTTTGCGGGCACACGTACAGGGCGATGGTGGGCATGGCGGTGTCAACAATGTGGCGGAATTTGGCGATTATTGACACAAAGCTGTCTTTAACGCCAATCGCGGTGCAGCGCTTTAACGGCAATACTGCTGACACGTTACTGACTGGAGTCCGCCCCATGAGCCACCCCAATGCCGCGCTGATCACCCGTTTTTATCAGGCCTTCCAACAACTGGACGCTGAGGCCATGGCCCGCTGCTACAGCGACGATGTGCAGTTCAGCGACCCGGTATTTACTGACCTGCGCGGGACGGATGCCGGCGACATGTGGCGCATGCTGTGTGCCAAGGCGCAGGGCTTTTCCCTGACCTTTGACGGCGTGGCCGCCGATGACTTTTCCGGTAAGGCGCGCTGGATCGCCACCTACACCTTCAGCCAGACCGGCAACCAGGTGATCAATCACATCGAGGCCAACTTCCGCTTTCACGACGGCAAAATCTGCGAGCACCGCGACCACTTCGACCTGTGGCGCTGGGCCGCTCAGGCGCTGGGTTTCAAAGGCCGCTTGCTGGGTTGGACGCCCTTTGTGCAGAACGCCATCCGCCAGAAGGCGGGTAAAGGGTTGGCTGCCTTCCAGAAGAATCGTTAACAGACCGTCGAGAAACTACCTGCGTTGGCCCTTTCGATAAAAGAAAGGGGGCGTTAAAAACAGGCTCGGACGCGAGCCCAGTCGGAATGCTCATGTACCAAAGTACACTCCGCTTCCTTCCCTGTTTTGACCAGCCGGAGGCTGTTACTAACGTAGCGCCTTGTTTTGCCTGCCTCGCCTACGTTTCCAACGGTCTGTTAAGCTCGGCGACCTTGCTCATTGCCTGCCGATTTAACTGATGCCTGACGCCTCTTCTGTGCCTGGAACACCTGCCGCCAAGCCCTGGTTTGTCTATCTGGTGCGGGCGGCTAACGGGGCGTTGTACTGCGGCATCAGCGACGACCCACACAAGCGGTTTGCCAAGCATCAGAGCGGTAAGGGCGCGCGCTTCTTTTACTCCAGCCCGGCGCAGGCGCTGGTGTACACCGAGGCCTGCGTGGGCAAGGGTGATGCGCTGCGGCGTGAACGGGCGATCAAGGCATTGAGCAAAGCCGCCAAGGAGCGTTTGGTGGCGACCGCCGCTGTTATCGCTGCGGTTGATAGCGCGCCATCAGGCTAAGCGGGTAGGCCGTCGCCGGCTGTGCGGTTAAGCTGCGGGCTTACCTGAACCCTTGCGGAGCCTGCCATGCACGAGTTGATCCTGCACCATTACCCAACCTCGCCCTTTGCTGAAAAAGCGCGGTTGATGCTCGGTTTCAAGCAGTTGTCCTGGCGTTCGGTGATGATTCCGCCGGTGATGCCCAAACCCGATCTCACGGCCCTGACCGGCGGCTACCGCAAGACTCCGGTGCTGCAAGTCGGTGCTGATATCTACTGCGACACCGCCCTGATTGCCCGTCGTCTTGAAGCGGAGAAAGCTACCCCGGCGCTGTTCCCAGAAGGCCAAGAATTCAACGTCGCCTGCTTTGCCCAGTGGGCCGATGCTCAGGTGTTTTTGCATGCGGTTAGCCTGGTGTTCCAGCCGGAATCCATCGCCGCGCGCTTCGGCAAGTTGCCGCCGGAGTTTCTCAAAACCTTTATTGCTGACCGTACCACACTGTTCACCGGTGGCCTGGCCACGCGCGTTCCGCTTGAGGTGGCCAAGCACCAATGGCCTACGCTGATGGCACGTTTGCAGCAGCAACTGGAGCGTGAGTCCGGCGATTTCCTGTTTGGCGAGGCCTCACTGGCTGACATCGCCATGGCTCACCCGTTGTGGTTCCTGCGTGGTACGCCGGTCACGGCTCCGCTGGTCGATGAGTACCCGGCGGTAGCCACCTGGCTGGCGCGCGTGCTGGATTTCGGCCACGGCTCATTCAGCGAAATGAGTGGTGAAGACGCTGTTGCCATTGCCCGGGACGCCACCCCGGCGGCTTTGCCGGACGCTGCGTTGGCCGACCCGAATGGCTTTACCCTTGGCCAACAGGTGGCAATCTCTGCCATCGACTATGGCGTGGATGCGGTGGAAGGTGAGTTGGTCTTTAGCGGCAGCGAAGAGCTGATCCTGCGCCGCGAAGACCCACGCGCCGGCACCGTGCATGTGCATTTCCCGCGCATGGGTTTTGCCATCAAGGCGCTGTAAGGCCTTAGTACCTGACGCACTGAACGTTCAGTAAGCGGCCCGCATGGCTTGCGGGTCGTAGCCGTGCACCAGCGTGCCCTTGATATCCAACAGGGGCACGCCGCGTCCCCCGAGGGCTTTGAACGTGGCATTGCCGGCGGCGTCTTTTTCGATATCCACTTCCCGATACCGCACGCCATCGCTGGCTAACTGCTCGCGGGCTTTTGCGCAATAGCCGCACCATTGCGTGGCATACAGCACCACCTCGCCCGGTTGATTGGCCTGAGGCGGCTGCAACCAGCGCTGCACGGTGTCCCAGTGTTGGTAAAGCGCCAAGGCGCTGAGCAGCAGAATAACTTTCTTCATGTGGCCTTCCTTTGCCTCACTCGAGCAGGGAGCGATTTACCGTGTGGGTTGGTTTTCCTGCAACGCGTTCTGCCTCAGGCGTGGCAGCTCGCGTGCCAGTTCGCGAAAGTAGAGGATGCGCTCGTAGCACAACGTCAGTTCGCCGCTGATGCGGTTGTACCAGGCGTTGGCTTCACCGCACGCGGCGACGATCAGTTTCAGGTCGCGGGGCAGGGCGAAGGTGCTGCTGGTGCGCTCGGCGATGGCTTCCAGCTCGCCGGAGGCGCGGACTTTTTCCAGCAACTCGCGGGCTTCGGGTAAATGCAGGGGCGGGGTTTGGTACTCCACTCGCAGGTGGTGGCGGATCGGCTGGTCGGCGCGGCGGGCGAAGTGCTGGCGAATCCAGTTCACTGCGTATTCAACCTGTTGGTATTCCTCAGGGCAGTAAAAAGCCCGTTCATCCGGCAGCCCGGTCATCTGGATCACCCATTCCAGTTGGCGCGGGTCGCTGCCGTAGGCCAGGCAGGCCAGGTTAAAAAAGCGCTGCGCGTCCAGGGCATGGCTGTCCCATTCACGCACCTCGGGTGCTTCCGGGCGCTGGCGTTGCCACTCCAGCCGCCAGTAGTCGGCCACATCCAGCAACTTGGCGTAAAAGTCGGTGTCGCGTTGCCGTTCGTGCAGGAGAAACAGGCCCATAAAACCGAGTTGGTCGGCAGCATCTTCTTCGCGGCCGAGTACCGGCAATTTCAGTTCGCTGATCAGCAGATGCCCCATCTCATGGAGCAGGGTGAACTCGGCGTTGGCGGTGACAAAGCGCACTTCGTCCGGGTACAGCGCCTGTTCCGGCACGGCCTGAGCAAAGCTGCTGAGGCCCAGTAACAGCAGTAAAAGACGCTTCATACCTGCTCCAGATCGTCTGCGCTGAACGGGGCGGGTGCGGTTGGCCAGTCCAGTTTTAAGCGTTCCAGTTCGCGTGCCAACAGGCTGGCCACCAGCCAGTCGCGCAACCAGCGATGATCCGCCGGGATAATGTACCAAGGCGCCGCTGCGTGATCGGTTTGCGCCAGTTGTTCGGTCCAGCGTTGCTCGCGCAGGTCGAATTCGCGGTGGGCCTGCAAGTCGCTGGCGTGCAGCTTCCAGCGCTTGTGTGGGTGCTCCAGGCGCTCGTGCAGGCGACGTTTTTGCTCGGCTTTGCTCAGGTGCAAAAAGCACTTCAACGGCTGCGTCGATTGGCTACATAGCCGCTGCTCGAAGACGAGGATGGCTTGCCGCCGGGCGGGCAGGTCGGCCGCGCTGCACAGCCCGTCCAGCGGATCGCTGATCAGCCCTTCGTAATAGCTGCGGTTGAACACGCCCAGCAGGCCCGCCGTCGGCAATCGCCGCTGGTAGCGCCAGAGAAAATCGTGGCGCTGCTCGCAGGCATCGGGCTTTTGAAAACTGTGGATGCGCAGCCCTTGCGGATCAAAACTGCTGATCACCCGGCGAATCACGCCGTCTTTACCGGAACAGTCGGTGCCTTGCAGGATCAGCAGCAGGGCGTTGCGCCGGTTGGCCCAGAGCATGCGCTGCTGACGATTGAGCCAGGGGCGCAGTTCAGCCAAGGCCTGCTGCGCCCGCTGTTTGTCCAAGCCGAAGTCACGTGCCGGATCTTCGGCGAAGGGCGCTGCAGGGTCGCAGCGGCAACTGTCCAGCAGGTTATCCGGCAGGCGGCTCATGTCAGTTTTTGCGGCGCTTAAGCTGATCGGTGAGTTGCGTCGGCAAGTTGCGGATCACCAGCGTGTCGGTGCCTTCGTCGTATTCGATCTTCGAGCCCAACAGGTGCGCTTCGAAGCTGATCGACAGGCCTTCGGCGCGGCCGGTAAAGCGCTGGAACTGGCTAAGGGTGCGTTTGTCCGCCGGAAACTCCGGGGCCATGCCGTAATCCTTGTTGCGGATATGATCAAAGAAGGCCTTGGGTCGTTCTTCGTCGATCAGTCCGGAGAGCTCGTCGAGGGTGATGGGCTCGCCTTGTTTGGCCTGGTTTGCGGCGTAGCTGACCAAGGTCTTGGTCTTCTCGCGGGCTTGCTCTTCCGGCAGGTCTTCGCTTTCCACGAAGTCGCTAAAGGCTTTCAGCAGGGTACGGGTTTCGCCGGGGCCGTCGACGCCTTCTTGGCAGCCGATAAAGTCGCGGAAGTATTCCGAGACCTTTTTGCCATTCTTGCCCTTGATAAAGGAGATGTACTGCTTGGAGTTGGCGTTGTTACGCCACTCGGAAATGTTGATCCGTGCGGCCAGGTGCAACTGGCTGAGGTCCAGGTGCTTGGCAGCGGTCACATCCAGCGCATCATTGACCGCCACGCCTTCGCTGTGGTGCAGCAGGGCGATGGCCAGGTAATCGGTCATGCCTTGCTGGTAGTGGGCGAACAGCACATGGCCGCCGGTGGACAGGTTGGATTCCTCCATCAGCTTTTGCAGTTGCTCGACGGCCTGGCGGCTAAAGGCGGTGAAATCCTGCTCGTCATCCAGATAACGCTTGAGCCAGCCGCTGAACGGGTAGGCCCCGGACTCCTCATGAAAGAAGCCCCAAGCCTTGCCCTGCTTGGCGTTATAGCTCTCGTTGAGGTCAGCGAGCATGTTCTCGATGGCCTGCGAGGCACCCAGTTCGCTGTCGCGGGCGTGCAGTACGGCGGGCGTGCCATCAGGCTTTTTGTCGATCAAATGGACGATGCAGTGGCGGATCGGCATGGCGGCCTCATGGTGCGTGAACGGAAAGCGCGCATGTTACCCGACCTGCTGCCCGGCAGTCGTGCGCCGCTGCAGCGCATGCAGGCGTTCGATCATGTAGCGCAGGTGCATGTGCAGTTCATACAGCTCGCTGGAATAGGACAGTGGCACTTCGACCCGCGCCAGTTCGCCTTCGAGGCGTTCCAGGCGGGCGATTTCGGCGTTCAGGTCGCTGGGTAGGCTGCCTTTATAGAGCTGTTGATCGATCTCGCGCAGGTGTTTGTACCAGCGGTAGATGCGCGCGCGGATGCGCCATTGGTAGATCGGGCCGATGGCCTTGAACAGCGGGAAGAGCAGCACCAGCAACGGAATAGCGAGGATGATGTAGCGATCGGCCAGCGAGGCGATGCGAAACGGCAGGTAGCGCTGCAGGATCGGCAAACCTTTGTCGTAGTAGTACTCGGCTTCGCTCAGGGTGTTGAGTGACAGCGGCGGTTTGGCCGGGTAACTGCCGGCTGGGTCGAGCAGGCTGCCGTGTTTGAGCACGGTTTTCGCCGCTTCGAGAATCAGTGGTGTGAGCGAGGGGTGAAACGTTTCGCCGGCCACCAGGGTGGCGACCGGGCCGAGGGTGACGATGTCACGGTCCGGGCTGTTGTGCTGCATGTCGAGCATGCCTTCACCGACTTCCAAGCGGCTCAGGTAGGGCAAGCGTGCCAGGTAGGCTTCTGTGCGGCGCAGGCTGACCAAGCGCACGCTGGGTGTGGCGGCCAGGCGCTGGATCAGGGCGTTTTCCGCCGGGCCGACAAAAAATGCAGCGTCCAGCTCACCGGCAATCAGCGCATCAGCAGCGCGGCTGGCGCCCAGGGTTTGCCAGGTGACGGGGTAGGCGTCTGGCTGCAGACGATTGGCGGCGAACAGGGCGCTGGTTACCGCGTGCGTGCCACTGCCGGGGTTGCCAATGGCTAGGCGCAGGCTGAGCAAGTCGTTCAGGCGTTCGAACTTGACCTTCTCACCGAGAAACAGCCACAAGGGTTCGCGGTACATCACGCCCAAACCATTTAGATGGCTGCGCTGGGCCTCGTCCAAGCTCAGTTCCTGGCCGCTTTGCACCAGGGCCATTTCCACTTCGCCACGGGTCAGTTTGCTCAGGTTGTCTTGTGAACCATCGCTTGGCACCAGCTCCAGGGTGAAACCCTGCAAGGCCAGTTCCGCCTGTAAGCGCTGGCCGAAGGCATGGTAGCCACCGGTTTCAGCGCCTGTGGCCAGGCGTGCGTGCATAGGCGGCGGTGGTGCGGCGAAATAAAACAGCGCGCCCACCAGCCCGGCCAGCACGGGAACGATCCACAGGTTGGCCAGGATAAGAATTTTCAGGTCATGGAAAATGCGGCGCATGGTCAGTCCTTGTGATGGGCTGGACTGAGAATAGCCGCAATGCAGGCCGCGCTACATGCTCGCGCCCTTATCGGCTGCTCAGGTCGGGCAGCGGGGCATTGCGTTGCTCGCGCCAACGGTCCAGTCCGCCCAGCAGCACCAAAAGGCCCAGCGCATAGGCGGCATCCATCCCCAGCATCAGCAGCACCAGGCCACAGAGCAGTGCGCTGAATGCGGCCAGCGCGCGCCAGATGCCACGCAGCAACACCACGCCAGCGGCCATGCTCAGCAGGTAAATCAGTACGAAGTTGCCATTGGCATAGCGGATCAGGTCGTCCACGGTCAGGTCGAGTAACTGGGCCAGGCTGGCGCACAGGGCGCAGCTCAGAATCACCAGCAACAGCGCGTGGGCCGGCACGCCATGCCGGTTAAGCTGGGCCAGCGTGGCAGGCAGTTTTCCCTCGTCGGCCAGGCTCCAGATCAGGCGGGCGAAGCCCTGCATGTACACATTCATCGAGGCGAAGCAGGCCAGATAGCCGACCGTCGCCGCGATCCAGCGCGCCTTGTCGCCCAGCAACTGGTCGAGCATACGCGGCAGCGAAGCGGCATCGGTGGTCACATCGCCATAGGCTTGCAAACTCAGCACCGCCACCGAGCAGGCCCAGTACACCAAACCGGCCAGTAGCACGCCAAACAGCAAGGCCAGA
Source organism: Pseudomonas sp. Ga0074129 (assembly GCA_001465025.1). GTDB lineage: Bacteria > Pseudomonadota > Gammaproteobacteria > Pseudomonadales > Pseudomonadaceae > Aquipseudomonas. The sequence continues at coordinate 63,295 of LNDO01000098.1, forward strand.
GGGAAGTCGCGCTCGGTGTTTTTGAACTCCTCGCCCATGTGGGTAAAGGCTTCGATGCCAACAAAGCACCAGAACATCACCCCCAGCGCGGCTGGCAATAGGTGCCAAGAACCGCTGATCTCCGGCAACAACGGCTGATTGGTGACGGGCAGATCGCCGACCCACCAGATCAGCGCGATGGTGCTGATGATCGCCACGGCAATCGTGCCCTGAATCATCCCGCTGGCCTTGGCCGGGCGCTGGCCGAGCAGCAGCATGGCGGCCAGCGTAGCCAGTTGGATGGCCAGCGCCTGCCCCCGGCTGAGGTCAAACAGTGCCTGCCAGAAGCCACTGGCGATATTCAGCGCAGCGGGCAAACCCACCGGCAGCACGGCGAGGAATAGCAAGGCGCTCAATCGCTCCATTCGCGTACCGAAGGCGCGGCCAATCAGGTGCGGCGCGCCGCCGGCATGGGGGAAGTGGCGGCCGAGTTGGGCAAAGGTAAAGGCCACCGGCAGCACCAGAGCGATCAGCAGCATCCAGGCCCACAGTGACGCATCGCCCGCCGCCGTGGCCGCCAGTGCCGGGATCACGAAAATCCCGGTGCCCAACAGTGAGGTGCTCAGCAGGCCAATCCCTTGCAGCAGGCCCAATTCCGGGTTCAGACGACTCATGTTGTATGCTCTGCGGTTTCGTCCGCCATGTTAAATCGCCCACCTGCTGCAGGCTGCTGGCGAAGCGTCGTCTTTGACCGACGAAATGGTGGTATTGACCGTCAAATTGCCTTTCTGAGAGCCCCGCGTGGACAAGTTCGATCAACAGATACTCGCCCTGTTGCGTGCCGATGCGCGCTTACCCGTCAGTCAGATCGCCCGTGAGGTCAACCTGTCGCGTTCGGCCGTCAGTGAGCGGATTCGCCAACTGGAGCAGACGGGCGTGATCCGTGGCTATCAGGCGCAGGTGGCACTGCCCGGTGCAGGCGCGATCACGGCTTATCTGGAGTTGTTCTACCAAGGCGGCCGCTGCGAGCACTATGTCGAGCGTATGCGCGTGTACCCGGAAGTGCGCCGCTGCAGCGGTATCAGTGGCGAAACGGACATGCTGGTGGTCATCGAAGCGCCCTCCATGCAACGCCTGAGCGAGGTGCGTGGCGAGATCGAAAACTTCCCCGGCATACAGAAAGTGAAGACCCATATGGTGGTCAAGGATTGGCTGTTTTGAGCATGCGCATCCTGCACACCTCCGACTGGCACCTCGGCCAGCACTTTATGGGCAAGACGCGTCAGGCAGAGCATCAGGCGTTTTGCGCTTGGCTGATCGAGCAGGTGCGCGCGCATGCGGTGGATGCGCTGCTGATTGCCGGCGATATCTTCGACACCGGCGCGCCGCCCAGTTATGCCCGCGAGCAGTACAACCGCTTTATTGTCGAGCTGCGCGCCACCGGCTGCGCGTTGGTGGTGCTGGGCGGCAATCATGATTCGGTGGCCATGCTCGCTGAGAGCAAAACCCTGTTGGCGCAGCTTGGCACGCGGGTGATTCCGGGTGTTTGTGAGCAACTGGATGAGCAACTGCTGGTGCTGCAGCAACGTGACGGCTCGCCCGGTGCGATTCTCTGCGGCATCCCGTTTATCCGCCCGCGCGATGTGCTGCTCAGCCAGGCCGGGCAAAGCGCGCAGGACAAGCAACTGTCGCTGCAGCAGGCGATCCAGCAGCACTATCAAGACCTCTATGCCCTGGCCGAAGCCAAGCGCGCTGAGCTGGGCGGCGAGCTGCCGATTATCGCCACCGGTCATCTGACCACGGTCGGTGCCAGCGCCAGTGATTCGGTACGTGAGATTTATGTCGGCAGCCTGGAGGCCTTCCCCACCAGCGCCTTTCCGCCAGCGGCCTATATCGCCCTGGGGCATATCCACCGGCCGCAAAAGGTCGGCGGGCTGGAACATATCCGCTACTGCGGCTCGCCGATTGCGTTGAGTTTCGATGAAGCCAAACAGCAGAAGGAAGTGCTGCTGGTGGACCTCGATAGTAGCGGTTTGCGCCAGATCAGCGCGCTGCCGGTGCCGCGTTTTCAGCCGCTGCTGTCCTTGCGCGGTTCGTTAAAGGAACTGGAAGCCGCCATTCAGGAGGCCGCCAAACAGGGCAGTGCCGAACAGCCGGTTTGGCTGGAAGTGCTGGTCGGCACCGACGATTACCTGAGTGACTTGCAACTGCGCATCGCCAAGCTGTGTGAAGGCCTGCCGGTGGAGGTGCTGCGCATTCGTCGCGAGCGTGGCAATGCCAGCAGCAGCTTGCAGGGTCAGGCTAAAGAAACCCTGGATGAACTGAGTGTGGACGACGTGTTCGCCCAACGTTTAAGCAGCGAAGCGCTGGACGAAGCCGAGCAGGCACGTCTGCTGGCGCTGTATCAGCAGGTGGTCAGTGAACTGCGCGAGGGTGACGCATGAAAATCCTCAGCCTGCGCCTGAAAAACCTCAATTCGCTCAAGGGCGAGTGGAAGATTGATTTCACCGCCGAGCCGTTCAAAGACAACGGCTTGTTCGCCATCACCGGGCCGACCGGGGCGGGTAAAACCACGCTGCTGGATGCCATCTGCCTGGCGCTTTACCATCGCACGCCGCGCATGAGCACGGTGTCGGCCAGCGCCAACGAACTGATGAGTCGGCACACCGCCGACTGTTTGGCCGAGGTCGAGTTTGAGGTTAAGGGCGTCGCCTATCGCGCTTTTTGGAGCCAGCGCCGCGCCCGCGATAAGGCCGATGGTGCGCTGCAAGCGCCCAAGGTCGAACTGGCGGCTGCCGATGGGCCAATCATCACCGACAAAATCAACGAGAAGCTGCGCGAAACCGAGCGCCTGACGGGGCTGGATTTCGAGCGCTTTACCAAATCCATGTTGCTGGCCCAGGGCGGTTTTGCTGCGTTTCTTGAGGCCAACGCCAACCAGCGCGCCGAGCTGCTGGAAGAGCTGACCGGCACCGATATCTACGGGCATATTTCCCAGCGGGTGTTCGAGCAAACCCGCGAGGTCAAAGTCGCCCTCGATCAACTGCGCGCCAAGGCCGAGGGCGTGGAGTTGCTCAGTGATGAGCAGCGCGCCGAGCTGCAGGCGCAAACGCAACAATGGGCGCAGGAACACAGCCGTTTATCCAGCGAACAAAGCGAATTGCAGCACCTGCGCAACGCGCGCGAAGCGCTGAGCAAAGCCGAGGCGCAGTGGTTGGCCAATCAGCAGGCTGAGCAGGCGGCGCAAGAGGCCTTGCAGCAAGCCCAGCCGCAATTGGCGCAACTGGCCGCCAGCGAGCCGGCGCAGCGTTTGCAGCCGCTGCACCATGACTGGCAGCAAGCTCGCCAGAGTCTGACGCAAACCGAACAAGGGCTGCAGCAGAATGCCAGCGAGCAGCGCCAGGTTGAGCAGACCATTGCCGAGCAGACCTGGCAGGCCTGCGAACTGAGCGCCCTGCTGCTTGCTGATTGTCAGGCGCAGCGTCAGCAACTGGCTGAACGCCTGCAGCAGGTGCAACAGCAACTGGCCGAGCAGCCGCAACAGGGTCGTCTGGGGGAACAGCTGGGCAGCTGGGGCGAGCAGCTTAAGGCACGCCAGCAACTGGTCGAGGACATCACTCAGTTGCAACTGAGTCAGCAGCAACTGCAAGAAACGATTACCGCGCTGCACACGCAACTGAGCCAGCAGACTGAGCAACTAGGTGCCGAACAGCATCGCCTGCAGCAGGCCCGCGAGCAGGAACACGCCGCGCAGCAACAACAGCAGGCGCTGCTGACCGGACGCACTGAGGCAGCCTTGCGCGAGCGTTGGCAGCAGCTGCATATCCAGAGCGGTGTGCTGAGTCAGCTGGGCGAATTGGCCGGCGCGCAACAGCGTCTGGCAATCGAACAAACGCAGTTAGCCAGCGCCCTGACGCAATTACGCGAGCAGCATCAGGCCAAGAGCGACGAGGTGGCGCAGTTGCGCCTGCGCTACAAGGACCTGCAGCAGCAGGTGCAGGCTCAGGAAAAACTACTGGAGCAGGAGCAACGCATCCAGGCCCTGGAAACCCATCGCGCCCAATTGCAACCCGGCGAAGCCTGCCCGCTGTGCGGCTCCGAGGCGCATCCTGCGATTAGCGCCTACCAAGCCCTGGATGTGTCGGCGACCAAGGCGCTGTTGAACAGCAAGCGCAACGAGCTGGAAGCCCTGACCGAACAGGGCCGGCAACTGGCGGGCGAACTGGAAAAAATCGCCGCACGCCTGGAGCAGCAACAGCAGCAATTTGCGCGGGGTGAGCAGACCCAGGCCGAGCAGGGTGAGCGCTGGCAAGTGCTTAACGCGCAACTGGGACATCCGCTGGCCGATGCCGATGCCCTGGCTAACCTGCAGGCACATCAAAGCGATGAGCTGCTCATGTTGCAGCAGCAACTTGATCAACTGCAACAGCTCAATACCGCCCTTGAGCAGTGCCAGCAAACGCGGCTAAATCAGCAACAGCGGTGCAACGAACTGGAGCAACAGCAGGCGCTTAATCGACTGCACCTGCAGCAGCGTCAGGAGCAGCGCGAGCACGGTCAACAGCGCCTGCAACAACTGCAGCAGGTTGCCGCTGAACGTACTGCCGATCTGAGTCAGGCCCTTGCCGAGTTTGGCTATCAGCTGCCGGACAACGCCAGCGCCTGGCTCACCGAGCGCCAAACAGAGTGGCAGTGTTGGCAGCGCAATCAGCAGCAAAGTCTGGATTTACAGCGTCAGCTCAGTGAGCGGGATCACGCCCTGCAGGCTGCCGTTCAGTTGGCTCAGCACTGGCAGCAACGCTGGAGTGCGCTGAACCTCGACGATCAACCGGGCATGGCCAAGCTCGCCGATGCGCAGGCGGCCTTGCAACAGGCGCAGACTCAACTGGAAGAGGTGCAGCGCCGTCAGCAGCAGTTGACCGGTAGCCGTCAGGCGCTGGCCAGCCGTCTGCAGGATGAACACGCGCGCCTGCACCAAGCCGAACAGCAGTGGACGGCCGCCCTAAGCGCCAGCCCCTTTAATGCCGAGGCCGATTATCTGGCCGCTTTGCTGGATGACGTGCAGCGAATCGCGTTGCAGCAACTGCGTCAGCGGTTGGATAAAGCCTTGAGCGATGCCCAAGCACTGGTGTGCGCTGCCGCCGAACAGGTCACAGTGCTGCGCGCCAGTCCGGCCAGCGCGCTGGATCTTGCGCAACTCGATGCGCAGTTGCTCACGCTCAACAGCCAGTTGCACAGCCTGAGCGAGCGTCAGGGTGAAATCCGCGCGCAGTTGCAGGGCGATGAGGCGCGCAGGCTCGGTCAGCAAAGCCTGTTTGCCGCCATCAGCACCCAGCAGGATGAATACGACCTGTGGCAACAGCTCAACAGCCTGATTGGCTCGTCAGACGGCGCCAAATACCGCAAGTTCGCTCAAGGCCTGACCCTGGATCATCTGGTCTACCTGGCCAATCAGCAGCTCGAACGCCTGCACGGTCGTTACCAATTGGCGCGGCGCAGCCGTGGTGAGCTGGAACTGGAAGTGCTCGATACCTGGCAGGCCGATGCGGCGCGCGACACCAAAACCTTGTCCGGCGGCGAGAGTTTTCTGGTCAGCCTGGCGCTGGCCTTGGCGCTGTCCGATCTGGTCAGCCACAAAACCAGCATCGACTCGCTGTTCCTCGACGAAGGCTTCGGCACCCTCGACGGCGAGACCCTGGAGGTGGCGCTGGATGCGCTGGATAACCTCAACGCCAGCGGCAAAATGATCGGCGTTATTAGCCATGTTGAGGCGCTGAAAGAGCGCATCCCCGTGCAGCTGAAAGTGCACAAGGCCGTGGGCATGGGTTACAGCGCATTGGACAAGCGCTTTGCCTTCAGTCAGCCAAGCAGTTGATGCATCCCTGCGCTGATCAGCCGAGGGCTATCTATACTCGGTTGGTCGCACAGGATGCGCGTACGCAATTTATCAGGGAGTTCTAGCGAATCGCTTGGAGTGACGTGCTTGACCAAGCCACTGATCTGCCTGTTGTGCTGCTTGCTTGTCCCGCTGTACACGCCGCAGGTTTTGGCGCAAAACCTGACCTTTTGCCATGAAGATCAAGACTCGTATCCTTGGGTGATGACCGACGGCAGCGGGCTCAACCTGTTGTTGCTGGAACAGGTGGCCGATGCCCTGGGTCTGGAGCTGCACATGGTGGCCGTGCCGTGGAAGCGCTGCCTCAATGGTTTGGCCCAAGGTGTTTACGACGGCGCGTTTGCCGCCAGTTTCAAGGCCGAGCGTTTGCCCTTGGGGCGTTATCCGCAAGATGCCGATGGTCGGCTTGATGAGCGCAAACGCCTGCATACCTCGACCTATGCTCTGTACCGGCGCAAGGGCAGTGCGGTGAGCTGGAACGGCGAGCAGTTTCGCCAGTTGACCGGGCGTATTGGCTCACTCAGCGGCTTCTCGATTGTTGAAATGCTGCGCAGCCATGGGCTTGAGGTGGACGAAACCAGCCGTGATCCTTTGGCTTTGTTGCAGATGCTCAAACACCAACGCATTGAAGCCGCCGCTCTACAAAGCCTGCGTGCCGATTTCATCCTGCAGGCTCAGCCTGAGTTGGCTGCGCAGCTTGAGAAAGGTGTGCTGCCGCTGGAAGAAAAAGCCTACTACCTCATGCTGTCCAATGGCCTGGTGGCCGCACAGCCGGAATTAGCGGCACGGCTGTGGGATGAAATTGAGCGTCAGCGCGAGTCGGCGGCCTATCAGCAAAAGGTGCAAGTGTTTCTGCTGCACAGTGACCGCTGACGAGTTAAAGCTGCGCTTGGCTTGGTATACGCCTGCGCGTGACGCATGATGAAACTCCGTTCTGATGAGCACTGCCGGCATGGCTAAGCGTCCCGTTGACCCTCCTTCTGCTTCTGCCTTGGGCCGGTTTTTGACCTTGGCCGGCACCGCCACGCGCATTGGTGGCAGCGTGCTCGGGCAGCGCTTGCTGCCGGGCAAGCGCGGTGTGGACTGGCAGCCGATTGGCGAGTTGCTTACTGAGGTGCTGGGCGAGATGAAGGGGCCGGTGCTCAAGTTGGGTCAAATGGCCTCGCAGTGGCAGGGCGTGTTGCCGCCGCCGATTGCCCAGGCACTGAGCGCACTGCAAAACCGCGTACCGGCGCTGCCCTTCAGCGCCCTGCGCGAGCATTTGCAGTTGGTCTACGGCGAGGATTTACAGCAGGTTTTTGCGCAGATTGATGAGCAACCGTTCGCCGCCGCCTCGCTTGGGCAGGTGCACCGCGCTGTAGCCGCCGATGGACGCAAGATTGTGTTGAAGGTGCAATACCCCGGCATTGCCGCGATTTGTCAGGCCGATTTGCTGCAAATGCGTCGCCTGCTGCCCTTGGGCCGCTTGTTGCGCGTGCCGGCGCAACAGTTGGAGGCCTTGTACAACGAACTGGACGCGGTGATTACCGCCGAGCTGGATTACCCCGCCGAGATGCAACGGCTGCAGGTATTCCGTGCGCATTTTGCCGACTGGCCGGGGCTGCGTTTGCCAGTGCCGCAAGTGGATCTGTGTCGCCCCGGCGTGCTGGCCTTGAGCGAAGAACCCGGATTGCCATTTGCTGAGGTGGCCCAGGCCAGTGCCGAAGTGCGCGAGCGGCTGGCGTTGACGCTGGTGCAGTGGCTCGGTGCGCAGGCATTTGAATTGGGCCTGCTGCATGCTGACCCGCATCCCGGCAATTTTGCTTACACCGCCGCAGGTGAGTTGGTGGTGTACGACTTTGGCTGTGTGCATCGGCTGCCGTCTGCGCTGCTGACGGCTTATGTTCACGCCTACCAGGCGCTGCAGGCGCGCGATGGTGAGCAACTGGAACAGGCGTTTCAGGCCCTTGGCACACGCCAGCCGCGTTCGGCAGCCCCTTACGGGCTGTATCGGCAATTACATGGTTTGCTCGGCCCGCTGTTGCAGCCGGGTGAGCAGTGGGATTTTGCTGCCACGCCGCTGCATCAGGAGATGCAACGGCTTATTCCTGATGTATTGGGCGCGTTAGGCAGCCTGCAGCCAGCACCGGCCACGTTGCTGGTCAACCGCACGTTGGAAGGGCATTACTGGAACCTCAGCCGTCTCGCGGTAGCGTTGCCGCTGGCTGACGTCATGCAGCCACGCATGGCGCCGCCAAACATATGAGCCTCAGCGCATGCGTTGCACGGGGCGTGCGCGGCCGTTCTCGATATGGGTCAGGAATACAGCACTGGAGCCTTGATGGTCATTGCGGCTGAACGACACCTTGAAACCGCCCAGGTCAGTATCAAGATGCTCCAGCGCATCGAGAAAACTGTCGCGGGTCAGTGGTTCGGCAGCGTTTTGCAGTGCCTGCACAAACACCGCCGCGCTTACATAACCTTCAAGTGATACATGGCTGAAATCACCGGTTGGCATATCCGCCTGATACGCCTTCACCAACGCCAGGGCGCTGTCGTGGGGCGAGGGTACCACCTGGGAAATGTAAACCCCTTCAGCATCCAGCCCGGCGATTTGTATAAAGCGCTCAGAACCAATAAATGACACGCTGAGAAAGCGCGTTTTGAAACCTTGGGCGTTAGCTTCTTTGACGGCCGCCGCCAACTGCTTGTAGGTGCCGACAAAGAATACCGCTTCGGGTTGGGCATGCTGTAAGGCATGAATGGCCTGTGTGACCTGCAGAGAGTTGCGCAGCACCCGCGCCTCGGCATGCAGTGAAAGACCACGCTTGCTCAGTGCGCCATTAAGGCCGCTTTTGACTGATTCGCCGAAGGAATCGTCCTGCATCAAAATGGCGATCTTGCTCAGTTGCAGGTCCTTGGTGACGCGCTCCACCAGATGCTCAGTTTCCTCGATATAAGAAGCCCGTACGTTGAAGACACCTGGCTTGGTCGGCGTGCGCAAAAACTCGGCACCCGTCAGCGGAAACAGGTAAGGCACCTGCGCCTGCATGGCCAAGGGCAGAGCCGCCCGTGAGGTTGGGGTACCCACATAACCGAGCAGGGCGAAGGCCTTTTGGTTGCTCAGCAAGTCACGGGTGTGAGCGGCGGTGCGGTTTGGCTCATAACCGTCATCCTGGCTGAGCAGGGTGATGCGGCGGCCGTTGACTCCGCCTTGGGCGTTGATGCGGTCAAAGTAAGCCTGCGCGCCGCTGTGCATACCCAAGCCCAGCGCGGCGGCGGGGCCGCTTTGTGCATTGACCATGCCGATGCGTACTTCATGCGCTGTCAGGCCCGGTTCAGCGATGGCCGCAGAACTGGTAAAAAACGTCCAGGCGGCGAGCGCGCCTCTAATTAAGAGTCGGGACATTATTTAAAGCTTCCTGGCCGGCTTCGCGCGCAGTTAGTAATCCAGCGCATGCGGTTTTTATTGTTATGCATGTACAGGCGTCTCCTCTTTCACGAAGTTAGCAAGCCTGATTAATCATTACTGTTCAAGGGGAGTATGGCTTCAGGTTGGTATTTTCCCTGATTCAAATCGGCGAAGTAGCGATCGTAGCGACCGCTCTTGCGGTAATCCGCCAGGCGTTGATTAAACCGCGCCATCAAGGTCGTGCTACTGGCTAGGCTTCTCGGTAGCAGCAGGTAGCTGTAGTTGCTGAGCAGGGGTTTTGGATGATGGGTAATCTTGGCCTGGTCGCTGGCGCTGAAATGGCTGCGCAGGGCGGCGTAGCCGACGTTCATCTCCTGCGGGTAGAGCACTACGCGCTCTTTGAGCAGCTTTTCGAAGTTCTGCATATCGGTGGATACGCGTTCCATCTTCACCGTGTTTTTCGCCAGAAATGCATCGAACTGCGGTCCGTAACTGTATTCCAGTCCGCCGCCGAGGGTCATGCCGGTCAGGTCGTCGAAGCGCTGCCAGTCAAAAGGCAAACTCTTGAGGTGGAAAAACACGAACTGCTCATCCAGCAGGGGCTCGCTGAAGTAAAAGTCGGCCTCGCGCTCGGCTTTATGCATCCATACGGCGGTGCCGTCAAAGCGGCCAGCTGCGGCGGCTGAATAGGCGCGTGGCCAAGGCAGGAACTGGAAGGTGACGCGATAGCCCTCGTCGGCCAGGATGTCGCTGATGAGATGAGCGATCACACCGTTGTGTTTTAACTCACTGGACAAATAAGGCGGCCAGTCGCCCACGCTGATCCTCAATTCCGGCTGCTCGGTGGCCTGTGCAGAAAGCCCCCACCACAGGCACACGGCAACGAACAGGTTTTTCCACTTCATTCAAACCCCTCATTAAAAGAACCGGCGGGTGCCCGACGCTAATTATCTCATCGTGTTGCGCAGCGTTAACAGGCGGGCCATGAATGTGAATGCCCCGCCTTTTTTATTTAGGTAGTACGGATAAAAGCTGCGCTCGCCGAATCAAGAACCTTTTCACGAGGCTCTCTAAATAATCATAGATGGGCTGTAACAGCAGGCGGAACTTTTACTGTGCAAGCGTTTATTGCGTAGGCACTCATGCCGCCCGATTAGTTGGCTATTAGCCGGGTGCATTACTGCCAGAGGGTTTTGCGCCAATTCTGCTGCTGTTCCGGCGTCTGGAATGTCCAGGCGACAAAGCGGCTCTGCTTTTGCCCTTGGGCCATCTCCACGGTGTGGACGTGCAATGCGCCGGCCTTTTTCAGGGTGCTGTAAACGCCGGGCAAATTACCTGCCTTGGAAATCAGGCTGCTGAACCACAGCACCTGCTGGCCCACGTCGGCACTTTCGCGGATCAGTTGGCTGACAAATGCCGCCTCGCCGCCCTTGCACCACAACTCGGCGGCCTGGCCACCAAAGTTAAGTACGGGCAGGGTGCGCTTGGGGTCGAGCTTGCCCAAGTTGCGCCATTTACGTTTGCTGCCGCTGCTGGCCTCTTCGGCGCTGGCATGAAAGGGCGGGTTACACAGCGTTAGGTCAAAGCGCTCGCTGCTATTGATGAGGCCTTTGAAGATGTGCGCGCTGTCGGTTTGCTGGCGCAGTTCGATGGCGGCACTCAAGCCCGGATTGGCTTGCACAATGGCCTTGGCCGAGGCGATGGCGCTGGTGGCGATGTCGGAGCCGACAAAATGCCAGGCGTATTCGCGGTGCCCGAGCAGCGGGTAAATGCAGTTAGCGCCTACGCCAATGTCCAGCGCGCGGATCTTGCCACCGCGCGGGATTTCACCGCCATTGCCAGCGGCCAGCAGGTCGGCCAGGTAATGCAGGTAGTCAGCGCGACCAGGGATCGGCGGGCACAGATAATCGGCCGGAATGTCCCAGTGCTGAATGCCGTAGAACTGCTTGAGCAGCGCGCGGTTGAACACTTTGACCGCGGCCGGGTTGGCGAAGTCGATGCTTTCCTTGCCGTAGGGGTTGATGATGACGAAGGCGGCCAGTTCCGGGCTGGTTTTGATCAGCGCCGGAAAGTCGTAGCGCCCCTGGTGCCGGTTGCGCGGGTGAAGTTGACCTTTGCTGGCGTCTGGTTTGGGCGCAGCAGGACGGGCGGCAGGTCGGCGTTTCGGGCGTTTCGGAGGCAGGGACATGGCAAGGCTAATCGGCAGAAAGGCCGGGGATTTTCCCACAGCCGGCGACCGGCTGCAGGATATTCCGCTCAAGCGACGTGCGGCGTTGGCTCAGCCTGCGCTCACGCCAGAGGCTTTGCGCCGGGGAATGCCCAGGCGCTGACGGCGCTCCCACAGGCATTTACGGCTGATGCCGAGTTTGCGCGCCAGTTCGGTCTCGGTCATGTGGTCCTGGTGTTCCAGCACGAAGTGCTGAAAGTAGTCTTCCAGGGACAGGTCTTCGGTTGGCTCGTTGGATTCGTGGCCCAAGCCGCTGGCGTGGGCAGGCAGGCCGGTGAAATCGTCTTCAAGGTCGTCGAGTTCAATGTCGATGCCCAGCAACTCGGCGGAAATACTGCTGCCTTCACACAGAATCACCGCGCGTTCGATGGCGTTCTCAAGTTCACGCACGTTGCCCGGCCAAGAGTAATGGCGGATGGCTTGTTCGGCGTCAGTGGCAAAGCTCAGGTCTTCCCGGCCTTGGCGGCTGGTTTGGCGAATCAGGAAGGCGCGGGCAATTTCGACCACGTCTGTGCCGCGCTCACGCAGCGGTGGCAGTTTGAGCGCGATGACGTGCAGGCGGTAGTAAAGGTCTTCGCGGAACTGGCCGATTTTCGACAGGCTTTTCAGGTCGCGGTGGGTGGCGGCAATCAGGCGGACATCGACCTTTTGCGATTGCACCGAGCCGACCCGGCGAATTTCACCTTCTTGCAGCACACGCAGCAGGCGTGCTTGCGCTTCTAACGGCAGTTCGCCGATTTCATCGAGGAACAACGTACCGCCGTCGGCGGCTTCAACCAAACCGGCACGGCCAGCGCTGGCACCGGTGAAGGCGCCTTTTTCATGGCCGAACAGTTCGGACTCGATCAACGATTCCGGGATGGCCGCGCAGTTGACTGAAATCAGCGGCGCTTTGGCGCGGCGCGAAAGGTTGTGCAGGGCGCGGGCGACCAGTTCTTTACCGGTGCCGGACTCACCCTGAATCAGCACGTTGGAATCGGTCGGGGCGACTTTGTGGATTTTGCTGTACATCTCCTGCATGGCCGCGCAGGAACCAATGATGCCGATTTCGCCGTTGCTGTTATCCACCGCTTTTTCCGCGCTGGGCTTGCTGCTGGCAGCGGCGGGGGCTGGGGTGTTCTTGGCCTGTTGGTGATCACGCAGAATGCGCGCTACGGCTTGCAGCATTTCGTCGTGGTCGAAGGGTTTGGCGATGTAGTCCACCGCGCCCATCTTCATCGAGTCGACCGCCGAGCGCAGGCTGGCGTAGCTGGTCATGATCAGCACCGGCGTGCCTTGGCCGAGCTTGATCAGCTCGGTACCGGGCGCGCCCGGCAGGCGCAGGTCGCTGACGATCAGGTCAAAACTTGGGATGCTGAAGCGCTCTTGCGCTTCTTGTACCGAGCCGGCTTCACTGACTTGGTATTGGTTACGTTCGAGCAGGCGACGCAAGGCAGAGCGGATAATCGTTTCGTCTTCGACGATCAAAATATGAGGCATCAATTCGTTCTCTCGACAGTCTCAGGGCGCAGCGCCGGGCAAAGAGCCGGGTCTGCATGCGCGCGGATAGCTGGTTTAAGTCGCTAGGGACGTCGCTTCGACATGCCGTGGCAAGCTCACCCGAATCCGGGTGCCGCGCTGCCGTTCCAGGTCGGCCGGGCTGTCGATTGTTATCTGGCCATAATGCTCTTCCACGATCGAATAGACCAGAGCAAGGCCCAGTCCCGTTCCTTTGCCGGGGTCTTTGGTGGTGAAGAACGGCTCGAACAAACGGTCGATGATGGCTTTGGGAATACCGCTGCCTTCGTCCTCGACGATGAGGTCGATGGTGTGCTCGAACTGCTCGCTTTTGACCCGAATCGCACTGCCCGGCTCGCTGGCATCGCGGGCGTTGGACAGCAAATTGATCAGCACCTGAGCCAGGCGCTGTGGATCGCCAATCACCCAGTGGTCGCACTCGCACAAGTTGAAAAACTGCACATCGACGCTGCGCCGGTTAAGCGCCAGTAGGGCGATGGCCTCGCGCGCCACTTCGGCCAGGCACACCGGTTCTTCGTTGTGCTGATGGCTGCCAGAGTGAGCAAAACTCATCAGCGATTGCACGATGCGTGACACGCGTTTGGTTTGCTCGATGATCTGCTCGCTGATCTCGGTTAACTCGCTGTCGCCTTCACGTTCCTCGCGCAGGTTTTGCGCCAGGCAGGCGATGCCGGTAATCGGGTTGCCGATCTCGTGTGCGACACCGGCGGCTAGCCGGCCAATGCTGGCCAGTCGCTCGGAGTGGATCAATTTGTCTTCCAGTAACTGGGTTTCGGTTAGGTCTTCTACCAGCAACACCAGGCCACTGTTGCCGGGAGCCAGTGGCTCATCGATAGCCGCTTTGTGCAGGTTGAGCCAGCGGGTTTGCCCATCGAGCGCCAGGCGTTGCTTGTGCAAGTGCTCATCGGGCAGTTCGATAAAGTGTTCCAGCAAGGCGCGCCAGGGTTCGCCGAGGGTATTCAGGCGCGAGCCGACCACGCGCTGCGCGGGGATTTCGGTGAGCTCTTCCATGGCTTTGTTCCACATCAGGATCTCCTGATCCTTGGCCAGCGAGCAAACGCCCATGGGCAGTTCCTGCAAGGTCTGGCGGTGGTAACGGCGCAGGGTATCGAGTTCGGCGGCAAGGCCGGTCAGGCGCGAGCGGTAGTCTTCCAGGCGGTTCTCGATAAAGTGGATGTCTTCGCTGACATAGGTTTCGCTACCTGCTTTGTAAGGCAGGAAGGTTTCCACAATGTCCTGGGCCACGCTGGGGCCCATCAGCCCTGAGAGGTTGGCTTCGATACGATCGCGCAAGCGGCGCAGGGCGTAGGGGCGGCCTTCATCAAAGGGCAGGTGCAGGTCGCGCAAGGCTTGCTCAACTTCATGCTGAGCTGTTTTCGCCCCCAGTGGTTTGGCCAACTGGGCGGCGAATTCCTGCGGTGAGTCGGCGAGCAGTTCACGCCGTTGCGGGCGGCGCACGTTGTCCACCGCGCAGGCTTCGGCGGCGCTCTTTTCTTCTGGGCTGGCCTCGGTGAACAGCGACACCAGGGTGAAGATCAGTACGTTTGCCGCCAGCGAGCCGATGGCCGCCATGTGCCAACTGCTGTCATCGAGTACATAAATGATGTTGAACCAGGGCAGGTAAAAGCCTTGCAGGTTGCCCAACATCGGCAACAGCATGGTCAGTGTCCACACGCCGATACCGGCCAGCAGCCCGGCAATAAAGCCTTTGCGGTTGGCGGTTGACCAATACAGCACCGAAAGCACGCCCGGCAGAAATTGCAAGGTGGCGACGAAGGCGACAATGCCGAGGTTGGCCAGGTCTTGCTCGGCGCCCAGCAACAGATAGAAACCGTAGCCCGCCATGATGATCAGCAGGATCAGCGCGCGGCGGGTCCACTTCAGCCAGCGGTAGATGTTGCCCTCTGACGGCGGCTGGTACAGCGGCAGCACCACATGGTTAAGCACCATGCCGGACAGCGCCAGGGTGCTGACAATGATCAGCCCGCTGGAGGCCGACAGCCCGCCGATATAGGCCAACAAGGCCAAGGTTTGGCTGTTGACGGCAATGCCCACGCCAAGGGTGAAGTATTCCGGGTTGGTAGTCGCGCCCAGCTTGAGGCCGGCCCAGAGAATCAGCGGCACCGCCAGGCTCATCAGCAGCAGAAACAGCGGCAGGCCCCAACTGGCGCTGACCATGGCGCGCGGGTTGAGGTTCTCGGTGAAGGTCATGTGGTACATGTGCGGCATGACGATGGCCGAGGCGAAAAACACCAGCAGCAGGGTGCGCCAGGGGCCTTCTTGCAGTGGCGTATGCAGGCTGGTCAGTGAGGACTGGTTTTGCACCAGCCAGGCTTGCAGATCTTGCGGGCCGTCGAATACGCCATACAGCGCGTACAAGCCGATCACGCTGATGGCCACCAGCTTGACCACCGACTCAAAGGCGATGGCAAACACCAGGCCTTCATGTTTTTCCCGCGTGGCGATGTGCCGTGCGCCAAACAGAATGGTGAACAGAATGATCAGCCCGCAGTAGGCCAGCGCCACGCGTTCCTGTACGGGTTCACGGGTAAGGATGCCGATGGAGTCCGCCACGGCCTGAATTTGCAGGGCCAGCAAGGGCAGTACGCCGATCAGCATAAAAACGGTGGTCAGCGCGCCAGCCCAGGTGCTGCGAAAGCGGAAGGCAAACAGGTCGGCCAACGAGGACAGTTGGTAGGTGCGCGTAATGCGCAAAATGGGGTAGAGCAGCACCGGGGCCAACAGAAACGCACCGGACACGCCGAGGTAGCTGGCCAGAAAGCCATAACCATATTGGTAAGCCAGCCCCACCGTGCCGTAAAAGGCCCAGGCGCTGGCGTATACGCCGAGCGAGAGGGTGTAGGTCAGCGGATGGCTGACCACCCAGCGCGGGATCAGGCCGCGTTCGCTGATCCAGGCCACACCGAACAGCACAAGAAGGTAAATGGCGCTGATCAGAATCAGCTGGCTCAGGCTAAAGCTTGTCAGCATCACAATGACTCAGCAGCGAATAAGGGGAGGGCGAGGCGTGCAACGGCTCAGAGCTCATCGGCATCGCGCTGACTCTGCAGAATAAAAGTCACCACAATCAGAATCAGCCACAGCAGATACGGCCGATACCAGGCACCGTTGGGGTCGATCCACCAGTCCATGATGGCTGGGGAAAACAGGTAGATCCCCACCACCAGGATCAGCACCAATCGATAGATGTACATGGCGCAACTCGTTGCTTGATTGCCGGCGATGGTAACGGAAGCGCGGCATTCTGCGTAGGTTGGCCGCGGTTTGTGTGCACCGGGCTTGGCTTTTTGAGCTAAATTGGTACTATCGTTCCAGATTATAAAAATAATGCTGGAGACCCCTATGCGCATTGCCATGCTTTCCACCCTTGCTATGTCCGTGTTGTTGGTTGCCTGCGGTGACGCCCCGGAACCGGTGGCCAACCTGGATTTTCAAAAAGATTTGCAGACCCAACTGATCAAGGCCAAGCCCGGTACGGTGATTGAAATCCCGGCCGGGACCTTTCAGCTCGATCGCAGCCTGAGCCTTAAAGTCAGCGGCGTGACCATCAAAGGCGCAGGCATGGACAAGACCATTCTGAGCTTCAAAGGGCAGAAGTCCGGGGCGGAAGGTCTGCTGGTGGATGCCTCGGATTTCACCATCGAAGACATCGCCTTCGAGGACAGCAAAGGTGACGCGCTCAAGGTGGTGGGCGGCAAGAACATCATCATCCGCCGTGTACGCACCGAATGGACCAACGGCCCGGCCACGGAAAACGGTGCTTATGGCATCTACCCGGTGCAAACGGAAAACACCCTGATTGATGGGGTGGTGGCCATTGGTGCGTCTGATGCCGGTATTTACGTGGGCCAGTCGCGCAATGTGGTGGTGCGCAACAGCCGGGCCGAACGCAACGTGGCCGGGATCGAGATTGAAAACACCGTGGACGCCGATGTTTACGACAACATTGCCACCGGCAACACCGGCGGCGTGCTGGTGTTCAACATGCCCAACCTGCCGCAGGAAGGTCGCGTGACGCGGGTGTTCCGCAACAAGATTGAAGGCAACAACCACAAGAACTTCGGCCACAAGGGCACGCCCGTGGCGAGCATTCCGGCTGGCTCCGGGGTGGTGATCAACTCCCACGACGATGTGGAGGTGTTCGATAACGACATCGGCAACCACAAGACCGCCAACGTGATCATCAGCAGTTACTTCAGCACCGGCTACAGCGACCTCTCGACCACCGAGGCCTTCGACCCTTACCCCGAAGGCATCCACATCCACGGCAATCGCTTCGGGCCGGGCGGTGAAAGCCCGGATCACTTTGACCTCAAAGCACTCAAAGTCAGCCAGTTTGGCTTGAATGGCCGCCTGCCGGACGTGCTCTGGGACGGTTACGTCAACCTCGACATTCTGGTCGACGGCCAATTGCCGGCTGATCGCGCCATCTGCATTAACAATGGCGAGGCCGGCATGATCAACGTCGACGGGCCCAACAACTTCAAGAACATCAGCACCGACATGACGCCCTATCGCTGCAGCCTGCCGCCGTTGCCAGCGGTCAAATTGGCCTCGGCTGAAGCCGGTCAGGGGGCCTGATGCGTCGCCTGTTCGTGATCGCCCTGTTGCTGCTGGTGGGGTGCCAGCAGCAACCCGCGCCCCTGTACTTGCCCGAGGGGGACAACTACCCGGAAAAGCTCAGCGACTGGGGCATGCTGCAACGCAGCCAAGGCTTTATTGCGCCGATTGCTGAGGCCCTGCCTTATGACCTGAACACCCCGCTGTTTACCGACTATGCCCATAAACTGCGCACGGTCTGGATGCCCGCCGGCACCTCGGCCCGCTACGGCGAAGCGCATTTTGACTACCCGCTGGGCACGGTAATCAGCAAAACCTTTTACTACCCCAAGGATGCTCAGGGCCGTTTGCTGCAGCATGAACAGGATGTGCGCGATCCGCAGCGCGGCTTGGAATTGGCGCGGGTGCAGTTGATTGAAACGCGCCTGTTGCTCAAGCAAAAAAACGGCTGGGTCGCGCTGCCCTATGTGTGGGATGAGCAACAACAGGACGCACGACTGGAATGGGCCGGCGACAGCCGCGCGCTGAGCCTGCTTACGGCGCAGGGCAACACTCAAACTGTGGATTATCAAGTGCCGGATGCCAACCAGTGCGCCGGTTGCCACGAGGAAAGCGCCGGGCAGGGCAACAACCCCCTTGGCCCCAAAGCGCGGCACTTGAACAAGACCTTTGCCTACGCCGATGGCAGCCATAATCAGCTGCTCTACTGGCAGCAGCAAGGCCGTTTACAAGCGTTGCCAGTGGGTTTGCAGGGCGTGCCGCGCAATGCCCTGTGGCCGACGCCGCGTTCGAGTGAAAGCCTGGAACATCAGGCGCGCAGTTACCTCGACGCCAACTGCAGCCACTGCCACAACCCCAAAGGGCCGGGGCGCACCTCCGGCTTGTTGCTCGATCCGGCCACGCCGTTCGGTATCAGCTATGGCCTGTGCAAACAACCGGTGGCGGCGGGTAAAGGCTCGGGCGACCGTCTGGTGGACATCCACCCCGGAGCGCCGGAAAAGTCCGTGCTGCTGTACCGCATGGAAAGCGTCGACCCCAGCATCATGATGCCCGAACTGGGCCGCTCCACCGTGCATGCTGAAGGGGTTGAAGTGTTGCGCCGCTGGGTCGCCAGTTTGCAAGGGGATTGCTGAGCTGTCCCAGTGACGGGCTAGCAGGTGTAGGAGGCGCTTTCGGCTTTGGCATCCTGCTTCGCTCTACCTCCTGCATCCATGCAGTCGTAGCGGCGAGCTGTTATCGCGGCTAAAGCGGCCCCTTCCACAGATCTGGCGGTGCCATGAGATCAGCGCATGACCTGTTTTCGTGCGCCGCAGCAGGCATGGGGCATGCCTGGCTCTATTGTGGTGCGCGCTTGTTGTGGGTAAGCGCGGCAGGCCGCGCCAGCGCTGGCCTGGGGCGCTGGCATAAGTCTTGCGTTACTGGTGTATCGCCCAGGCTCGCAGGAGGCCCACTGTGTCGATTCATATCGCCTTGCACCATGTCAGTCACTACCGCTACGACCGTGCAGTTAACCTCGGCCCGCAGGTGGTGCGCCTGCGCCCAGCGCCGCACAGCCGTACCCGGGTGTTGTCCTATGCCTTGAAGGTCGAGCCGGGCGAGCACTTTATCAACTGGCAGCAAGACCCCCAGGGTAACTACCTGGCGCGTTTGGTGTTCCCTGAGAAAACCCGCGAGCTGAAAATTGAGGTCGATCTGGTCGCCGAAATGGCGGTATTCAACCCGTTCGATTTCTTCCTTGAGCCTTACGCCGAGAAAATCCCTTTTGCCTACACCGAAGGAGAGCAGTTGGAGCTTGCGCCCTATCTGGTCAAGTTGCCGGCCGGCAAACTGTTCGCCAAGTACCTGGCGGGCATCGAGCTGACGCCGACGCCCAGCGTGGACTTTCTGGTAGCGCTCAATCAGCGCTTGTCCACCGACATCAGCTACCTGATTCGCTTGGAGCCGGGCGTGCAAACCCCGGAAGAAAGCCTGGAAAAAGCCTCGGGTTCCTGCCGCGACTCAGCCTGGCTGCTGGTGCAGTTGTTCCGCCATTTGGGGCTGGCGGCGCGCTTTGTCTCGGGTTACTTGATTCAGCTCACGGCCGATGTCAAAGCCCTCGACGGCCCGTCCGGCACCGAGGTGGATTTCACCGACCTGCATGCCTGGTGCGAGGTTTATCTACCGGGTGCCGGTTGGATCGGCCTGGACCCAACCAGCGGCCTGTTCGCCGGTGAGGGTCATATCCCCTTGGCGTGCAGCCCGGAGCCATCCTCGGCCGCGCCGATCAGCGGCGGCGTGGACGAATGCGAGTGCGAGTTCAGCCACAAAATGTGGGTGGAGCGCATCTGGGAAGCGCCGCGTGTCACCAAGCCCTACAGCGACGAGCAATGGCAGGCGATTGTCAGCCTCGGGCAAAAGGTCGATGAAGACCTGCAAGCGCAGGATGTGCGCCTGACCATGGGCGGCGAGCCCACCTTTGTCGCCCTCGATTACCCCGATGACCCGGAATGGAACACCGCCGCCTTGGGGCCGAACAAACGCCGTCTGGCCACCGACCTGTTCCATCGCCTGCGCGAGCACTATGCGCCGAGCGCGCTGGTGCATTTCGGTCAGGGCAAGTGGTACCCCGGTGAGCAACTGCCGCGCTGGTCGCTGAATGCCTACTGGCGGCGCGATGGTGAACCAATCTGGCACAACCCGGCGCTGTATGCCGATGAACAGCACGACTATGGCGTTGATGCGAGCAAGGCCGCCGACTTTATCACCCGGCTGGCTGAACGTCTGGGTGTGGATGGCAAGTACCGTGTACCCGCCTATGAAGACCGCTTCTATTACCTATGGCGTGAGCGCAAGTTGCCCAGCAACGTCACAGCCGACGACTCGCGGCTGGCCGATCCGCTGGAGCGTGAGCGCCTGCGCAAGGTGTTCGAGCAGGGGCTGGACAAGGTGGTGGGGCACATCCTGCCGCTGGCCCGGCATGCCAAGCAGCTCGGCTGGCAGAGTGGTAGCTGGTTTTTGCGCGATGAGCACTGTCGGCTGATTCCCGGTGATTCAGCCATGGGCTATCGCCTGCCACTGGACTCGCAGCCTTGGGTGAGCGACGCCGACTACCCCTACATCAACCCGGAAGACCCGACCCAAAGTTTTGCCCCGCTCCCCGCAGCGGCGCAGATCAAACCGCAGCTACGCGGTGTCTGGTCCGGCAAAGCGGCCAGTGCCAACAAGCGGCCGCTGCTGGGCCAATCGGCGGCGGGCGTGGTGCGCACGGCGCTGTGTGCTGAACCGCGTGACGGCAAGCTGTACCTGTTTATGCCGCCGCTGGTGCGCCTGGAAGACTATCTGGAACTGGTCGCGGCCATCGAAGCCACGGCGGCCGAGATGAAGTGCCCGGTGCTGCTCGAAGGCTATGAACCGCCGCTCGATCCACGTTTACAGTTCTTCCGCGTGACGCCCGACCCCGGCGTGATCGAGGTAAACATCCACCCGGCCGCCAGTTGGGATGAGCTGGTCGAGCGCACCGAATTTCTCTATGAGCAGGCGCGCGAATGCCGTCTTTCCAGCGAGAAGTTTATGATCGACGGACGCCACACCGGCACCGGTGGCGGCAACCACTTTGTGCTGGGAGGGGCGACTACGGCGGATTCGCCGTTTCTACGCCGCCCGGATTTGCTGCGCAGCCTGATCAGCTATTGGCACAATCACCCGTCGTTGTCGTACCTGTTCAGCGGTCTGTTTATTGGGCCGACCTCGCAAGCGCCGCGCATCGACGAGGCGCGTAACGATGCCTTGTACGAGCTGGAAATCGCCTTTGCACAAATGCCCGAAGCCGGTCGCGAATGCCAGCCCTGGCTGGTCGACCGCCTGCTGCGCAACCTGCTGGTGGACGTGACCGGCAACACCCACCGCGCCGAGTTTTGTATCGACAAGCTGTACTCGCCAGATTCAGCCTCCGGGCGTCTCGGTTTGTTGGAGTTGCGCGCCTTCGAAATGCCGCCCCATGCGCAGATGAGCCTGGCCCAGCAGCTGTTGCTGCGCGCCTTGATCGCGCGCTTCTGGCGTGAACCTTACAAACCGGCGCGGCTGGTGCGCTGGGGCACTGAACTGCACGACCGCTACCTGCTGCCGCATTTTATCGAGCAGGATTTTGCCGACGTGCTGCAAGAACTGGATGGCAGCGGCTACCGCTTGCGCCACGAGTGGTTTGCGCCGCATTTCGAGTTCCGCTTCCCTAAATCCGGCGACTTCAACGTCAAAGGTATCGAGCTGGAATTGCGCCAGGCGCTGGAGCCCTGGCATGTACTGGGCGAGGAGGGCGGCGGCGGTGGCGCGGTGCGCTATGTCGATTCCTCGCTGGAGCGCATGCAGGTGAAACTCAGCGGTTTGCCGAGTGATCGCTACGTGCTGACCTGCAACGGCGTGCCCGTGCCGCTAAGGCCCACTGGCAAAGTCGGCGAGTTTGTCGGCGGCGTGCGTTTTCGCGCCTGGCAACCGGCCAACTGCCTGCACCCGACCATCGAAGTGCACGCGCCGTTGGTATTCGATCTGGTGGACAGCTGGATGCAGCGCTCGCTCGGCGGTTGCCAGTATCATGTCGCCCACCCCGGCGGGCGCAACTACGACAGCCTGCCGGTGAATGCCTACGAGGCCGAAAGCCGCCGGCTGGCGCGCTTCTTCCGCTTGGGCCACAGCCCGGGCAAACGTCCGCTGCTGGCACCGATTCACAATAATGAAATGCCCATGACCCTGGACCTGCGCCTCGTTTAACGTAATGTTTCGCACTTGAATGACGGCTGCCGCGACCAGTTCCCTCGCCCCTTTGGGGAGAGGGTTAGGGAGAGGGGAAAACGTGTCGCTTCGCGGTGTTTTCAGCCCTCTCCCCCGGCCCCTCTCCCATAAATGGGAGAGGGGAGCGTAAAGCCGTATTGCCTTGCCACTGCCGAGCCTGCCATGCCCGACCTGCTTGCCGACTACCCCCTGACACCCGGGGCCTACCACGAACTGTTCGACGCCGAAGGAAAGGTGCGCCCGCATTGGCGGGTGTTGCTGGAGCGTTTGCAACGCAGCAGCCCGGCGCAGCTTGCACAGCGCCAGGCGCTGTTGTCGCGGCAGATTCAGGAAAACGGCGTGACCTACAACGTTTACGCCGATCCCGATGGGGCTGATCGCCCGTGGGAGCTGGACCTGTTGCCCAACCTGATTCCCGCCGAAGAGTGGCAGCAGATCGCCGCTGGCGTGGCCCAGCGTGCCGGTGTGCTCAACGCCGTGCTGGCTGATCTGTACGGCCCGCAGCAACTGTTGGCCGACGGCCTGTTGCCCGCTGAACTGGTGTTTGGCCACAACAACTACCTGTGGCCCTGTCAGGGCGTGCAACCGCTGGGTGGCACTTACCTGCACTTGTATGCCGTGGACCTGGCGCGCGCACCGGATGGTCGCTGGTGGGTCACGGCCGACCGCACGCAAGCACCTTCCGGTGCGGGTTATGCACTGGAGAATCGGCAGATCGTTTCGCGTGCGTTTCCCGAGCTATACCGAGATCTGCGCGTGCAATACCTGGCGGGTTTCTTCCGCACCTTGCAAGACACCCTGGCGCGACAGGCACCGACGGCGGGTGAAACGCCGCTGGTGGTGCTGCTCACGCCGGGTCGTTTTAACGAAAGTTACTTTGAGCACCTGTACCTGGCGCGTCAGCTTGGCTATCCGCTGGTGGAAGGCAGTGACCTGACCGTGCGCGACGCCAAGGTCTACCTGAAAACCCTCGCCGGTCTGCGCCGCGTGCATGCCGTGCTGCGCCGCTTGGATGATGACTTCTGCGACCCGCTGGAGCTGCGCACCGACTCGGCCTTGGGCGTGCCCGGCCTGCTCGAAGCGGTGCGTCAGGGCCATGTGCTGGTGGCCAACGCTCTGGGCAGCGGCGTGCTGGAGTCTCCGGGTTTGCCGGGCTTTTTGCCGGCCATTACAGAAAAACTCTTCGGCGAAGAACTGCTGCTGCCGAGTATTGCCAGTTGGTGGTGCGGTGAGCCACCGGTGCTGGACAAGGCCTTGGAGAAGCTGGATGAGTTGCTGGTGCGCGCCAGCTTCCCTTCGCAAAGCTTTGCTCCGGTGTTTGGCCGTGATCTGGATGACGCCCAGCGAGCGCAGTTGGCCGAACGCCTTAAAGCGCGGCCCTATGCTTATGTCGCCCAAGCCCGTGCCAAGTTATCGCTGGCCCCGGTCTGGCAGCCTGAAGAAGGCCAGTTGGCCCCGCGTGCCATTGGCATGCGGGTGTTTGCCGTGGCCAGCGCTGATGGCGGTTATCGAGTCATGCCCGGTGGTCTGACCCGCGTGGCTGCTGATGCGGATGCCGAAGTGGTGTCCATGCAGCGCGGCGGTGCCAGTAAAGACACCTGGGTGCTCGGCGAACGGCATGCCGGTGGCGAGCCCTGGCAGTGGCTGCGCCCGCTGGGTGTGGCGGATCTGGTGCGCAGTGACCCCTACCTGCCTTCGCGCGTGGTGGAAAACCTCTACTGGTTCGGTCGTTACAGCGAGCGCTGTGAAGACAGTGCGCGCCTGTTGCGCATCATGTTGGCGCGCTATGTCGATGACGACGATGACCCACAGGCCCTGCAGTCAGCCCTGAGCCTGGCGCAGAGCCTGGAACTGTTGCCGGATGCCGACAGCGGCGAGTTACAAACGCGCCTGCTTGAAGCCCTGCTCGGTGAAGATTGGCCGCAGAGCCTGCGCAGTAACCTGCAACGGCTGCAATGGGTCGCGGGCCGCGTGCGCGGCAAGCTGTCCCAGGCCAACTGGCAGGCGTTGCTCGAACTGCAGCGTGAGGCGCAGTCACTCAGCGGGACGCAGGATGATCTGGGCGAGCTGCTGGATTTCCTCGACCGTGTCTTGCTGTCGTTGGCCGCCTTGTCGGGCTTTGCCCTGGACGACATGACCCGCGATGACGGCTGGCGTTTTTTGATGATCGGTCGCTGCATCGAGCGCTTGCAGTTTCTCTGCGACAGCCTGGCCAACGTTCTCAGTAGCAGCGCCGCGCACGACCAGTCCGCATTGGAATGGCTGCTGGAACTGGGCAACAGCAGCATCACCTACCGCACCCGTTACCTCGCTTCGGCACAGTTGATCCCGGTGCTGGACTTGCTGCTGCTCGATGAACAAAACCCGCACGCTGTGCTGTTTCAGATGCGCACCTTGCTGCGCTCGCTGGAGCGCCTAGGGGCTGGTTTCGAGTTGCCCACCGAGCGCCGCCTGCAGCATCTGGAGGGGCAACTGGCACGCTTTAGCCTGGCCAGCCTGGAAAACCCATTGTTTGGTGCCACCAGTGTGCAGGACGTGCTTGAGGGTTTGGCCACCTTGCTCACCCGCATCAGCGAGGCCAGTGCCGATATTTCCGACCGTTTGGGCCTGCGTTTCTTCGCCCATGTTGATGCCAGCCAGCGGACGCAATCCTCATGAGCAGTGCGTTTTATCAAATTCTTCACGATACCCATTACCGCTACGCCAGCTCCGTGACCCTGGCCCAGCAGTTGGCGCACCTGTGGCCGCGTGACTGTCCCTGGCAGCGTAACCATGAGCAGGAATTGCTGGTCAGCCCATTGCCCTGCCAGCGCCAGGACGCCTTGGATGTGTTTGGCAATCCGCTGACCCGGCTGGTGTTTGAGCGCCCGCACAACGAGCTAAAAGTCAGTGCACGGCTCAAAGTGGAAGTGCTGGCCCGGCCCGCGTTAAACGTGCAGGACTCGCCGGCCTGGGAAGCGGCCTGCAGCGCCTTGCGCTACAGCGGCCAACCGCTCGCACCGGGCGTGCTGGACGCGGCGCGGTTTCGCTTCGAATCGCCCTACGTTCACCTCAAGCAGGTGTTTGCTGATTTCGCCGCCGAGTGCTTTAGCCCCGGTCGCCCGCTGCTGGCGGCGGTGGATGGTTTGATGCTGAAAATCTTCAGCGAGTTCAGCTTCGATGCCGCCGCCACACAAGTGGCCACGCCTTTGTTGCAGGTGCTGGAAGAGCGCCGTGGCGTGTGTCAGGACTTCGCCCACCTGATGCTTGCCTGCCTGCGTTCGCTCGGTCTGTCCGCACGCTACATCAGCGGCTACCTGCTGACCCAGCCACCGCCCGGTCAGCCTCGGCTGATCGGCGCAGATGCTTCGCATGCCTGGATTTCGGTGTTTTGCCCGCAGCACGGTTGGGTGGATTTTGACCCGACCAACAATATCCGCCCGGCGCTGGAGCACATCACCCTGGCCTGGGGCCGCGACTTTGCCGATGTCTCGCCGCTGCGCGGGGTGATTCTTGGTGGCGGCAGTCACGACCCCGAGGTGCAGGTAACGGTGATGCCGCTGTCTGGCTAAAATTCAGCGTTTAACGGCTTTCCAAAGACGGCTGCCGAGTGTGACCAGTAGCAGGGCGACGGCCCCGGCGATCACCCCGACGCCCGCGCTCAGCAGGCTGGGCAGCAGCGCTGCGAGCAAGCCGCTGCTGGCGGCCAGGCTCTGCGCCAATTGCTCAATCCACACCTGCGCGGCATGCACACCGTGCGTGAGGATGCCGCCACCGACCATAAACATGGCTGCTGTGCCCACCACTGACAGGGCTTTCATCAGGTACGGCGCTGTCAGCAACAGGCTGCGCCCAAGTGCTCGCTGCAAGCGGGTGCTTAGGCTGTTGCCGCTGCGCTGGTTGAGGTAAAGGCCGGCATCATCGAGTTTCACGATCCCGGCAACCAGCCCGTACACGCCAATGGTCATCACAATGGCGATACCAGACAGCACCACGACTTGCTTGGCGAAACTGGCCGCCGCGACAGTGCCCAGGGTAATGGCAATGATTTCAGCGGAGAGGATGAAGTCTGTGCGGATTGCGCCTTTGATCTTGTCTTTCTCGAAGGCCAGCATGTCCACATCAGGATTGGCTACAGCGTTTAAGCGTTCTTCATGCTGCGCTTGCGCATCGGCTTTAGGGTGAAAAAACGTATGCGCGAGCTTTTCAAACCCCTCGTAACACAGAAAGGCGCCGCCAAACATCAGCAGCGGGGTGATCGCCCACGGTGCGACAACACTGATCAGCAGCGCGGCTGGAACCAGAATAAGCTTGTTCCTGAATGATCCCTTGGCCACTGCCCACACCACGGGCAGTTCACGCTCGGCACGCACACCGCTGACCTGTTGGGCGTTTAATGCCAAATCGTCGCCGAGTACACCGGCTGTTTTTTTGGCGGCCACTTTGGTCATCAGCGCCACGTCATCAAGCACGCTGGCAATGTCATCGAGCAGGGTTAAAAGGCTGGCGCCGGCCATGTGCAGATTCCTTTCCAAGAGCGAGGTAGTCGGGGGTTGGCGCACGGCGAGTCGACGGCGCAATGGCGCAGACTTATACGTGAGTCAGCCGCCAGCGGCTACAGCACTCCGATAGGGCCGCACCTAGGCTAGTCGCGGCTGCTGCCACTGGCACCACTGGCATAGGCGGCAAGCAGGCTGCGTAACAAGTCATTGAGGGGCATGGTGCGTCTCCTGAGTTGGTTAAAAGACGTTACCCCTGTAGCCGCTGGCTCGGCTGTTGATTGTTTCGATCAGGCCCATAGCCTGGGCTCGATTGCTGGTTTATGCACAGCCGCGTTTTGGCTTTTCAACAGTTGTGCACAAAGACTGTGGAGCGAACTGTGGATAAGGTGGGTGCAGCTACCTGCAGCCCCTGTTGGCTGGGCGATTGAAGGCGTTGGTGGTTTTTTGATCAGCGAGATATTTATTGCAGAAACAACAGGTTAGGCTGGTTATTCAGGCGTTTTTAAGGCAGTGCCAAAGTTGTCCACGACTACTGTGGGTAGAGCTGTTGATAACTCTGGTATGGCTATCTGCAGGCCATGCCAGGCGCGCCTTTGCGTGATGTGGTTGTTTTTTGATCAGTGGCGCTGGGCGGCTCTTGGCCTCATTTTTACGCGCTGGCGTCAAGCAATAATCACGTGTTTTCAAGGTGTTAGTGATTCGTTTTAGGCGGCGGTGGATAACTTATCCAAGGTTGCTGTGGAGTGATCTGTGGATAAGCTGCGCATGCTTGGCTTCAGGCCACAGTAGGCGTGGCCTGAAGCAATTAGGTTGTTTTTTGTGCAGCGGGCTATTCACGGGCCAGTGCATTGATCTGGGTCGGACGCCCCAGCACTTGTAAGGCGCGGTCGGGGTAGTCGGTGATCAGCGCGTGCGCGCCTTTATCGAGCAGGCGGCGCATGTCGGCCTGTTCATTGATGGTCCACATCTGAATGTTCAAGCCTCGTTCGCTGGCCGTTTTGAACAGGCTGGGGCTGGCGATCAACAAGCCATCGTGGGCTTCGGGAATTTGCAGCGCTTGATACGAGGGCGAGAGCAAGCTGCCCAGCCCGACCCAGTTAAGCGCCACCAGCATGCGCACTGAGCCTGGCCCTGCGGAGGTGGCCACGCCAGGGCATTGCTCACGAAACAGTTGCAGGCTGCGGTCGTAAAAACTGCCAATCACTACCCGGTCAATTTGTTGATGGCTTTGCAGGGCCTCACACAGCGCAGCCTCCATGCCCACGTCCGGTACTTTCATCTCGATGACTTTGGCGGCATCCGGGAAGCGCTGCAGCACCTCGGTGAATGTCGGAATGCGGATGCCCTGGCCACGATAGGGGTAGCTTTGGCCGCCATCGGCCGTCCAGTTATAGGCCGCGTCCAGCGCTTGCAGTTGCGTCAGGCTGTGCTCCGCGACCCGGCCTTGGCCGTTGGTGGTGCGGTTGAGGGTGCGGTCGTGAATCACCACCAGTTCACCGTCGCTGGACAGGTGCAGGTCCATCTCCAGCATGTCCACACCCAGATCGCTGGCGCGCTCGAAGGCAAACAGGCTGTTCTCCGGCCACAGGCCTTTGCCGCCCCGGTGGGCAATCACCAGCGGCTGATCGCCAAGTGTGCTCAGCACCGCAGACGTTTGCGCCGGCTGGCTGGTCAGCGCCAGTACGCCGAGCGCGAGGGCCAGCAGCATTAAGGGGACGGCGATAAAGCGGAGAACGCGCAACATAGAGGAAGTTCCAGGTAGGTCAGAGTGGCTGTGCTTAATACACCTCGACTATGACAAAGCCATTAAGCGCGGGCGAGAGACCCAATACGTCAGGCCTGTAGCCATTGGCGCCACGTGGCATCTGCGTTGGGCGTTGAGCTAGATTTGGCCAATCAGTTGCGTAGCCCGGATGAGATCCGGGGGCAGTGCCCGCTTTGGCAGGCCTGCCGCGGATTTCATCTGCGTTGGGTGCTGATGTGGATTTTGCCATTCACCCCCGGATTGCATCCGGGCTACAGGCCACCGTGCTCAATCAGCCCGCCAGCAGCCAGGCACCGGTCAAGGCCGAGGCCGCGCCCAGCAGGCGCACCAGGGGCGCAGCCGCGTGCGGCAGCAGGCGCACCAGGGCATAGCCGCTGGCATGCAGGGCCGCCGTGGCCACAACAAAGCCTGCGGCATAACCCCACGGGCTGGTGAGTGCCGGCAGCTCCAGGCCATGCGCTACGCCGTGGGTCAGAGCAAATAGAGCGGTCAGGGCGACGGCGACAACCATCGGCAGGCGAATGGCCACGGCCACCAGCAGGCCAAAGGCCAATACCGAGGCGGCGATGCCGGTTTCCATCAACGGAATTTCCAGGCCGTTAAAGCCCAGCAGGCCGCCGATCAGCATGCTGCCAACAAAGGTCAGCGGCAGCGCCCAGCGCGCCGCGCCGGATTGCTGCGCCGCCCACAGGCCGACGGCGAGCATGGCCAGCAGGTGGTCGAGGCCGAATACCGGGTGTGCCAGGCCAGCCATGACGCCGGAATGATCGTGGCCGGCATGAGCGAAGGCCACGGCCGGGCTGAGGAACAGGGCGAGGGCGAACAGCGATTTACGCAGGTTCATGAGTGTCTCCTTGACTGAATGAATGGGTTAAGCGGCGTTGAGCATGCCGTGCTGTTCTATAAAGGCGATGATCTGGTCGAGCCCCTGGCCAATCTTCTGGTTGCTGAACACGAATGGTTTTTCGCCGCGCATTTTCAAGGTGTCGCGTTCCATCACTTCAAGCGATGCGCCGACCAGTGGGGCTAGGTCGATTTTGTTAATCACCAGCAGGTCGGACTTGCAGATGCCCGGGCCGCCTTTACGCGGCAGCTTGTCGCCGGCGGAGACATCGATCACGTAGATGGTCAGGTCTGATAGCTCTGGGCTGAAGGTGGCCGATAGGTTGTCACCGCCGGATTCGACGATGATCAGGTCCAAGCCCGGAAAGCGCCGGTTGAGCTGGTCGACGGCTTCCAGGTTGATCGAGGCGTCCTCACGGATGGCGGTGTGCGGGCAGCCGCCGGTTTCCACGCCGATGATCCGCTCCGGTGCCAGGGCTTCGTTGCGCACCAGAAACTGCGCGTCTTCCTGGGTGTAGATGTCGTTGGTCACCACGGCCAGGTTGTAGCGCTCGCGCAGTGCCAGGCACAGGGCCAGGGTCAGGGCGGTTTTGCCGGAGCCGACCGGGCCACCGATACCAATACGCAGAGGTTGGCTGTTCATCTGTGAATCATCCTTATCTTCAAGAGCGGAATAAACGGCTGTATTGGCGCTCGTGCGCCATGCTCGTCAGGGCCAGGCCAAAGGCGGCGCTGCCCCAGTGTTCGGGTTCGAGTTCGCTTGCCTGGTGCTGCGCGTGGTCAAGCAGCGGTAGCAACTGCGAGGTGAGGCGTTGCGCGGCTTGCTGGCCCAGCGGCAGGGTTTTCATCAGCACCGCCAGTTGGTTTTCCAGCCAGCCCCAGAGCCAGGCGGCGAGGGCGTCCTGCGGTGCGATCTGCCATGCCCGTGCGGCCAGCGCCCAGCCAACGGCCAGGCCGGGCTCATCCAGTTCGCTAAACAGCTGCTGCGCCTGCTGATCCAGCTCCGGCAAACCGCTAAGCAGTTGTTGCAGGGAGTAGCCCATCTGCCGGCTTTCCAGGCGCAGCTCGCGGGTTTCCCGGCTGGCCCGTTGCTGCTCGGCCAATGCACGCAGTTGCAGCCAGTCCTCGCTCGCGGCGGCCTGGCAATGGGCGAGCAGCAGCGGTGCTTCAAAACGGGCGAGATTGAGTAGCAACTGATCGGCAATCCAGCGTTGGGCGCTGTCTTCGTCATGCACCACGGCCTGTTCGACCGCCATTTCCAAGCCCTGCGAGTAGCTGTAGCCGCCGATGGGTAACTGCGGGCTGGCGATTCTTAATAATTGCCAGGCTTTATTCATTTGCGTGCACCGAATTGATGCAGGCGCGGCGCGTAACTGAATTCGGCATCGCCGGCATGGGAGTGGTGATGGCCGCCACCGTAAGCGCCTTGTTCTGGCTGGTAGGGCGCTTCGATCAGCGTGACCGTCGCGCCGAGTTGTTCGAGCATGGCCTTGAGCACGTAATCATCCGGCAGGCGCAGCCAGCCATCACCGAGTTGCAAGGCGACATGGCGGTTACCCAGGTGATAGGCGGCGCGCATCAGTTCAAAGGGGTTGGCGCAGGTGACGTGCAACAAGGGCTCGGGGCGGGCGACCACGCGGACAATGCGACCGTCCTCGGCTTGCAGGTATTCGCCATCGTGCAGCGCGGGTTGGCCGCGCTCAAGGAACAGGCCGACATCCTCACCGGTGCGGCTAAAGCAGCGCAGACGGCTTTTGCTGCGGGCTTCGAAGCTCAGTTCAAGTTCGGCATCCCAGTGCGGCTGGGCGGCAATACGGTTGTGGATCACCAACATGGGGCAGTTTCCGGCAGGTCAATGCCGGTTTATAGAGCAAGGGGCTTGCCAAGCTGACGCATGGCCGATGATGCCGGGCCAGAGCCTTTTTCGGTGAGGTGTAAGAGTGGCTGGTGGGCTGTGGATTGGTGCGCTCAGTCTTTTTGCTGGCCTAAGCCTTGCCAATGTTTAGCCCCGATAAAGATAAAGCGCAGCTGTTCGATCATTTTGGCTTGAGGTGTGGCGAACTGCGGCAGCGCATTAGCCGGTGGGTCAATCAGCTCAGGCAAGGTGGCGAAGACGGTCTTGACGACCAAGTCTGCCAGCACGGTTTGTGCGGGGCGGTCGAAGTGCTGCAGCTTGGGCATCAGTGCCAGGTCGGCGACCAAGTCGGCGGTGATGCGTTCACGCAATGCGCCCACTGCTAGGCGAACCGGTAGTGAACCGCCGTATTGCTCGCGGGCGAGAAAGACAAATTGCGAGCGGTTGGCCGCCACGGCATCGAGAAAGATGCGCACGGACGCGTCGATCACGCCGCCCAACTCAAATTCATGGTGGCGCACCTGGCGAATGGTGTCGCGAAAGGTTTCCCCCACTTCGGCCACCAGGGCCAGGCCCAGGGCGTCCATATCGGCAAAGTGGCGGTAGAAGCCGGTCGGCACAATGCCGGCGCAACGCGCGACTTCGCGCAGGCTCAGGCTGCCAAAGCCCCGGCCGCTGTCCATCAGGCTGCGGGCGGCTTCCATCAGGGCGTGGCGGGTTTGCAGTTTTTGTTCGGCGCGCGGTTGTAGTGGTTTCAAACGTTGAGGCTCGGCGTGTGCATTCAGCGCTGCACTCTAACAAAGCCAGCTTGCAGGCGTCGAACCATGACCGCGCAGCGGTTTGAGTGTACAAGTGTTGACCGAGTGGGTTTGCTCTGCCAGTCTAGTGAACGATTGTTCACTGGAGTCCGTCATGGCCCTTATTCCTTTTGCTTGGTTGCGCGCGCTAAAACCGCTGTTGTGGCCGCTGCGTGTGCTGGCTGCGCGGGGCTGGCTGCGTGAGGCTGACATTGATTTCTGCTTGGCGCGCATGCACCCGGCGCTGCGCCTGAATCGCGTTTTTGCCCGAGTTGCCGCGCGTCAGTGGGTGGCTGAAGACATGCTCCAACTCAGCCTGCAGGCCAACGGCAACTGGGCCGGTGCAACGCCTGGCCAGCACCTGCAACTGTTTGTCGAGCGCGAGGGTGTGCGCCTGAGTCGCACCTACAGCCTGACATCCGTACAGCCCGGCGGACGCTTACAGGTGGCGATTAAGCTTCAGGCCGGTGGTCGTGTTTCGCCTTTTTTACTTGAGCATCTGGCTGTTGGCGATCTGCTTGAGCTGGGCCCGGTGCAAGGTGAGATGAACTGGCCTCAAGCGAATGAAGGCGTGCTGCTGCTGGCGGCAGGCAGCGGTATCACGCCGCTGCTGGGGTTGCTGCGCCAGGCGCTGGCAAAGGGTTTCAGCGCACCGATTACGTTGCTGCATTACGTGCGTGAGCAAGGTCAGCGCGCCTTTGTCGAGGAGTTGCAGGCCTTGCAGGGGCAATATGCCAACTTGCAGGTGCAGTGGTCGCTGACCGCCGAAGCGAATGAGGCTGCCGTGTTGAACGGACGTTTTAACGCCGCGCATCTACAGGCGCTTAATGCGACAGCACCCGGCAATGTGCTGGCGTGCGGCCCGGCTGGGTTTGTCAGCCAGGTGCAGCAGTGGTGGCAGGGCGCTCAACTGCCCGGTGTGCTTCAGGTCGAGGCGTTCACTCCGCCCGCGTTATTGGCGCTGGATGGCGTACGCGCGGTGCAACTGGGCTTTGCGCGCAGTCATCAGCAGCGGCCCGCAGACAATCAGCGCAGCCTACTCGAATGGGCCGAGGCACAGGGGCTGCAGCCGGCGCATGGTTGCCGTCAGGGTATCTGCGCCAGTTGCACCTGCACCTTGCTCAGCGGCACGGTGCGCGACATGCGCAGCGGCGCCTTGTTCAGCGAACCCGGCCAACCGATCCGCCTGTGCGTCAGCGCGGCCCATTCGGATGTTGAAATTGATCTCTAACTCTTCAGGTGCTCCCCATGCGTGCTGATCGCGAACTGTCTGTGGATGAAATGAATGCCTTCGGCGCGGAGCTGGACGCCCTACGCCAACGCACCCTAGCTGACCTGGGTGAGGCGGACGCGCGTTATATCCGGCGTATCCGCGCGGCCGTGCGCTTTTGCTGCTGGAGCGGGCGTGGCTTGCTGATGCTGGGTTGGTTTCCCCCGACCTGGCTGCTTGGCACGGCGCTGCTGGCGCTGGGCAAGATTCTGGAAAACATGGAGTTGGGGCATAACGTCATGCACGGCCAGTACGACTGGATGAACGACCCCGAACTGGCCGGGCGCACCTATGAATGGGACATTGCCGGGCCGAGCGATTTCTGGCGGCACACCCACAACCATGTGCACCACACCTGGACCAATGTGCTGGGCATGGACGATGACGTCGGCTATGGGCTGGTGCGCTTGTTTCCTGAACAGCGCTGGAAGCCATTTTACCGCTGGCAGCCGCTGTGGGTGACGATTCAGGCCGTGCTGTTTCAGTACTCGGTGGCGATTCAGCACCTGCGTCTGGATAAGGTCTACAAGGGCAGGCTGAGCAAAGATGAGGCGCGCCCGCTGATCAAACAGTTCAACGCCAAGGTGCTGCGCCAGTGGGGCAAGGATTATCTGGCCTTCCCGCTGCTGGCGCTGCTGATCGGCGCTAATGCGCTGGCGGTGTTGGCGGGTAATGCGCTGGCCAACCTGATCCGTAACCTGTGGACCTTTACCGTGATTTTTTGCGGTCACTTCACCGAGCAGGCGGCGGTGTTCAGCAAAGAGTCGGTGGTCGGCGAGAGCCGTGGCCATTGGTACCTGCGCCAGTTGCGCGGTTCCAGCAATTTGAACGGCGGGCCGCTGTTTCACATCCTCACCGGCAACCTCAGCCATCAGATCGAGCATCACCTGTTTCCTGATTTGCCGGCCCGTCGCTATGCCGCGCTGGCCGTTGAAGTGCGCACCATCGCCGAGCGTTATGGTCAGGTCTACAACAACGGCAGCCTGTGGCGGCAGTTCAAGACGGTTCTCACGCGTATCTGGATCTACCGCCTGCCGCCTTCAGTGGTGACGCCGCAAGCGGTGTGAAGACGCGCGTACGTAACCTTCCATGGTTATGCTGGTCATAAGGTTGAGCGGGCGCAGTTGTGCTGCGCTCAACACCCTGACTACCAGGAAGGTTATCCATGACATCGTCATCTACTCCCCGTTACCCCTTAGTTCTCGTCCCCGGTCTGCTCGGCTTTATCAGCTTGCTCGGTTATCCGTACTGGTACGGCATTGTCAGCGCGTTACGCCGGTTGGGCGCGACGGTGTTTCCGGTGCTGGTGTCATCGGTGCATTCCACCGAGGTGCGCGGTGAGCAATTGCTGCTGCGCATCGCCGATGTGTTGGCGCAAACCGGGGCTGAAAAGGTGCACCTGATCGGCCATAGCCAGGGCGCGCTGACGGCCCGTTATGCCGCCGCGCTCAAGCCTGAGTGGGTGGCGTCCGTCACTTCGGTGGCCGGGCCTAATCAGGGGTCGGAGCTGGCGGATTTTCTCGCCCGTAAAGCGCCACACGGCAGCCTGCGTGAACGTGCACTGAGTGCGCTGCTGCGTGCTGTAGCCCGGTGCATGGCCTGGCTGGAGCGCGGGTATAAGGGTGAACCGCTGCCGATGGATGTGGCAGCGGCGCAGCAATCGCTAAGCACCGAAGGCGTCGCGGCTTTCAATACGCAGCATCCGCAGGGCTTGCCTGAAGTCTGGGGCGGTGAAGGTGCGGCTGAGGTCAACGGCGTGCGTTACTACTCCTGGTCCGGCACTATCCAGCCGGGTATTACCAATAAAGGCGGTAACCGCTTTGACGGGCCGAATATCGCCTGCCGCCTTTTTGCGCGCACCTTCACGCGTGAGGTGGGGCAGTGTGATGGCATGGTCGGGCGTTACAGCTCGCACTTGGGCACGGTGATCGGTGATCAGTACCCGCTGGATCACTTCGATATCATCAATCAGACCTTTGGCCTGGTCGGCAAGGGAGCCGAGCCGGTCAAGCTGTTTGTGGAACACGCTCAACGGCTGGCTGCTCAAGGGCTTTAGGCGTCGCCTAACTCGACCCAAATAGCCTGATCATCCTCGTGAATGGCGATTGCCTGTAGGGATTGCCCGGCGCAGGGACCGGCGACGCACTCGCCAGAATCAATCAGAAACAGCGCGCCATGGGTGGCACACTGAATCAGGCTGGCGCTGACATCGAGAAATTGGTCGGGCTGCCATTCCAGCGGGATGCCACGGTGCGGGCAGCGATTGCGATAGGCATACAGTTGGCCGTCCTTGCGCACGGCAAATAACTGCTCTGTAGCTCTTTCGAAGCCCCGGCTCTGGCCTTCGGCCAACTCATCCGGTGCACATAATCGCAACATGGGAACCTCCTCGACAGGCCGGCATTATGCCGCTCTGGCGCGGAAGTGAAAGAGGAGGGCGCATCCTTGCGCCAAGTGGAACGCGTTGCACAGCTGCGGTGGATCAGATTTCCCAGATCAGGTTGACGGCGGCGTGGCGGCCCGTCTGGCTGAAGCGGTCGAGGGCTACGGATTGGCTGTCCAAGCCTTGAACATCGCCCCACTGCCAGTACTGTTTGTCGGTCAGGTTATACAGGCCGCCATTAACCGAGAACTGTTCGCTAACCTGCCACCAGCCGTTGAGGTCAAGTGTGCCGTAGCCGGAAGGTGCGAACTGCTCGTTGATCCGCGCCGCGGCCGCTTGGCTGTCATCAATCCGCTCCTTAGCGGCAACCAATGTCCAGGTCAGGCCTGCACCGTAGTTGCTGCTGGGTGCGGTGTAATCGATACCCATGACGGCTTTCAGTGGATCGACGCTATTGAGCGCGTTGCCACTTTCGTGATCCTTGCCGCGTGCATAGGCGATGGCACCGGTTGCGCGGAAGCCGTTGAGCCCCCACTGGTCAAGGAACAGTTCACCTTTGGCCTCGGCACCGCGAATGGTGGTGCGGTCAAGGTTCTGTTGCTGATAAGTCAGCAGGCCAGCGCCGGTTGGATCAGCCGTGGTGACTTGCTCGATAAAATCTTTGTAGCGGTTGTAGAACAACGCCACAGAGACGCTGCCCTGATCATATTTGCCGCGCAGACCGATTTCGTAGCTGTCACTGTTTTCCGCTTTCAGGTTGTTGTTGGCCAGGTACTGGTAGCCATGCCCCGGGTTGGAAAACTCTCCGTAGATATCCACCGCTTCCGGCGTTTTGAAGCCTGCCGCGTATTGGCCGTAGACGCTGTGGGTGCCGTCGAGGTCGTAGGTCACGCCCAGTTTGGGTGAAAACGCGTGATCGCTGTAATTGGACGGATTCTGGTCCTGGCGATTGGCGTTGAGGTACTCGGGCGTGACGTCAGGTTTGAGTGTGTAGTGGTCGTAGCGCAGGCCCGGCAGCAAGGTCCAGCGACCGATTTCGATGCTGTCCTGAACGAAGAACGCGTACTGCACGGTGGTCGGGTCGGGGAAGTCGCTGAGGGGCAGGCGCTCTGCCGTTGGCGAAACAGGCACGGCTGCGCCGGTATCGGTGAAAATCTCACCGCCCTTGCGCAGGTTGCTGTTTTCCAGGTGCTTGGCATCCAGGCCATAGATCAGCGTGTGATTGGCGTTGCCGGTTTGGAACTGCTTGTCGAATTGGACATTCAGGCTCCAGAGGTCTTCCTCGTAACGTGAGTCGCGGGTGCGATAGCGTTCGCGGGTGCCTGGCGTTGGTGTGGGGGCGGCGTTAGCGGCGGTCCACACGCGGCGGGTTTGTTCGGTTTGCTGGCGTATTTGACTGTTCTGATAGCTCAGTTGCCAGTTCACGTTATCCACAGCGGCCAGATCCAGGGCGAAGCGGTGTTGCAGGCTGATACGTTCACGATCCGTGCTGTCCTTGGCACCGCTGGTGTCGATCAATGCATTGCTGCGCATCGGGGCAAAGGTCACGGTGGAGCTGAACGAACCATGCTCATTGAGCACTTGGCTGTCGACATCACTCTGCAAGCGCTCATAGGCCAGTTGCAGGCGATCAGTGTCGTTGTAGTTCCAGCCCGCCTGAATTCATAGAATAAGTGCAACGCTTGAAACGATAGGCAGAGGGCCAGCCACCGGTAGAATCCAGGCTCTCACACCAAAGGATTCAAGCGCAGA
>LNDO01000099.1 GCA_001465025.1 Pseudomonas sp. Ga0074129
CCGCTTAAAAGGCTAGAACTGGTGTCCACTTAAATTTAAGTGCACACCATGTCCTGGTCTTGCGGGGCTGGGTAGATGGTTTGGCCGGACGGATACATCTGGCTAGACCGGTCGAGTAGATGACCTCTTTCAGGCGGATAATTCGCACAAGCAAGCCTCCTTGGTCAGCTTAAGGGGGGAGCGGTTTTAGCCTGTCAGCTTAGTGGGCCCCGCCTGTCACGCTTGCACAAGGAGTCGTTTTGATTAGATCTTGCCGAAAGGCTACCCAGTGCTCAACGTGAGTTCCTTGGCACGATACCAACCTGCATACCGAACGGGTTAAACACGCTATTCAAGGTCTGAATGGTCGGGTTGCTTTCATCGTGCTCTAGCTGCCGCAAGGCCCGCAGGGACAGCTTACACATCTGCGCGAACCGCGCCTGCTGCAATCCAGTTACGTCCTTGCGCAATCGCCTCACCGCCTCTCCGATAGTGATGTCGCCAGAAGCCAGCTGTTCCTGCAGTTCAGTGAGAATCCGATTTCGGTCGAGAATGTCCACTAGATCAACCCCCAGTTTTTGAGCCGCTGAGGCATATCTCGCAACGCTATGCGCGGATGGTTCATTGTCGCGGCGGGCAATTCATCAGCACTCAGCAAGTCGGGCAAAGCCAGGAATTTTTGTGCTGCGGCCCTGAGCCGCTGAAATAGCTCATCAGGCTCGATCCACTCAGCAGCTTCATCGCAGGCAGCTTTCCAGTCGACCTGACCGGCCACCTCAATCTGCTTTGGCCATTTTGTTGTTCGCGTTACGCCTTCATCATCCATGACCATGGGAGCCAGATCATAGATTGGGGCCAGGCTCACGCCTTGCTCAGCCCGAAGGATTGAGGTGTTTCGACCATGATTGTCTGAGTTGCCAAGAATCTGATTCAGTAAATCACGCCGCATGTACTCGAATACCAAATCACCAACCTGTTCGGCCTGTCCAACGTTTTGCCATAACGCGACCAAGTTTCGTAGCACATCCGAATGCGACATATAGCTGCCAGCTTCGACTACGCCCGACAGTGAATACATCGACTCAACAGCGACACGATTAACGCCTGCAGGACCAACCCCACGATCAAAGCGGTGCATCCACAGGCTGGGCTTCTTTCCCTCCTCCAAAGCCAACCCTTCGGCTGCGATGGTATCGAGCCCCAACCGCCGAACAGCTCGATAGAAGCAGTACTCGCTGCGGAGGATGTCCTGATCGGTCTGACTGGCTTTGTTGCGTGCGAACTTCACAAACCAGTGCTGGGCAGCATCTGCATCGGGCAATACAGCGTCGGGATGCAATGCGCCATGGCGGTCTTCTGTTAACAGTAGCTTTGGCGCCTCACCGCCTGCTCCAGTAGCACCGCCAATTGCAGCTCCCTGCTCATAGGCATACTCCAAAAAGCGTGAGTCGCGGCTGACCACTTCGTCTCGCGTAAAACCCAACACAGGACTACCTGCGATTGCGCCTGCCGACTCCTTGATGCGCAAATTCCCAATTGGCGCAGGCGTACAGCGCCCCAACAGAAACAAATCCAGGTTCATGCCCTCCGGTCGCTCACCACTCAAACGCTTCAGCAAAAAGCGTCTAGCCGCGCCAGCAGGCAAGATGTCGAAGAGAAAAGCCGGAGCCTTCTTACTCCGCCAAGCGTCCCAACCCAGAGGTAAAGTGGCGCTGACAGCGCCATGCAGACGCGTGCTAATCGAGTCGAGAGAGCCCACGAGGTAACCCTGCTCGTACCCATACGTACAAGGGCCATCCAACCCTAGGTCAGGCTGCTCGAAACCAATCCCCATGGCGTCCTGCCATTCGCCACGTGCATAGATTTGTAGAGTGAGCTTGTACATGGCAAGAACCGGTAATTTAATGCCTAAAACCTTAGCCACAGCACCTAAAAAAGGCAATTAAATACCGATAAAAACCCTAAAACCATCTTAAATAGGCACTTTAGTACCCACAAACACTTTGCTTAGTAGCTACACGCCCCAGCAATTAGGATTCGCTACGTGCTTTTTGACGGAAGGCTCAAGGTCTTTATGTTAGGGGCCGTGACTGCATGAACTCCAACAAATCACTGGCGGAAGGCAACTGACCTAGAAAAGAAAGCGGCCGAGCAAACAACACAGCGAGCAGAAGCCCCGAAAGAGGAAGGAGAAGATCAAACACCCCATGGTCACACCGGCCCGGCCGAGCGGGCTTCAGACCCTGTCCTGACGAATCAAGTAACGTCAAAATCAATCGCGATCTGCCTACAGGTGCTATTCCCTTGGCGATCCCTTTGAGAGCTTCCGATACTCGCTTGGCGACTGTCCGAACCAGCGCCGGAACGCCCGCGCGAAGGCCGTAGAGTCACCGTAGCCAAGCTGAAACGCCAGGTCGTCCTGCTTCATCTCGGTACTTTCCAACAGTTGCCCAGCGAGTTGTTTACGCTCAGCCTCGACGAGATTGCGGAAGCTGGTGCCTTCCTCTGTCAGCCTTCGATGCAAGCTGCGCGGCGCCATCGCCAACTGGCTTGCAACATCTTCTAAGGAGGCTGCCAGCCCGGCGGCCCCGAGGAGAAGTTGCCGGACCTGGCCGGTTATGCCGCCAACTTGCCGCCTATCCAGTTGCGCGCGGCACTGTTCTTCCAATAGCCGGACCAGATGCGCGTCATACATTGGCAGAGGTAACTCCGCGTCCTGCCGACGCAGCACTAGGGCGTTGCGCGAACATCCATAGTGAGGGGCGATGCCGCTAAGTGCTTCGATCCGCTCAGCGTGCGCTGGCGGCTGCCCCTGAAACTCAAACCGCAGTATTTGCAGTCCCGAGAGTGCGAGCTCGTCGAACAGGCGGACAGCTGTCGCCATATCTCGCTCCAGTAAGAACTGCTGCAGATGATGCGGGATCGCTGAGGCGTCGACACTAATGCCATATTCATGCGGACTGCGGAAGATCGCCAAGTTGCAGTACGCCGTGCTCAGTGGCAGATAGCGCAGCGCGCACTGAACAGCCTCGCGCACACTGCGACTGGTCCGCAGTGCAAATCCCCAGATGCCGAAAGTCGCAACGTTGTACCGCAGGCCAAGTTCGAAGCCCAGCGCAGGAACGTCTGGCAAGGCGAGCATCAGGTTTTCAATCAGGCGCATCTCCTGCTCGCGCTCGATCAGGAGATCCGCGTCCCGCAGTTGCGCTTCGATGATACCGGTGCCTAACAGGCAGGTTTGTACATCGATGTCGTAACGCGCAGCGAAGTTCACCATCACCTGACTGATGGCGACGGGGTGCTTAAAACTCGCGTGTATTGGTATGCCCATGCCGGAATATTCTGAAATACCGATGCGATACGACTTGGCCAGAAATGCATGGCAAAAGGCCCCCTATATCCTGCCAAGGGTACACGACTGCCCGCTAAGGTTGCGTAACCAACAAACAACAAGAACGTCCCAGGAGGACGAGCATGGATTCGGATCTCAACGCACTGAATAAGCAGGCCATCGACACGGCCCGCGAATACACCGCAGAACTGGCCTGGCCGACGATGGCGCTGGTACTGCTGGTGTGGGCGGCGCTCATCGCAGACGTGTACCTGTTCGCGACAGGTCAGCTGTCGCTGATACCCGCGCTGCTCATCTACGCCATCGTCACTTACATGTCCTACACACCTCTACATGAGGCCGTGCATGGCAACATCCATGGCGACAACGACCGACTGCATTGGCTCAATGACCTATGCGGGTACCTTGTAGCACCCTTGATCATGGTGCCGTTCTCTACCCACAAGGTCGAACACTTCACACATCATCGCTATACCAACCAACCGGACAAGGATCCAGACTATGTCGTTAGCGGCATGCGCGGCGGCCCAATCGCCTTTTTGCTTTGCGGACTACGTTTTCTGTGGCTCCAGAACACCTTCCTGTTCCGCGACTATTGGGCGACCGCGCCGCGACGGATTAAAGCGACCTACATTGCTGAGGTGCTGCTCGCGATCGGCTGGCGGGTCGCGTTCATAACACTGATTGCGCAAGAACATGCCTGGGCATTGCTCGTGTTCGGCTACTTGGCCGGTGCATTCTTCGTCGCGTACTGGTTCGCCTATCGCCCTCACCTGCCATACAAGGACTCTACTCGGTACCGGAACACCAACAGCCTGATCATGCCAACGTGGATGAAGCCGCTGGAGTGGTTCTGGCTCGGCCAGAACCTACACTCCGTGCACCACCTGTTCCCGCGGGTGCCGTTCTATCGATACCACGCATTGCATCGCAGGATCGAGCCAATCATGCGCGCTCACGGTACGCCCATGATCGGCATTTTCAGCCGACGCAACGTTGAATCAGCGCAACGTTCGGAGTAGCCGGGACGGCAGCACAACCAGCGTTTTGGTGCATTCCAGT
Organism: Pseudomonas sp. Ga0074129; assembly: GCA_001465025.1. Lineage (GTDB taxonomy): Bacteria > Pseudomonadota > Gammaproteobacteria > Pseudomonadales > Pseudomonadaceae > Aquipseudomonas. Next base: position 4,394 of record LNDO01000099.1, read on the forward strand.
CATCACTTGCGCCACGCCAAACCCAACCATTGCGCACACGCTCACAGCGCCCACCTAACGCTCCTTTTCCTGCGTCCAGTTCAATGCCGCCAGTGCGGCGGCCACGTGGATGCGGTTGTCTTCTAGTTGTTGCGGTGAGTGTGCAGGCGTTGGGCGGCGAGAGCTGCGTTGCCATCACAGGCGAGAAACGTCAGCAAGGTGCGGCGCAATTCGTAGGGTGGATGACGCTTTTTTCATCCACCGTAATGCCGCACGGTGGATCGGTGAAGCGTGATCCACCCAACTTGCTGTAAGCAGCTATTAGGTTTGTCTGGAAGGGGCATGGCAATCAGTCCGGCATCCAGCGCCGGACGCAGATAGCGCTTGCGGAAGATTCACGGTCGGCAGCAGGCGCACAAGCTCCAGCTATGCCCTCAGCAGATTAAGGCCATTGTCGGAGGGCATGGCGGGGGCGCATACAGCAGGCACGCAAATCGGAATACACCAGTTACTCCGCACCCTTGGCCGGCTCAAACAGGTTTTTTAACGAGGGGGATAAGAAATTCAAAGCTACTCATATCAACCGGCTGCCTTCTGTGCGTCCATCTCGTCCAGGTGCTGGCGTACGCTGCCGATTGAGTCCTGAATTCTGCGGGTAAAACTGGACGGTTCGCGGTAGGTCATCACCAGTCGATCAATCGCGCGTGTCATGGCTACATACAGCAGACGCGCTTCATCAGCTTCGTCTTCACCCTTCTTCGGCATTTCCCCCAAGTGGGGGATCAGTACCAAGCCGAACTCCAAACCCTTGCTCGAATGCATGCTGACGATCTTGACTGCATCTTCGCTGCCATACAACGTGCCACGGCCCTTGGCCGATTGGCCCGAGGTAAAGGCGATACCGGCCTCGCTCAAGGCCCTCTCAATGCGCTGCGCCTGGGCAGTACTGCGATAGATCACCGCCATATCATCCAGCGCGCGGCCCTGGCCGTGTTCGTCGCGGATGCGTTCGACGATGCAGTTATGTTCCTGCCAATCGGACTCACACCGCAGCAGCTCGGGGAATGCGCCGCGCCGCCCTGCGCTTTGCGGCACAACGATGGGCACACCATCCTCAGCAGCATCGCGAGCGGTCAGCAGCTCCATGGCAAAGGCCCGCGCCACCGACAGCACCTCCACGGTATTGCGGTAATTCAGGCGCAGGATGGTAGTACGGCCCTGGGCCTGAATGCCGACGCTGGCGAAGCTGAAATCCATACCGCTTTTGCTGCCCTTGCCGCGATAGATCGACTGCGCATCGTCGTACAGCACCAGCAGCGAATTGCTCTCCGGGTCGATCATCTGCACCACCAGCTTGAACCACTCGGGCTGGAAGTCATGGCCCTCGTCGATCAGCACCGCCGCGTATTGCGCACGGGGGATTTGCCCACGGTCGACGCCGTCGATGGTGTTCTCCACCATCTGCACCATCTTGGCGTTGACTGACAACTTCTGGTCTGGACGGTCGACGTTAAAGGCGGTGAGCATGTCCGAGCACCATGCGTGGAAGTTGCGCACCACCACCTTTTCGCTCAGGCCGCGCTCGGCCAGCACCTGCTGCAGGCGACCGGCTAGGGACTTGTTGTAGCAGAGCACCAGCACCGGCTTACTCGATACTTGGGCCAGGTGCGCACAGCGGTAGCCGAGGATCATCGTCTTGCCGGAACCGGCCGCGCCATGGATGACTCGGTGCCCCTCGCCGAGGGAACGCGCCAGCTGCTCCTGCTGCAAGTCCATGACCTTGATCAGACTTGGTAGCGGTGCGTCCTGTTCGGCGAAAAGCCCGAACTGCCCTGGCAGCACATTAACCCGCACTTCGGGGTAGAGGTGATAACGCACACGATCGATCTGCGGCAGGCTCAGCTGACAGGGGAAAACGTGGTGGAACATATCCCACAGCCGTTGCTGGAAGGCTTCGGCGTCGACCGTTTCGGTCATTTCATCCTGAAACAGCACCTGTTGCGGGTTGAGCACCTCGGCCAAGTCCGTCCCCTCGAACTGCTTGCGGGTGATCGCGGTCAGCACCACGCCCCAGCCGAACGGCATAATCAGGTTACCGGCCCGGGGCGAACCGGCGGATTGTTTTAGCGCCGGGTCGCGCTGCAGCATCATCACCACTTCCATGGCGTAGGCCCGTGCCTGCGTCATCGGATTCTTCTGGGTTTTCAGTTGGCCGTCGGCAAAGATTTTCGCCTGACCGCGGTCCATGCTCTGGATGGTGTCCAGTTTCCAGTCCTTGACCTCCAGCACCAGCACCCCGCGCAGTGGATGCATCAGCACAAAATCCGGCTGCAAGGCCTTTGGCCCCACCGGAACATTGAACCAGCACAGGTAGTCGTCTTCGAGCTTCTTCTCCAAGCGCTCGGCCAGCCGGCGTTCGCCGGGGGTGTCGAAGCGGCAGGTGGTGCGAGTGGGGAAGAATTGAGCCATTTGGGTTGCCTATTCCTTGGCGTGCATGGGGCACGAGTTAATTCATTGGGTTAGCGAAACGTAATTCGAAAATCCAATCTCCCGGATTACGTCTGCGGCTAATCCAGGCTACGGGCTGGATCGTAGGGTGGATCGGTGGAGCGTGATTCACCCTACGTGCTTGGTATTTGATAGCGTCGGTGATCACTATGTCTGACTGCCTGAATAAAAGAGTGGTGGATTGCTCGGCTGAGTTGTGCGACGGACAATAGGCAAGCAGGGAAACCCGGTTGCAAAAGTGCGCGCATTGTAACGGTTAGCGCCTTGACGGTCAGGTGTGCCGCACTCGCGCACACGATGCCTCAACGCATCAGCCAGCGAGATGTCGCCCCGTTGACCGACACAGCGTGCGGAAGCGAATACACTGTGCGCCTGATTAATCTGAGCCATGCGTATGGCTGCACAGCACAAGGAACCTCCTCCCGATGGCCTCTGCCGACAAACAGCAAAAACGCGCCCAGCGGGCCAAAACCAAGGCCAAGCAAAACCGTGTGGGCAAGGCCAAAGGCACGCCGCTGCACCCGGTGCTGGCCAATCCGTTTATCAATGAGCCGTTTGATGATGTGGCCATTGACCTGAGTACTTTCGATTTCAAAGACATCGAGGAGAACGGTTTCGATCCGGCCGACTTCGATGATTTGTTTGAGGCCATGAAGGTGGGTGAAGGCATCAGCCAGCTCGCGCTGTGCCTGGTGTTCCTGCAATACCCGGTGTTGGAGTTGGTGGTGGCCGAGGAAGCGCCTGAGGCCGCGACGGACTTTATGATGGGCTTGCTGATTACCTACCGGGCGCTCTTCCACAGTGAAGACGAAGACACAGCGATTGAGTGGATCGGCAGCTCGGCCTTTCAGCAGGCGTATAACGAAGCATCCACGCTGCTGGAGAAGAAGCACGCGCGCACACCGCGATAACCGAGCGACACGATTGAACTGAGTGCAGTGGGCCTGATCTCATGTGCGACTGAAACGGAGACCTTGCATGCGTAAACATCCCTGGACGCTGGCCGCTGGCTTGGCCCTTTGTCTGTCGGCGGGCCTCAGCCTGGCCAGCGAAACCTTGCGTGTAAGCGCCGTACCGGATGAAGCGCCCAGCGAATCGCTGCGCACATTCAAACCCCTGGGCGCTTACCTGGAGGTCGAGTTGGGGATGCCGGTTGAGTTCACGCCGCTGGCGGACTATCCGGCCGTGGTTGAAGCGCTGGCCAATGACCGGATTGATCTGGCGTGGCTGGGCGGTTTTACCTTTGTGCAAACGCGCCTGAAAACCGGCAATGCCCTGCCACTGGTGCAGCGCGAGCAGGATGCCGAATTCACCAGCGTGTTCATAACGGCGGACCCGGCGATACAAGCGCTGTCCGATTTGCAAGGCAAGACCTTCGCCTTTGGCTCGGTGTCGTCCACATCGGGCAGCCTGATGCCGCGCTATTTCCTGCAGCAAGACGGCATCACGCCAGAACATTATTTCAGTCGTATCGGTTATGCCGGCACACATGACGCCACGGTGGCCTGGGTGCAAGCGGGCAAGGTGGATGGCGGCGTACTGAGTGCCAGCGCCTGGGACAAGCTGGTCGCCACAGGCAAGGTCGACCCGCATAAGGTCAGGGTCTTCGCCAGCACACCGGCCTATTTCGACTACAACTGGACAGTACGCGGCAGTCTCGATCCGGCCCTCGCGGAGAAAATCAAAAGCGCCTTTCTGGCCCTCGACCCGGCCAATCTAGCCCATAAGTCGATCCTTGATCTGCAATCGGCCAGCCGCTTTATTGAAACCTCAGCGGAAAACTACAGCGGTATCGAAGATGCAGCGCGCGCCGTCGAACTGCTCAGGTAAGCCTGGCCGCGTTTTCCCGAAACGTTAAGCCGAATCCGTCCGCCTGCGGCCGCCATGAGCCGTGTTCTGCGAAGCGCAAATTTTGCGTCGTCGTGGCATGCAATTCTGCCTAACGAACCCATAGAGAATACGAATCTCCTTTCGGCCCTTTAATCGATTCTGAGCTGCTAACCTCATAGGCGAATCGACACAAGGCTGCTCTGACAACCCTAGACAGCCGAGATCACACCCGCGCTGAGCGACCCGCCCAGCATCGGGCATCTACAAACCTGAGGAGCTTGATATGGACCCGAAAAGCCAAAACACTTCCGGCCAATGCCCCGTTATGCACGGTGCTAACACTGCCAATGAACAATCGAGTGTCGCCTGGTGGCCTAACGCGCTGAACCTCGACATTCTGCACCAGCATGACAGCAAGTCCAATCCGCTCGGCGAGGGCTTCAGCTACCGCGAAGCGCTGAAGAAGCTTGACGCCGCCGCGCTGAAACGCGACCTCACCGCGCTGATGACCAATAGCCAGGATTGGTGGCCGGCTGACTGGGGCCACTACGGCGGTTTGATGATTCGCCTGACTTGGCACGCTGCGGGTACTTACCGTATCGCCGACGGCCGTGGTGGTGCCGGCACCGGCAGCCAGCGCTTTGCCCCGCTCAACTCCTGGCCGGATAACGCCAACCTGGACAAAGCCCGTCGCCTGCTCTGGCCGATCAAGAAAAAGTACGGCAACAGCGTCAGCTGGGCTGACCTGCTGGCCCTGGCTGGCACCATCGCTTACGAGTCCATGGGCCTGAAGACCTTCGGTTTCGCCTTCGGCCGTGAAGACATCTGGCACCCGGAAAAAGACATCTACTGGGGTTCGGAAAAACAATGGCTCGCCCCCACCGGCAGCGAAGGCAGCCGCTACTCCGGCGAACGTGACCTGGCCAACCCGCTGGCAGCGGTGATGATGGGCCTGATTTACGTCAACCCGGAAGGCGTGGACGGAAAGTCCGACCCGTTGAAAACAGCCCATGACGTACGCATCACCTTCGCCCGTATGGCCATGAATGACGAAGAAACTGTCGCCCTGACTGCCGGTGGTCACACCGTGGGTAAAGCGCACGGCAACGGCAATGCGAAAAACCTCGGCCCTGAGCCCGAGGGTGCGGACATTGAAGAACAAGGCCTGGGCTGGAACAACCACGTCAGCCGTGGCGTCGGCCGCGACACCGTGACCAGCGGCATTGAAGGTGCCTGGACCACCAACCCGACTCAGTGGGACAACGGTTACTTCCACCTGCTGCTGAACTACGACTGGGAGCTGAAAAAGAGCCCGGCCGGTGCCTCGCAGTGGGAGCCGATCAACATCAAGGAAGAAGACAAGCCGGTTGATGTGGAAGACCCAAGCATCCGCAACAACCCGATCATGACCGACGCCGACATGGCGATGAAGATGGACCCGGAGTACCGCAAAATCTCCGAGCGCTTCTACAAAGATCCGGCCTACTTCTCGGACGTGTTCGCCCGCGCCTGGTTCAAACTGACCCACCGTGACATGGGCCCGAAAGCCCGCTACGTCGGCCCGGATGTACCGGCTGAAGACCTCATCTGGCAAGATCCGGTGCCAGCCGGTCGCAGTGATTACGACGTGGCTGCCGTAGCCGCCAAGATTGCCGCTAGCGGTCTGTCCATCAGCGAACGCACCAGCACCGCATGGGACAGCGCGCGCACCTTCCGCCACTCGGACAAACGTGGCGGCGCCAACGGTGCTCGCATTCGTCTGGCTCCGCAGAAGGACTGGGAAGGCAACGAGCCGGCGCGTCTGGCCAAGGTGCTGGCGGTGTACGAAAAAATCGCCAGCGAAACCGGTGCCAGCGTCGCCGATGTGATTGTGCTGGGTGGCAACCTGGCCATCGAAGAAGCGGCTAAAGCGGCTGGCGTGACCGTTAAGGTGCCGTTTGCTGCCGGACGTGGCGACGCCAGCCAGGAGCACACAGACGTTGAGTCGTTCGAAGTGCTGGAGCCGCTGCACGATGGTTTCCGCAACTGGCAGAAGCAGCACTACGTGGTTCAGCCGGAGGAAATGCTTCTCGACCGCGCACAGTTGATGGGCCTCACGGCACCGGAAATGACGGCACTGATTGGCGGCATGCGTGTATTGGGCACCAACCACGGCGGCAGCCAGCATGGCGTGTTCACTGATCGGGTCGGTGTGCTGAGCAACGACTTCTTCGTCAACCTGACCGACATGGCCTACAACTGGAAGCCGACTGGGCGTAACAGCTACGCCATCGTCGAGCGTAAGAGCGGTGCCACCAAGTGGACAGCTACCCGCGTCGATCTGGTGTTCGGTTCCAACTCGATCCTGCGTGCCTACGCCGAGGTGTATGCCCAAGACGACAGCCGCGAGAAGTTTGTGCATGACTTCGTCGCGGCCTGGAGCAAGGTGATGAACGCTGACCGCTTCGACCTGCTGTAAAGCCAACGCTGCGCAGGTGCAATGCCTGCGCTCATTAACCAATGCGCCCACCTCGGGCGCATTGTTTTTGGCTCTGTCTGAGTTAACTGTTGCAGTGGTCTAAACTGAATCGTGACATCTCCGAATACGAGGGATTGATCATGAAGACGATTCAATTTTCACGGT
>LNDO01000100.1 GCA_001465025.1 Pseudomonas sp. Ga0074129
CTGCTTGAGCGCTACAAAGCGCAGCTCAACCCATTGATCTGCCTGAGTGAATCGCTGGGTTATACGAGCGGCAACAGTTAACTCAGACATAGCCTTTTCATTCGGGTTATCCTTATTCGCAAGTTGTTGGCAGCGCTTAGCCTTGGGTTGGCGGTGGCAACGGCAACGGGCTGTGTTCTTTGTGGTCGTAATGCAGGTGGTCATTGGGGTCGGCGCGCATCACCAGCTGGTTTTCGTCGGTGATGACGGTTTTACCCGTGGCGTTATCGATAATGATCGACAGGCTGCCGTCCAGCGTGGCGACCGTGATGTGGGTTTCCAGAGCGCCTTTGACCAAGGTCATGCTCTCCACGTCATCGCCATCGATCAGGCTGCCTTGCCACACAGCGCTGCCACCAGTGTTGCGGGTTTCGCTCAGGGTGGCGCGCGTGGGGCTGCTACGCCCTGGTAGCGCCAGCGAGAGTTCCTGGCCAACGCTTAGGTTGTTCAGCAGCGCGGGATCGACTTGGGTCAGGTGCTGGGTGATGCCGTTGTTCTCAATCTCTTGCAGCGATTGCACATCCCAGAGTGTGGCGCTGGGTGTGGCTGCAGCGGTTTGGGTCGGCTGCATGGGCAGGGTGTGGCTGACCGGTTGTACGGGGTGAGCCGCTTGCGCAGCAGGCGCGGGGGCGGCGGTAGCCGGTTCGTTGCGTGCGGCTTCCAGAGTCGGCGGTGTGAGCGCGCCTGAGACAACGACGCCGAGCACGCCGCCGACAATGGCGGTGGCGAGCGCAGCAGTGATCCAGCGTGGTGACATGTGACAGCTCCAAGGCTCCAGCAGATTAGGCTGCGCAGTCTAGAGAGCGGGCTGTAGCTGATTCGTTATGCAGTTCACAGGTTGATCAGCGTGCCAGCGCGCCTTGCGCTAATTCGGACGGTGGTCTCATTTTCACAGTGCGACGTGTCTCGTTCGCCAGCGTCTGTGTTGCATCCCTGTATTGTCAGCCTAGCTCAGGCTTCACCTGTGTGCGCCCGCTAGTTATTCAGGACGGGCGCTGGCGGTGCGTTTGGGCAATTGCTCGGGCAGATCTGCGAGGGCTTTAAGAGCCATTTCACGGTTCGGGTAACTGCCGTAAAGCAGGGCAAACTGGCGTTCGCCGTTCAGCTCGCGCTCGACCAGACGCAGCGGTTGCTTGGGATGGCGCTCCAGTATGGCCTGCATAAACTCGCGGCTGCTGCCTTCGATCAGGGCGATGGTGTGACGCTGCTCGTTGACCTCCGGACGGCTTTCACCGCCCCGGCCATTGCCCAGGGTGGCAGGGTCGACGGGTTTGGGCGTCTCGATCAGACTTTTGCTCGGTTTAACCGGGATGGCCTGTGGGGGTTGCAGCGGTTGCGAGTGCTGGCGCAGGTCGGTGGCGGGTGTTTCAAGGCCATGGTTGAACAGGGCTTGTGCTTGCTGTGGCAGTTGCTCGAAGCCATGGGCCTGACCGAGCAGGCGCAAGTCACGGTATTTACCCAAACTCAGGTTGGCCAAACCCGCCCCGTCACGCGCCACTGTCGGGCGCAGGAACACCATCAGATTGCGCTTCTGCCGGGCCTCGCGGGTGGAGCGAAACAGGCGGCCCAAGCCGGGAATATCCCCGAGCAATGGCACCTTGCTTTCGCTGCTGGTGACGTCGTCCTGAATCAGTCCGCCGAGCACGATCACCTGGCCATCGTCAGCCAGCACCGTGCTTTTGATCGAGCGTTTATTGGTTACCAAGTCCACTGCTTGTGCGTTCAAACCGGTGCTGGGGGCAATAGAGGAGATTTCCTGTTCGATCACCAGGCGCAAAGTGGCGCCTTCATTGATATGCGGGGTGACCTTGAGGGTAACGCCGATGTCCTTGCGTTCGATGGTGGTGAAGGGGTTGCTCGAACCCGCTGCGTCGGTGGTGTAGGAGCCGGTTTGAAACGGCACGTTCTGCCCGACCAGAATCTCGGCGGCCTGGTTGTCCAGGGTTAGCAGGGTTGGGGTGGACAGCAGGTTGCTCTTGCCCGTCGATGACAGCGCGGTAATCAGCGCGCCAAAGTTGTCGTTACCGGCCCCCAAGATCAAACCGTTGGGCAGGGCACCGGCCAGTTCTGCGGTTTTTTCGCTGGCAATTGCGCCGAGCAAGGTGCCGACCGACAGGCCAGTGTTGCTGAAATTGACCCCGCCTAGGCCACCGCCGTTGCGGCCATCAATGGCCCACTGCACGCCAAGGGCGTCGTTGATGTCGCCGGACATCTCAACTATCGCCGCTTCAACCAACACCTGCGCGCGCGGCACATCCAGCTGGCGTACCAAGTCCTCGAACATATTGACGATATCGGCTTCGGCCATGATAACGATGGCATTCAGGCTTTCGTCTGCGCGAATCATCAACTTCAGCGGTGATGCATTTTCACTGCCCTGGCTCTGGCTTAGGTTTTCACCGAAGTCGCCCAGGGTTTTGGCCAGTTCCTTGGCATCGCCATGGCGCAGGCGAACCACCCGCGTATTGGCCGAGCGCGAACTGGGTGTGTCCAGGCTCTGCGCCAGTTTCAACAGCCGCGCCCGTGCCTCTTGCGGGCCGAGCAGCAGCAAGCGATTGGCGCGTGTATCGGCAATCACCTGAGCACCGCTGGCTTGCGGGTTTTGTAGTGAACTGTTGATTACTGCTGCCAGTTCTTGCACCCACGCATGGCGCAGGTCGTACACGCTGAAATCGTCTTGGCTGCGACTGTCGAGCTGGCGGATGACATCTTCAATGCGCGCAATATTGGCCGGGCTGTCGCTGATGATCAGGCTATTGGACGACGGTACAGCGGCCAAATGCCCATGGTTGGCAACCAGCGGGCGAATCAGCGGTAGCAGGTCATTGGCCGCACCGTGTTGCACCTGCAGCACGCGGGTTTCCAGATTGCCCCGGCTGCCGGCGGTGGTCTTGGCCTCGCTGTTGGGGATGATGCTCAGCTGATTACCCTGCGGCATCACGGCAAAACCGTGGGTGCTCATCACGGACAGAAACAGCTTGTACACCTCGGCCAGGCTCATGGGCTGTTGCGCCACCACGGTCACCTGACCTTTCACGCGCGGGTCGATGATAAATGTCTGGCCGCTGATGCTGGAGATCTGCTCGATAAAGTCACGGATGTCGGCGCTCTGCATGTTGATGGTCCAGCTTTCGTCTGGCGCGGAGGACGTTTGTTCCGCGTGGCTGAAAGCGCTGGCCAACAATGCAAGGTTTAGAACGCACAGGCAAAACAGGGAGCGAAGGTTCAGCGTGATCATGGCTAGGGCATCAACAGGTAGGGCCGCCGGGCACGTCCTGAGCACAGGCAGGGGCTTGCTTGGGGTGGCGGGAGGCGGTTTTTGCGCCACAGACAGTGGCTACAGCTGGCACGCCGGTGCATTTCGGAGTGCAAGGCTAATCAAAAAGCGCTCTGATTGTTGAGGCTGCGTGACGATCTGCGATGGTCGTCACATTCGCTGCGGAAGTTTCCCTGGTTGCGGTTTGAGTGCCGGACTTAATTCCGGTCGGCGAGGATGCCGACGATAAAGAACACCAGAATCAGCATGGGAGCCAAGGTGAAGTTGTTGAACAGGCCTAGGCCCTTGGCCAGATAGGGTGTGGCAAAGACCATCAGCAGGCCGTAGCCCACCGCGCAGAGCAGGACGAAGATCAGCGTGCGCAGGATGAAGTTCATGCTGCTGGTGTTGCGTTGCACCCAGGTGTTGATACCGGGGCCGAAGAGCACCAGCAGGGTGGCCATGATCGCCAGGGAAATGTCGTAGAGGTGGCCACGGCTCCAGCGCGACAGGGTGACGATCAGGTCGAGTAGCAGGTCCATCCGGGTTCCTTAGCCGTGGCGGCGTCTACGTCAGGGAAGAAAATACTGCAGCAGGTCGTTGAGAAACAGTTGGCCTTCGCGGGTGGCGCACAGCCGGGTCGGGTCCGCGTGCAGCAAGCCACGTTGCTGAGCGTCCTGGCGGGCGGCCGCGAGCACGCTGAGCGGCAAGCCGGTGCGCTGAGTGAACAGTTCGCTGGCGACGCCGTCTGTGAGGCGCAGCACATTCATCAGAAACTCGAAGGGCAGTTCTTCTGCCGTCAACACGCGCTCGCCAGCGCTGAAGCGTTTGCGGCTGTCCATGTAGTCTTTCGGCAGGCGGGTCTTCCAGCTGCGCTGGATGCGGCCATCCGGCTGGCTGAGCTTGGCGTGGGCGCCGGCGCCGATACCGAGAAAGTCACCAAAGGTCCAGTAATTGAGGTTGTGCCGCGCGGCCTTGCCGGGCTGTGCGTAGGCTGACACCTCATACTGCGCATAGCCTTCGGCGGCCAGCAGCGCTTGTCCGGCCTCCTGAATGTCCCACAGCACATCGTCTTCCGGCACCTCGGGCGGCTGGTTCCAGAACACCGTGTTCGGCTCCATCGTTAGCTGGTACCAGGACAGGTGCGTGGGCTGCTGAGCAATGGCAATGCGCAGGTCGCTCAGGGCATCGTCAATCGACTGATCGGGCAGGCCGTGCATCAGGTCTAGGTTGAAGTTATCGAAGCCGGCTGCGCGGGCCATGTCGGCGGCGCGTACGGCTTCGTCACCGTCATGGATGCGGCCGAGTGCCTTGAGTTTGGCCGGTTGGAAACTCTGTACGCCGATGGACAGACGGTTGATACCCAAGCTGCGGTAATCGCGAAACTTGGCTTGCTCGAAGGTGCCGGGGTTGGCTTCAAGGGTGATTTCGATGTCGGCGGCAAACGGCACGCGGCGTTCAACGCCTTCCAGCAGGCGGCCTAAGGCTTTGGCGGAAAACAGGCTGGGTGTGCCGCCGCCAAAGAAGATCGAACTCAACGGTCGCTGATGCACCTGCGCTAGATCGGCATCCAGATCAGCGAGCAAGGCGTCGACATATTCCTCTTCGGGCAGGGTAGGGCCGGCTGCGTGCGAGTTGAAGTCGCAGTACGGGCACTTCTTCACGCACCAAGGGATGTGGATATAGGCCGCCAGCGGGGGCAGCTCGAAGCCGCTGCTAAGCCCCTCACTTTGTGTCAGAGGGGTAGGGGCCGAGGGGGATTGAATCACGCCAAACCCAACCGCTGTTTCAGCAGGGCCATGGCGCGGGCGCGATGGCTGATCTGATTTTTCTCGGCAGCGGGCAGTTCCGCGCTGGAACAGTTGCGCTCCGGCACCCAGAACAGCGGGTCATAGCCAAAGCCTTCCACGCCTTGCGCCGCGTGGAGAATGCGTCCGTGCCAGAGTCCTTCGCAGATGATCGGCAGTGGATCATCGGCGTGGCGCACCAGAGCCAGGCAGCAGACGAACTGCGCGCCGCGCTCGGCATCCGGCACATCTTTAAGCACGTTGAGCAGTTTGGCGTTGTTGGCGGCATCGCCCTGACCGTCGGCGTAGCGCGCGGAGTAAATCCCGGGTGCGCCACCGAGAAAGTCCACCGCTAAACCTGAGTCGTCAGCCAGCGCGGGTAAACCGGACAGGCGCGCCGCGTTGCGCGCCTTGAGGATGGCGTTCTCAATAAACGACAGGCCGGTTTCTTCCGGCTCGACGGTGGAGAACTCGCCAATCGAGCGCACATGCACGTTGCTGCCGAGCATGGCTTGCAGTTCTTTGAGTTTGCCAGCGTTGTGGCTGGCCAGTACCAGTTCCTTGAAAGGCATCATGTGCTCATGACCGTTATTCGTCTGGGAAGACTTCTTGGTTGAAGTCGAAGCTGCGCGCCACGCCATCGTTGGCCCGCACATTGATAGTGAAACGCAGCATTTCGCGCTGGGTAAAGTTGTATTGCGCCAGGTAATAGATGGCTTGGCCTTCTTTGACTTGGCGGAAGGTCAGCGGCTGGCTGCGGCCGACCAAATCCTTCACTTCACCGGTGACGCTGGCGGTGATCGGTGTGCCGGCTTTGAGCACGGAGATATTCACCACGCCCTGGGTTTTGCTGCGTACCAGGTTGCTGGCTGCGGCGATTTCCGGCTGCAGAAAGCTGGAATTAAACGCGATGTAATGCACATCCAGGTCGCCGAAGCTCTTTTTCCGCTCGGCCACTGCCGGCAGGCTCAGGCACAGGGCCAACAACACTAAAGCGATGCGTTTCATAGGTGTCTCCCGATAAACCAACTGTTGATGCAGGGACCAATATCCCGTGCGTTAACGTGTGGTGCCAGTGATGCGGTAAATGCCAATTTCCCCCAGCAGGTTGGGCCAAAGGCGGCTAGCCCAGTTGTTGCGGTGCTGACGGTCGACGGCCAGACGGTCCATGATGGTAGCGCCTTGGTCGTGGCAGAGGTTTTCAAAGTCGGCAAAGGTGCAGAAGTGAATGTTCGGCGTGTTGAACCAGGTGTAGGGCAAAAAGTCCGACACCGGCATGCGGCCTTTGGTAGTGAGGTACCAGCGGCAATGCCAGTGGCCGAAGTTGGGGAAGGTGATGATGCAGGTCTTGCCGACGCGCAGCATTTCCGCCAGCACCTTGTCCGGGTAGTGCAGCGCTTGCAGCGACTGGGTCATGACGACTACGTCGAAGCTGTCACTGGCGAAGTTACCCAGGCCCTTGTCGAGGTTTTGCTCGATCACGTTGACACCCTTGCTGACGCACTGGGCGATATTGTCTGCATCAATCTCCAGGCCGTAGCCGGACACCTGCTTGTGTTCCGTCAGCCAGGCGAGCAATTCACCATTGCCGCACCCGAGGTCGAGTACGCGACTGCCCGCTGGAATCCACTCTTGAATGATGTCGAGGTCCGCGCGCATGGTTACACCTTGATCCTTTTCATATAGCTGTCGAAGGCCTGCAGGTAGCGCGGAATCGGCATCAGGAATGCATCGTGGCCTTGCGGCGCATCGATTTCCAGGTAGCAGACGTTCTTGCGAGCGGCGGTCAGGGCGTCGACGATTTCCCGCGAGCGTGCCGGCGAGAAACGCCAGTCGGTGGTGAAGGACATCACGCAGAAATCGGCGCTGACATGGGCCAGGGTCTTGGCTAGATCGCCGTCGTGCTGAGCGGCCGGGTCGAAGTAATCCAGCGCTTTGGTCATCAGCAGGTAGGTGTTGGCGTCAAAGCGGCCGGAGAACTCTTCGCCCTGATAGCGCAGGTAGCTTTCCACCTGAAACTCGACGCTGTGGAAGTCGTAGTTGAGCTTCTCGCTCTTTAGCCCCCGGCCGAATTTCTCGCCCATGGCGTCGTCCGACAGGTAGGTGATGTGGCCGACCATGCGCGCCAACATCAGGCCGCGCTTGGGAATAACACCCTGTTCCTGAAAGTGCCCGCCGTGGAACTGCGGGTCAGTCAGAATCGCCTGGCGCGCCACTTCATTGAACGCGATGTTCTGCGCCGACAGCTTGGGGGCCGAAGCAATGGCGAGGCAATGACGCACGCGCTCGGGGTAGCTGATGGTCCATTGCATGGCTTGCATGCCGCCGAGGCTGCCGCCGATGACCGCAGCCCATTGAGTGATCCCGAGGTTGTCTGCCAGTCGTGCTTGGCTGTGCACCCAGTCTTCCACGGTCATCACCGGGAAATCCGCCCCAAACGGTTTGCCGGTCGCCGGGTTGGTGCTGCTGGGGCCGGTGGAGCCGTTGCAGCCGCCGAGGTTGTTCAGGCTAACGACAAAGAATTTGCGCGTATCGATCGGCTTGCCGGGGCCAATGCAGCTGTCCCACCAGCCCGGTTTACGCTCATCGGCGCTGTGATAACCGGCGGCGTGATGGTGACCGGAGAGGGCGTGGCAGATCAGCACGGCGTTGCTCGCCGTGGCGTTCAGCTCACCGTAGGTTTCAAACATCAGTTGGTAGTCGGCCAGGCTGCGCCCGCAGGCCAGCGCCAGAGGTTCAGCAAACTGCATCACCTGCGGGGTTACCAGGCCAACAGAGTCTTGGGGAAAGGCAGTCGACATCGACTCTGCTCGCAATAAAGGAAGAGCCGCAGTCTAAAGAGCGCCGCCCCACGCGGCAAGCGCGTGGGGCGGCAGGAGGTGGTACAGGGTGTGTAGCGCTGGCGCGGCTTATTCGCCGATGCTGTGCGGCCGTGCTGCTGTGGGCAGGGTGACCACTTTACCTTGGCGCTGCACCGGTGCCGGGCGGCGCAACACTCGCAGCATCTCGCTGGCCTGGGTTAACTGCTGCTGCAACTCAACACTGTAGTGCGCCAGTTGTTGACCGCGCTGCCGCGTTTGCTGCGTTTGTTGGGCCAGCGCTTTAAGGCGCAGCATGTGGGTTTCCAGCAGTTGTTTGTGCTCAAGCGTGTGCTGCATCAGCGGCATCAAGGCATCGCTGGACCACTGCTCAGCTTCTTGGCGAATGCGTTGATGCAGACCAATCACCTCTTGCACCAAGGTCGCAAAGAAGCGCTTGGTCAGGCTGCGTTGCTCAGTCAGCAGGGTTTTCAGGTGCAGACGAAACTGATCAGCCTTGGTTTGCTGCTTGCGCAGTTCGCGCAGGTAGCGCTCCACATTGAACTGCGGTGCATCCACCCCGTTGAGCGGGTTTTCTTCGTTATGCCGACGGTAAATGGCGGCGACCATTTTGTTAGCCATCTCGGCTTCCTGCGCCAGGGTGTGCAGGTCATGTTCGACACTGCGGAAGAAGTGCAGGATGGCCTGGTTGATGCCAAAGGTGGTCCAGCTGCCGGTCAGGTTCTTGCGCACCTTGTCCAGGTGTTCATCCAGACGTTCGCTGCGCGAGGCATGGCGCAACAACTCGCCCTGACGCTTGAGCAGACGTTGATTGGTCTTCAGGCCGAGCAGACGCTTGTGGTGCTGGCTGTGGTCCTCTTTGGTCTTGGCCGTCAGCTCAAACAGCATTTGCCCATTGTCATGCTGGTGATGGTTGAGCAGCGCCTGCTGTTCGTTGACTTTCTCCAGGCGCAAATTGAGCACGTGCTGGCTGTTTTGCAGCAGGGCCAGCACCTGATTGACCACGCGGTCTTCGAGCAAGCGTTCCTTTTGCGCAATGATGCGTTCGCAGAGCAGGTTTTCCAAGTTGCTCATCTGGCTGCGGGCCAGCAGCTCCGAGTCCTTGCGCACTTTGGCCAACATCGCCTGCTTGGCCGAGAGCGGCAGCACGTCTTCAACACGTATACCAAGCTGTTTGGCGGTGTTGGTTTGGATCTGGCGGATGGCGTTTTGCACAAAGGTTTCGCCGGCCAGGTCGTCCCACAGCACGTCGATCTTGTTCAGCACGGCAAACAGGCAGGTCTGGGTGTCTTCGTCGAGTTGGCGAATGTGCTGCTGCCAGACGGCCATGTCGCTGGCGGTCACGCCGGTGTCAGCGGAGAGCAGAAAAATGATGGCCTGGGCGCTGGGCAGCATCGACAGGGTCAGCTCCGGTTCACTGCCCAAGGCATTCAGGCCCGGTGTGTCGAGGATGCGCAGGCCTTGGCGCAGCAGCGGATGGTCGAAGTTGACCATGGCATGCCGCCAGGCTGGCACCAGCACTTCGCCGGGTTTCTGTGTGCTTTCCAGCATGTCGGGATGAAAGCCCAGGGTGATGGCTTGCTCAACCGGCATGGGCTTGGTGCGCGCGACCTGATTAAAGGCCTGCACCATGTTATTGGGGTCGCTCAAATCCAGCGGGATGTTCACCCAGTGGCGCGGGATGCGTTTGAACTGCGCCACGCTGGCCTCGGCCACGCGCGTTTCGATGGGCAGTAAGCGGATATAAGAGCGTTCCGAGCGCGGATCGAAGAACAGCTCGGTGGGGCACATGGTGGTACGCCCCGCCTGCGACGGCAACATGCGCTGGCCGTAGGACGAGAAGAACAGGCTGTTGATCAGCTCGGTCTTGCCCCGCGAGAACTCCCCCACAAAGGCCAGGGTGATATGGTCGGTGCGCAGCAGCTTGAGCGCCCGTTCGAGCTTGGCCTCCACGGCCTCGGAGTTCAGCCGGTTGGTCATGAGCCAGCTGCGATAGCGCGTGATCTCACGCATCAGCTCGCGCTTCCAGGCGACGTACGCATCCACCTGCTGACTGAGACGTTCCATGCTCATGCGGGCTTTCCTCCGTTGGGTGCATCCATTGTGGGGGCGCTGGGGGTTGGGCACCCAGGGCAAGTCGTGCACACATTGAGCGCTACAGCGTCGCTAATGGCGGCGGCATAACGGCCAATGGCCGCCGAAAGCCCGCCAGATCGGCGCAGTTCGCTCACAAACTATCGGGGCATTATGCGCGGCGCGGCTATGGCGTCAATTGCACGTCGTCGAACACCCGCCTTATGGTCAGTCAAGATGACCGAGCGGTCAGTGCGCGTTCGGTGGATAAGGCTTTTGGGGCGTCGATGCGCAGGCGCTTTTGCCAGCTCTGCTGGCCGGCTTCCAGGCAGGCGTGCTGACCGCCAAGGCTGTTGTCAGGCATGCATGCAGCAGGGCGTTGGCTTTGCCGTCTACCGATGGTCCGGTGGGGTGAATCTTGCTCCGTTCACCTGCAGCCCAATGCATGCGCGTTAGCGTTAGGCTGCAGGTGGCAGTGAGGATCAGGCCGCGGCCATCCCCGGTCAAAATGGCCCAGGCGCCGATCAGATCGCCAAGCTCAGGCCTTTGAGCATGCCGGTCATCACGGCAAGGTTGCGGATCACCAACATGTCGATCAGGTTGAGGATCAGAAACGCCACGATCGGTGACAGGTCCATGCCGCCCATGCTCGGCAGCATGCGCCGAATCGGGGCCAACAAGGGCTCGCAGATCTGATTGATCAGCATGGCGGTTGGATTGTGGCTGCCCTGCGCAACCCAGGAAAGGATGACGCTAATGATCAAGGCAAAGAAGAACACCTTGAGGAACAGGGCCGTCACCCCGACGATCGACCAAACCAGCAACTGCAGCGGATCACCCAGGCCGTAGCCCATCAGCATCAGGGTCAGCGCCATCAGCACCAACTGCACCACAATCGCCAGGACCAGCGACGCCAGATCAAGCCCGGCAACGCTGGGAATGATCTTGCGCAGCGGTTTCACCAGCGGGTGCGTGGCGCGCACGATGAACTGGCTGACCGGGTTGTAAAAATCTGCGCGCACCAACTGCAGGATAAAGCGCAGCAGGACGATCAGCAGGTACAGGCTGCCGATGGTTTGCAGGATGTAAACAGCGGCGGTATCGAGTCCGATCATGTTCGTTCCTTATTGACCCAGTTGTTCGGCCAGCTCGGCTGAGCGGTGAGCAGCGGCGTTGAGTGCTTGTTCGACCAGGGCTTCGAAGCCATTGGCCTGGAAGGTTTTAATTGCCGCTTCGGTGGTGCCAGCGGGGGAGGTGACTCGGCGGCGCAGTTCGCTGGCGTCAACATCGCTGGCCACCGCCATGCGTGCCGCGCCCAGCGCTGTGTGCAGCGTAAGCTGCGCGGCGGTTTCGCGCGGTAGGCCGAGCTTCTCGCCAGCGGCGGTCATGGCCTCAATCAGCAGGAAGAAGTAAGCCGGACCACTGCCGGATACGGCCGTCACCGCATCAATCAGCTCTTCTTTATCCAGCCACAAAGCCAAACCAACCGCGCTTAGCAGGTGCTCTGCTTGTTCGCGCTGAGTCGGCGATACTTGTGTGTTGCCGAACAGGCCACTGACACCCTGACGCAGCAGCGCCGGTGTGTTGGGCATGCAGCGCACAATGGCGCGTGGGCCCAGCCAGTTTTCCAGGCTGGCGCAGCTGATGCCGGCGGCAATCGAGACGATTAGCTGCTGTTCACCGATGTGAGGCGCGAGATCCAGACAGACTTCTTTCATCACTTGCGGTTTGACCGACAAGACAATCACATCGGCATCTTTAATAGCGTCGGCATTGTGCTCAAAGGTGGCGATGGCGAAATCGGCGTTGATCTTGCTGCGCTGCTCGGCACCACGGTCGCTGGCGCGAATGGCGCTGGCCTCAATGCCTTGGGCACGCAGCCCGCCGATCAGGCTGGCAGCCATGTTGCCGGCACCGACAAAGGCAATGCGGGGAGTGGTCATAACGGGCTTCCTTAATAAGGCTGAAGGCAAACTTAATCAGCTGTTGCTGTAATCACGCGCGCCAAACAGGGCTGTACCAATGCGCACCCAAGTTGCACCTTCGGCAATGGCCGCTTCCAGGTCATGGCTCATGCCCATGGAGAGGGTGTCGAGGTCCAGGTTTAGGCTTTGCTGCAACTCACGCAAACGGGCAAACGCCGCGCGCTGTTCAGTCACATCATCGGTCGGTTCAGGGATTGTCATCAATCCACGCAGGCGCAGGTTGGGCAGTTGTGTGACGGCATGTGCCAGCGCCGACAGCTGATCTGGGCTGCAGCCAGATTTGCTGGCTTCACCGCTGACATTGACCTGCAGGCAGATATTCAGTGCGGGCAAGTGTGCCGGGCGTTGGGCAGACAGGCGTTCGGCGATTTTCAGGCGGTCAACCGAATGCACCCAGGCAAAGTGCTCAGCGATGGGTTTGGTCTTGTTCGATTGGATCGGCCCGATAAAGTGCCAGACCACCGGCAGATCGCTCAGTTGCGTCTGCTTATCCAGTGCTTCTTGCAGGTAGTTTTCGCCGAAATCCGTTACGCCCGCCGCGAATGCCTCGCGAATCGCGTCGGCCGGTTTGGTTTTGCTGACTGCGAGCAAGCCGATGTGGCTGAAATCTCGCTGCGAGGCTTGCGCCGCCTCACGGATGCGCACTCCGACCTTTGCAATATTCTCTGCTATCGTGGACATTACTCGCGCCCGCCGCCTGGGTTTTGCGGCATTCTACCTGCTTGTCTGTCATTAGGGAGTCCCATGGATATCACTGAGTTGCTGGCCTTCAGTGCCAAGCAAGGTGCATCGGACCTGCATCTTTCTGCTGGCCTGCCGCCGATGATTCGAGTCGACGGCGATGTACGTCGGATCAACCTGCCAGCCCTGGACCACAAACAGGTGCACGCGCTGATTTACGACATCATGAACGACAAGCAGCGTAAGGATTTCGAGGAGTTCCTCGAGACCGACTTCTCCTTCGAAGTGCCCGGTGTGGCGCGCTTTCGGGTTAACGCCTTTAACCAGAACCGCGGCTCTGGCGCAGTATTCCGGACCATTCCGTCGAAAGTGCTGAGCATGGAAGACCTCGGCATGGGCGAGATCTTCCGCAAAATTTCTGATGTGCCGCGCGGTCTGGTGCTGGTGACAGGGCCAACCGGCTCGGGCAAGTCCACCACTCTGGCGGCGATGCTCGACTACATCAACAGCAACAAGTACCACCACATTCTGACGGTCGAAGACCCGATCGAATTCGTTCACGAATCGAAGAAGTGCCTGGTCAACCAGCGTGAAGTCCACCGCGACACCTTGGGCTTCTCGGAAGCCCTGCGCTCGGCGCTGCGGGAAGACCCGGACATCATCCTGGTGGGCGAGATGCGCGACCTCGAAACCATCCGTTTGGCCCTGACAGCCGCAGAAACCGGCCACTTGGTATTTGGCACCCTGCACACCACCTCGGCGGCCAAGACCATCGACCGTGTGGTTGACGTGTTCCCGGCGGAAGAGAAATCCATGGTGCGCTCCATGCTCTCCGAATCGCTGCAGTCGGTTATTTCGCAAACCCTGCTGAAGAAAATCGGCGGCGGTCGAGTGGCGGCCCACGAAATCATGATCGGCACCCCGGCCATTCGTAACCTGATCCGCGAAGACAAAGTGGCGCAGATGTATTCGGCGATCCAGACCGGTGGCTCGCTGGGCATGCAGACGCTGGATTCGTGCCTGAAAACTCTGGTTGCCAAGGGCGTTGTCAGTCGCGATGCCGCTCGCGAAAAAGCCAAAACGCCAGAGAACTTCTGACTCAACTTGCGCCGCCAGCGTTTGTCTGGCGGTTCCCCAGCGGCACGCCACGCGTGTGTTGTTGGCTTTTGCATAACCGCGTAATGCACATGGGCGACTAACGATGGAATTCGAAAAACTGCTGCGCCTGATGGTTGAAAAGGGCGGCTCCGACCTGTTTATCACCGCCGGTGTTCCGCCGTCGATGAAGGTCAACGGCAAGATCATGCCGGTCACCAAAACGCCTATGTCGCCCGAGCAGGCCCGTGAAACCGTGCACGCGGTGATGAACGAGCAACAGCGCCGTGACTTTGCCGAAAACCATGAGTGCAATTTCGCCATCAGCGCGCGTGGCATTGGTCGTTTTCGCGTCAGCGCCTTTTATCAGCGCAACCTGGCGGGCATGGTGTTGCGCCGCATTGAGACCAACATCCCAACGCTGGACGAACTGAAACTGCCGGAAATCCTGAAAAAATTGGCCCTGACCAAGCGCGGTCTGGTGCTGTTTGTCGGGGCGACGGGCACCGGTAAATCCACCTCGTTGGCGGCGATGATCGGCTACCGCAACAAGAACAGCAGCGGCCACATCATTTCCATCGAAGACCCGATTGAGTACATCCATCAGCACCAGAGCTGCATTGTTACGCAGCGTGAGGTAGGCATCGACACCGAGTCTTTTGAGGTCGCGCTGAAGAACACCCTGCGCCAGGCGCCAGATGTGATTCTGATTGGTGAGGTGCGTACCCGCGAAACCATGGATCATGCCGTGGCTTTCGCTGAAACCGGACATTTGTGCTTAGCCACTTTGCACGCCAACAACGCCAACCAGGCGCTGGATCGCATCATCAACTTCTTCCCGGCTGACCGGCAGAATCAGGTGTGGATGGACTTGTCGCTCAACCTCAAGGCCATCGTTGCACAACAATTGATTCCAACGCCGGATGGCAAGGGGCGGCGCGCGGTAATTGAGGTGCTGATCAACACCCCGCTGGCGGCTGACCTGATCCGCAAGGGCGATGTGCACGAGCTAAAAGCCCTGATGAAGCGCTCAACTGAGCAGGGCATGCAGACCTTCGATCAGGCGCTGTACAACCTCTACAGCCAGGGTGAGATCACCTATGAAGATGCATTGTTGTATGCCGACTCGGCGAACGACCTGCGTCTGATGATCAAGCTGGGGTCGGAAACAGATGGCGATCACCTGACCAGTATGGCGCAAGGTCTGTCGCTGGAAGTCAGTGACGAAGAGCCGGGTCGGCGTTTTCGCTGACAGTCACATGTGCCGGGCGGCTGATGCGTTTGCCGCCCCTGCCTGCCACCGCTTCTGCCTGACCATCGCGCTGTGCCCCGGCGCGGGCTTGGCTCATCAACTGCGGAATCAACGGCCCTTCGGGTAAATTTTTCCAGAAGCGCACCGGCAAGCTGGTTTCCAGCGCGCTGCGGTTGAGTCGCGCCGGGTTGAAGGTGCTGCCGTAATAGGCCAGCCACAGTGCCTGGCCTTCGTCATCGGGTGTGTGTGCCAGGCGCTGCCATTCGGGTGGGCAGGGCCGTTGGTAATGCAAGGTATGCCCATCCCAGTAAACCCCATCATCCGGCGTGGCGATCAGCCAGGTCGTGCGGCCCAAGCGTTCGGCAAAGTGTCCGCTGGCACTGGCCAAAATATCGTGAGCCGGTTCATGCCAGGCCACTAACTGCGGGCCTTCGGCATTCTCGGGGCGTGGCTGGAAGCGCAAAAACGCATGCAGGTGATGGGCTTCACGGCGGACCGCTTTAAGGCGTTTGTGCAACTGGCTGCCGTCGATATCCCCCGGCAACATGGCCGCACGGTCGCCCTGCGCGACGCGCCAGAGTATCCGATAGAGCAGGCTCCAGCGGTCTTCCATGCGGAAACACGCTGCACTTTCCAGCAGTTCCAATAATTGCCGGGGGATACGTGGTGCGGGCTTTGTTGCATCCAGATCCGCTGCCGTGGGCGACTGATCGAACAGGCTCAGGCTGTCGCCGTCGGGTCGCCAGTTCACCTGATGCGGGGCAATGCCTTGTTGCAGCAGACTTCTGGCCACTGTGCGCCAGCCAATAAAGCTGCCGTCGAAGGAGGCATTGCGCATCACCACAGCGACATCTGCGCGGGTGTTTCGCTCAGTTGCTGGCGCAGCACGAGCGATTCGCTGCCCGCCTGATTCGGGCGATAGTCCTGGGTGACGATAAACGGCTTGGCCTTTTCCAGCGCGCAGCGCAGGCGTGTGAGATCTTCAAAGCGAATGCGTTTTTGCCTGCGTAAAGCCATCAGGCGTTTTGCGCTGAGCACGCCGATGCCCGGCACGCGGGCGATCATCGCCGGTTCGGCGCGGTTGAGGTCGGCCGGGAAATGCTCGCGGTTGTTCAGCGCCCAGGCCAGTTTCGGGTCGATATCCAGAGCCAGGTTGCCGGGGCCGCTGAGCAGTTCGCCGACCTCAAAGCCGTAACCGCGCAAAAGGAAATCGGCCTGATACAAGCGGTGTTCACGCAGCAGCGGTGGGGCTTCGAAGGGTACGGTGTTGGGACTTTGTGGGATCGGGCTAAATGCCGAGTAGTACACCCGGCGCAGTTGATATTCGCCGTAGAGCGAGGCGGCGGTATGCAGAATAGTGCTGTCATCGGTTGCATCGGCTCCGATGATCATCTGCGTGCTCTGCCCGGCCGGGGCGAAGCGTGGCCCACGTTTTTCCGCGCGGGCTTCGCTCTCACCCAGATGGATGGAATGCATGGCCTGCTTGATGGTGCGTACCTGCTTCTCGGGTGCCAGGCGGATCAGGCTGCTCTCTGTGGGCAGTTCGATGTTCACGCTGAGGCGATCCGCATAGCGACCCGCTTCAGCAATCAGCAGTGGGTCGGCGTCGGGAATGGTTTTAAGGTGGATGTAGCCGCGAAATTCATGCTCCTCGCGCAGCAGTTTGGCCACGCGAATCAGCTGTTCCATGGTGTAGTCGGCTGAGCGAATGATGCCCGAACTGAGAAACAGCCCGCTGATGCAGTTGCGCTTATAGAAGTCGAGGGTCAGCGTTACTACTTCTTCGGGGGTGAAACGCGCGCGCGGTACATCGCTGGAGCGGCGGTTGACGCAGTATTGGCAGTCATACAGGCAGAAGTTGGTCAGCAGGATCTTCAGCAGCGCCACGCAGCGCCCGTCCGGGGTGAAGCTGTGGCAGATGCCCATACCGGTGGTCGAGCCGATTCCGCTCTTACCCTTCGAGCTGCGGTTGGGTGCACCGCTGCTGGCGCAGGAGGCATCGTACTTGGCGGCGTCGGCGAGTACGGTGAGCTTTTCGATCAGTTGCATCATGACGCCTGTGCATAACTGGTTATGCATACAGTATTTAGCAATCAGCAGCGAGCTTCAAGCGTCATTGGGCTGTTGAGGGATGAATTTCCACCGACGGCGAACCTTGCGTACAGTGGCGCGTCAAACCTTCACACTAAGCTACGGAGTCATACACATGCAGCGACAGGACACGCACAGCAAGCTAATCGGTTATCTGCTGTGGATTTTTGGCTTTCTCGGCGCGCACCGCTTTTATTACGGCAAGCCGGTGACCGGGACCATCTAGTTCTTCACCTTGGGGCTGCTGTTTATCGGCTGGATTGTCGATTTGTTTTTGATCCCGGCGATGGACCGTGAGGCGGATCTGCGTTTTACCGCTGGCGATACCGACTACAACGTTGCCTGGATTCTGCTGACCTTCCTCGGCATTTTCGGCGTGCACCGCATGTACCAAGGCAAGTGGATCACCGGGGTTATCTATCTGTTTACCGGCGGCTTGTTCCTGATCGGCGTGCTGTATGACTTTTGGACGCTGAATAGTCAGGTGTCAATCAAGAACGCTGAGCGCGCCTGAACAGGCGCGCATTTTTCGTGAGATTTTGCCGTGTCGTGGGAAGGGCTTTAGCCGCGAGAGCATTGTTAAAAGCTCGCCGCTAAAGCGCCTCCCCCGTGGCTCTATCGGTTAGCTGTCAGGCCTGATAGCTGATGCGTCCGTCCACCAGGGTATAGCGCACGGCACCCGGCAGGCAGTGGCCGATAAACGGGCAGTTGTCCCCTTTCGAATACCAGGTCTCACCGGCCACGCTTGAAGCCTGCGGATCAAACAGCAGCACATCGGCCTGTGCGCCCACGCTCAGTTTGCCAGCAGGTAGACGCAGCGCTTGCGCCGGGCCACAACTCAGCCGCGCGAGCAGGGTGGGCAGGTCGAGCAGGCCGTCCTGCACCAGGCTCATGGCCAAGGGCAGGAGCAGTTGCACACTGCTGATGCCAGGTTCGGTGGCGCCGAATGGCGCGAGCTTGGCGTCACGTTCATGCGGCTGGTGATGGCTGGCGATGGCGTTGATGACACCGCTTTTCACGGCTGCGCGCAGGCCGTCTCGGTCAGCGACTGTGCGCAACGGTGGCTGCACGTGGTACAGGCTGGAGAAGTCACTCAGCGCTTCATCGGTAAGAATCAGCTGATAAAGCGCGACATCGGCTGTCACTGGCAGGCCGCGAGCTTGGGCGTCTGCTATCAGCTGGGCACCGCGTGCGCTGGTCAGTTGGCTGAAGTGTGCGCGCACACCGGTTTGTTCAACCAGCAGCAGGTCGCGGGCCAGCGCCACCGTTTCTGCCGTTTCCGGAATGCCGGGCAGGCCGAGGAAGCTGGCGGTTGGGCCTTCGTGAGCCAAGCCGCCTTCGGCCAGATCATAATCCTGAGAATGGAAGATTACCGTCAGGTCGAAGGTGGCCGCGTATTCCAGCGCGCGGCGCAAGGTACGGTTATTGCGGAAGTTGTCCAAGCCATTGCTGAAGGCGACACAACCCGCATCGCGCAGGGCTACCAACTCGGCAAGTTGCTCGCCCTGCAGGCCTTTGCTGAATGCGCCAATTGGAAACACCTTGGTGTGGCCGGCTTCGCGGGCGCGGTCGAGAATCAGCTCAGCCACCGCTGGCGTGTCCAGCACGGGGGCGGCTGCCGCGAGGGTTTCCGTGGCGATGCTGCCTTTACGGCTGTAGCCCGGTTCGCGCAGGGCGACGTTCAGGTCGACCAGGCCGGGCGCGGCCACCAAGCCTTGGGCGTTAATGCTCTGCTCGGCGACAAAACCGGCGGGTGCCTGGCCGATGCCGACCACTTTGCCGCTTTCAATGTACAAATCAGCCTGCTGATCAAAACCACTGGCAGGGTCGATCACACGGGCGGCGAGGATACGGATACGCATCAGTTCTGCTCCTCGGCATCTTGATTGAGCTGGCGCTGCGCGGTTTGCCCGCTCATGGCCATGGACAGCACCGCCATGCGGATGGCAATGCCGTAAGTGACTTGATTAAGGATCACCGATTGCGGGCCATCGGCCACAGCCGATTCGATCTCCACGCCACGGTTGATGGGGCCAGGGTGCATGACCAGCGCATCCGGTTTAGCCAACTTCAGGCGCTGTTCGGTGAGGCCGAACAGGCGGTAGAACTCGCCTTCGCTGGGCAGCAGGCCGCCGGTCATGCGCTCGCGCTGCAGGCGCAGCATGATCACCACATCAACTTCCTTGAGGCCTTCAGTCATGTCGCTGTAAACCGTCACGCCGTATTGCTCAATGCCGACTGGCAGCAGGGTTTTCGGTGCAATCACGCGAATGTCCGGGCAGCCCAGGGTTTTCAGCGCGAGCATGTTCGAGCGCGCCACCCGCGAATGCAGGATGTCGCCGACGATGGCCACCGAGAGATTCTCGAAACCGCCTTTGTGCCGGCGGATGGTCAGCATGTCGAGCATGCCCTGGGTTGGGTGGGCGTGACGGCCGTCACCGCCGTTGATGATGGCCAGATTCGGGCACACATGCTCGGCAATAAAGTGCGCGGCACCGGAGTCGGCATGACGCACGACAAAGATGTCGGCTGCCATGGCTTCCAGTTGTGGAGCTGGTCGAGACGTTGAGCGTAATGACATCCGCCGATAGCCGCTGGGCGGCCAGTTCAAAGGTGGTGCGCGTGCGCGTGGAGTTCTCGAAGAACACGTTGCACACCGTTTTGCCGCGCAGCAGCGGGACTTTCTTGACCGCGCGTGCGCCGACTTCGAGGAAGGAGTCGGCGGTGTCGAGGATTTCCGTCAGCAGCTCACGGGACAGGCCGTCGAGGGATAGAAAGTGGCGCAGTTGGCCTTGGTCATTGAGCTGCAGCGAGCGCTTGGCGGCTAGGGTCGTCATGGGGCGAGTCTCAGTGGGCAAGCGTCTGGAGTTCGAGGGTCAGCGGTGTGGGGCCGGTCAATTTTACCCGCTGATCCGTTGTCAGCGACAGCGTGGCGCCGACTACGTCCGGGCTGATCGGTAACTCGCGGGCATTCAAGTCGAGCAGGCTGACCAGGGTCACGCTGGCTGGACGGCCGTAATCAAACAGCTCATTGAGTGCGGCGCGGATGGTGCGGCCGCTCATCAGGACATCGTCAATCAGCACCAAGTGCTGACCTTCGATCTCGAACGGCAACTCGGACGGTTGCACCTGCGGGTGCAGGCCATTCTGGGTGAAGTCATCACGGTAGAAGGACACATCGAGAATGCCCAGCGCGTCTTGGCGGCCGAGGGCTTCGAGCAATGCTTGAGCCACCCAGACGCCGCCGGTGCGGATGCCAATAAAACGCGGCTGGCTGATTTGCCGTTGGTTTAGGTGGCGGGTCAGCGCATCGGCCATTTGCGGTAGCAGTTCGGCCGGGTTGGGTAAACTCATGGCAACACTCCAGATGTATACAAAACAGCCTCTGAAAACGTAGGCGAGGCAGCCGAGACAAGGCGCTACGCCAGTAACAGCCTGCGGCTGGTCAAAACGGTGAGGAAGCGCACTGGGCTCGCACGCGAGTTTACGTGTTGTAAATGAGCATTCCGAGCCTGTTTTTAACGCAGTATCGGCAACGCAGGTAGTTTTCAGGGGCTGTTTTCATCGAGCCAGCCCTGCAAAAGCAGTGCGGCGGCCAGGGCGTCTACCGGGCGTTCGCGGTAGCCACTGTTCTGCCCTTGTTGCAGGCGTTGGCCTTTGGCTTCGTAGGTGGTTAGGCGTTCATCGTGGGTGTGCACGGGCAGGTTGAAGCGGCCGTTTAAGCGGAGGGCGAATTTTTCCGCGCGCTCGCTCATCTCGCTTTTGCTGCCGTCCATGTTCAGCGGCAGGCCGACGACGATGGCATCCGGCTGCCATTCCTTGACCAATGCTTCGACTTTCTGCCAATCCGGCACGCCGTTTTGCGCCTTGAGGATGCACAGTTCGCGAGCCTGGCCGGTGATGACCTGGCCGACCGCCACGCCAATCTGCTTGGTGCCGTAATCGAAGCCCAGCAGCAGGCGCAAAGGTTTGCTTTTGTTATCCGACATTAGGCGTGACCGGCTTGTGAGGTGAGCAGGCTGAGGTTGACGCCCAGGCGCGCGGCAGCGGCATTCAGACGTTGGTCGAAGGGCAGGTCGAAGAGAATGCTCGCGTCGGCCGGGCAGGTCAGCCAGGCGTTAGCAATCAGTTCGGCTTCCAGTTGCCCGGCGTCCCAGCCGGCATAGCCGAGGGCGATCAGGTATTGCTGCGGGCCGTTGCCATCGGCTATGGCAAACAACACATCCTGCGAGGTCGACAAACCCAGTTCACCCAGCTCCAGAGTGGCCTGAAATTGCGTGCCGCTGGGGTGCAGAACAAAACCGCGATCAGTCTGCACTGGGCCACCGGTAAAAATCGGTAAGCTGCGGCAAAGTGCAGGCGGCTCTTGGTCCGGACGCAGTTGCTCCAGTACATCGGCCAGGTTGAGGCCGTTGGGTTTGTTGATCACCAGGCCCATCGCGCCGTTTTCGTTGTGATCAATGATGTAGGTGACCGTCTGCGCAAAATGCGTATCGGCCATGTGCGGCATGGCAATCAGGAACTGATGCTTGAGGGAGCTGGCGTCTTTCATGGCGCTAGTTTGGAGCTTCAGGCGGGAAGGCTCAAGCGCCAAGCAGCGATTCAGTTGCTGGACAGGCGATCGCCGCGCGCAAAGCGCCAGGTGCGGATGATTTCCAGGCGGTCTACATCCGCCAGATCGCCGGTAAACGGCGCGAAGGGAGCAGCCAAACGCACGATGCGCAAGGCGGCTTGATCGAGCAGGCGCTGACCGGATGACTCCAGTACCTGCACTTCATACAGCGTGCCGTCGCGATTGATCGAAACCAGCAGGCGCAAGCTGCCGTAAATCCCCGCGCGCCGGGCTTCGTCGGGGTAGTTGAGATTGCCGATGCGCTCAACTTTCTTGCGCCACTCATCTTTATACCAAGCACCTTTGTCGCGCATGGTTGAGGCGGCGTTCAAGCGATGAATCTTTGGGCGTTTAGCGTATTGCTGAACTTCCTGAGCCAGTTCAGCTTCTAGGCTGGCGATTTCTGAAGACAGTTGCGCGCTGTCGAACACCGGAGCGGTGCGGGTGGGCGGTGTGGCTTTGCTTTCTTCGCGCTTTACCGGAGTTTTCTGTTGTTGTGGGGCGCGGGTAGCGACTGCCGCTTTCGGGGCTTCCTGGCGGGCAGCAGGCTGCTGGGGTGTAGCGGGGGGCGTGACGCGTTTGACCTCGCTGTCCTGAAATAAGGCCTGTTCAGTGGTTTTTGGCGCGGCTTTGTGATCCAGAGTGCCACTGCCTTGCTGGTTGTCCTGGGCGAGAAAATCGGCCTCTTTAGGCTTTTCTTCGCTCTTGAAGGTCGACAGGGTAATTTCCAGCGTTTTGCTGATCTGGCTGGGCTCGGCCAGGGTAAAGCCCAGGCCGAGAATCAGCGCGGCATGCAGCACAGCCGCCAGGAACAGGGTGAAGCCCAAACGGTCAGCCGGCTTTACTGCGGAGCTGGACAGTTCGGGTTGTCGAGTGGCTGCATTCATCGGGTATCAGGTCTGCTCAGGTTGCCGCGCAGTCTGCCGAGGGAGCATGCAAAAGTCTATGAAGCACTGCGCGCATTGAGCTTCTCGGCAATCACATCCATCAGTCGCTCACCGATGCGGGTGTCAAAGGCGGCGTCGATCTCGCGGATGCAGGTCGGGCTGGTCACGTTGATCTCGGTCAGGTGCTCGCCGATGACGTCCAGGCCGACAAACAGCAGGCCTTTTTCACGCAGGGTTGGGCCTACGGCAGCCGCAATTTCACGATCTCGCTCGGTCAGCGGCCTAGCTTCGCCGCGGCCACCCGCTGCAAGATTGCCGCGCGTTTCACCCACCGCCGGGATGCGCGCCAGGCAGTAAGGTACGGGTTCGCCATCAATCATCAGAATGCGTTTGTCGCCATCTTTGATCGCCGGCAGGTAGCCCTGGGCCATGATTTGCTGCTGGCCGTGGTTGGTCAGGGTCTCGAGGATCACCGAAAGGTTGGGGTCGCCTTCGCGGTGACGAAAAATCATCGATCCGCCCATGCCATCGAGGGGTTTGAGAATGATGTCACGCTGCTCTTTGGCAAACTCGCGCAGAATGTCGGCCCTGCGGCTGACAATGGTCGGCGGCGTGTAGTGACTGAATTGCGTGGCAAAGTACTTTTCATTGCAGTCGCGCAGGCTTTGCGGGCGGTTAACCACCAGCACGCCAGCTTGCTCGGCTTGTTCCAGTAGATAGGTGGAGTAAACGAACTCGTTGTCGAAGGGCGGGTCCTTGCGCATCAGGATCACGTCCAAGTCGCTCAGAGCAATGTCCTGCTCGGGGCTGAGTTCGAACCAGCGCTGCGGATCGTTGAATACGCTAAGCTCAGCCACTCGAGCGCGAGCCTGACCTTTGTGCTGATAAAGGTCTTGTTGCTCCATATAAAAGAGAGACCAGCCGCGCGCCTGGGCGGCAAGCAGCATGGCCAGCGAACTGTCTTTTTTGAAGCTGATTTGGGCGATGGGGTCCATGACAATGCCGAGGCGGATGCTCATGGTGGTGTTCTCCGTAATTTTAGGCAGCTTTTCACAGTGTGCTGCGAGCGTGATGTGGCGTCAGGGTGGCGCTGGCGGATCGGGTGGTCAAGGAAAAACCTTGGCCCCGCGTGGCTTATAGATTGCGGCATGAGAGTGTGCTAAAAAGGCCCGACGATTGGGTTGTATCCCGTCGGTGACAGGGCCTCAGACGCACTGATATAACGCAAAAATAACGACTCACCGAGGCGATGGTAGGGCAAACATGGAACAGCATTCCGAGGGTTTGAGGGTGATGGTGATCGACGATTCGAAAACGATTCGTCGTACCGCGGAAACCCTGCTGAAAAAGGTGGGCTGCGAGGTGATTACCGCAGTAGACGGCTTCGATGCTTTGGCAAAGATCGCTGACACACACCCGAATATCATATTTGTCGACATCATGATGCCGCGGCTCGATGGCTATCAAACCTGTGCCTTGATCAAGAACAACAGCGCTTTCAAGTCCACGCCGGTGATCATGCTGTCTTCCAAAGATGGCCTGTTCGATAAAGCCAAGGGCCGTATTGTTGGCTCCGATCAATACCTGACCAAGCCCTTCAGCAAAGAAGAGTTGCTCGGTGCGATCAAAGCCCATGTGCCTCAGTTTACGCCGGTTGAACAAGCGTCCTGACGCCTGGTTGCTAAACCACGCGCCTCTTATAAGTATTGGGAAACACCATGGCTCGAATTCTAATTGTTGATGACTCCCCAACCGAAATGTACAAGCTGACCGCGATGCTCGAGAAGCACGGTCACCAGGTGCTTAAGGCAGAAAACGGCGCTGACGGTGTAGCGCTGGCTCGCCAAGAGAAACCGGACGCCGTGTTGATGGACATCGTCATGCCGGGTCTGAATGGTTTTCAGGCCACGCGCCAGCTGACCAAAGACGCCGAGACTAGCCACATTCCGGTGATCATTGTCACCACCAAGGATCAGGAAACCGACAAAGTCTGGGGCAAACGCCAGGGCGCGAAGGACTACCTGACCAAGCCAGTCGATGAAGACACTCTGGTTAAAACCTTGAATGCGGTACTGGCTGGTTAATTCCGGATTTGTCCGCAACTAAAAAACAATAAGGCCGCAGTTGGCATGTCGGACGCACAAACACCTTTTCAGACACTTCAGGATATTGACAGGCTGTGCCGCTCTTTAGCGGCTGGCCTGCCATCGCAAAAAGCCGTGGTGCAGACCTGGAGCGGCATTGGCTTTCGCATGGGCGAACGCTTTTTCGTCGCGCCGATGGGTGAGGTGGGCGAGGTTCTGCACGAGCCTCGACATACCCTGCTGCCGGGCGTGAAGAACTGGGTCAAAGGTGTGGCTAACGTTCGTGGTCGGTTGCTGCCGGTGATGGATCTGTGCGGCTTCTTCGGCAATGAGTTGTCGCCGTTGCGCAAAAAACGGCGCGTGCTGGTGGTCGATCATCAAGAAGTCTTTGCCGGTCTGACGGTCGATGAAGTCTTCGGCATGCAGCATTTTCCAGTGGACACCTTCTCAGAGCAGCTACCGCCGCTCGAAGCATCCATTGCACCCTTTATCCACGGAGTCTTCCAACGTGAACAGCCCTGGCTGGTGTTCAGCCCACATGCGCTGGCCCAAAATCCGGGCTTTCTCGACGTGGCGTATTAACAGTTTATCGGTTGGGTCGGCATTGCCGGCCTTTTGGCGTTACATGGGAACCGTAGTGCGGTCGGTCCAGGCGGGGGCCAGTAAATGAAAAAACTAAATGCAGGTAAATTGTTAGCAGGTGCGCGCAGTAGCACATTGATCGCAGGGCTGTTTATTGTCCTGATCGTTTCGATTGTGTTGTTGTTCGCCAACTTCGCCTACATCAACACCCAATCCAACTACGACACGGAATACGTTGGTCACGCCGGTGAACTGCGTGTTCTGTCCCAGCGAATTGCCAACAACTCCACGGAAGCGGCGGCAGGTACTGCCGAGGCGTTCGAGTTGCTGCGCGCTGCGCGTAACGACTTCCAGGCACGTTGGGGTTACCTGACCGACGGTAACCAAGAAACGGGTCTGCCTGCTGCTCCTGAATCACTCCAGCCGCAGGTGGCTGTGGTGCAGCAAGAGTGGGATACGCTGCGGCAGAACACCGACGCCATTCTGGCGAACGAACAAACTGTATTGTCCCTGCACCAGGTAGCTGCCACGCTGGCAGAAACCATTCCGCAGTTGCAGGTCGAGTACGAAGAAGTTGTCGACATCCTGCTGGAAAGCGGTGCACCTGCTGCTCAGGTCTCGGTTGCACAGCGTCAATCCTTGCTGGCAGAACGTATTCTGGGTTCTGTAAACAAGGTACTGGCGGGTGACCAGGACTCGGTGCAAGCTGCCGACATGTTCGGTCGCGATGCCAGCCTGTTCGGTCGTGTACTGGCCGCGATGCTGGAAGGCAACGCCGCCATGGAAATCAGCCAGGTAAGCGACGAAGAAGCTCTCGAGCGTCTGGCTGAAATTTCCGAACTGTTTGAATTCGTATCCGGTTCGGTAGACGAGATTCTCGAAACCTCGCCTGAGCTGTTCCAGGTACGTGAATCGGCGAACATCATCTTCAGCGTTTCGCAAACCCTGCTGGATAAAGCCTCTGACCTCGCCGTCGGTTTTGACGACCTGGCCACCGGCCGTGCCGTTAACACCCTGTTCGGTTATGTGCTGGGTGCCTTGGCACTGGGCTCAATTATTCTGATCGGCTTGGTGATGGTGCGTGAAACGAACCGCCGCTTGAGCGAAACCGCTGAGAAAAACGAACGTAACCAGGCGGCGATTCTGCGACTGCTCGACGAAATCGCCGACCTCGCGGACGGTGACTTGACTGTGGCCGCGACGGTAACCGAGGACTTCACCGGTGCCATTGCGGACTCCATCAACTACTCCATCGACCAACTGCGTGACCTGGTAGCCACGATTAACCTGACCGCCGTTCAGGTAGCCGGTGCTGCTCAGGAAACCCAGGCCACGGCGATGCACCTGGCGGAAGCTTCCGAGCTCCAGGCTCAGGAAATTGCCGGTGCCTCGGCGGCGATCAACGAAATGGCCGTGTCGATTGACCAGGTATCGGCGAACGCCTCTGAATCCTCCGCGGTAGCAGAGCGTTCCGTAGCAATCGCCAACAAGGGTAACGAAGTCGTACACAACACCATCACCGGCATGGATAACATCCGTGAGCAGATCCAAGACACCTCCAAGCGAATCAAGCGCCTCGGTGAGTCGTCTCAGGAGATCGGTGACATCGTTAGCCTGATTAACGACATTGCTGACCAGACCAACATCCTCGCACTTAACGCCGCGATTCAGGCCTCCATGGCCGGTGACGCGGGTCGAGGCTTCGCCGTAGTAGCGGACGAGGTACAACGCCTCGCAGAACGTTCCTCTGCTGCAACCAAGCAGATCGAGGCGCTGGTTAAGACGATTCAGACCGACACCAACGAAGCCGTTATCTCGATGGAGCAAACGACCTCCGAAGTGGTACGCGGTGCTCGTCTGGCACAGGACGCCGGGGTTGCACTGGAAGAGATCGAGAAGGTATCGAAAACCCTCGCGGCCTTGATTCAGAACATCTCCAACGCCGCTCGCCAGCAGGCTTCATCGGCGGGTCACATTTCCAACACGATGAACGTCATCCAGGAGATCGCCTCGCAAACCTCGTCCGGTACCACGGCCACCGCCAAGAGCATTGGTAACTTGGCCAAAATGGCCAGTGAAATGCGTAAGTCGGTATCCGGCTTTACCTTGCCGGGTGGGGAGCAGGCCTAAGCCGTTGCTGTGCGACAGGCTGAAAAGCCTGTCGCTTAGAGGCTTTAGCCGTAAGCGAGGGGCACGACATGCAGTCAGGCGTCTGGGCCTTGCAGCCTCTGGCAGACATGACAGCCACGGAGTTTCGTGACTGGCAAACGTTGCTTGAGGAGCGTACCGGGGTTGTACTCAATGAGCGTAGGCGTGCATTTCTGCAGACCAATCTGAGCGCGCGGATGCGCGAGCTGGGTGTGGCCGAATACGCAGCGTACTACCGGCAGGTGACTGATGGGCCGCGTGGCGCGGTGGAATGGTCAACCCTGTTGGACCGTTTGACCGTTCAGGAAACGCGCTTCTTTCGTCATCGCCCTTCTTTTGATGTGCTGGAAGGCTACCTGCGTGACCGTTTGCAGCAAGGCATGAGCCAGCCTTGGGAGTTGTGGAGCGTGGGCTGCGCCAGTGGCGAAGAGCCTTATTCGCTGGCCATCAGTGCGGCCGAAGTGTTGCGTGAGACGGATAAGCCTGATTTTTATGGGGTTACGGGGACTGATATCAGCCTGAATGCCCTAAGTAAGGCACGCGAAGGTCAGTACACGGCGCGTCGTTTGGAATTGTTGGATGAAGAACTATGTCAGCGTTACTTCGTTGCGCAGGGTGAAGGGCGTTTCAAAGTCGTGCCTACGTTGGCAGGTCGAGTGTGTTGTGCCCGGCTAAATGTGTTGGAGCTTGCCAAGGCTCCAATGACCGGAATGGACGTTATTTTTTGCCAGAACTTGCTGATCTATTTTCGTCGCTGGCGCCGTCGCGAGATCCTCAATCACTTGGCTGAACGCCTTGTGCCAGGGGGGCTGCTGGTGGTGGGAGTGGGCGAGGTAGCCGGTTGGCAGCACCCGGAATTGATCCCGGTGGCCGACGAGCGAGTTTTGGCGTTTACCCGTAAGGGATAGCAGGTTGTTGAAGCGAGAAGACGAGGCAGCAATGACCGCGTAGGTCGTTTTTCAGCAGCTTGATAAGGCAGAAGAGCCAAGAATATGAGTGGAGTGGCTATGGGTGATCGGCACGATTATGTCGCCCTGGAATGGGTTAAAGGCGAGATCGCGGAAACCCTGAAACAGGCGCGTCAAGCCTTAGAGGCGTTCGTTGAGAACCCTCAGGACGCTTCACGCATGCGTTTCTGCCAGACCTATGTGCATCAGGTGCTCGGCACGTTGCAGATGGTCGAGTTTTTCGGCGCCGCATTACTCGCTGAGGAAATGGAGCACCTGGCTGGTGCTTTGATCGACGGACGCGTGACCAACCAGGGTGAAGCCCTGGAAGTGCTGATGCAGTCGATTCTGCAGCTGCCGGTTTATCTGGACAGAATCCAGACCGCACGCCGTGATCTACCGATGGTGGTGCTGCCTCTGCTCAATGACCTGCGCGCCGCGCGCGGAGAAAAACTCCTCTCGGAAACCAGCCTTTTTGCTCCGGACATGTCCGAGCGAACGCCTGCGTTACCGAGTGAATCGCTGGAACATCTGCGTACGGAGGAGTTGCCGCCGCTGCTGCGCAAACTGCGTCAGATGCTGCAAATGGCACTGGTTGGGGTCATCCGTAATCAGGATCTGCCCACTAACCTGGGGTACATGGCGCGGGTCTTCGCACGCCTGGAAAATCTTTGTAAAGGCTCGCCGTTGGGCCCGCTATGGCAAATCGCGTCGGGTGTGGTCGAAGGGTTGGCCGATGGCAGCGTGGCGAATGGCTCCTCGGTCCGTACGTTGTTGCGCCAAGTCGACAAAGAGCTCAAACGTCTGGTCGAGCAGGGTGCCGACGCTATCAACCAAGCAGCCCCAGATGAGCTGAATAAAAACCTGCTGTTTTATGTCGCCAAGTCATCTGCTCAGTCGCCTCGTGTGCGCAGCCTACGCGACCAATATCGACTCGATGACGCATTGCCGGATGCAGCGGTCGTTGACGAAGAGCGCGCACGCCTTGCCGGTCCTGACCGTGACGCAATGCGATCGGTTGTGGCTGCCTTGTGTGAGGAGCTGGTTCGCGTCAAAGACAGCCTTGATCTGTTTGTCCGCAGCGATCGCAGCCAGGTTACTGATCTTGATGCACTCGCTGCGCCGCTCAAACAAATTGCCGATACTCTCGCCGTTTTGGGCTTTAGCCAGCCGCGCAAGGTCATTGTTGATCAGCTGGATGTAGTCAATGGCCTGGCCAAAGGCCAAGGCGAGCCAAGTGATGCCGTATTGATGGATGTCGCGGGTGCCCTGCTTTATGTCGAGGCAACGTTGGCTGGCATGGTCGGTCCTGCGCAGGACAGCGGTCGCGAGCAAAGCCATTTGCCCACTACCGATGTGGCGCAAATCCACCAATTGGTGATCAAAGAAGCGCGCAATGGCCTGGAGCAGGCCAAAGACGCGATCATCGAATTTATCGCCTCGCAGTGGAACCACGAGCACCTGGCCCGCGTGCCTGACTTGCTAACCCAGGTGCGCGGCGGCTTGGCGATGATTCCCCTGCAGCGTGCGGCGGATTTGCTCAATGCCTGCAATCGCTACATTCAAGAACAGTTGTTGGTGCGCAAGGCCGTGCCTAACTGGCAAAGCCTGGATACGTTGGCTGATGCCATCACCAGTGTTGAGTATTACCTGGAGCGTCTGGCCGAAGACCATGCCACGCAGGGTGATCTGATTCTGGACGTGGCCGAAGAAAGCCTTGAGAGCCTGGGCTATCCACTCAAGGAAAAACCTTCAATCCTGGATCGTGTAGAGCCGCGGGTTGAAACGTTTGCCCCTCTGTCAGATCCACTCGATGAGATGGACGTGCTCGATCTTGTTGAGCCGGAGCCAGAGTCTCAAACTGAGATGCATGAACTTGTAAAGGTTGAAGAGTCGCTATCCTTTGAGTTGGCTGATGATTTCAGCCATGAGTTTGCCAATCTGGATTCGACTTCGATCGAAGCGCCGCGCAATGAGTCGCAGTGGATCATCGACACTCCGGTCGAAGAGCTTGAACTGATCGATTTTAGCGTCGACCTTGCCGAAGCTGAGCCACTTGCGCTGGTCGATAACCATGCAAGCGAAGGCTTGGATCACGACACTCTTGCGCTTGAGAACTATGACTTAGGCGCCGCCGATAGCCCGAGTAATTGGGATGAGGCCGAGCTTGCGTCCTTGCAGTTGCCCGAAGTTGAGCTGCCGAGTGCGCCGGTTAGTGACTTAGCTGATGAGCCTGAGGGTGAAAAAGCGCTGTCGATGGCCGACGTGATGGCCGCCCCCGTGCAGGCCATTAACCCGCCTGCCAAAGATGTACCGCTAAGCTTGCTGCCGCCGCCAGCCGGCGAAGAGCCGATTGATGAAGAGCTGATGGAAGTCTTTATCGAAGAAGTCGGTGAAGTACTCGAAACCATCAATGAATACTTTCCTGCTTGGTGTGCTGACCCAGATGACAAGAATGCGCTGAGCGAAATTCGCCGCGCATTCCACACGCTCAAGGGCAGCGGCCGTATGGTGCGCGCTCTGGTCATTGGCGAGTTGGGCTGGGCAATCGAGAACTTGCTCAACCGTGTGCTTGACCGCAGCATAGAACCCAATGCGGACGTGCATCAGGTGATCGCCGATGTAGTTGCGTTGATGCCGGCGCTGGTGGATGAATTCGCCAACAAAGCCCAGCGTCAGCGCGATGACGTCGACCACTTGGCCGCCACCGCGCATGCCTTGGCCAAAGGGCACCCGTCGCCAACGCCCGCAGCGCCGACCGAGCGGGCTGCCATTGCTGATGACAGTCACCTTGCTTCAGTCGATGCTGTGACGACCAACAGCGTATCGTTCGACAATGACGATGACACAGGCCTTGATCCGCAGTTGCTGGAGATATTCCGCAATGAGGCGGAGATGCACCTCGACACCTTGGTTGGCTTTCTGGCCGACTGCGCCCAAGAGTTGCCCCAGCCCGTCACCGATGATCTGCAGCGCGCCCTACACACCCTAAAGGGCAGTGCCTCCATGGCGGGTATTTTGCCGGTTGCGGAAATTGCCTCGCCGTTGGAAAAACTGGTTAAAGAATTCAAAACCAATCTGATCCCGATGGACCTGGCGGAAGCCGAGTTGCTAAGCAGCGCGGAGAAGCTTTTCCGGCTTGGGCTTGAGCAACTCGAAAGCACGCCTTTGGCTGTATTGCCTGGCGCGAGCGAGTTTCTTGAGCGGGTGCAAAAGCTACACAGCGATCGCCTCGAGCATGCCGAGAGCAGCCGTCAGGACGAGTCAGGCGAGAAGCGTGATCCGCAGTTGATCAGCATCTTCCTGGCTGAAGGCATGGATATCCTGCTGGATGCCGAAGATTTGCTGCACAAGTGGCGTGAGCATCCATCCGAGCGACAGGAGCTTAGCGCGCTACTTGAAGAATTAACCACGCTGGGGCGTGGCGCCGAGATGGCCGACCTGCCGCAGATCGATGAGCTGTGTGAAGCCCTGCTAGACCTTTACGGCGCTGTCGAAGATGGCAGCTTGGCAGTCAGCGACCGGTTCTTCACTGAGGCTGAGCAAGCCCATGAAGCATTGATCGGCATGATGGACCAAGTGGCGGCGGCGCTTGAGGTTAGCCCTGCACCTGAGCGTGTGCAGGCGCTGCGCAGTTTGTTGGACGAGGCGCTCGATCCGAGAGCGCTAGCGCTGTTATCCACTACAGCGGATGGTGGCATTGAGGTGGTTGAACTCACCGACGCTACCGAGGCGCTGCAGACCGTCGCCTTGGGTGATGTGCTGGATGTCGGTGAAGGTCCAGCAGCAGAGGTTGAGATCGAACAAGCCGAGTTGACGCCCGCTGCTGAGCCAACGCCTGCTTCAGTTGGCTCCGTCAGCGATGTCTTCCACGAGTCGCTCGATGAGGAGATGGTCGCGATTTTCCTCGAAGAGGCCGTCGATATCCTCGACAGCGCGGGCAAGGCACTGGAGCGTTGGTTAGCTGACCCTGAGAACAAGCCTGCGCTCTCGTCGCTTCAGCGAGATTTGCACACCCTTAAAGGTGGTGCGCGAATGGCTGAGATCCGCCCAATTGGGGACTTGGCGCACGAGCTGGAATCGCTTTATGAAGGCCTGATTGACCGCCGTTATAGCGCCTCGCCCATGCTCGCTGGCTTGCTGCAACAGAGCCATGACCAACTGGCACGTTTGCTTGAGCAGTTGCAGGCACAGACTGCACTGCATTCACCCGATGACTTAATTGAAAGCATTCGCGACTTTCGTCTAAACGGTGCTGCGGGTCAGTCGCAAGTCCCAGCCAATACTGTTGTCCAATTTGAAGCCGAAGCCGAAGCCGAAGCCGAAGCTGAAGAGATTGAGTTTGATGTGGGGGCAGCTGTTGAGCCTGAAATGTTCGCGCCGCTGGAGCTGCCCGGCATCGAAGAAGAGATTGATTTCGGCATACTGGCTGACGTGACGCAGTCGACTGAATTCGGCTCAGCGCAGCGAGAGCAAGTGTTGGATGACCCGCAATTCGAAGAGCCTGCGCTTGAGCAGCAGCCCGACATAAGTGCTGAGTTTCCTTTAGATCCGGTGTTTGAACAGCAGGATGCTGAGCCGCTGGCTGAAGTCCTGTCAGCAGCGCCGATGCCTCACGACGAGCGCGATCCTGAGTTGGTCGAAATCTTCCTTGAAGAAGGTTTTGACATCATGGATAGCGCAGGCGCTGCCTTGCAGCGCTGGATGGATAATGTCGACAACAGCCTTGAGCTTGAGTCGTTGCAACGTGATCTGCACACCCTCAAGGGTGGTGCGCGCATGGCCGAAATTCGTGAGATTGGTGATCTGGCCCATGAGCTGGAGTTCCTCTACGAAGGGCTTGGGCAAGGTCGACTGCGCCCAAGTCAGGATCTGTTTACCTTGCTGCAAAGCTGCCAAGACAGCTTGGCTGAGATGCTTGAAGCGGTACGCGACAAGCAGCAGACCCCGTCGGGCGATGCGTTGATTGAGACCATCAAACGCTTTCGCGCCAATCCAGATGAGCAGCTGAACATGCCTTCTGCGGTCGCGCTCAAAGCTGTGGAAGTTCAGTCTGAAGAGGAGACCGAATCCGACATCCTCGACATCTTCCTCGAAGAGGGCGATGAACTTCTGGAGGCCATGGAAAGCGCCATGGGCCGTCTGGAGGAAGACCGCGAAGATGGCAGCAGCATTGAAGAACTGCAGCGCATTCTGCACACCCTCAAAGGTGGCGCACGCCTGGCTGGGCAAAAGCGTCTGGGTGATTTGGCGCACAACCTGGAGCAGCATTTAGCTGAGGCTCAGGCCCAAGGCTTGCCATTACCGCAGAGCCTGTTTGTTGATGTGCAGTCGGGTTTCGAGGGTTTGCAGCAAGAGCTGGATGCACTGCGTCAGCGCCTGAATGACAGCTTGGAGTCTGAAACCGAACAGCATCCAGTCATAGTGCCAGCGTTGGCACCTGTACCTGCACCTGCATCACGCAGCTATGACCTGGCTAGCTCGATTGTCGCCGCCAGCGCGATGCCGGCAGAGGAAGTCGTGGCTAAGGTGCTGCCATTCGTGCGCCGCGCCCAAGAGGCGGCACTTGAAGCGGCGTCACGGCGTGCTCCGCAGGAACTGGTCAAAGTTCCTGCCGAACTGTTGGAAGGCTTGGTTAACCTAGCCGGTGAAACCTCGATCTTCCGTGGTCGGGTTGAGCAACAGGTCAGTGACTTCGGTTTCACCCTGGGTGAGATGGAAGCCACCATCGACCGCGTTCGCGATCAGTTGCGCCGTCTTGACACTGAAACCCAGGCACAAATTCTCAGCCGTATTCAGGCTGAAGCCGAGCGTGTCGGTTATGAAGACTTTGACCCGCTGGAGATGGACCGTCACTCACAGTTGCAGCAGCTTTCGCGCTCACTTTTTGAGTCGGCGTCTGACTTGCTCGATCTGAAAGAAACCCTCGCCGCACGTAACCGCGACGCGGAAACCCTGTTGCTGCAACAAGCGCGCGTCAACTCCGAGCTGCAGGAAGGCCTGATGCGTACGCGCATGGTGCCGTTTGACCGGCTAGTACCGCGTCTGCGTCGTATCGTGCGACAAATTTCTGGAGAGCTGGGCAAACAAGTCGAGTTCCTCGTCGGCAACGCCGAAGGTGAAATGGACCGTACGGTGCTTGAACGCATCGTTGCACCGCTGGAGCACATGCTGCGTAACGCCGTTGACCACGGTATTGAAACGGCGGATGTGCGTCGTGCGGCCGGTAAGCCTGAGCAGGGCACCATTCGTCTGGGTCTGGGGCGTGAGGGCGGTGATGTTGTCCTGACCCTGTCTGACGATGGCGGTGGTATTCGTCTCGATGCCGTCAAACGCAAAGCGATTGAGCGCGGCTTGATGGATGCCGACTCGGACCTGACCGACTACGAAGTGTTGCAGTTCATCCTTGAAGCGGGTTTCTCCACTGCCGAGAAGGTGACACAGATTTCTGGCCGTGGCGTTGGCATGGACGTGGTCCACTCCGAGGTCAAGCAGCTTGGCGGTTCGATGAGTATCGAGTCGCTACCGGGCACCGGCACAACCTTCACCATCCGTCTGCCGTTTACGGTATCGGTTAACCGCGCACTAATGGTGCTCTCCGGTGAAGACCTGTACGCCATTCCGCTTAACACCATTGAAGGTATCGTGCGGGTTTCCCCGTATGAGTTGGAGGCCTACTACGGCCCCGACGCTCCGCGGTTCGAATACGCCGGGCAAAGCTATGAGCTGCGTTACTTGGGCGATCTGCTGAACAATGGACAGCAGCCCAAGTTGGTCGGCCAAAGCCT
Source organism: Pseudomonas sp. Ga0074129 (assembly GCA_001465025.1). GTDB lineage: Bacteria > Pseudomonadota > Gammaproteobacteria > Pseudomonadales > Pseudomonadaceae > Aquipseudomonas. The sequence goes on from LNDO01000100.1 coordinate 35,127, forward strand.
GCCGTTGCCGGTGATTCTGGTGCGCTCGAAAGAACACGCCGTGGCTGTTCAGGTTGACTCGTTGGCCGGTTCGCGGGAAATCGTGGTGAAGAGCCTCGGGCCGCAGTTTGCCGGCGTGCACGGGATTTCCGGTGCAACCATCCTTGGGGACGGTCGCGTGGTGGTCATTCTCGATCTGCTGGCCACCATTCGTGTGTTACATGCGCACTTGCTGACGCAGTTGCAACCACGTCAGATCAAGCAAACTGCCACCGCCGCTGAGATTGAAGCGGATCGCCCAACCCTGGTGATGGTGGTCGACGACTCGGTTACCGTGCGCAAGGTGACCAGTCGCCTGCTTGAGCGTAACGGCATGAACGTGTTGACTGCTAAAGATGGCGTTGATGCCATCTCGCTGCTGCAAGAACGCAAGCCGGACATCATGCTGCTGGACATCGAAATGCCACGCATGGACGGCTTCGAAGTTGCCACCTTGGTGCGTCACGACGAAGGCCTGAAAGACCTGCCTATCATCATGATCACCTCGCGTACCGGTGAGAAACACCGTGAGCGCGCCATGAACATTGGTGTTAATGAATACCTCGGCAAGCCCTACCAGGAGTCTCTGTTGCTCGAAACCATTCAGCAATTGGTGGATCGCCACCCGGTGAACCGCCCATGACCGAGAAAACAGCAGCTCGCATTGCAGTTATCGCTGACACATCCTTGCAGCGCCACGTGTTGCAACAGGCGCTGACCGGCAGTGGCTATCAGGTGGTGATGAACAGTGATCCCGCGCGCCTGGATCAGGATACCTTGAATGCGTGCGAAACGGATTTGTGGTTGGTTGATCTGGCGCAGTCAGAAGACTCGCCCTTGGTCGACAGCTTGCTGGAAAGCACTTCAGCGCCTGTTTTGTTCGGTGAAGGCCATGCGCCTGAACGGCATTCAGAAAACTACCCGCGCTGGGAGCGTCGCCTGTTTGGCAAGTTGAAAAAGCTCGTTGGCGACCCCTCGCAGGCCGTTGGGCCGAGCCTGGAAGCTTTGATGGCTGAAGCGCAGCGGCCTTCGCGTCTGGATTTACCCGCGGCCCTGGCGGACACCCCGCTGGTGGCGGGCGAGCCGGCGCGACAGGTCTGGCTGCTGGCCGCATCAATGGGCGGCCCTGCTGCTGTTAAAGCGTTCCTGGATGCGCTGCCAGGTGGCTTACCGATTGGTTTTGTTTACGCGCAGCACATCGATGCCAGCTTTGAGAGTGCGCTACCTCAGGCTGTTGGTCGTCATAGCCAGTGGCATGTAAACCCGGCGCGGCATGGCGATGCCGTGCGCTGTGGTGAAGTGGTGGTGGTGCCTATCACCCAGGAACTGGGTTTTACAGATGATGGCGTAATGCACATTGCCGAGCGCGGCTGGCCCGAACCCTACAGCCCGTCTATCGATCAGATGATGCTCAACCTGGCGCAACAGTTCGCGGGCATGAGCGGCGTTATTGCGTTCAGCGGTATGGGCAGTGATGGCAGTGCCGCTGCGGCGTATGTGCTGCGTCAGGGTGGTTTGATCTGGACGCAGCGCGCTGACAGTTGCGTCTCGTCGAGTATGCCGGACAGCTTGCGCGAAGCCGGTTACAGCAGCTTCAGTGCTGACCCGCGTGAACTGGCTGAGGCGTTGGTTCGTCACCTCGCCGAGCAGTGCGAATAATCCGCGGCGTCCCCTCAACAGGAATTTGTCATGAGCCAAGCCGTTGCTTCTCCAAACACCAGTGTCAGCCTGACTGGGCTGCTGATGCCGCTCAGCGACCGAACGTTATTGTTGCCGAACGTCGCTGTCGCCGAGTTGATTCCCTACCGCGCGCCGCAAGTCACTGAGGGCATGCCTGATTGGTTTCTTGGCCAAATTGCCTGGCGTGATTTGCGTTTGCCGCTGCTCTCGTTTGAGGCGGCGTCGGACGGTCAAGCTGTCGTCAACAGCGGTTCACGGGTGGCGGTGATAAACGCCCTGGGTGGGCGGCCGATGGTGAAGTTTATTGCCGTGCTGGTGCAGGGTATTCCGCGCTCCATCAAGCTTGAGGCCAACCTGGCGCGGGCTGAGGCGGTGCTGTCGCCGCTGGAGTTGGATGCCGTGCAGTTGGGTGAGGCGGTGCTAAAGATTCCGGACCTCATCGGGCTGGAGCAGAAACTGGCAGATGCCGGACTGATCTGACGGTCTATAAAGCAAAAATCCCGCTGAATGAGCGGGATTTTTTATGGCGGGCAGCAATAGCGCGGATTAAAAATCACCCCACAACTGCTGCGCCACGCTGAGGGCAACCACTGGCGCGGTTTCGGTGCGCAGCACGCGCGGGCCCAAGCGGGCGGCGTGGAAGCCCTGGCTGTTGGCTTGCGTTACTTCCGCATCACTCAAGCCGCCTTCTGGGCCGATCAAAAAGGCCAGGCTGGACGGTTGTGGGTGGCTGGCCCAAGGTTGCGCGACCGGGTGGAGCACCAGTTTCAAATCGGCCGAGACCTGCCCGAGCCACTCGCCGAGGCTTATGGGCGGGTTGATGATGGGCAGTACTGAGCGCCCGCACTGCTCGCAAGCGCTGATGGCCACCTGACGCCAGTGGGCCATGCGTTTGTCGGCACGCTCATCTTTTAGGCGCACTTCACAGCGCTCGCTGACAATCAGGCTGATTTCATTTGCGCCCAGTTCGGTGGCTTTTTGAATTGCCCAGTCCATACGCTCACCCCGTGAAAGGCCTTGGCCCAGGTGGATTCGTAAGGGGGATTCGGCCTGCCCGGCGAAGGCTTCACGCAGCTCAACGCGCACGTTCTTTTTGCCCACCTCGATCAGTTCACCGCGGTATTCCTGACCGCTGCCATCAAATAATTGCACGGCATCACCGACGGCGTGACGCAGCACGCGACCGATATAGTGGGCTTGGGCTTCTGGTAATTCGTGCTGGCCGAGGGACAGCGGGGCGTCGATAAAGAAACGGGATAGGCGCATAAACTGTGAACCTAGATTAAAGGCGCGAATTCTAGCCTCAGGCTGAGCCACGCGCATGGATATCCGTAGGATGGATGACGCAGTTTTCATCCACCGCAATAGGGCAGTGGTGGATGGGTGAAGCGTCATCCTCCCTACTGACCTGTTCAGCCCGGATCGCGAAAGCCCGGGTAGTTGGTATTGCTATGCGCCACGCTGATTGAAGTGCGGGTGGCGAGGTCGATGCCTTCGCTGGCGACTTCTGCGAGAAAGTCGATCTGCTCGGGCGTGATCACATAAGGCGGCAGGAAGTACACCACGCTGCCCAGCGGACGCAGCAGGGCGCCGCGTTCCAGCGCATGTTGATAAACCTTGAGGCCGCGCCGCTCCTGCCAGGAGTAGGCGGTCTTGCTGGCTTTGTCTTGCACCATCTCGATGGCCAGGGCCATGCCGGTTTGACGTACTTCGGCGACATGCGGGTGATCTGCCAAGTGTGCCGTGGCGCTGGCCATGCGCGCGGCCAGTGCCTTGTTGGCCTCAATCACGTTGTCTTGTTCGAATATATCCAGCGTGGCCAAAGCGGCTGCGCAGGCCAGCGGGTTGCCGGTGTAACTATGCGAATGAAGAAAGGCGCGCAGAGTTGAGTAGTCGTCGTAGAACGCCAGATACACCTCGTTGGTGGTCAGGCACGCCGCCAGCGGTAGATAGCCGCCGGTGAGGGCTTTCGACAGGCAGAGAAAATCCGGGCGAATACCGGCTTGCTCGCAGGCGAACATCGTCCCGGTGCGGCCAAAGCCTACGGCGATTTCGTCGTGAATCAGGTGCACGCCGTAACGGTCGCACGCTTCGCGCAGCAGCTTGAGGTAGATCGGATGGTACATGCGCATACCGCCCGCGCCTTGAATCAGCGGTTCGACAATCACGGCCGCGACTTCATGGCTGTGCTCGCCCAGCGCCTGTTCCATGTGGGCAAACATGGCCCGCGAATGGTCTTCCCAGCTCATGCCTTCGGGGCGGTGGTAGCAATCCGGGCTGGGCACTTTGATTGTATCGAGCAGCAGCGCTTTATAAGTGTCGGTAAACAGCGCGACATCACCCACCGACATCGCGGCAATGGTTTCACCGTGATAGCTGTTGCTCAGGGTAATAAAGCGCTTTTTCGCCGGTTTGCCGACATTGAGCCAGTAGTGAAAGCTCATCTTCAGCGCGACTTCAATGCAGGATGAGCCGTTGTCGGCGTAGAACACCCGGTCCAGACCTGTCGGGGTGAGCGCGACCAAGCGCTCGGACAGTTCAATCACCGGTTGGTGACTGAAGCCGGCAAGAATCACGTGCTCCAGTTGGTCGACCTGATCCTTGATGCGCTGATTGATACGTGGGTTGGCGTGGCCAAATACGTTGACCCACCACGAACTGACCGCATCCAGATAACGCTTGCCGTCGAAGTCTTCCAGCCACACCCCTTCACCTCGGCGGATGGGTACAAGTGGCAGGTGTTCGTGATCTTTCATTTGGGTGCAGGGGTGCCAAAGTACCTTCAGGTCACGCTGCATCCACTGGTCGTTCAAGCTCATCGAGGTGTTCTCCGTTATCTGCCGCAAGCCTATCAGAAGCCCTGCTGCGGATGGACGGCACAATCACTCCAGGCACTGCTGGCAGCCCGTGAGCATTGGTCTAATGTGTGACGTGATACGCGAGCGGATCACGCACCCCGGTGAACTTTTGCGAGCGGATCGGGGACATAAAAGGTCATGTGAAATCTGCGGGCGCAATCATCGTATTTCCCGATATTTCAAAGCAAAAAAATCCGCTATTAGTCGATAGGTTTGTTGCTAATCTTGCGGCTGCTCCACTTCGAGCCCCTTATTTTCGGAATGTTTTCATGCAATGGCGCAATAGCTCTTCTCACTACGGCATGACCAGCATCCTGCTGCACTGGCTGGTGGCCTTGAGCGTATTTGGTTTGTTTGGCTTGGGCTATTGGATGGTCGGGTTGGACTATTACAGCAGTTGGTACAAGCCAGCACCGGATCTGCACAAGAGCATCGGCTTGGTGTTGTTTGTGGTGATGCTGGGGCGTGTTGTGTGGCGTCGGGTAAGCCCGCCACCGGCTAGTTTGCCTAACCATGATGCGCTAACCCGCAAGGCCAGCAAATTGGGCCATGCCTTTTTATATGTGGCGCTGTTTGTATTGATGATTTCCGGCTACCTGATTTCCACGGCCGATGGTCGTGGCATTGCGGTATTTGGTTTGTTTGAAGTGCCGGCCACGCTGACCAGCATTCCTCGCCAGGAGGATGTGGCGGGTCTGGTGCATGAGTACCTGGCATGGGCGCTGGTGATTTTTGCCGGCGTGCATGCTTTGGCCGCCTTGAAGCATCACTTCATTGATCGTGATCGCACACTGCTGCGTATGTTTGGTCGCTGATTGAGCTTTTATAACTGGGGGGTGAATACCCATCCCCTCACTCACACTGCATAAGGAGCATGTCCATGTTGAAGAAAACTCTCGTCGCGCTGGCCCTGGGTAGCGCACTGATGAGCGCAGGCCAGGTCATGGCAGCGGATTACGCCATCGACAAGCAAGGCCAGCACGCGTTCGTCAATTTCAAAATCAGCCACCTGGGCTACAGCTGGCTGTACGGCACCTTCAAGGATTTTGATGGCAGCTTCAGCTTTGATGCCGCCAAGCCAGAAGCCAGCAAAGTGAATGTCACGCTGAACACCGCCAGCGTCGACACTAACCACGCTGAGCGCGACAAGCACCTGCGCAGTGGCGATTTCCTCAATGTCAGCAAGCACCCGCAAGCGACGTTCACCTCCACTGCCGTGAAGTCCACAGGTGAAGGCAGCGCTGACATTACCGGCGATCTGACACTCAACGGCGTGACCAAACCGGTTGTGATTGCAGCCAAATTCATCGGTGAAGGCACTGATCCATGGGGTGGCTACCGTGCCGGTTTTGAAGGCAGCACCACCCTTAAGTTGAAAGACTTCGGCATCACCAAAGACTTGGGCCCAGCCTCGGAAACCGTTGAGCTGATCCTCTCGGTCGAAGGTATTCGCAAGTAAGATCGCGCAAGAGGCTTTAGCTGCGGCAGAGTCTCAACCGATCGCTGCTTGACGCAATACAAACAAAAACGCCGCCTGATCAGGGCGGCGTTTTTGCTTCTGCGTTACAGGCTTACGACTCTTCGCGGTTACGCGTCAGCAGCGCTGGCTTTTCGCCGCGCGGACGTGCACTCGCCAATTCGTCGAGTTGCTCCGGTGTCGGGAAGCGGTCCAGGCGTGAGCCTTTGTGCATGATCACCGGTTGCTTATCACTGGGTGCCTTCGCTGCGCCTTCGCGGCGCGGCAACTCATCACGGTTCAGTGATGTGGTGCGCGTGTCACGCGGTGGTCGAGCGCGCCCTGAGTTGTTTCGGCCTTGGCCGGTCGGTGCAGCACCGCCCTGGCGACGGCCTTGGTTGGTGGCGCCAGCAGTGCTGGTATTGCTACGCGGGCTTTTCGCGGCGCGTGCAGGTTGGCCGACGCCGTTGCTGGCGCTGGGGCCTGAAGCAGGCGCACTGGGCCGACGGCCACGGTTCTGCTGCTTGTTCTGGTTTGGGCTGACATAGTCGGCACGATTGCCGAAGTTGTCGATTTCATCATCGCGGAACTCATCCGGCGCGCGGTCCGGAGGGAGTGCAGGCACTGCCGGGGCGGCTGAGCGGCTTGCAGAGGCGGTGCGCGGTTGTTGGCTACGGCTGCCTTGAGGCTTGCTGCGGTTGTTGTCACGACCGCTGTCTTTACCTTTGTCCTTGCGGCCACCGCCGTGGCGCTCACCTTCCGGCTTGGCGCCGCGTGGTGTGCGAGGTTTTTGCGGCTCGCGTACTTCCGGGCGCTCGGCCTCAACGGTGCTGGCATCAAAGCCCATCAGATCGCCGTCCGGGATCTTCTGTTTGGTCATGCGCTCAATACCTTTGAGCAGCTTTTCTTCGTCCGGCGCAACCAGCGAAATCGCTTCGCCGCTGCGACCGGCACGGCCAGTACGGCCAATGCGGTGAACGTAATCTTCTTCGACGTTAGGCAGTTCGAAGTTGACCACGTGGGGCAGTTGGTCGATGTCCAGACCACGCGCGGCGATGTCGGTGGCTACCAGAATGCGCACGTTGTTCGCTTTGAAATCAGCCAGGGCTTTGGTGCGTGCGTTCTGGCTTTTGTTGCCGTGGATCGCGACAGCCGGCAGGCCATGCTTATCCAGGTATTCGGCCAGGCGGTTTGCGCCGTGCTTGGTGCGGGTAAAGACCAGCACTTGCTCCCAGGCACCCTGGGTAATCAGGTGGGCGAGCAGGGCGCGCTTGTGGCTCGCGGCCAAGCGGAATACGCGTTGCTCAATGCGCTCGACCGTGGTGTTAGGCGGCGTGACTTCGATGCGCTCGGGGTTGTGCAGCAGCTTGCTGGCCAACTCGGTGATGTCTTTGGAGAACGTCGCCGAGAACAGTAGGTTCTGGCGTTTGCTCGGCAGTTTGGCGAGGACTTTTTTCACGTCATGGATAAAGCCCATGTCGAGCATGCGGTCGGCCTCGTCGAGCACAAGGATTTCCACGTGCGAGAGGTCAATAGCGCGTTGGTTCGCCAGGTCGAGCAGTCGGCCTGGGCAGGCCACCAGTACGTCGACGCCTTTGGCCAGTGCTTGCACCTGTGGGTTCATACCAACCCCACCGAAGATGCAGGCGCTGACGAATTTCAAATCGCGGGCATACAGCTTGAAGCTGTCATGCACTTGGGCGGCCAGTTCGCGGGTGGGTGTCAGCACCAATACGCGCGGCTGTTTTGGGCCGTGGCGTTGTTCGCGATCCGGATGACCGTTAGGGAACAGTCGCTCAAGGATCGGCAGGGCAAAGCCGCCTGTCTTACCTGTACCCGTCTGGGCCGCCACCATCAGGTCGCGACCTTGCAACGCGGCGGGGATGGCCCGCTGTTGCACCGGAGTGGGTTGGGTGTAGCCGGCAGATTCGACTGCACGGACTAAAGCCTCGGAGAGACCGAGGGAGGCAAAGGACATGTGTAATCCTGTCTAGTGAGGGCGCAGCCCTATGGGGTGTATTGCCAGGCTTGAATCACGCTTGGGGAGCGCAATCCCGTCCGGTACTGCTGACCTCTGGGGTCTAGCATCCGGGCGCAAGCCTGGCGGGAAGGCCGGAGTATAACAGAGCCGCTAGTCTGCGCGAGTTTCTCTCTGCTCGACGGTCTGCGTGGGTATTGCCTGGTGATAACGGCGCAAGATGGCGGCGTATTCAGGCGTCTGTTTGACCCGGCGCAACTCGCTTTCAAAGCTGGGCACCAGCGCGGCAATGGCTGGGCGTCGGCTGAAAGCGGCAAAGACGCGATCGCTATAGAGCGGTTGCGGGCTGTAAGCGATGCTGTCCTGCACGCCCATGTTTTTGGCGGTGAACAGGCCGACTGCACGATCCGTGATGACCAGGTCGATCCGCCCCAGTAATAATTTGCCGACGTTGGCATCCAGCGTTGGCGCATCTTCGCGGATAAAGTGCGTGCCTTTGGCAAAGGCCTCATGGCTGTAGGCATAGCCGGGTTCTGTGCCGACACGCAGGCCGGTCAGGTCATCCACCGAATTGATGGTGTAAGGCCGGGCGCGGGCATGGAACAGCACCATGGCACTTTCTGCCATAAGCTCGTTGGGGAAGATCATGGTTTTGGCGCGCTCGTCGCTATAAAAAGCGTCGAGCAAAATGTCCAGCTTGCCGTCATTCATCTTGCGCAAGCAGCGACGCCAGGGTTCCAGGGTGATGTCATAACTGATGCCGAGATTGGTCAGCACCAGATGCAGAAGATCAGCATCAATGCCGCGCACCTGACCCTCTTCCAGCAAGGTATAGGGGGGGCCACTCATTGGTGCATACCTTAAGTGGCTGGGCGTGACTCACAACGCTGACACACAGTAGGACAAGCAACGCATACAGTCTGGCCATGGTGCGGTGACCTCACTCGCGCGGTTACAAATGCCTGTACTTACTGTAGCGGCTATCGCGCGAGGCGGACTGTTTTTGTCGGGCTGCTGGTCGGCTCAGGTGACCAGCTTGTAGCAGGGCACATAAGCACTGCCACCTGGCAGCTTCATGCGGTGTTGGTCGACGAAGGCTTTCAGCAGTTGATCAAGCTGCTGCATGATTTCGGGGTCACCGCTGATGTGGTACGGGCCGTGTTGTTCGATCAAACGAATGCCCTGATCTTTGACGTTGCCGGCGACAATCCCGGAAAACGCCCTACGCAGATTGGCCGCCAGTTCGTGCCCCGGTTGCGCGCGCGTCAGGTTGAGCGCGGCCATGTTGGCGTGGGTCGGCTCAAACGGGTGCTGGAAGCTCTCGTCGATTTTCAGCAGCCAGTTGAAGTGGAAGGCGTCGTTGTGTTCGCGGCGGAACTGTTTGACCGCCTTGATACCCAGCGCCATCTCCCGTGCCACTTGTTCCGGGTCGTTGAGGATGATGCTGTAGCGTTGTTGCGCGGCCTCGCCCAAGGTTGCACCGATAAAGGCATGCAGTTGTTTGAGGTACTGCTTGGCGCTGCTCGGCCCGGTAATGATCAGCGGGAAGGGCATGTGCTGGTTATCCGGGTGCATGAGGATGCCCAGCAGATAAAGTAACTCTTCGGCAGTGCCCGCTCCGCCGGGGAAGATGATCACGCCATGTCCCAGGCGGACGAAGGCTTCCAGGCGTTTTTCGATGTCCGGCAGGATGACCAGTTCATTGACGATAGGGTTGGGCGCTTCGGCGGCGATGATGCCCGGCTCGGTCAGGCCCAAGTAGCGGCCTTGAACGTTGCGCTGTTTAGCGTGGGAGATGGTCGCCCCTTTCATCGGGCCTTTCATCACGCCGGGACCGCAGCCGGTGCAGATGTCCAGGCCGCGCAGGCCAAGTTCGTGACCGACCTTCTTGGTGTACTTGTATTCCTCTGTGCTGATCGAGTGACCGCCCCAGCACACCGCGATCTTCGGCTCGACGCCGGCGCGCAGGGTGTGGGCGTTGCGCAGCAGGTGGAATACGTAATCGGTGATGCCTTGCGAGCTGCTGAAATCGATGCGCTGATGCTCCAGCTCGCTTTGTGTGTAAACAATATCGCGCAAAGCACTAAAGAGCATTTCACGGGTGCTGGCGATCATCTCGCCATCGACAAAGGCATCCGCAGGGGCGTTGAACAGCTCAAGGCGAATGCCGCGATCCTGCTGCAGGATACTGATTTCGAAATCCGGGTAGGCTTCTAGGATGGTCTTGGCGTTATCGCTGTGTGAGCCGGTGTTGAGGATTGCCAGGGCGCATTGGCGGAACAGTGCATACACACTGCCAGATCCGGTTGCGCGCAGTTGTTGCACCTCGCGCTGGGAGAGGGTTTCCAGGCTGCCTTTGGGGGTAACCGATGCATTGATGGTTTTACGGCTGACCATTGAGTCACTCCATTGTGGTCTTAAGCTTCACGCTATGCAGGGTTGACCCTCTGGTCAAGTCGGATTCGCCAGCGTGTGGCTGCGGTGTGTATCTGAGGCCGTGAACACTGAGGGGTAAAGTCATGTGCAAGGGGGAGGCGGCCATGACACGTTAGCGTCATGGCCGAAGAGATCAGCCTCAGCGTGGCAGCTTGAGGTTGTTCCAGATCGCCAGGCTCGGTTCAGCCTGGTTCATGCTGTAGAAGTGCAAACCCGGTGCGCCGCCCTGCAGAAGGCGCTCGCACATTTCAGTGATGACCTGCTCGCCATACGCTTGGATGCTGTCGGTATCGTCACCGTAGGCTTCCAGTTGCTTGCGTATCCAGCGCGGGATTTCCGCGCCGCAGGCATCGGAGAAGCGCGCCAGCTTGCTGTAGTTGGTGATCGGCATGATGCCCGGCACCACCGGAATATCCACGCCCAGCTTTTGCACGCGCTCGACAAAGTAGAAGTAGCAGTCGGCGTTGAAGAAGTACTGGGTAATTGCACTGTCCGCGCCGGCTTTGGCCTTGCGTACGAAGTTGGCGATATCGTCTTCGAAGTTTCGTGCCTGTGGGTGCATTTCCGGGTAAGCGGCCACTTCGATATGGAAGTGATCGCCTGTTTCTTCACGGATAAAATTGACCAGTTCGTTGGCGTAACGCAGTTCGCCACTGGCCATGCCCATACCCGAAGGCAGGTCACCGCGTAGAGCGACTATGCGCTTGATTCCGGCGTTCTTGTACAGGTTCAGCAGCTCACGCAGCTCGGCTTTGCTGTCGCCCACGCAGGACAGGTGCGGAGCGGTCGGCACCTTCACGTCGCCATCGAGTTGCAGCACGGTGTTGAGTGTGCGATCACGGGTGGAGCCCCCGGCACCGTAGGTGCAGGAGAAAAAGTCTGGTTTGTAGCTCGCCAATTGGCGCGCCACGGTCATCAGTTTTTCATGCCCGGCATCGGTCTTCGTGGGGAAGAACTCGAAGCTGTAACGGCGTTCTTGGCTCATAGGGTTTCTAGCCTTGGAGACGTAGGGTGGATGGCGTTTTTCCATCCACCTTGCGGGAAGTCGGCGGTGGATAAGCCATGGGCTTATCCACCCTACGCATTAGTAGCGATAGGCTTCTGGCTTGAATGGGCCTTCAGCGTTAACACCGATGTAGTCGGCCTGGGTTTTGGTCAGGCGGGTGACAACACCACCGAAGCCTTTAACCATTTCCAGCGCAACTTCCTCGTCGAGCTTCTTCGGCAGTACTTCCACGGTCAGGCGCTCGGCTTTCTTGTCAGCCGACAGGTCAGCGAACTTCTGCTCGAACAGGAACATTTGTGCGAGTACCTGGTTGGCGAACGAGCCGTCCATGATTCGGCTTGGGTGACCAGTGGCGTTGCCCAGGTTCACCAGGCGACCTTCGGCCAGCAGAATCAGGTAGTCATCGTTGTGCGGATCGAAGCTGCCAGCGCCGGTGCGGTGGATCTTGTGCACCTGTGGCTTCACTTCTTCCCACGCCCAGTTTTTACGCATGAAAGCAGTGTCGATTTCATTGTCGAAGTGGCCGATGTTGCACACCACAGCGCGCTTTTTCAGGGCCTTGAGCATGTTGGAATCGCAGACGTTGACGTTGCCGGTGGTGGTTACCAGCAGGTCGATCTTGCTCAGCAACTGTGCGTCAATGCTGGCGGCGGTACCGTCGTTGATGCCATCGATAAACGGCGAAACCACTTCGTAGCCGTCCATGCAGGCTTGCATGGCGCAGATCGGATCAATTTCGGTCACGCGAACGATCATGCCTTCCTGACGCAGCGATTGCGCCGAGCCCTTGCCCACGTCGCCGTAGCCGATGACCAGCGCTTGCTTGCCGGACAGCAGGTGGTCGGTGCCGCGCTTGATCGCGTCGCTCAGGCTGTGACGGCAGCCGTACTTGTTGTCGTTCTTGCTCTTGGTCACCGAGTCGTTGACGTTAATGGCCGGGATTTTCAGCTCGCCCTTGGCCAGCATGTCCAGCAGGCGGTGTACGCCGGTGGTGGTCTCTTCGGTGACGCCGTGGATGCGTTCCAGCATCTGCGGGTATTTCTTGTGCAAGATCTCGGTCAGGTCACCGCCGTCGTCGAGGATCATGTTGGCATCCCACGGCTTACCGTCCTTGAGGATGGTCTGCTCGATGCACCACTCGTACTCTTCTTCAGTCTCGCCCTTCCAAGCGAATACAGGGATGCCGGCGGCAGCGATGGCGGCAGCTGCTTGGTCCTGAGTCGAGAAGATGTTGCACGACGACCAGCGTACTTCAGCGCCCAGTGCAGTCAGGGTTTCGATCAGTACGGCCGTCTGGATGGTCATGTGGATGCAGCCGATGATCTTTGCGCCTTTAAGCGGCTGTGCGCCGGCATATTTGTGGCGCAGGCCCATCAGGGCAGGCATTTCAGATTCAGCGATGATGGTTTCGCGACGGCCCCAGGCAGCCAGGGACATGTCAGCGACTTTAAAATCAGTAAAAGTGGCGCTCATAAAGCACTCCATTCGTTGTCTGCGAATGGGCGCCGTTGATGCGTATGGTTAACGCCCTATCCGAGCCTGACAAAGCCCTGTTTAACAGGGTTTGCTGCAGCGCCCCTCGGACAGGTGGCGGGAGCAATCGGAGCGGTGCCGATTGCGTGAAGCGGGTGTGATTATAGCCATGCTGAAGATTTAGCCAAAGGCTTTCCGTCGCATCGCTTAAACGCGGTTGCCACCACCGCGCAGCTTAACTTGCTGAGTCAGCGCATTTGCCACTTTGTTGAGCGGCAGAATGTCTTCTGCAGCGCCCAGCAGCATCGCTTCGCGTGGCATGCCGTACACCACGCTACTGGCCTCGTCCTGAGCCGCGGTGTAGCCACCGGCCTCACGAATGTTCTTAAGGCCTAGGGCGCCATCTTTGCCCATGCCGGTCAGCAAAACAGCAATTGCGTTTCGACCTGCTGATTGCGCCACCGACTCAAACATGGGGTCAACGGCGGGGCGGTGGCGATGCACTGGCGGCCCCTCCGAGAGTCGCGTGATGTAATTGGCGCCGCTGCGTTCGACGAGTAGGTGATGATCGCCAGGCGCCACAAACGCATGGCCGGGCAGAATGCGCTCACCGCCTTGGGCTTCGATTACGTGCAAGCGACTGATTCGGTTCAAGCGTTCGGCAAATGTGCGGGTGAAGCCGGGCGGCATGTGCTGCGTGATGACGATTCCCGGACTGTCGGCGGGCATGTCGAGCAGTACATCTTTGATCGCTTCCGTTCCGCCGGTTGACGCACCTATGGCGATGATCTTCTCGGTGCCAATGATGGGTGCCCGCGTTGCAGTCGGTGCCTTATCACGGTTGCTGACAGGGTCGGCGGATGCCCGAGGTTTGTGTAAGCGTGCGCGGCTGGCCGCTTTGATTTTGTCGCGTATGTCATCGGCATACGCCTCCATGCCTTCGCGAATACCCAGTTTGGGTTTGGCAACGAAGTCCACGGCACCCAGTTCCAAGGCGCGAAAAGTGGCCTCAGAACCACTTTCGGTCAGCGATGAAATCATGATCACGGGTGTAGGGCGCGCATTCATCAGCTTTTCCAGAAAGCTCAAACCGTCCATGCGCGGCATTTCAATGTCGAGGGTAATGACGTCGGGGTTGAATTGCTTAACCAGATCACGCGCGACGTAAGCATCGGGTGCCTGACCGATCAACAGCAGCTCGGGATCCTGCTGGATGATTTCTTTAAGTACCGCGCGAATCAGTGCGGAGTCGTCAACAACCAAAACCTTGATCGGCATGAGAGCTCCTAAAAGAGATCAATTTCGCCACAGGCGGGCGTTTTCTTGATGCGCAGGCTGTATTCCATTTCCCGGTCAAGCAGCGTTGTGTTGTGCAGGGATTTGAGCTTCTTGAGCATCACCTTGCCTGAACTGGGGAAGAAATAAACCTTGCGTGGATAGGTATCGAGCAGATCCTGCGCCACCACTGGGATGCCTTCGGTATGCAGGTAGTCGAGCACGAATTCGGCGTTGCGTTTGCCTACATTATTGGTGCCGAAACCACGCAGCACGCTGGCACCACCAAATACCTTGGCCTCGAAATGGCGGCGCTGGGCGCCCAGTTTCAGCAAGTGGTTGATGAGGATTTCGATGGCATATACACCGTAGCGAGCGGAACTGGAGAGTGGGTTGCCGCCTTCCTCGGTATTGCCCGGCAACATGAAATGATTCATACCGCCGATGCCGTTGCTGCGATCGCGCAGGCATACAGCAACACAGGAGCCAAGTACGGTGACGATCAGCAGATCACGCTGAGTAACATAGTATTCGCCAGGCAGAATCTTTACCGCCTCACTATTAAAGTGACGGTCAAAGTAAGTGTTAGGCGCCAGTTCGCTGGTGTAGTCGTAGCTCATGGGCGACCACTGCTCGGATTTGCTGGCCGATAAACTGTCCGACCTATCAGGCGGACTAAGTGGGTTGCGTGGACAAAACTTTCTGAGTGGCCTGCAAAGAATAGTCCGTCGTTGCGCAGTAACTTGACCATGCGCTCCAGTAAATGCTGCTGGGTCGGTTTATCGAAATAGATCATCACGTTCCGACAGAAGATCACATCCAGGCCGGGTTCGATTGGCCAGCGCGGGTCAAGAAGGTTGATCTGCTGAAACTCAATCAGCTCACGCAGTTCATCACGCACACGCACCATGCCCTCTTGGCTGCCCTTGCCCCGCAGGAAAAAGCGCTTCTTACGCTCGTTGCTCATCTGGTCGATACGACTCAGTGGGTAAATGCCCTGGGCAGCGGTTTGCAGTACGCCAGTGTCGATATCCGACGCAATGATCTGTACAGGTGGGTGCAGGCTGGCGAAGGCTTCCATGGCGGTGATGGCTAACGAATACGGCTCCTCGCCGGTGCTCGCAGCCGAACACCAAATACGCACGGGGCCATTTCGGCGTGGATGCTTTTTCAGGTGCTCGGCAAGAGAGACAAAATGATGGCTCTCGCGGAAGAATGAAGTGAGGTTTGTAGTTAAGGCATTGACGAACTCCTGCCACTCTTCGTCGTACTGTTTCAGGTGGCTAAAATACGCGGTGAAGCTATTTAGCCCGAGCGCGCGCAGTCGCCTGGCGAGGCGGCTGTAAACCATCTGTTCCTTGCTATCCGAAAGACTGATACCCGAGCGTTCATAAAGCAGGCGTCGTACTTGCTGGAAATCCCCGATGCGATAGTCAAATTCGCGTTCTTCATCAGCCATACCAGCTCCTTAATGACGCTGAATGCCCAGTGCCGGTGAACTGCGGCGGCACTGGGCTGCAGTGCTTCAGAACTGCTCCCATTCATCATCGTGACTGCTCGCACGTGGCAGTGCCTGGCGAGGGCTCCTGTCGTTACGTGGTGGTTGCTCGCTGCGTAATGGCATGCTGGCGGCGCGGGACGCTACCGGCGAGGCCGAGGGCGTGCGCTGACCGGCCTGCTCAACTTTGAAGATGCCGACTGCTTCGGTCATGGCTGCTGCTTGATCAAGCAGAGATTCGGCTGCTGCTGCGGCCTGTTCGACTAGCGCCGCGTTCTGTTGTGTCATCTCGTCCATCTGGCTGACGGCACCGTTGACTTCCTCGATGCCCGTACTCTGCTCGGCGGAGGCTGCTGCGATCTCGGCCATGATATCCGTGACGCGTTTGATGGCAGTCACGATCTCGCTCATCGTCTTGCCCGCCTGAGCCACCAGGGTATTGCCTGTTTCGACCTTGTCGACCGAGTCGGAAATCAGCGTTTTAATTTCTTTGGCGGCTGCTGCCGAGCGTTGCGCCAAATTACGGACTTCGGCAGCGACCACCGCAAATCCTCTGCCTTGCTCACCGGCCCGTGCGGCTTCCACTGCAGCGTTGAGAGCCAGGATATTGGTTTGGAAGGCGATGCCGTCAATCACGCCGATAATGTCGGAGATCTTGCGGGAGGAGTCGTTGATCGATGACATGGTTTGCACCACGCGCTCAACCAATTGGCCGCCATCGCTGGCTACCTCAGAGGCGTTCATGGCCAGCGAGTTGGCTTGCCTGGCGTTATCGGCATTAAGTTTCACCGTACTGGTGAGTTCTTCCATGCTTGATGCGGTTTCTTCCAGGCTTGAGGCCTGTTCCTCAGTACGGGAAGACAAGTCAGTATTGCCGACAGAGATCTCATTGGCGGCCGTATAAATGGTGTCGGCGCCTTCACGGATTTGTCCGAGCATGCGCGAGAGGCTGATGGCCGTTTCGTTGGAGAAGTCCTTCAATTGGCCAAAGGTGCCGTGGTATTCATCAGTGATGCGTTGCGTCAGGTCACCCTGAGCGAGCGCACCGAGCATGCGGACTACGTCCTGCAGGCCTTTGTCGGCGGTCTCCACCAGTTGATTGAGGCCGGTTGCAAGGTTGAGCAGGAAGCCGTGCTTGTCGCGCAGTTCCAGGCGGCGTGTGAAATCGCCTGCGGCAGCGGCGTTAACTACGTCGGCCACTTCGCGTTCGACGGCGACCTCTACGGTGCGATCACTCCACTCGACCACGGCACCGAGGCGCTCGCCGCCCTCGCTGATAACCGGGTTGGCAGCCAGGGCGAAGGTGCGGCCACCGACTTCGATTTGGGCGCGGAAGGTGCTGGTGAATGTCCCCAGCAGGTGTTTCTGGTGCTCCGGGTTCTTGTGGAACTGGTCGATGGAGCCACCCAGCAAGCGGCTGGCGTCGAAGCTCGGCAGAGCCTTGCGCAGGTCGCTTTCGGCGTTCTGCATCATCGCTTTGACGGTATGGTTCATATAGATAATGTTGCGTTCGTTGTCGGCGATCATCACGCTGCTGCTGACATTGTCGAGGGCGATTTTGATCCGTGCGTTTTCTGCAGCCAAGGTCAGTTCGCGCTCGCGTACGGCGAGTTCGGCGGTCATGTCCTTCCACTCGACTACCGTACCGATACGCTTGCCGCTGTGGACAATCGGATTGACGATTAGGTCGAAGGTGCGTCCACCGATGACCAGATGCGTCTGGAACGTCTGCTGCAGGCGATCGAGTAAGCCTCGCTGGTGTGCCGGGTTCTTGTGGAAAATGTCGATGTTACTACCGAGGATGCTGCTGGCATCGAAGGTCGTTAGCTGAGCGCGCAGATCACTCTCGGCGTTGTGGAACATCGCCTGCAGGGCTTTGTTGGTGTAGATGATGTTGTAGCCGGCATCGGCGACCATAATGTTGGTCGCTGCAACATCCAGCGCCTGACGGATACGCAGGCTGGCCTGGGCGTTGCGTCTGGTGTCGGCGAACTCGAAACCGAGCCGGGTTTGCAGGCGTTTCAACGCCAGGCGCATTTGCGCCAGTTGGTCATTGCCGCTGGCTTCGACGATGCCGTCGAAATTGGCTTGGGCAAAGCGCTCCAAATGTTCAGTGGCATTTTCCAGCGACTGTCCGAGAGCACTGCTCAGGCGCAGGCCGCCGATCAGGGTCAGCAGGAGGATGGCGACCGGCACGGCCAGTAATGCCAGGTTACCGCTGTTGGCCGCTGCGGCTGCCGCAAGTGAGGCCAGCACACTGCCGAGACCGAGCAGGGCGAACTTGCCGCCCAGGCTGAAACGTTCTGAGAGCCGAACGAGGCTATTAAGCAGTCCGAGTTTTACACCCTTGCCTTCATGGATCGCCCAGCCCTTGGCCTTGCCGTCACGGAATAGCTGATACAAGTGCTCGGCAGCTTGCACTTGTTCACGGCTGGCGCGGGTGCGCACCGACATGTAGCCCACCACGGAGTTGCCTTCGCGAATCGGCGTGGCGTTGGCGATTACCCAATAATAGTCACCGTTTTTGCACCGATTTTTAACCATGCCGGTCCAGGGACGTCCGGCCTTGAGGGTTGTCCACATGTCAGCGAAGGCGGCCTCGGGCATGTCTGGGTGGCGCAAGATGTTATGGGGTTCACCGATCAATTCAGACTCGGCGAAACCGCTGGCCTCGATGAAGTCGTCGTTGACAAAGGTGATGCGACCCTTCAGATCGGTACGCGAGACAATGGTCATGCCGTCGCGTAGGACGAATTCCTGATTGGTGATGGGCAGGTTGGTACGCATGTGTGCTCCTTGGCTCAGGCCGAGAAAACGACAGGGCAGGCGCGGCTCGGCCGGACTGCAGGCAGGTGCGCTTGGGGAAGCTTTAGGGTGTTGCAGGCAATGTTGCTGTTCATGCGTCGCGACCCTCGTTGAGCAGGGCCATTTCCTGGCTGCTCATGAGTTGCTCGATGTTGACCAGAATCAACATGCGCTCCTCGACGGTAGCCAGGCCCATCAGGTACTGGGTGTCGAAACTGCCGCCAAACTCTGGAGCGGGCTTGATGTCATTCGGCATCAAGGCCAGCACATCGGAGACAGAGTCCACAACGATGCCAACAATGCGGTTGAGCACATTGAGAATGATCACCACGGTGAACGGGTCATAGGTCACTGACGCTAGGTTGAATTTGATACGCAGATCGACGATCGGCACGATAGCGCCGCGCAAATTAATCACGCCTTTTATAAAGGCAGGGCTGTTTGCAATTGCCGTGACTTGGTCGTAACCGCGAATCTCCTGCACGCGCAGGATATCGATGGCGTATTCCTCGCTGCCCAGGGTAAAGGTGAGAAATTCTTGCACCGGCTCACTGCTGTTGTTGTTACTCGCAGGATTCATTGACTAGTTCTCCATGACTGGCCAGGCGCGGCAATGCGTCGACGTCGAGAATCAGGGCAACGCTGCCATCGCCCATGATGGTGGCGCCGGTAATGCCGTCGATGCGGCGGAAGTTCTGTTCCAAACTTTTAATCACCACCTGCTGCTGACCGACCAGATCGTCGACCAATAGGGCGAACTTTCGACCTTCGGCTTCAAGGATCAGCACGATCGCCTCCCAGGGTGCAGGTGGTTCGCCTTCTAGGTTAAGCAGGCGGTGCAGGCTAAGCAGGGTGAGGTACTCGCCGCGTACGCGGATCACGCTCCGCTGAGTGCCGCGCATGCTGCGGATGTCGTCAGCCTTAGGTTGCAGGGACTCGATGATGTTGGTCAGTGGTATGACGTAATGCACGGTGCCGCTGGCGACGATCATGCCGTCGAGGATGGCCAGCGTCAGTGGCAGGCGAATGGTGATACGTGTGCCATGGCCCGCTAGCGATTCGATATCGATGCGGCCACCGATGGCGGAAATGTTGCGACGTACCACGTCCATGCCAACGCCTCTTCCGGAGAGGTCGGTGACCGCCTCTGCGGTGGAAAAGCCGGGCATAAAGATCAGTTGCCAGACCTCGCTGTCGGGCATCTCATCATTGACTGGGAGGCCTTGCTCGCAGGCCTTGGCGAGGATCTTGTCGCGGGCCAGCCCTTTGCCGTCGTCATTGATCTCAACCACGATGCGCCCGCCCTGGTGGAAGGCCGAAAGACGCACTGTGCCGTGTTCCGGTTTACCTGCCGCCAGGCGTTCGGCGGGCAACTCTATGCCGTGGTCGACGCTGTTGCGGATAATGTGGGTGAGCGGATCGGTGAGCTTTTCGATCACACCCTTATCCAATTCGGTGTGCTCGCCCTGCAGAATCAGCTCGACCTTTTTCCCCAGTTTACTGGCTGTGTCTCTGACCACCCTGGGGAAGCGGTTGAAGATAAAACTAATTGGCAGCATGCGAATCGACATGACCGACTCTTGCAGTTCGCGCGTGTTGTGCTCCAACTGGCCGAGGGCCTGATTGATCTTTTCAAAGATCGCCGGATCAAGGCCCGCAGTGAGTTGCGCGAGCATGGCTTGGGTGATTACCAACTCACCGACCTGATTGATCAGGCTGTCGATCTTTTCAACGCTGACGCGGATTGAACTGGATTCAACATCACCATTGGGTTTCGCAGGGGCAGACGATGGTGGTGCAACACTTCGACGATCTTCACTGCGCCTATCCCCCGCACGCCTGTCGTTTAGCGTGGTGCTCGGCGGAGCGTCCTGCTGGCTTAAGTGCGAAGCCGCAACGCCTACAGTGGTTTCGTTGTCTGCTGCAGGCGTGTCCAGGAAAAGACCATAGGCATCATTGCTGACGACTGGGGCGGGCTGATTCGGTGCGCCTGGTTGGTCATCGAAGAAGCCGAATTCATCATCTTCTGGTGCGCGGGTGCTGGCAGTGCTGTGCTGATCAGGCGGAGCTATAGCGCTCTGTGATTCGCCAGGGTCAGCATCGAAAAATCCGTACGCATTCTCTATCGCTGAGGGCTCAGGAGGCTGGGCAGAGGACTCGCTGTCGATCAGTGCTTGCAGGCGGGTGACAGTGGCCGCCACTGGAATACTCGGGTCGGGGCGGGATTGTTTGTGGCAGGCCAGCAACTGGCCTAAAACGTCCCGTGATTGCAGGAACACGTCAACCATCTCAACGCGCAGAGCAATTTTGCCGCCCCGTATTTTGTCCAGGAGTGTTTCCAATACATGGGTAACGGCGGTCAGGTCGTCAAAACCGAACATGCCGCTGGAGCCCTTTATCGAATGCGCGGCCCGGAAAATGCCATCCAGGGCTTCTCGATCAGGTGCGGCGATATCCAGTGTAAGTAGCAGGTGTTCAAGGTTAGCCAAGTGTTCCTCAGCTTCCTCGAAAAACACCTCGAGAAATTGCTCCATGCCAGCATTCATAATGATCTGCCTGCGCGTTACTGCGTTCTATGGGAGCACCTTTTTGGTCACTTCCAGCAGTTTTGGCGGATCAAAAGGCTTTACCAGCCAGCCTGTTGCGCCGGCGGCGCGGCCTTGCTGTTTCATGGTGTCGCTGGACTCAGTCGTGAGCATCAGCACGGGAGTGGTGCGGTAATTGGGCAATCCGCGCAGGCTTTTGATCAGCGTAAGACCATCCATATTGGGCATGTTTTGGTCCGTGAAAATCAGTTGATAGGCTTTACGTTGTGCCTTGCCCAGCCCCTCCTTACCATCTACCGCTTCGTCAACCTCATAGCCGGCAGAGCGCAGGGTAAAAGCCAGCATTTGGCGAATGGATGCTGAGTCATCCACAATCAGGATCGATTTCCCCATTTATATTTTGCCCCCTAAAATCCGTGGCTAATTCCCGTTAGTGGCGCCTGCCACGTCTTCGTTTGCCCAGTGTAGTTCAGCAATTACCTGGTTGCCGTTACCCCGAAATTCGAGGCTCGAACAAATTTTTCGCAGCAGCAGAAGGCCGCGGCCGTGGTAGCGATCAGCGTCATTCTGCAGGCTTGCCTGCTCCAGTTTTGCAAAGTCAAAACCGGGGCCACTGTCGCGGACGCTAAGGATCAGGCGGTTCGTGTTGGCGTCTCTGTGCTGCTTGATATCCAAATTAATTTCGCCGTAATCCAGCGCCTGCAAGCGTTCGCTGCGCAACTGGCGGTAGCGTTCGAAGCCATCGATTTCATGTTTCAGGTTAGACGCAAGCCCTAGCAGGCCATGATCCAACGCGTTGGAAAGCAGTTCGCGCAGGATTAATCCGAAAACACCCTGGCGAGACTCTTCCAGGCCCAGGCTCTGGCAAAAATTGGTGATCAAGGGTTCCAGGTCGAGGTGTTGCAGTTGTGAGGCGCTCAGGCGCAGTTGTAGCCCCCAGTTATCGGCGGTGTTCGGTGCGCTCAGCAGGGGGCTTGATGGCGCTGCGTGTGGCGTTGTTCGCTCTTTGCACAGCAATTGCAGGTAAGACACATCATCATGCGCGGGATGGTTACCCAGGTGGTCAGCCAAGCTGGCTTGTAGGTTTACCAAACGCGTGCTGGCGGCCTGATGCAGTAACTGCTCCAGGCGTGCTTTACCAAATGCCTGCCCGTCAGCATTTTCTGCCTCGATAAGCCCGTCGGAATACATGAACAGTTGCGTGTTCTCGTCGGCCAGTTTGACCACTTCAACGGTGCTGTCGAAGAGTGTGTTGTCGACAATGCCCAATGGCAGGTGAGCAGAGTTGAAGCGACAGAGCACTTGGCCTTTTTCATCGAGTAGAAATGCAGGCGGTATGCCGCCGTTCCAAACTTCCAGCGTGTTATCAAGGGGGCGATAACAGGCCGCCATCGCTGCGACAAAACGATCAGATGGGCTGTGCGCGCGGTGTTGCTGGTTAAGCTCGCGCATGATGGAGCTCAGCCGGAATCCTTTGTTCGTCATCGTATAAAAGGTTTGCGACAGCGGGATCAGGCTTAGCGCCGCCGGCAGTCCATGGCCCGTGGCATCGGCTAGCATCACGTACAGATCATTGCTTTGAGAGGCTGAGACCAAAAGTAGATCGCCGGAGACCACGCTGGCCGGCTTTAAATAATGCTCAATGTTCAGGTTGTTGAGCATGTCACGGCGTACCAGCCGCTCCATCAGGAAGCTGCTGATGCGTTTTTCTTCGGCCTCCAGATTGGCGTATCGCTGCAACTCTTCATTGTTGCGCGCAATCTGTTGCTGCATATCGGCGATGCGCCAAAACGAATTGATCTTGGCTTCGAGAATCTGGAAGTTGATGGGCTTGGCGAGAAAGTCGTCACAGCCGGAGTTCAGTGCCAGTACTTGCTCGTTAAGATCGCTCGCGCCAGAGAGCATGATAATGGGCCGCCACCCACTCTTCTCTTGCAATGCTCTTACGCGTTGGGTGGTTTGCAAACCATCCATGCCGGGCATCATTTTGTCGATGAGAACCAAGTCAAAGTCGCTTTCAGCATAGAGCGCCAAAGCGTCTTCGCCGCTTCTGCTGAGCTGGCAGGTATGGCCCAGTTGGCGCGTAAAGGTGCTGATAACGAGGCCAATCAACGGATCATCGTCAACGGCGAGGATGTGTAGAGGGCGCATGGGGTTAGCGAATAGTGAAGATTTTTTGGAAATTGGCAATTTCCAGTACTTCTTTGGCAATGCCGTGCAGGTTATGTATCTCCACCGTTTTGTTCACGTTAATGGCGTGATCACGCAGTAGTAACAGGATCCCCAGTGCAGCGGAGTCGATGTATTGCACATTTTTCATGTCGACGATCAGCACGCGCACTGATGGGTTATCCAACGCTGCGTCATAGTCTTTGCGAAAGTCGCGAAAGCTGTTGAAGTCAAAGCGTGTGGCGGGATGCAGAGACACTGTGCTTGTGTTGGTCATGTCTGAATCTCAGAAAAGATCGATGCCGCCGGCAGCCAGATCGGATTGGGCTACAGGGTTATGGGGAGGCTGTTTGAACACGTCGTTGGCAGCACGAAGTTCTTGCAATTGTTGCGCGGGCTCGCACGCGGACAGGGCGTTCAGCGATGAGGAATACACCACCAGCTTGTTGCAGTACTTGCGCATCAGCTCCAGCAATTGGCTGCACATGTCCTGAAACTGCATGGCTGTCAGGGCTTGGTTTACCGTGCCGCCGATGGACTGTGACAGCTCGCCAAGTTCAGTGACGACCGTCAGGGTGTGGCCATTGATGCTGTGCAAGTGCCCCAGCATGTTCTCAACCTGTTTTTTTGAGCTGAGGGCGAAAGACATGTCCTTGGCCGCAAGTTGACTGACGGCGTCTTCGGCTTTTTTCAGGTCTTCGTATACGCCGCTGATGTGGGTGTTGATGACGTCGGAAAACTGGGTTGAACGATTGGATAAGGCGCGAACTTCATCGGCCACCACAGCAAAACCGCGTCCAGCCTCACCCGCGCGAGCGGCTTCGATGGCGGCGTTGAGTGCCAGCAGGTTGGTTTGTTTGGCGATGGAATCCATGTCGCTTGAAGACTTCAGAATCAGGCCGATCTTATGTGTGATCTGCTCCATGCGCTCTACTAATTGCATGGAAACGCGGCTGGTTTCGATGGTCGATTCGACGAAGAAACCCAGGGTGTTCTGAGTCGTGTCGACGAACGTCTTGAAATTGATCTCGCCTGTTGTGTTGCTGTTTTCGCTGTAACGATCAATCAGTGAGTTGCTCAGCTGGTGCTGGGTTTCAATGTTCTGCGACAGGTTCATGAACGACTGCGATATTTCGCTGATGGCGTTGTGCAACAGGTTGTCCACTTTGCTCAGCTCGTTGACCATTGTGTGGCCATGGGTGTCCAGTGGGTTGTGTCAGTGGCAGGATCCACTTCAACCGTTTGGCGGCGATCAAAAACGAAAGTAGCGGTCAAACTACCGACGGCGCCAATTAATAAACACAGCCAGGTCGGTACTGCCAGCCAGATCAGTAAGCCGGCCAGCAGCCAAGGCAAAGCCTGGACCAGCAATCGCATGGAGAAAGAGGGGGAGGCGGGGGACAAACCGTGCATGCGAACTCCAGAAGCTAACGTCCAAGTTGTTCTATGTAGACATTAGTTTCTCTGCGGGCTTAGTCAATGTGGCTTCACTTGGCTTTTTTGCCAGGTATTTTCTGCGTGAATGCCATCGACACTGATTGGTAAGAGCGACCATGCTCACCATCTCACTTCAATGGAGATGTTCCATGACAACTGCTTACTGGTGTGTCCTTATCGCGTTGTTTCTGCCTTATCTTTCCACCGTCACGGCCAAGGCAGTGAGTGGCGGCTTCAGCCCCAAACACAACCACGATCCACGCGCGCTGCTCAACAGCCTGACCGGCCTGGGCCGGCGCGCCAATAATGCGCAGCTCAACAGCTTTGAAGTGACCCCGGCCTTTTCGGCTGCTGTGATCATCGCGCACCTGGCCGGTGGCGCCGAGCAAAGTCTGATCGACCAGTTGGCAATGGCCTTTGTCGCCAGTCGCGTGCTGTATTTCATCTGCTACCTGGCGGATTGGGCGCCGGTGCGCTCGCTGGTGTGGTTCGTCAACATGGGCCTCAAGTTGAAATCTGCGGCAAAACACCACGCTTGGCCCTGAGTGGATGGCTGGCGATACTGTCGCCCGTTATCCACCCGGTTTTCGGCTGTGAAGGTGTTATGAAGCGTAAATATGTGTCCCTTGCTGTGCTGGCGTT
The DNA here is from genome assembly GCA_001465025.1 of Pseudomonas sp. Ga0074129. Classification (GTDB taxonomy): domain Bacteria; phylum Pseudomonadota; class Gammaproteobacteria; order Pseudomonadales; family Pseudomonadaceae; genus Aquipseudomonas. The sequence goes on from LNDO01000100.1 coordinate 60,404, forward strand.
GCTGCTCAGTGGTTGTGGCGGTGTCGACCCCAACTCGCCGCAAGGCCAGCGACAAACCATCTTCAAAGAAATGCTCAAACAGAGTGAAGACCTCGGCGGCATGTTGCGTGGGCGTTTGCCCTTCAATGAGCAAGCCTTCGCCGCAGGGGCGATCAACCTCGACCAGCTGACGCGTACGCCGTGGCAGCACTTCCCGCAAGTGCAAGAAGAAGAGGGCGAGACTCGCGCCAAGGACGATGTCTGGCAGCGTCAGGCACGTTTTCAGGAATTGGCGCGCGCCATGGAGGCGAGCACGGCCGCGTTGGTGCTGGCCAGTGCGACGCCGCCGTTGAAGCCGCATAAGCTGGTTGACCCCATGCAGCGCGTTGAAGACAGCTGCAAGGCCTGTCACGAAGAGTTCCGCGCCTATTGATCGGCAAACCCGGCCAGTCGCGCGGCGCGCAGTTGCTCGCGCAAAGCCTGTACGTCCGGGTGTTGGAAAAACGCCTGTAACTGCGCCGCACGCTGCGTGCCGATGCCGGGTTGTTGTTGCCATTCGGCGGCGCTGCGTCGCGTGAGGCTGTCCCAATCGGCGTCCAGTTGCACGGGGCGCGGAACCCCCAACGCGTGCAGCCATTGCCCTTGCGTACGTGTTTTAGCCAGCTGAAAACTCGCCTGCAAGGCCGCTGCCCGACGCTCGCCTATGCCTGGGATTTGCATGAGTTCGGTTGCCGTCAGCGGTAGCCAGTCGAGCAGGCCGCTGACGAGTTGCGCCTCTAGCAGGGTTTTCCACGTGCCGGGGCCAACGCCGGGCAAGGCCAGGCCCTGCTTGCCGCTGAGCCAGGCCAGGCGCGCGCGAAACTGGCTGGCGCAGGTGCTGGTGGCGCGCCAGCAACTCAGGCTGTGGTAAGCCTCAGCGGTTGGCACGGCCAGCGGTGCGCGGTGCTCGGTACGCCAGAACACGCTGTCGAGTGCTGGAATGGTCAGCCCGGCGAGGCGAATCACGACCTGATCACCGGGGCGCACATCCAGTGTTTGCCAGCGCTGCAGCGAGCCGACACTCAGGTACTCAATGCGTTTGTCGTCCAGCTTCACCGGTTGCACGCGCAGCACTGGGGTAATGCGCCCGCTGCGGCCAATCCGAAAATCCACTGCCTGAACCACGGCCACACCCTGGCTGGCCGGGTGTTTCCACGCGCTCGCCCACTCCGGCGGCTCGGCTCGCCAGCGCTCAGCAGCGGGTCGCTGAGCCTGTCGTAACACCACGCCGTCAGTGGCGAAGGGCAGCGCGCTGCGGTACCACTGCTCGCGCCAGCGGGCGGCATCGGCGACGCTGCGGATCGGCTGGCTCAAGCTCGAGCTGTCGGTAAAACCCAAGGCGTTTAGCTGCTGCAGGCGCGCCAGCATGCTGGCCGGGCCGTCGGGCCAATCCCAGACAAACAGGCCAATCCCAGCGGCTTCTTCGGCGTTTAGCTGTTGCCGATTCATCAGCCCGGCCACTGTGCTGCGCGCGCCCTGGCCGCCGCGTTGCTGTTGGATGTGCCCCGGCAGACGCCAGTACAACTCGCCTTGCAGGGTCAGGTCCGGCGCGCCGGGCAGCTGCGCTGGAATGGCAGGCAGTTGCCGGGCCAGGGTGGTCCAGTCTTGCCCATGGCGACCATCGCCACGGCTGATCACTTGCTGCAGGTGGCCCTGGCGGTAGATAAGGCTGACGGCCACACCATCGACCTTGGGTTGAATCCATAGGTCATCACGGCTGGCCATCCAGTTGGCTACCGCGAGTTTATCCGCCAGTTTGTGCAGGCCTGTGTGGGCGACCGGGTGCGGCAGTGAGCCGGCGCTGCTGGTCAGTGGGTCAGTTGGGCTGAGTTCGATACTGGGGAAGCAGGCTTGCCACTGCTGCAGGGTGGCGCGAGCTTGGTCATACAGTTCATCGGCAACCGGGCTTTGCCCTTGGCGGTGGTAGGCATCGTCCCACTTGGCGAGTTGTTGGCCGAGAGCTTTGAGTTCTTGCGTGGCGTGGCTTACGGGCCAGTCGGGGCAGGCGGCCCAGAGGGGGCTGCTGAACAGCAGCAAGCAGGCAATGCAGGCTTTCATGGTGAGCGTCCTTGCTCGGCAGATGGCTCACTCAGCCTAGCTGCTTTTACTTAACGGACGGATTCACAGGCAAGAAAAAGCCCCGCACAAGGCGGGGCTCCGGGTGTTGCGCAAGGCTTACAGGCCAGCAGCGGCGCGCAGGTCGGCAACTTTGTCGGTTTTTTCCCAAGTGAAGGTGGTGAAGCTGTCGTCGCCGACCGTCTTCTGCTCCGGGGTGCGACCGAAGTGGCCGTAGGCGGCAGTTTCCCGGTACATCGGGTGTAGCAAGTCGAGCATCTTGGTGATGGCGTACGGACGCAGGTCGAACACCTCGCGCACCAGTTTGATGATCTGATCTTCGGCGATCTTGTGGGTGCCGAAAGTGTTGATCGAGATCGAGGTCGGTTGGGCCACGCCAATGGCGTAGGACACCTGGATCTCGCAGCGCTCAGCCAGGCCGGCGGCGACGATGTTCTTGGCCACGTAACGACCGGCGTAAGCGGCCGAGCGGTCCACCTTGGATGGGTCCTTGCCGGAGAACGCGCCGCCGCCGTGACGGGCCATGCCGCCGTAGCTGTCGACGATGATCTTGCGCCCGGTCAGGCCGCAGTCACCCACCGGGCCACCGATGATGAACTGGCCGGTCGGGTTGATGTGGAACTGGGTGTCTTTGTGCAGCAGTTCAGCCGGCAGCACGTGCTTGACGATCAGCTCCATCACGCCTTCGCGCAGGTCTTCGTACTTCACTTCCGGGTTGTGCTGGGTGGACAGCACCACGGCGTCGATGCCGACCACCTGGCCGTTTTCGTAGCGGCAGGTGACTTGCGATTTTGCATCAGGGCGCAGCCATGGCAGCAGGCCGGATTTACGTGCCTCGGCCTGACGCTCAACCAGGCGATGGCTGAAACAGATCGGCGCGGGCATCAGCACGTCGGTTTCGTTGCTGGCGTAGCCGAACATCAGGCCCTGGTCGCCAGCGCCTTGATCTTCCGGCTTGGCGCGGTCTACGCCCTGGTTGATGTCCGGGGACTGCTTGCCAATGATGTTCAGCACACCGCAGGTGGCGCCGTCGAAGCCCACGTCGCTGCTGGTGTAGCCGATGTCACAGATGACGTCACGGACGATCTGCTCCAGATCAACCCAGGCGCTGGTGGTGACTTCACCGGCGACGATGGCCACACCGGTCTTGACCAGGGTTTCCACGGCCACGCGGGCGTGTTTGTCCTTGGCGATGATGGCGTCCAGCACCGCATCGGAAATCTGGTCGGCGATTTTGTCGGGATGGCCTTCGGAGACGGACTCGGAGGTAAAGAGGGAATATTCGCTCATCGTGCGGGTTCCTGTTGGTGACCGGTGGTTGCAGCCCGGAGGCCATGAGTTATCGACGGTTTGGCAAAGTGCCGCACCTGAATTTGAAAGCCGTTGCGCAGCCCCACGTAGAGGCTTTCGCCGTTGTCCAGCCCGGCTGCTGCGGCCCAGCGGGCCAAGTCGTCCTGCTCAAAACCGAGCCACAGGTCGCCACAGGCTTCGCGAGCCCAGCTTTGGTTGTGGCTGCACAGTTCGGTGATCAGCAAGCTGCCGCCCGGTTTCACACGCTGGGCCAGTTGCTTGAGGGCGTCGGCCGGGGCGGCGAAATGGTGCAGCACCATGTTCAGCACCAAGCAATCGGCGGCGGGGTAGTCGTCCTGCAGGGCATCGACCAGCAGCAATTGAACATTGTCCAGACCGTCGTTGTGGCAGCGTTGTTGCGCCAGTGCCAGCATCGCCGTGCTGTTGTCCAGGGCCAGTACGTGGGTGAAGCGCTGCGCCAAGGCGGGCAAAAAGCTGCCGTCACCGGGGCCGATTTCCACGGCGTTGGCGTCGCTGGCAAAGCCCAGTGAGTCGAGCAGGGTCAGCAGGCTATCGCGGTATTGCGGCAGGCCGGCGATCAGGTCTTGTTGGGCCTGGAAGCTGGCGGCACTGCGGGCGAAAAAGGCCTGACTGGTCGCTGCGCGTTGGCTGTGTACGGCGGCGATGCGTTGTTGCACGTCATCAGGCAGCGGTAGTTGATCCACTTCATCTAACAAGGCGGCGTGCAAGCGACTGCCCAGTTGTTCGCTCTGGGCCAAGGCGCGTCGGTAGAAGATTGCATTGCCTTCACGGCGCGTGGCCACCAATCCGGCCTGAGCGAGCACCTTGAGGTGATGGCTGATGCCGGATTGGCCGGTGGCAAAAATCTGCGCCAACTCCAGTACGCCGAACGAGTCGTTGGTCAGCGCGCGCAGGATGTTCAGGCGCAGTGCGTCGCCGCCGGCCTTGCACAGGGCGGTGAGGGCATCGACGGGCTCGAAGGCCAGTTGTGGCGCGCGCATATTCATAGGATGGGCAGTCTAGTCAGACACTTTTTATCCAGCAAGGGTAATATCAAAAAGTTTTGATATTGCCCTTGCTCGCTGTGAGGGCGTTGGTCACTTCTTCCAGCAGGGCGCTGGCTGCCGGACTCAGGCTGTGTTCGCGGCGCCAGACGGCATGCAGGTCGCGGCTGATCTGCAGGCCGCTGACGGGCAGGCGGCAGAGTTGCCCGCTGCGCAATTCTTCTTGCAAGGCCAACTCGGAAATCCAGGCCACGGCCTGACCGGCAAGCAGGCTGCGTTTCAGGGCTTCGCTATTGCCCAAAGCCATGGCGATCCGTGGCGTGAGCCCCAATGCCTGATAGGCCTGCTCAAGACTGGCGCGGGTGCCGGAGCCGTGCTCGCGGATCAGCAACGCCGCGCTGGCCAGCTCTTCTGGGCTGACGCTTGTTTGCCGGGCCAGTGGATGGCGGGGGCTGGCCACGGGCAGCAAAGCGTCAGTACCAAGGTGGCGATGGTTGACCTGTTCCGGGGCGAACGGGCCTTCGATAAAGGCCAGGGTGATGGCGTTGCGTTCCAGTTGCTGCAGGCAGGCGGCGGTGTTGTCGATCTGCAGGCTCACGTGCAACTCGGGATGCTGCTGATGAAAGTCCGCGATCAGCGCCGGTAGCAGGTAGCTGCCCAGGGTGGCGCTGGCCCCCAGATGCAGTTCGCCGCAGTCGAGGTTGGCGAACGCCTGCAGGTCGCGCTCGGCGGCTTGCTCCAGGGCGAAGATGCGCTCGGCGTAAGGCAGCAGGCGTTGCCCGGCGGCGGTCAGGGTCACGCCCCGGCTTTGTCGGTCGAACAGCGGCAGGCGCAGGCGTGCTTCCAGTTCGCGGATTTCGCGGGTCACGGCTGGTTGGCTGATAAACAGGCGGGCGGCCCCGGCACTGATGCTGCCGGTTTGAGCGATGGCGAGAAAGACCTTGAGGTGATGCAGATTCATAAATAGAAGGTATGCCTTGTATCTTTTATATGTATTTTACCTATAGCACGGCCGTGCCTAACCTCACAGTCATGGATCGCCAATAGCGATCGTTTGTGAGGAATGCCGTGATGTTGCGCCCCTTTACCCGTTTGCATGAGCCGCTGGCTTTTGTCCGCCAGTTCACGCCCAACTGGTTCGCCATGACCATGGGCACCGGCGTGCTGGCCCAAGTGGTGGCCAAGATGCCGTTGTCATTTCCCGGGCAAATGCTGCTGGCCGAAGGCCTGTGGTGCATGACCGTGCTGCTGTTTGCGCTGTTCAGTGTGCTGTTTGCCGCGCGCCTGCTGCTGTTTCGCGACACCCTGTGGCCGATGCTCGATCACCCGGTGCAGTCGATGTTTCTGGGAGCCATACCCATGGGGTTGGTGCAGGTGATCAACGGCATGCTGCTATTCGCTGCGCCTGTGTATGGCGCGCCCGTGGTGACGCTGGCCCATGCGCTGTGGTGGCTGGCGCTGGTGTTGGCGATGGGCGCGGCACTCGGTGTGCCGTATTTGATGTTTACCCGGCAAAAACATGTGCTGGAAAGCCTCACCGGGGTTTGGCTGCTGCCCATCGTGGCCCCGGAGGTGGTGGCCAGCGGCGCGGCGGCGTTGGCACCGCACGTGGGGGCTGAGTCGGCGCAATTGTTGTTGAGCCTGGGCTATGTGCTGTGGGGTTTATCGCTGAGCCTGGCCTTTGCTCTGATCGCCCTGGTGCTGTTGCGTCTGGCCCTGCACAAATTACCGGACATGGACTTTGCCGCCAGCAGTTGGTTACCGCTGGGGCCGCTGGCTACCGGCTGTCTGGGTTTGATCAGCCTGGGGCAGGCCGCACCGTCCGCCTGGCAGGGCACCGCGTTGCAGGGTGCTGCTGAAATGGCGCAGCAACTGGGCCTGGTCGGCGGGCTGGCGCTGTGGGGCGCGGGGCTGTGGTGGTTGGTCGCGGCTAGCCTGTTCACTCAGCATTACATGCGTCGCGAGCTGCCCTTCAACCTCGGCTGGTGGGGATTCACCTTCCCGCTGGGCGTGTTCACCCTGGCCACCTTTGCCCTGCAGCACATGACTGGCTTGGCCTTCTTTACGTGGGTGGGCCTGCTGCTAGCGGCCAAGCTGGCACTGGTCTGGTTGCTGGTAATGCGTCGCACGGTGCAAGGCTTGTGGCACGGTGAGCTATTTCGCGCGCCCTGCCTGGCTGCGCAAAAGCCACTTTGAGGCGTTTTGCCGGTGCTAATTACCGATTGTCGGGGCTTAACGACCATCTGTGATTGCCCCCATGGCGTGGCTGGGCGAAAATGGCCGCCTTTTTCGACCCCCGGTTGCCCAAGCAGCCCCGCAGGAGATTCAGTGATGCCCAGCCGTCGTGAGCGAGCCAATGCCATTCGTGCCCTCAGCATGGATGCCGTGCAGAAAGCCAACAGCGGCCACCCCGGTGCCCCGATGGGCATGGCGGACATTGCCGAGGTCCTGTGGCGTGATTTCCTCAAGCACAACCCGAGCAACCCAAGCTTCGCCGACCGTGACCGCTTTGTGCTGTCCAACGGCCACGGCTCGATGCTGATTTACTCGCTGCTGCACCTGACCGGCTACGACCTGTCGATCGACGATCTGAAAAACTTCCGTCAACTGCACAGCAAAACCCCGGGTCACCCGGAATACGGCTACACGCCGGGCGTGGAAACCACCACTGGCCCGCTGGGTCAGGGCATCGCCAACGCCGTCGGCTTCGCCATTGCTGAGAAGGTACTGGGCGCGCAGTTCAACCGTGACGGCCACGCCATCGTCGACCACTTCACCTACGCCTTCTTGGGCGACGGTTGCATGATGGAAGGCATCAGCCATGAAGTCTGCTCGCTGGCCGGCACTCTGGGGCTGGGAAAACTGGTCGCTTTCTACGACGACAACGGCATCTCCATCGACGGCGAAGTCGAAGGCTGGTTTACCGATGACACGCCCAAGCGCTTTGAAGCCTACGGCTGGCAGGTGATTCGCAACGTTGACGGTCACGATGCCGAAGAAATCAAAACCGCCATCGAAACCGCCCGTGCTGAACAGGATCGCCCGACCCTGATCTGCTGCAAAACCACCATCGGTTTTGGCTCGCCTAACAAAGGCGGCAAGGAAGAGTGCCACGGTGCACCGCTGGGCAATGAAGAAATCGCCCTGACCCGCGCCACGTTGGGCTGGAACCATGGCCCGTTCGAAATCCCGGCTGATATCTATGCCGAATGGGACGGTAAAGCTGCCGGTGCCAAAGCTGAGGCTGAGTGGGATCAGCGTTTCGCTGTCTACGCCGCCGCTTACCCGGAGCTGGCCAGCGAATTCAAGCGCCGTATCAGCGGTGAGCTGCCGGCCGATTTCGCCGCCAAAGCGGCTGCTTATATTCAAGAAGTCGCCGACAAAGGCGAAACCATCGCCAGCCGTAAGGCCAGCCAGAACACCCTGAACGCCTTCGGTCCACTGCTGCCAGAGTTCCTCGGTGGCTCGGCTGACCTCGCCGGCTCCAACCTGACCCTGTGGAAAGGCTGCAAGGGCGTATCCGACGCGGATGCCAGCGGCAACTACATGTTCTACGGCGTGCGCGAGTTCGGCATGAGCGCGATCATGAACGGCATCGCCCTGCACGGCGGCTTTGTGCCCTACGGCGCGACCTTCCTGATCTTTATGGAATACGCGCGCAACGCGGTGCGCATGTCCGCACTGATGAAACAGCGCGTGCTGTATGTGTTCACCCACGACTCCATTGGCCTGGGCGAAGACGGCCCGACTCACCAGCCAATCGAGCAGCTGGCCAGCCTGCGTGGCACGCCGAACCTCGATACCTGGCGTCCTTGCGATGCCGTTGAATCGGCGGTGGCGTGGAAGTACGCCATCGAGCGTGCTGACGGTCCAAGCGCGCTGATCTTCAGCCGGCAGAACCTGCCGCACCAGAGCCGTGATGCCCAGCAGCTGGCAGATGTCGCCCGTGGTGGCTATGTGCTGAAAGACTGCGCAGGCGAGCCTGAGCTGATCCTTATCTCTACCGGTTCGGAAATCGGTCTGGCCGTTGCCGCCTACGACAAGCTGACCGCTGAAGGCCGTTCGGTGCGCGTGGTGTCGATGCCGTCGACCAGCGTCTTCGACCAGCAGGACGCTGGCTACAAACAGGCCGTGCTGCCGCTGCAAGTCAGCGCACGTATCGCCATCGAAGCCTCGCATGCCGACTACTGGTACAAGTACGTCGGTCTGGAAGGTCGCATCATCGGCATGACCACTTTCGGTGAGTCGGCTCCGGCGGCGCAGTTGTTCGAGGAGTTCGGCTTTACCGTTGAAAACCTCCTGGAAACCGCAGCCGACCTGCTCGACGCCTGATCCGTTGACTCCCCTCTCCCGCTTGCGGGAGAGGGGTCGGGGGAGAGGGCTGCGGCTACCAGCGACCCTCTCCCCAGCCCTCTCCCATCAATGGGAGAGGGGGTTGAACTCCGAACCTGCGAGACACCATGTCCAAGCGTCCCTATCGAATCGCCCTCAACGGTTACGGCCGTATCGGCCGCTGCGTGCTGCGTGCGTTGCATGAGCGTGGCGACGGGGCGCAGCTGGAAATCGTGGCGCTGAATGACCTGGCCGATCAGGCCAGCATCGAATACCTGACGCGTTTCGACTCCACCCATGGCCGCTTCCCCGGCGAGGTGCAGGTCGACGGTGATTGCCTGCACATCAATGGCGATTGCGTCAAAGTGCTGCGCCAGGCCACGCCGGAAGGCGTTGACTGGGCGGCGCTGGGCATCGACCTGTTGCTCGAATGTTCCGGTCAATACACCAGCCGTGGCGAGGCGCAGCGTTTTATCGAAGCGGGTGCGCCGCGCGTGCTGCTCTCGCAGCCGATGGCCAGCGAAGCGGATATCGACGCTACGGTGGTGTTCGGGGTTAATCAGGGCGACCTGACCGGCCGCGAGCGGCTGGTGTCGAACGCCTCCTGCACCACCAACTGCGGCGTGCCGCTGCTCAAATTGCTCAACGAGACGGTGGGTATCGAGTACGTGTCGATCACTACTATCCACTCGGCGATGAACGATCAGCCGGTGATCGACGCTTACCATCACGAAGACCTGCGCCGCACGCGCTCGGCCTTTCAATCGGTGATTCCGGTTTCCACCGGGTTGGCACGCGGGATCGAACGCCTGCTGCCGGAATTGACCGGGCGTATTCAAGCCAAGGCCATGCGCGTGCCGACGGTAAACGTCTCCTGCCTGGACATCACCCTGCAGACCGCCCGCGACACCTCGGCCGCCGAGATCAATGCGGTCCTGCGTGAAGCCTCGTTAAACGGCCCGCTCAAGGGCTTGCTGGCTTACACCGAACTGCCGCACGCCAGTTGCGACTTTAACCACGACCCGCACTCGGCGATTGTCGATGGCAGCCAGACCCGCGTCTCCGGGCCGCGTCTGGTTAACCTGCTGGCCTGGTTCGACAACGAGTGGGGGTTTGCCAACCGCATGCTCGATGTCGCCGAACATTTCCTTTCCCTGACTACTCCTGTTCCCGTGAAGGACTGAAGCTATGACCGTTCTGAAGATGACCGACCTCGACCTCGCCGGTAAGCGCGTGCTGATCCGCGAAGACCTCAACGTGCCCGTCAAAGACGGCGTGGTGAAGAGCGACGCGCGCATCCTCGCTTCCCTGCCCACCATCAAACTGGCGCTGGAGAAAGGGGCTGCTGTGATGGTTTGCTCGCACCTTGGCCGTCCGACCGAGGGCGAGTTCAGCGAAGAGAACAGCCTGGCTCCAGTAGCCGCCTACCTGAGCAAGGCGCTGGGCCGTGACGTGCCGCTGATCAAGGATTACCTCGGCGGCGTTGAAATCAAAGCCGGTGAAGTGGTGCTGTTTGAAAACGTGCGCTTCAACACTGGTGAGAAGAAAAACGCCGACGCGCTGGCTCAGCAGTACGCCGCCCTGTGCGATGTGTTCGTCATGGATGCCTTCGGCACCGCCCATCGCGCCGAGGGTTCGACCCATGGCGTGGCCAAATTCGCCAAAGTAGCTTGCGCCGGCCCGCTGCTGGCGGCTGAGTTGGACGCACTGGGCAAGGCCCTGGGTGCGCCGGCCCGTCCGATGCTGGCTATCGTTGCGGGCTCCAAAGTGTCGACCAAGCTGGATGTGCTCAACTCCCTGGCCGATATCTGCGACTCGCTGATTGTCGGTGGCGGCATTGCCAACACCTTCCTCGCGGCCGCCGGTTTCCCGGTCGGTAAGTCGCTGTATGAGGCTGATCTGGTAGACACCGCTAAAGCCATCGCGGCCAAAGTTAGCGTGCCGCTGCCGGTCGATGTGGTGGTGGCCAAGGCCTTTGCCGAAGACGCCGAAGCAACGATCAAGGCAGTTGCCGACGTGGCTGAAGACGACATGATCCTCGACATTGGCCCGCAGACCGCGGCCATGTTTGCTGAGATGCTCAAGGCCTCCAGCACCATCCTGTGGAACGGTCCGGTCGGCGTGTTCGAGTTCGATCAGTTCGGCAACGGCACCAAGGTACTGGCTCAGGCCATTGCCGAAAGCACAGCGTTCTCCATCGCGGGCGGTGGCGACACCCTGGCAGCCATCGACAAATACGGCATTGCTGAGCAGATCAGCTATATCTCCACCGGTGGCGGCGCGTTCCTCGAATTCGTTGAGGGTAAAGTGCTGCCGGCCGTGGCCGTACTTGAAGCGCGCGCCAACGCATGATCAGCCTGATCAGGGAGCCTTTTGCGATGCTCAAGCGCAGCACTGTACTGGCGTTGCTTAGTTTGCTTGGCGCTTGCGCCAGCCAGCCTGCACCGTCTGATAGCTGGACGCGCTGGGTGTGCGACAGCCAGACCGAAGTGCTGTGGCGCTTTACCGATAGCAGCCAGGCATCGGTTGACGTGCGCCTCGGCGGCAGCGACATCGTTTACCGCCTGCTTGAGGAGCCGTCAGGCTCTGGCGCGTTGTACAGCGACGGTAAGCTGTCCTTCCACACTAAAGGTGAGGAAGGGCTGGTGTACTGGACGGCCAATGACGACCTGATCGGTCGCGGCTGCAAAGCGCCCTGATCACGATTTAACTGCAGGCCGGGTGCCCCGGTCTGAATGACTTGAATAGCGCCTGCCCCTGCGGCAGGCTTGAATGATTAACGAGCACCACCGGGAGAAAGAACACCATGGCACTTATCAGCATGCGCCAGATGCTCGACCACGCCGCCGAATTCGGCTACGGCGTGCCGGCCTTCAACGTCAACAACCTCGAGCAAATGCGCGCGATCATGGAAGCGGCCGACAAGACCGATTCCCCGGTGATCGTTCAGGCCTCCGCCGGTGCGCGCAAATACGCCGGTGCGCCGTTTCTGCGCCACCTGATTCTGGCCGCCATCGAAGAATTCCCGCATATCCCGGTGTGCATGCACCAGGACCACGGCACCAGCCCTGACGTTTGCCAGCGCTCGATCCAACTGGGCTTCAGCTCGGTGATGATGGACGGCTCGCTGAAAGAAGACGGCAAAACCCCGGCCGACTACGACTACAACGTGCGCGTCACCCAGCAGACCGTCGCCTTTGCCCACGCCTGCGGCGTGTCGGTGGAAGGTGAGTTGGGTTGCCTGGGCAGCCTGGAAACCGGCATGGCCGGCGAAGAAGACGGCGTTGGCGCGGAAGGCGTGCTCGATCACAGCCAGATGCTGACCGACCCGGAAGAAGCCGCTGACTTCGTCAAGCAAACCCAGGTCGACGCCTTGGCCATCGCTATCGGCACCAGCCACGGTGCTTACAAGTTCACCAAGCCGCCCACCGGTGACATCCTCGCCATCGACCGCATCAAGGCCATCCACGCGCGCATCCCCAACACCCATCTGGTGATGCACGGCTCCTCGTCGGTGCCGCAAGAGTGGCTGGCGATCATCAACCAGTACGGCGGCGACATCAAAGAAACCTACGGTGTGCCAGTTGAAGAAATCGTTGAAGGCATCAAGTACGGCGTGCGCAAGGTCAACATCGACACCGACCTGCGTCTGGCGTCCACCGGTGCCATGCGCCGCCTGATGGCCGAGAACCCGAGCGAGTTCGACCCGCGCAAGTTCTTCGGTGCCACCGTCACCGCCATGCGCGACATCTGCATCGCCCGTTACGAAGCCTTCGGCACCGCCGGCAATGCCTCGAAGATCAAACCGATCTCCCTCGAAGGCATGTTCCAGCGTTATGCCAAGGGTGAGCTGGCCGCCAAGGTCAACTAAGCCCAGACGATCAGCTGCGCGTCGGCGCTACGGCGTTGAAAGCAGCCTCGGAATGCTCATGTACAGCTCGTACACTCCGCTTCCTCGGCTGCTTTCGCCTTGTATCGCTCTAGCTCGCAAGATCGTGCGTAATATGCGTGAAAGCCCCGCCTATGCGGGGCTTTTTGTTGGCTATGTCCCCGTGTTGTGGTGCATGCGACGGGTAGGTTGGGTTGAGGAGCAACGCGACGAAGCCCAACGAGACAGGCCGCTGCTTGTTGGGCTTCGCTGTGCTCAACCCAACCTACGACTTGGTGCCTCATCGCATGCAATAGGTACAGAGTCGTTATCTGGGAGGTATCTATGATCAGGTTGATCGGGCTGTTCGGTGTACTCGCTGCATTGGCCGGCTGTGCCCATCAGCCACCAGTGAGCGGGCCGCCCGTTAACGTGGTGGTGGCGAGCGATCCGCAGCAGTGCGCCACCCGCGCCGAGTGCACGACCAAGACTGCGCGTACGTTGCTGTTTGTCTACGACTACGCCGCTGCCGGCGCGCCGCTGGTGCAGCGTGAGGGGCGCTTGTTGTTTACCCCGGCCGATGCACCGGGCAGCGATTGGCCGGCGATCTATCTTCGTTTGGCCGAGGCCGAGCACAGTGCGTTTGCGTTTAACGGGCAATGCCGGGCGCAGGCGTGTCGGCTGACGGTGGAGCAGCTGTTGCAGATTTACCGCAGCTACCTGGCGGATCAGCCTTGCGCCTTTACTGCGGCGTTGTGCCGTTTTGAGTAGGCAGAGCGGCGAGAAACGCCAGAATCGCCGCCTGCACCCGTGGCGTGTCCTGCGGCGAGAGGATGTCGCCGGCCAGCACATGGTGTGAAGGGTCCTGTGTGTCCTTGAGGGCGATAAGTTGCTTGTGTGCTGAGCCGAAGCGGGCAAAGGCGGCCTCGATGGCCGGCGCGCTGACCACCTGATCATCCTGCGAATAGAGCGTGAGAATCGGCGCGCTGATCTGCTCCAGCGCCTGTTCGCGCACGTATTTCACCAGCGCCATCATCGGCAGCAGCGCCTGCGTTGGGTAACGATGGCTCCAGTAGCGCGCCTGTTCGGCGTTGCGCGGCTGCCAGTGGTGGTCCGCGCCCAGCAGCAAGGGCACGAAGTGACTGGCCCAGGGCCAGGTCAACACATCGGCGGCGGGGTCTTTAGGGGCGAAATTGGGCGAGACCATGATGTACGCCCGTACGCTGGGGTCATCGCCCTGCAAGGCCAGCCAGGTGGCCAGCGTGGCCCCTGTCGAGGTGCCGATCACCAGCACCTGTTTACCCAGGCGTTGCCCGATCTGCAGAGCTTCATGGCTGTCTTGCAGCCAGTCTTGCACCTGCGGCTCAGCCATCGCCGCACCGGGGCGGCCATGCCCACTGAGGCGGGTGTAAAACAGGTTGGCGCCAAGGTGTGCGGCGAGTTGATCGCTCAGCGGCGCGGTTTCCTGACGGGTGGCCGAGTAGCCGTGGAGATAAATGATGGCCAGATCCGTTCGGCGTTTGTCCGGGTGAGCCCAAATGATGGTCTTTTCTGCGCCGGGGGTGATGTCTGAAAAGCGTGCTTCGGACTCGCGCAGGTACTGATCGAGGTTCTCAGGCAAGGCGCTTTCAGTCAGGGCAGGTTCCACTGGCGGCACCGGGCCGATGCTGAACACACCGACCAGCACGGCGATCAGCAGCGCGGTCAGCGACAAAGACGTCTTCATATGTGCTTCCATGCAGGCAATTGCCGGCATTTTGCTACAGGTGCTGGTCTGTGCCTATCGCCCGTGCGGGGCGTTGGTAAAACCCTGTAAAACACCCAGCACGTTGAGCGCGGTATGTCGGTTCATACTCGCTGCACTGTCGTACCTGGATTGCCGCCGCATGCCGAGTCTATCCCGCGTTTTTTTGTACTTCTTGTTCGCTGTGCTGCTGTCGAGTGCGCTGGGCGGCGTGGTGCAAACCCAGTTCAACCTGGCCAACCTGCAAGCCCTTGGCGCGCCGATGACGCTGTCTGTTCGCCTACACACGACTGCTTTGGATCTGCTCGGCTTCAGTCCGCTGTTCGCCGTGCTGGTGCTGCTGCGCCCATGCTTTGGCGCGAACCTGGCGCGTCGGGCGTTGGTTGGTCTTTGCCTTGGCCGGTGCCGCCGCTGTATGGGCGGCGATGAGCTTGGCCAATAGCCTGGCGCCCATGCCAACGCTGATTGGCGCTAACCGTAGCCTCGCGGGCACGCTGGGGTTGATGGCCTGTGGCAGCGTTGGCGCGTTGTTTTTCGCTCATCTGATGCGACGCGCCCCGGCGTCTCAGGCATAACGCACTCATTCTGATAAAAGGCCCGAACCATGTTGAAAACATCGTGCGCTTTGCTGTTGTTGGGTGTGCTGGGCAGTGGCCTGGCGCAGGCCATGGATTACCGCATCGAAACTGTGACCGAAGGCCTGCAACATCCCTGGTCGCTGGCGTTTCTGCCGGACGGCCGCATGCTGGTCACCGAGCGGGTGGGGCGCTTGCGCATCATTGAGCGGGACGGCAGCCTGAATCCGCAACCGGTGGCGGGTTTACCGGAGGTGTTTGCCGCGGCGCAGGCCGGATTGATGGAGGTGCAACTCGACCCTGAGTTCGCCAGCAATCAGCAGATTTACCTGACCTATGCCTACGGCACGGCGAAGGCCAACAACACCCGCCTGGCCAAAGCGCGTTTGGTGGACGGGCAGTTGCAGGATGTGCAGGTGTTGTTCAGCGCGCTGCCTGCCAAAGCCGGCGCGGCGCATTACGGTGGGCGGCTGGCATTTTTGCCGGACAACAGCCTGGTGCTGACCCTGGGCGATGGTTACGACCTGCGCGAGCAGGCGCAAGACCGCAGCAATCACATTGGCAAAATCGTGCGCCTGAACCGCGACGGCAGGAGCGGTGCCGCCGCCGAGATCTACAGCCTTGGGCACCGCAACGTGCAAGGTATCGTCTATGACGCTGAACTTCAGCGCTTGTACAGCCACGAGCACGGCCCACGCGGCGGCGATGAGCTGAACCTGATCGAGCCCGGCAACAACTACGGCTGGCCGCTGATCACCTACGGCATCGACTACACCGGCGCGCAAATCTCGCCTTACACCGAATTACCGGGTTTGCAGCAACCGTTGCTGCACTGGACGCCGTCTGTCGCGCCTTCCAGCCTGACCATTTACCGCGGCGAGCTGTTCCCGCAGTGGCAGGGCGATCTGTTTGCCTCGACCCTGGCTGAGCGCAGCGTGCGCCGTATTCGCCTGCAAGACGGCAAGCTGGCGGGCGAAGAGGTGCTGTTCGAAGAGTTGGAAGCGCGTATTCGTGATGTGCGCAGCGGCCCGGACGGCGCGTTGTACTTGCTCACTGACAGTGGCAACGGGCAACTGCTGCGTGTGCTGCCGAGTCAGTAAAGGCCGAGCACCGGGCGCGCGGCGTGCGGCATAATCCCCGGCCGTAATCTGCTGCCTGACCATGC
>LNDO01000101.1 GCA_001465025.1 Pseudomonas sp. Ga0074129
ACCGCGGCTGCTGGCACGAAGTTAGCCGGTGATTATTCTGTCGGTCACGTCAAAACAATAACGTATTAGGTTACTACCCTTCCTCCCAACTTAAAGTGCTTTACAATCCGAAGACCTTCTTCACACACGCGGCATGGCTGGATCAGGCTTTCGCCCATTGTCCAATATTCCCCACTGCTGCCTCCCGTAGGAGTCTGGACCGTGTCTCAGTTCCAGTGTGACTGATCATCCTCTCAGACCAGTTACGGATCGTCGCCTTGGTGAGCCATTACCTCACCAACTAGCTAATCCGACCTAGGCTCATCTAATGGCGCGAGGTCCGAAGATCCCCCGCTTTCTCCCGTAGGACGTATGCGGTATTAGCGTCCGTTTCCGAACGTTATCCCCCACCACTAGGCAGATTCCTAGGCATTACTCACCCGTCCGCCGCTCTCAAGAGAAGCAAGCTTCTCTCTACCGCTCGACTTGCATGTGTTAGGCCTGCCGCCAGCGTTCAATCTGAGCCATGATCAAACTCTTCAGTTCAATACTGCTTGGGTTTTGAGAAAACCCTAAACTTAGCTCAGCAATCGTTGGTTACATCTTTGATTTCTCGCGGAGTAACCTGTGATGCTGATAATCTTGCGACTAGCAGTCTTACCTCACAAGCACCCACACGAATTGCTTGATTCAGTTGTTAAAGAGCGGGTGATTGATCCTTTCGTCTCAACCGAGGCGCGCATTCTACAGCAGCCTCATTTTCCGTCAAGTGATTTCGAAAATTTCTTTTCAATCTCAACCACTTGCGCCTTTGTTCAGCCTTAAGCTTCTCGTCAGCGGGAGGCGAATTCTACAGCGTTTCAAACCGCTGTCAACCACCTCATTTACCGCTTTCGACCATTCCAACCGAACCTCTTCAGACTCAAACACAGCCACCTGAAGAGGTGGCGCATTGTACGCAGCTTTCGCTGCTTTGCAACCCCTAATTTAAATCTAACTTCTTGTTTTATAAGAAGTTTAAGGAGTCGCTTATGCCTCAAGAGGTGCGCAGTATAGGGACAGAACCGCACAGGTCAACTGATTGTTTCGCTTTTGTTTCAATAGCCTCATTAAAGGCGCACCACCACCCGCAAGAATGCGCCGCCTGCAGAAACAACAAAGCCGCTGAAGCTGACGTTTCAACGGCTTTGTTGTTACGACCGCACCTAACGCATCACAGCTCGCACTTAAGCGTAATACGCGCAAACGCCTTTTTGCCCGCCTGACAAACGTGCACGGCGCCAAGTTTATAGACGAAGGAGCGATCGACTACCTCACCATCTATACGCACGCTGCCGGATGCCAGTAGATCACGAGCCATCGCAGCATTCTTTACCAGCCCAGCCTTGTTTAGCAGCGCAGCAATCGGCATGTCCTCGGCAGACACGACCTCAATCGCTGGCAAATCTTCGGGCAACTCACCTTCCTTCATGCGGTTGCCGGCGGAGCGATGGGCGCTTAACGCGGCCTCTTCGCCGTGGAAACGTGCAACGATCTCTTCGGCCAGCTTAATTTTTATATCACGGGGATTTGCACCCTGCTCAACATCGCGCTTGAACTGCTCAATCTCATCCATAGAACGGAAACTGAGCAGCTCGAAATAACGCCACATCAATGCATCCGGCATAGATACGAGCTTGTTGTACATGACGCCTGGCGCTTCCTGGATACCTATATAGTTGCCCAATGACTTGGACATCTTCTTCACGCCATCCAGACCCTCAAGCAATGGCATGGTGACGATGCACTGCGACGACTGCCCATAGGACCGCTGCAACTCACGCCCCATCAGCAGATTGAATTTCTGATCAGTGCCACCCAATTCCACATCCGCCTGCAACGCTACAGAGTCGTAACCCTGAACGAGCGGGTAGAGAAACTCATGAATAGCAATGGGCTGATTAGTCGAATAGCGCTTACTGAAATCATCGCGCTCAAGCATTCGCGCCACGGTGTATTGAGAAGTCAGGCGAATAAAATCAGCCGGCCCCATCTTGTCCATCCACGTGGAGTTGAACGCGACCTCAGTTTTGGCGGGATCGAGAATCTTGAATACCTGGGTCTTGTAGGTTTCGGCGTTTTCCAACACTTGCTCGCGGGTCAACGGCGGGCGAGTTGCACTCTTACCACTCGGATCGCCAATCATCCCGGTAAAATCACCTATCAAGAAGATCACCTGATGACCAAGCTCTTGAAACTGGCGCAATTTGTTGATCAGCACGGTGTGCCCAAGGTGTAAATCAGGTGCGGTCGGATCAAAGCCCGCCTTAATGCGCAGCGGCTGACCGCGCTTGAGCTTTTCGACCAGCTCAGTCTCAACCAGGACCTCTTCCGCGCCGCGCTTAATCAGCGCTAATTGCTCTTCAACCGACTTCATGACAGGACTCACAACCACTCAAATCAAAAGGGAACCAACCATACAAGATCGCTGACAAATCACAAGCTCTGCGCCCCAGCTCAAGAATGGACGAGCAGAGGGAAGAACCTAGGGTTGCCTATCCTGCGTTTTGGTTATATTTTATACAGTTAGTGCACATTCATCATATTGTTTATCCGTTTGCTTTCTTTAATTTCTTCAAAATCAAAAGACGCCTATGACCTCTTCAACTAAAGCGCCGCCCCTTTACCCCAAGAGCCACATTTTGGCTGCCAGCGGTGTAGCCGCCGTGCTCAGTTTAGCTCTGCTGGTATTCCCCTCTCGCGAAGTCGAAGCACAGAAAACGCTCATCAACCTTGATCTCGATAACAGTGCTGAACACTCACAACTACAAGAAGACAACGCCTCCACCGAAGCCACCAACAACAAGCCGTCGCCTTTCGCAGTAACAGCTGACAGCAACACTGCAGCCGCTCAACACGCACAAGATGCCGAGAAGCCGACAGTAGATCCTTTGCGCCATTCCATTCGTGTGCAAAGCGGTGACACCCTTTCGACTGTTTTTGCCAAGGTAGGGCTAGGCGCCAGCACACTGCATGAGGTGCTCAATAGCAGCAAAGATGCCAAGCAACTGACGCGCCTCAAAGTAGGGCAGGTGCTTGAGTTCAAGCTTGATACCGAAGGTCAAATAGACACGATTCATAGCAAGCTCAGTGATTTAGAAAGCATCACGCTTGCCAAAAGCGATAAGGGTTTCAGTTTCAAACGCGAACTGGTCAAGCCAGACGTGGAAACCACTTACACCCGCGGCGTGATCAACAGCTCCCTGTTTCTTTCTGCTAAGCGTGCAGGTCTTTCACACAACCTGACCATGGATTTAGCTAACGTATTTGGCTACGACATCGACTTCGCAATGGACATCCGTGAAGGCGATGAATTCGAGTTGATTTACGAAAAGAAAGTGGTCAATGGCAAACAGGTAGGAACCGGCAATATTCTCTCCGCCCGGTTCACCAACCGCGGCAAAACCTTCACTGCGGTGCGCTACACCAACAAGCAAGGCAATAGCAGCTACTACAACGCCAGCGGCGAAAGCATGCGCAAAGCCTTTATCCGCACGCCGGTGGATTTCGCCCGTATCAGCTCACGCTTTTCAACAGGACGCCGCCATCCGGTGCTGAACAAAATCCGCGCACACAAAGGCGTTGATTATGCAGCCCCACGCGGCACACCGATTAAGGCTGCGGGTGACGGCCGCGTTACTCTCGCTGGCCGCAGTGGCGGCTACGGCAACACCGTGGTCATTCAGCACGGCCAGCGCTACCGTACGCTTTACGCGCACATGAATGGTTTCGCTAAAGGTGTTCGCACCGGCAGCAACGTGAAACAAGGTCAGATTATTGGCTATGTAGGCACGACAGGTCTTTCAACCGGGCCGCACCTGCATTACGAGTTCCAGGTCAATGGCGTACACGTAGACCCACTCAGCCAAAAATTGCCAATGGCTGACCCAATCGCTAAAAGCGAGAAAGCTCGGTTCATGCAAATCAGCAAACCACTGATGGCGAAAATGGACAGCGAGCGCTCCACCATGCTCGCACTCAATCAGCGCTGATCCATGCCCCTCTACCTTGGCGTAATGTCCGGCACCAGCTTGGATGGTCTGGACATTGCGCTGATCGAGCAGAACGGCCACACGCATCTGCTCGGCACTCACTACATCCAAATGCCCGATTCACTGCGAGACGACTTGCTTGGCCTGTGCGCGCCGGGTCAAGACGAACTCGCGCGCGCGGCAATGGCTGAGCAAGCATGGGTGCGATTGGCCGCTCAGGGCGTGCAAGCATTGCTAGACCGCGAAGGCATCGCCGCGTCATCCATCAGGGCTATTGGCAGTCATGGCCAAACCATACGCCATGAACCTGCGCGCGGCTTCAGCATTCAAATCGGTAATCCGGCTTTGCTGGCTGAACTCACGGGCATCTGTGTCGTCAGTGATTTTCGCAGACGCGATGTCGCCGCTGGTGGGCAAGGAGCACCGCTGGTTCCCGCGTTTCACCAGGCATTATTCGCCCAAGAAAACGGCAACACCGCCGTCCTAAATATTGGCGGCTTCAGCAATCTCAGCCTACTAGAGCCTGAACAACCCGTTCAGGGCTTTGATTGCGGGCCAGGCAACGTGCTGATGGACGCTTGGATACAACGCCACTTAGGCCTGAGCTACGATAAGGGCGGCGAATGGGCGGCTGAAGGCCAAGTTCAACCACAACTGCTGAAGTCCCTGCTTAGCGATGACTTTTTTAAGGCGCAAGGCCCGAAGAGTACCGGCCGAGAGCTATTCAACCTTGCATGGCTGGATACACACCTGCTTCCACTGCCTGATATGGCCTCTGCGGACGTGCAAGCCACACTGCTTGAGTTGACCGCCATCAGCATTACCGAGTCGCTCATAAACGCCCAGCAGAACACCGATGTGTTGTTGGTGTGTGGTGGCGGAGCCCATAACCACGCGATGATGCAGCGCCTCAAGCAGTTACTGCCCAAGAGCCGAGTAAGCGCTACAGATGATCACGGGGTGCCCGCCGACTGGGTTGAAGCCATGGCATTTGCGTGGCTGGCACACTGCTGCCTTGAAGGCATACCCGCTAACAGGCCGAGCGTGACGGGCGCGCGCGGCTTACGTGTTCTGGGCGCCATCTATCCGGCTTAAACCAGGCCGCCCGCCAGTAAAAACCAAAACGCCGCGCATAAGCGCGGCGTTTACTGCACAACAGTCGGTCAGATCGAGAACGATGAGCCACAGCCGCAGGTTGTGGTGGCGTTAGGATTCTTGATGACGAAACGCGAACCCTCAAGCCCCTCTTGATAATCGACCTCGGCACCTGCCAGGTACTGAAAACTCATGGGGTCGACCACCAAGCTGACGCCTTCGCGCTCAACGATAGTGTCATCTTCGGCGATATCCTCGTCAAAGGTGAAGCCGTATTGGAAGCCGGAACATCCGCCACCAGTGACAAACACCCGCAGTTTCAAACGCGGGTTACCCTCTTCGCTGACCAGGCTCTTCACCTTGTTCGCAGCACCTTGCGTGAACTGCAAGGCTGAAGGGGTGAAGGTTTCAACGCTCATGCTAATTTACTCCCGGCGCCGAGCGCCATGCTGCAGTTGACGGCCATTATCCGCTTACCCGAGTAAAGCGGTCAACTATTGTGCTGAATCCAGCGGCTGAGGCAACTCCAAAGGCTTGGCGTCGTCCTGAAGACGACACAAGCGGCCCTCGATCTGAGCGCCCATGGCCATTTCCATCAGTGCGTAATAGAGATTTCCACGTACGCGCGCGCGCGGGCCTAACTCCAGATGGGCGCTGGCGTGTACATCACCGATCACTTCGCCATCGATAACGATATGGGGCGCGCGGATTTCACCTTCAACCCGCCCCTGCACGCTGACACGCACCATGCCCTCACTTGCCAACAGATTGCCATGCACCTGGCCATCAACTTGCACCGCCCCCTGAAAGCGCAGATCACCATGCAGTTCAGCCCCCACGGCAATCAGGCTGGTTTTACCGGCAAAACGCTGTACGTCAGAGCGCACCTTGTCTTTATTCCACATAGGAAACGCTCACTCCTCTTTGTTCCACTTGAAAGTGCGTAGCAAAGGTTTTTGCCCCTCTACTTCAGCACGCACTTTAATTTCGTGAGGGATAAACCCTTCAGGTAAGAGCAACTCAGCGAAACGACCTGCTTCAGGGATAGCCTGGAAATGCTTGAAGGCAAAACTGATCGGCTGATCAGGCAACGCATCTGGCAGATCACCGCTGAGAGATGTCAGATCCATCGTAACGCTTTGCTCAGCCTGCTTACCCACAATCGCCACCTGCAACTGCCCCTCAAGCGGCTCTTCGCCTTTGCCCACGCGGCTCAGGAGAATCTTGTAGCGAAAATGCGTCGGTTTGTCCGTGGCCTGTAACTCAAAGGCCTTGATGCGCAACCCCTCACGTCGGGTACCGGGCGCGAGCACGCCTTTGTAGAAAGCCAGATCCTGCTGCTGTTTGTAGATCTGTTCTTCTAACAGCTTGATGCTTAGGCGGCTCTGCTCATTGGCTTGTTGACTGAGCGTATCGGCGCTGCTCAATACCGCCACACGCTGACGCAACTCATCGAGTTCACGCTGCAACTGCTCATCGACAACAGGCGTGCCAGTCAGATCCGCTACAGCCACCGGCGCAGGCGGCTGCATACGCTGCCATACGATACCGCCAACAAAGGCCAGCGGCAGGCACAGCACCAGCAGTGCAATCAGCCAGCGCTGCCGCTTAGCACGCTGCGGGTCGTAAACGCGGACTTCCCAGCTCGCCATCAGGGCAACATGGCCGCATGAGAGAGCCCCATGCGTTCATCGAGGCCGAACAGGATATTCATGTTCTGCACCGCCTGACCCGAGGCACCTTTGACCAGGTTGTCGATGACCGACAGCACCACCACCAGATCGCCGTCTTGCGGGCGGTGCACGGCGATACGGCATACGTTGGCACCGCGCACGCTGCGGGTTTCCGGGTGGCTGCCGGCGGGCATCACATCCACGAACGGCTCATCAGCATAACGTTGCTCGAACAGCGCCTGCAGATCCACCGAACGGTCCACGACGGTGGCGTAGAGCGTGGCGTGGATGCCGCGAATCATGGGCGTCAGGTGCGGTACAAAGGTCAGGCCGACCGCTTCACCAGCAGCCCGGTGCAGCCCTTGGCGGATCTCAGGCAGATGCCGATGGCCTTTGACGCCATAGGCTTTCATGCTTTCGCCAGCCTCGCTAAACAGCGAACCGACACTGGCACCACGCCCGGCACCGCTGACGCCGGATTTGCAGTCGGCAATGATCTGCGACGTATCCGCCAAGCCAGCCTCCAGCAAAGGAATAAGCGCCAGTTGCGCCGCTGTTGGGTAGCAACCCGGCACGGCAATCAGGCGCGCCGCTTTGATGGCGTCACGATTGACCTCCGGTAAGCCATACACCGCTTCTGGCAGCAAGTCAGGCGCACCGTGCGGCTGGCCGTACCACTTGGCCCACTCGTCTGCGTCTTGCAAGCGGAAGTCGGCCGACAGGTCGATGACTTTGGTGCCTGCTGCAAGTAACTCACCAGCGAGCGCATGGGCGACGCCGTGAGGGGTGGCAAAGAAGACCACATCACACGCACCCAAGGTCGCCACGTCAGGCACGCTAAACGAAAGGTTGTCGTAATGACCGCGCAAGTTCGGGTACATCTCGTCGACACGCATGCCCGCTTCGGAGCGCGAGGTGATGACTTCAACCTGCGCCTGAGGGTGTTGCGCCAGTAAACGCAACAACTCGACGCCGGTGTAGCCCGTGCCGCCGACGATTCCAACCTTGATCATCACTTGCCCCTTTGCAATACCAGCAGTGGAAAGGTGCCGATGATACGGCTGCTTCGGCCATGGGCCAACACTTGCCGTAGGCAATGATGACGAGGCGCGCCCAGCCCTCTACTATCGGGGCCAGTTTCTTCAGCGAGATACACGCATGCTCTACTTGTGGCTCAAATCCTTTCACATCATCGCCATGGTTTGCTGGTTTGCCGGTTTGTTCTACCTGCCCCGGTTGTTCGTGTACCACGCCATGAGCGCTGACCAAGCCAGCCACGAGCGTTTCTGCATCATGGAGCGCAAGCTGTATCGCGGCATTATGTGGCCCTCGTTGATTGCTACGGTGGCACTGGGTCTTTGGCTGCTGACCCTCAACCCGAGCTACTACTTCAGCCAAGGCTGGATGCATGCCAAGTTGAGTCTGGTGGCACTGCTGGTGATTTATCAGTTTATGTGTGGCGCGCAGTTGAAAGCTTTTTTGCGCGGCGAGAATCAACGCAGCCACGTGTTTTACCGCTGGTTTAACGAGGCCCCTGTACTGGCGCTGGTTGGCATCGTCATTCTGGTTGTGGTTCGGCCCTTCTAACGACAACAAGAGGATTACCCCATGCCCCTTCCCGCCCTGCTTGAACAACGCCTGCGTCTGCCGGTCGTTGCGGCGCCGATGTTTCTGGTGTCCAACCCGCAATTGGTCTTGGCTTGCTGCAACAACGGTATCGTCGGCAGCTTCCCGGCCCTCAACCAGCGTGAAAGCAGTGGCTTCAAGGACTGGTTGCAAGAGATTGAAGCCGGCTTGAGCGACACAGCCGCGCCTTACGCAGTGAACCTGATTGTGCATGGCACGAATCCTCGCCTGCAGGCGGATCTGGCGATTTGCGTAGAACAGCGCGTGCCAATCGTTATCACCAGCTTGGGCGCAGTGAAAGACGTGGTGGATGCCGTACACAGTTACGGCGGCTTGGTGTTCCACGACGTCACCACCCGCCGGCATGCTGAAAAAGCCGCTGAAGCGGGCGTCGATGGCCTGATCGCGGTGGCCGCCGGGGCCGGTGGGCACGCTGGGACTTGGAGTCCGTTTGCCCTGATTGCAGAAATTCGCCAGTTCTTTGATAAAACCGTGCTGCTGGCTGGCTGCCTGAACCAAGGCCACGAAATCCTCGCGGCGCAATTGCTCGGTGCCGACCTCGCCTACTTGGGCACGCGCTTGATCGCCACGCAGGAAAATGCCGCCTCTGACGCCTACAAGCAGATGATTATCGACGCCAAAGCCGCCGACATCATCCACACCCCGGCAGTCTCCGGCGTACCGGCCAGCTTTATGCGCCAAAGCCTTGAGCAGGCTGGCTATGACATCAAGCAATTGCAAAGCAAAGGCGAGGTCAATTACGGCGAAAAACTCAAGCCTATGGACGAAGAAGCCAAGGCCTGGAAAACCGTCTGGTCGGCGGGTCAAGGCGTCGGCGCGATCCGCGACCTACCGAGCGTTGAAGCCCTGATCGCTCGCCTTGATCAAGAGTACCGTCAAGCGCTCAGCCATAGCCTGCAGCTGCAAAAGCGCTGGCCGCGCTAATCACGCTGTTGGCAGTGCCGTATGTGATGCAAACGGTCTGCGCCGAATGCATCACGCGGCCAACAGAGCGTGAACCTGTTCTAGCCCCAGGCATTTGCGCGCCAAGCGCCTTGTTTACGGGGCTGCAGGCCAGCTAGTCTGTAGCGCACTTCCATCCTGGCATCGACAAGGACGCCAACATGACCCAAGCCCGCTTCAAAATTGTCTTCAACGGCGAGTTGATGCCCGATGCCAGCCTGGACGCAACCAAAGACAACCTCGCCCGCCTGTTTAAAAGCGACCTGACGCGCATCAACTCACTCTTCAGCAACGGCACGGTCGATATAAAACGCGACCTCAGCGAAAACGAGGCCGACCAGTACCTCAAGGCCTTGCAGAGCGCCGGTGCCAACGTGCGCAAAGAGCAGGATTTCGCCGCCAGCTTAAGCCTGGTTGAAACAGACGATCACCCCGCGCCCAGCCCGGCCCAAAGCGCAGCCCCAACAGCGGGCACCAGCAGCACCACCGACATGACGTGCCCGAAGTGCGGCCATCAGCAGCCCAAAGCGCTGGAGTGCTCAGCTTGCGGCATCGTCATCGAGAAATTTATCGCCCGCCAGGCCATGCTGGCGGAGAACCCGCCAGAAGTCGTCAGCCCGGCGGTCTCCCCCTATGCAACCCCCAAAGCGACAGTGGCAGAGGTGCTGCCTGAGTTCGGCGAACTGAAGCCCTTCACCACAGATGGTCGCATCGGGCGTTTACGTTACCTGGCTTGGTCAATGGTGATGATGCTGGCGTGCATGCCGCTGTTTGGGGTCGCGGCCGGGTTCTTTCTTGTCTCGGAAATTCTCGGCGGTCTGTTGATCGCCGTCGTCGGTATAGCCGTATTAGTCGTGGGCGTGATGATCGGCGTGCAACGCCTGCATGACATCGGCTGGACGGGCTGGTTACTGCTGCTGACGCTGGTGCCGGTGATTGGCGGCGTGTTCTCACTGTTGATGTTTGTGATCCCCGGCAGCACGGCAGCCAACCGTTTTGGCCCGCCACCGCCACCCAACAGCACTGCTGTGAAGGTACTGGCTCTGCTGTGGCTGGCCGTTATCGTGCTCGGTATTGGCGCAGCCATCGCGGTCCCCGCATTTATGGGCTATGCCGACGCAGGCCTGTAACCTGCTCGCGCTGCAACACGGCAGCAGGGGTCGCAAGGCCCCACTGCGGAGAATGCTATGACTCGTTACACGCTGATCACCGGAGCCTCCAGTGGTATTGGCCTGGCCCTGGCAGAAGCCTTGGCGAGACGCGGCCGCAACCTGATTTTAGTGGCGCGCCAGCGCGATGCACTCGACAGCATTGCCTGCGAACTGACGCAACGTTTTGGCGTGGAAGTGCTGTTTCGTGTCTGCGATCTCAGCCAGCCGCTGCGGGTAAGTGGCCTGTTGCACGAGCTTGAACACAGTGATTTTACGATTGATCTGTTGGTGAATAACGCTGGCATCGGCACCACAGGTGATTACGTCAGCCAGGACTGGGCATGCGAGCAACAACTGATTGAGCTGAATGTCTTAGCGCTGGCCCGGTTGTGCCACGCCGTTGGCACACTCATGGCCGGACAGGGCTGCGGGCAGATCCTCAACGTGGCCTCAATCGCCGGTTTTCAGCCCGGCCCTGGCATGAGTAACTACTACGCCAGCAAGGCCTATGTGCTGCATTTCTCAGAGGGTTTACGAGAAGACCTCAAGCCTTATGGCGTCAAGGTATCGGTGTTGTGCCCGGGCCCGACGAACAGCGCCTTCTTTCGACGGGCGCAGATGGATGCCCGCGCGCTGCAAAGCAGCAAATTGATGATGAGCGCCGAAGAGGTCGCGCTGATCACCGTCAAAGCACTGGAGAAAAACCGCGCAATCATTATCCCCGGCTGGCGCAATCGCCTGCTGGCCTTAAGCCCGAGGCTGGCACCACGCTGGCTGGTTAGGCGCATCAGCGCCTACCTCAACCGCCGTTTCGGCAAACCCAGCCGCTGACACCAACCCTCGACTGGCCAACCGGCAAGCAACGCTAGCCGGCACTCACAGTACGGCCATTGGCCCAGGCGCGCAGAGCGGCCAGATCTTCCGCCATCACCACCGACAGCGGCGCCGTACTCTGGATGTTTTGCACCAACACCGCCTGACTAACCGCCACCTGCTGAGCCTGTGCGGCATACAGTGCGCTGACCACGGCCTGTTCAATTTCGGCACCGGAAAATCCGTCACTGACCGCCGCCAACTGCGGCAGATCGAACGCACCAGCATCCAAATCACGGCGCAGCAGGTGAATACGGAAAATCTCAGCCCGCAC
Organism: Pseudomonas sp. Ga0074129; assembly: GCA_001465025.1. Lineage (GTDB taxonomy): Bacteria > Pseudomonadota > Gammaproteobacteria > Pseudomonadales > Pseudomonadaceae > Aquipseudomonas. The sequence goes on from LNDO01000101.1 coordinate 11,666, forward strand.
CGTGGCGTCCGGCAGGTCGATGAAAAACAACTCATCAAAGCGCCCTTTGCGCATTAACTCTGGCGGCAACCGCGAGATCACGTTGGCCGTAGCCACCATAAACACAGGGCTTTTACGCTCTGCCATCCAGGTCAGCAGCGTGCCCAATACCCGCTGACTGACGCCGTCATCATGGTCGCCACTGGCCAGGCCTTTTTCGATCTCATCCATCCACAGCACACACGGCGACATCTGCTCGGCGAGCTTCAAGGCTTCACGCAGATTGCGCTCGGTCTCGCCAAAGAACTTGTTGTACAGGCAGGCAAAATCCAGACGCAGCAGGGGCAAGCCCCACAAGCCGGCAATCGCTTTTGCTGCCAGGCTCTTGCCACCGCCCTGCACGCCCACCAGCAGCACGCCCTTGGGCAGATCAACGCCTTTACCTTCAAGGAAGATGCCCTGCCGCTCACCCAGCCAGCGCTTGAGGTTAGCCAGGCCGCCGACTTCGGCGAAACGCGCCGTGTCGTACTCAAAGCTCAATACGCCATCCAGATCGAGCAACTGGAATTTGGTTTTGTTCAGTTCAGGCAAGTCTTCCTGCGTAATGGCACCGTCATTACAAATCACGTTACGCGCCAATGTTCGAGACTCCGCATGACTGAGGCCGCGCAGGTTTTTCACCACCTGCTGCAGGGTGCGATTGTCAGTGCGAACACGCGCGTTGCGGTTACGCGCACTCCACGCAGTGGCTTCATCACGGACAATGCTCATCAACTCGTTTTCAGACGGCAGCGACAGTTGGAAGCGTGAGGCATAGCGCTGCACCTCGACTGGCAGCTTGCAGGCATGCGACACCAGCACCACGGTCGGCTTGCCGGGCAACTCGTTCATGGCGATTTCCTTGAGCAGGCGCACCAGCTTGGGGTTGTCGTCCAGAAAGGGATGTAAATCGCACATCACGTACAGGGTAGGCAGTGGATCCGCCTTGATCAGGCGCAGGGCGGTTTCCGGTTCAAGGGTCTCACTGTCCACCGGGGCCTCAACGGCAAAACCCAAGCGCCTCAGCCCTTCAGTCACCGACCACATTTGCAGGGCCAGCCCGCGCTTGACGGCCAAGCCTGTCAGGGTTTCCAGCACCCGGGGTTCATCCCAGGATTCGATCAACAGCAGCTTGCTTTTGGAATCCAGCACCAAGCCCAAATCATGAATATCGTTTTTCACCCGCACTCCTTGTCCACTAAACTCGGCCCTTCGTTGAGCCACCCGGAGGCTGTCCATGGACTGCCTGTTTTGCAAGATCGTCGCTGGTGAAATACCCGCGCGCAAGCTTTATGAAGATGATCAGGTGCTGGCCTTCCACGATATCGCGCCGCAAGCGCCGCTGCACATTCTGGTCATCCCGAAAAAACACATCAGCACCCTCCCCCGGTGTCAGGCTAGTTGTCGCCTGAGCTGATTTATCAAAACGATAGATCGGGGGCGTCAAAGAGAGCTGTAATGTCGAGCTATTCACCTGAGCG
>LNDO01000102.1 GCA_001465025.1 Pseudomonas sp. Ga0074129
GCGAAGATCAATTTACGCCCACGCAAACGCCTGGGCTGGAAGACACCGTACGAAGTGTATGCAGGGGTGAGCGTTGCACTTATGGGTTGAATTCAGGTATACTGGCTGAAAACAATGGTGTACAGCCTATGTCGCACAGCGCAGCCAACCGTCAGCCGATGACCGGTCTGATTCTTTCCGGCGGTGGGGCGCGAGCGGCGTATCAGGTTGGCGTATTGTCCGCGATTGCTGATTTGCTGCCGGATGCGGCACACAACCCCTTCCCGGTGATCGTCGGCACCTCCGCTGGTGCCATCAATGCCGTGGGCCTGGCCTGCGGGGCGTTGCACTTCACTGAAGCAGTGCGCCGACTGACCAGCGTCTGGCAGGGCTTTCATACCCATCAGGTGTACCGCAGTGACTGGCCGGGTGTGCTGCGCCAAGTCAGCCGTTTTATTGGTCATAGTTTGCTGGGTATCGGTGGTGAAGCCCCGGTGGCGCTGCTCGACAGCTCGCCGCTGGCGGAATTGCTAAAGCGTGAGATGGATTTCACCGGCATTGCCGCCGCAGTGCGCCATCGGCAATTGCGGGCGGTGGCGGTCACGGCCTTTGGCTATGAAACGGCGCAGGCGGTCACCTTCTACCAGGGGCGCGCGACGATTGACCCTTGGTTCCGCCATCGCCGCGTTGGCGTGCCCACCCGGCTGGGCATCGAGCATTTATTGGCCAGCGCCTCGATCCCACTGATCTTTCCGCCGGTAAAAATTGGTCGCGAATACTATGGCGACGGTGCGGTGCGTCAGTCCGCGCCGATCAGTCCCGCCCTGCACTTGGGTGCAACCCGTGTCTTGGTGGTGGGCGTCAGCGGCAAATCGAGTGCTGTTGTGCACGAGCAAAAGAGTCTCGTGCCTGCACGCGCGAGTCGTGCACCGAGCCTGGCGCAAATCAGTGGGCACATGCTGAACAGTACTTTTATCGATAACCTCGAAAGCGACATCGAGTTGCTCGAGCGGCTGAACCAGATGGGCCAGTTGATTCCCCCTGAGAACCAGCCGCGCGGCCTGGGGCTTAAGCCCGTGGATGTGTTGGTGATTGCCCCCAGCCAGCCGCTGGATCTGATTGCCGCGCGGCATCGGCATGAACTGCCCAAAGCGCTGCGTTTCTTCCTGCGCGGGCCGGGTGCGACCCGCGCCAGCGGTGCCGGGGTACTGAGCTACCTGTTATTTGAGCCGGGTTATTGCAGCGAGTTGATTGAGCTGGGTTATCAGGATGCCATGGCGCAAAAAGCCCGTTTGATTGAATTTCTGCAGTTGGAGCACTTGCCTGCGCCTCTGGTTACTCCCGTGAGCGCATGATCCGTTCTTAGGGCGCTACGAAAATCCTTTTCATGGGCGTGGATAAAACCGCGCCAAGGCGGCGGGCTGCATTTAAACTGCGCCTTCCCGATGCTTTCTGTCGCATTTGCGAAAGCGCGGGTTTTCTGCGGGTTGGCGCTGTAAGAAGTTGTCGCATGGCGGCAATGCCAGCCCCTGATCAGTCCCTACAATCCTTCTCATCGCCTGCTAAGCACAGCAGGTGTTCCTCGTCAGGAGAGCTCAGATGTCCGTTCAGCACGACCCGGTTCAGCGCGCCGATTTTGATCAGGTGATGGTGCCCAACTATGCACCCGCTGCTTTTATCCCTGTGCGTGGCGCAGGTTCGCGCGTGTGGGACCAAAGCGGTCGTGAGCTGATCGACTTTGCCGGTGGCATCGCCGTTAACGTGCTGGGCCACGCCCATCCGGCGTTGGTGGCCGCGCTGACCGAACAGGCGTGCAAGCTGTGGCATGTGTCCAACGTGTTCACTAACGAGCCGGCCCTGCGCTTGGCCAAGAAGCTGGTCGATGCCACTTTTGCGGATCGCGTGTTCTTCTGCAACTCCGGCGCTGAAGCCAACGAGGCCGCGTTCAAGCTGGCCCGTCGCGTGGCATTTGATAAATACGGCGAAGACAAGTGCGAGATCATTGCCGCCACCAACAGCTTTCACGGTCGCACCCTGTTTACCGTGAGTGTTGGCGGTCAGCCGAAATACTCCGAAGGTTTCGGCCCGAAAATTCAGGGCATCAGCCACATCCCTTATAACGATATTGAGGCGCTGAAAGCGGCCGTGTCGGATAAAACCTGCGCCGTGGTGCTGGAGCCAATTCAGGGCGAAGGTGGGGTAATGCCCGCAGACTTGGCCTATCTGCAAGCCGCTCGCGAGTTGTGCGATCAGCACAACGCACTGCTGGTGTTCGATGAAGTGCAGAGCGGCATGGGCCGCAGCGGCTCGCTGTTTGCCTACCAGCATTACGGTGTGACGCCGGACATTCTTTCCAGCGCCAAGAGCCTGGGTGGCGGCTTCCCGATTGGCGCGATGCTGACCACCGAAGCGCTGGCCAAACACCTGGCCGTCGGCACTCACGGTACGACCTATGGCGGCAATCCGCTGGCCTGCGCTGTGGGTGAAGCGGTGATGGAAGTGATCAATACGCCTGAGGTGCTGGCTGGCGTACAGGCCAAGCATCAGCGCTTTAAAACCAAGTTGGAGCAGATCGGCCAGCAGTACGGCGTGTTCAGCGAAGTGCGCGGCCTCGGTCTGCTGATCGGTGCGGTGCTGTCCGATGCCTGGAAAGGCAAGGCCAAGGCGATTCTCGACGCCGCTGCGGTGGAAGGTGTGATGGTGCTGCAAGCCAGCCCGGACGTGGTGCGCTTCGCTCCTAGCCTGGTGGTGGAAGACGCCGATATCGATGAGGGTTTGGCGCGTTTTGAGCGCGCTGTGGCCAAACTCACTCAAGCATGATGGTCGGCCTGATGCGCCATTTCATGGTGCGTCAGGCTGGGCTTGCTCGGCCCATGGACGGGTTGAGTAAACAGTAAGGATGCACGTCTCTGTGTGTGCCGCAGCGCTGCTGCGGTTTTCTCTGAGCCACCCGTATTGGGTCGCTTGGAGCTTTTATCAAAAGGAGTGACACCATGCTGGTGATGCGCCCCGCGCAAATGGCCGACCTCACTGAAGTGCAGCGTCTCGCCGCGGACAGCCCGGTTGGTGTGACTTCACTGCCGGACGACAGCGATCGTCTGCGCGAAAAGATCGCCGCTTCAGAGGCCTCTTTTTCCGCTGAAGTGAGCTTCAACGGTGAAGAAAGCTACTTCTTCGTGCTGGAAGACAGCGAGAGCGGTCGCCTGGTCGGCTGCTCCGGTATTGTCGCTTCGGCCGGCTACTCCGAGCCGTTCTACAGCTTCCGCAACGAAACCTTCGTGCACAATTCCCGCGAGTTGAAGATCCATAACAAGATCCACGTGCTCTCGCTGTGCCACGACCTCACCGGCAACAGCCTGCTGACCAGCTTCTACGTCGAGCGGCCGTTGGTGAATACCGCCTGGTCGGAGCTCAACTCGCGTGGCCGTTTGCTGTTCCTCGCCAATCATCCCGAGCGCTTTGCCGATGCGGTGGTGGTGGAAATTGTCGGCTACAGCGACGAGGCCGGTGATTCGCCGTTCTGGGATGCCGTGGGGCGCAACTTCTTCGACATGAACTACACCGAGGCCGAGCGCCTGTGTGGCCTGAAGAGTCGCACCTTCCTTGCTGAGTTGATGCCGCATTACCCGATTTATGTGCCGCTGCTGCCAGATGAGGCGCAGGAAGCCATGGGCCAAGTGCATCCGCGGGCGCAGATCAGCTTCGACATTCTGATGCGTGAAGGCTTCGAAACCGATCACTACATCGACATCTTCGACGGTGGCCCGACCCTGCACGCACGCACCTCGGGTATTCGCTCGATTGCCCAAAGCCGTGTGGTGCCCCTGCGTTTGGCGGCAGACAAAGACGAGCCGGTTAAAGGCGGTCGTCCGTATTTGGTCTGTAATGGCCAGCTACAGGATTTCCGCGCAGTGGTGGTTGAGCTTGACTGGGTACCTGGCAAGCCGGTGACCTTGAGTGTGGCGGTTGCCGAAGCCCTGGGCGTCGGTGAAGGCGTTAGCGTTCGCCTGGTGGCGGTTTAAGGAGTAGCACATGATTGTTCGTCCCGTTCGCAGTGCCGATTTACCGGCGCTGTTCCAGTTGGCGCGCAGTACGGGTGCTGGCCTGACCACCTTGCCGGCCAATGAAGAGCGCCTGGCGCACCGGGTCGGTTGGGCTGAAAAAGCCTTTCGCGGTGATGCCGTGCGCGCCGATGCCGACTACCTGTTCGTGCTCGAAGATGACAACGGCGAGGTGGTCGGTATTTCCGCTGTCGCGGGTGCTGTCGGCTTGCGCGAGCCTTGGTACAACTACCGGGTTGGCCTGACGGTGAGCGCCTCGCAAGAGCTGAACATCCACCGGCAGATCCCCACACTGTTTCTGGCCAACGACCTGACCGGCAACTCCGAGCTGTGTTCGCTGTTTTTACGCAGCGATCAGCGCAGCGGCCTGAATGGCCGCCTGCTGTCCAAGGCGCGCTTTCTGTTTATTGCTGAGTTCCGCGAATTGTTTGGCGACAAGGTGATGGCCGAGATGCGCGGCATGTCCGATGAGCAGGGCCGTTCGCCGTTCTGGGAAAGCCTGGGTCGGCACTTTTTCAAGATGGAATTCAGCCAGGCGGATTACCTCACCGGCGTGGGCAACAAGGCTTTTATTGCCGAGTTGATGCCCAAATTTCCGCTCTACACCTGCTTTCTCTCGGAGGATGCGCGCAACATCATCGGCCGTGTGCACCCGGACACCGAGCCAGCGCTGGCCATGCTCAAGGGCGAGGGCTTCAGTTATCAGGGTTATGTCGACATCTTCGACGCCGGCCCGGCCATTGAAGCCGAAACCGCGAAAATTCGCGCGGTGCAGGACAGCCAGGTGCTGGTGCTGGCTGTTGGCACCCCGGGCGATGATGCCCCGCAGTTCCTAATCCATAACCGTAGGCGCGAAGAGTGCCGGATTACCGCCGCGCCCGCGCGTTTGGCCGCGGGCACCCTGGTGGTTGATGCGCAAACCGCCAAGCGCCTGCAGTTGTCGGCGGGCGATCAGGTGCGTGCGGTCGCTGTTTCTGCTCGCGGCTAACCGCTGCTTGCTCAAGCAGTAAGACGCGGTTGTCTCTATTTGCCGATCCGGCGCAGGCCGGGTCAACACCTTGCTGGGAGTGATAAAACAAGATGAGCACTCATTACATTGCCGGTGCCTGGCATGCAGGCCAGGGCGAAAGCCTGGAATCACTCAATCCGGTCAGTCAGGAAGCCATCTGGCATGGCCAGGCCGCCAGTGCCGAGCAGGTGGATGCGGCTGTGCAGGCCGCTCGCGCCGCATTCCCAGCCTGGGCCTCGCGTTCGCTGGATGAGCGCATTGCCGTGCTTGAGCAGTTTGCCGCGACCCTCAAACAACATGCCGACGCACTTGGCCACTGCATTGGTGAGGAGACCGGCAAGCCGCTGTGGGAAACCGCCACTGAAGTCACCAGCATGGTCAACAAAGTGGCCATTTCCATTCAGAGCTACCGCGAACGCACCGGTGAGAAAAGCGGCCCACTGGCCGATGCCACCGCTGTGTTACGGCACAAGCCGCATGGTGTGGTCGCGGTGTTCGGCCCTTACAATTTCCCCGGTCACCTGCCCAACGGCCATATCGTTCCGGCGCTGCTGGCGGGTAACTGCGTAGTGTTCAAACCCAGTGAGCTGACGCCGAAAGTCGCCGAGCTGACGGTCAAGTGCTGGATCGAAGCCGGTTTGCCAGTAGGTGTACTCAATCTGGTGCAGGGCGCGCGGGAAACCGGCGTGGCGTTGGCCGCGCACGACGGCATCGACGGCTTGTTCTTCACCGGCTCCAGCCGCACTGGCAACCTGCTGCACAGCCAGTTTGCCGGTCGCCCGGACAAGATCCTTGCCCTGGAAATGGGCGGCAATAACCCGCTGCTGGTTGATCAGGTCGCTGACCTTAACGCCGCCGTGTACACCATCATTCAGTCGGCCTTTATTTCTGCTGGTCAGCGCTGCACCTGTGCGCGCCGCCTGTTGGTGCCGCAAGGCGCCTGGGGTGACAGCCTGCTGGAACGACTGGTGGAAGTGGCCGCGAGTATCAAAGTCGGCAGTTTTGACGCGCAACCTGCGCCCTTTATGGGCTCGGTGATTTCCCTGGCCGCCGCTCAGCACCTGCTCAAGGCGCAGCAGCATTTGCTCGCGCAGGGCGCCAAGCCGCTGCTAGAGATGACTCAGCCCTTGGCCGGCGCTGCCTTACTCACGCCAGGGATTATCGACGTGAGCGAGATAGGCAATCGCCCGGATGAAGAGTTCTTTGGTCCACTGTTGCAGGTGATTCGCTACGCCGATTTCGAGTCTGCCATCACCGAGGCCAACAATACGCAGTACGGTTTGGCGGCCGGGCTGTTGTCCGATTCAAAAGCGCGCTACGAGCAGTTCTGGCTGCACAGCCGCGCCGGTATCGTTAACTGGAATAAACAACTGACTGGCGCGGCCAGCACTGCGCCATTCGGCGGTGTCGGTGCGTCTGGTAACCATCGCGCCAGCGCCTATTACGCGGCCGATTATTGCGCCTACCCGGTGGCCTCGCTGGAATCCGACAGCCTGAGCCTGCCTGCCACCCTGACACCCGGAGTTAGCCTGTGAGCCAAGCACCCAACGCCTCTGCATTTGAAGTGAACTTTGATGGCTTGGTCGGTCCGACGCATAACTACGGTGGTCTGTCCTACGGCAACGTCGCCTCGCAGAGCAACAGTCAGGCCGGGTCCAGCCCGAAAGAAGCGGCCAAGCAAGGCCTGGCCAAAATGAAAGCGCTGATGGAAATGGGCTTCAAACAGGGCGTATTGGCCCCGCAGGAGCGCCCGAATGTCGCCGTGCTGCGCAGCCTGGGTTTTACCGGAACGGATGCCCAGGTGATCCAGAAGGCCGCGAAAGACGCCATGCCGCTATTGGTTGCAAGCTGCTCGGCCTCCAGCATGTGGACGGCCAACGCTTGCACCGTTAGCCCGAGTGCGGATACGGCGGACGGCCGCGTGCATTTCACCGCCGCCAACCTCAATTGCAAATTCCACCGTTCGATCGAACACCCAACCACTAGCCGCGTATTGGGTGCGATGTTCGCCAACGAGCAGCACTTTGCCCATCACGCGGCGTTGCCTGCGGTTACTCAGTTTGGCGATGAAGGCGCGGCCAACCACACGCGCTTCTGCAAGGGTTACGGCGATGCGGGCGTGGAGTTTTTCGTATTCGGCCGCAGCGCCTTCGACAGTCGCTTCCCGGCTCCGCAGCGCTACCCGGCGCGGCAAACCTTGGAAGCCTCGCAGGCGGTGGCCCGTCTGCATGGCCTGAGCGATGAGGGCGTGGTCTACGCCCAGCAAACGCCAGCGGTGATCGATCAAGGCGTGTTCCACAACGACGTGATCGCCGTGGGCAATGGCGAGGTGTTGTTTTATCACCAGGACGCTTTCCTCGACACCGATAGGGTGCTGGCCGAACTGCGCGACAAGCTCGCCCGTCGTGGTGGCAATTTCCAGTCCGTGTGCGTGCCGCGTGATGCAGTGACGGTGGACGATGCGGTCAAGTCCTACCTGTTCAACAGCCAACTGCTGAGTCGCGCCGATGGCAGCATGCTGCTGATCGTGCCGGAGGAGTGCCGCAACAACGCCAACGTGTGGAACTACCTGCAACAGTTGACGACCGGTAACGGCCCGATTCGCGAGGTCAAAGTGTTCGACCTCAAGCAGAGCATGCAGAACGGCGGCGGCCCGGCTTGCCTGCGCCTACGCGTAGCCCTCAAGGAAGACGAACTGGCGGCGGTCAACCAGGGTGTGATTATGACGCCGAGCCTGTATGACACCCTGAACGTCTGGGTCGACAAGCACTACCGCGATCGCCTGAGCGAAAACGACCTGGCTGACCCACAATTGCTCAACGAATGCCGCACGGCCTTGGATGAACTGACGCAGATCCTTAAACTGGGCGCGGTTTATCCATTTCAATTAGCTTGAGTAGGGAGGGTCGCGCTTTATCGACCCATCGCTGGATGTAAAAGCGACATTCACCCTACGTCCAACACTGTGGAGATTTTATGAGCGACGCCCTGCAACTGATCCTTGAAGACACCGATGGCACCCAACTGGAAACCTCCTGCACACGCTTTGCCGTGATCTGGCAGGGTCAGGAAATCTGGTTTCAGCAAGTAGGTAACAACCAGTTGATGATCGGCGTAGAGGTAGAAGAGGGCGCCGCTGAATACGCCAACCTGCTGCTGCGGCCGCTGGCTACCAACCTGGTCAGCTTGGAGCTGGAAATGGAAGCAGCCGATCTGGCAGACGAAGACGGCCATGTACATGGCCCGGATTGCAATCACTAAGCGCGTCTTTACGCGCTGAGGAAATGCCCATGCTTGCCCTCGGTAAACTGCTCGAACTGACCCTGGCCGGCCATGAGCCGTCTGCGAAGATTCAGTTGACCCCCGAGGGCACACGGCTGCGTTGGCTGGCCGAAGGCGCGTTGGAAGTCACCCCGCCGGTGGCCTGCGACAATGGCCAAGACCTGCTGCTCTCTGCCGGTATCCACGGCAACGAAACCGCGCCCATCGAGTTGTTGGAGCGTTTGCTGCAAGGCATTGCCCGCAGCCAGCTCAAGCCGCGCGCGCGGATTCTCTTTCTGTTTGGCAACCCCGAAGCCATGCGCCGTGGCGAGCGTTACATCGAGCAGGACATCAACCGCCTGTTCAATGGGCGTCACGATCAGCACACCGGCAACGAGGCACTGCGTGCCTGTGAGCTGGAACACTTGGCGGCCAACTTCTTCAACAAGCCTGCGCGCAGTCGGCTGCATTACGACCTGCACACCGCCATTCGTGGCTCGAAAATCGAACAGTTTGCCCTCTACCCGTTTCAAGAAGGGCGCGTGCGCAGCCTGCGCGAACTGGCGCGTCTGAACGCGGCAGGGATTGAAGCCGTGCTGCTGCACAACAAAAGCTCCATCACCTTTAGCGCTTACACGTACACCCAGCTTGGGGCAGAAGCCTTCACCCTCGAGCTGGGTAAGGCGCGGCCGTTTGGGCAGAACCAACAGGTCAACCTAGATTTGCTTGAGCAGCAACTGCGCGCCTTGATTGAGGGGCGAGAAGAAATCGCCGAGCCGTCACTGGATGGACTCACGCTGTTTGCCGTTTCGCGCGAAGTGATCAAGCACAGCGACGCCTTCACGCTGCACCTGCCCAATGAGGTGGAAAACTTCAGCGAGCTGCCGGTTGGCTATCTGTTGGCCGAAGACCTGAGTGACACCCGCTGGATCGTCGATCAGCCCGGCACGCGCATTATCTTCCCGAATCCGAAAGTCAAAAACGGCTTGCGTGCTGGCATCTTGATTGTTCCCGCCGAAGACGTGCAGTTGGCCTGAGCCTATGGCGCATTGTGGGCACTTACAGCGGTCTTTCCGGGCTACGTCGCTGAAACACTGGGGTGGTGGCCCTTTATCCATCCACCCTGCGTAGCTGTCCTGCGCTTTCTCACCTGATCTGTACCTTGTTTGCCTAATTGGCGCGCCTTAGCATCGGGCTTTAGCCCATCTAAGGATTGCCCACCATGCCCGTTATCGACCTGCGCAGCGACACCGTCACCCAGCCGACGCCCGGCATGCGCGAGGCTATGCAGGCCGCCGAGTTGGGTGACGATGTGTACGGCGAAGACCCGACGGTCAATCGTCTGGAGCAGTATCTGGCGGCTGAACTGGGCTTCGAAGCGGCGCTGTTCGTGCCCACTGGCACCATGAGTAACCTGCTTGGGTTGATGGCCCATTGCGGCCGTGGTGACGAGTACATCGTCGGCCAGCAGGCGCACACTTATAAATACGAAGGCGGTGGCGCGGCGGTGCTCGGTTCGATCCAGCCGCAGCCGATTGACGGCGAAGCGGATGGCTCGTTGGATTTGGCCAAGGTCGAAGCCGCCATCAAACAGGATGACTTTCACTTCGCCCGCACCCGTCTGCTGGCGCTGGAAAACACCATGCAGGGCAAGGTTCTGCCGCTGTCTTATCTTCAGGCCGCGCGCGAGTTGACCACTCAGCGCGGGCTTGCTCTGCATCTGGATGGCGCGCGGTTGTACAACGCGGCGGTCAAGTTGCGCGTGCCTGCGCGTGACATCACGCAGTACTTCGATTCGGTGTCGGTGTGCCTGTCCAAGGGGCTCGGCGCGCCTGTGGGCTCGGTGTTGTGCGGCACACGTGAGTTGATCGGCCGGGCACGGCGGCTGCGCAAAATGGTCGGCGGTGGTATGCGTCAGGCGGGCATGCTGGCGGCGGCCGGTTTGTATGCGCTGCATCATCAGGTAGCGCGTTTGGCTGAGGATCATGCCAACGCCGAACGCTTGGCCGCAGGCTTGCGTGAACTGGGCTATGCCGTGGAGCCGGTGCAGACCAATATGGTCTATGTGCATATGGGCGACCAAGCTGGCGCGCTGAAAGCCTTTTGCGCCGAGCGCGGCATCACACTCAGCGCTGCAGCGCGGCTGCGCATGGTCACGCACCTGGATATTTCCCCGGCGCACATCGATCAGGTGCTGCTGGCGTTTGCTGATTTCCGCTCAACTTGACTGATGCAGGTCAGCTAATAGCGGTTATCTATCAATAAAGGCACTAGCCCCCTTGCGCTGGCCCGATATAATGCGGCCCTTTGCCGGCTTTATTGTGGCCGCTGGTTTTTGGAAGATTCCTATGAAAAGCGCAGAAATCCGTGAAGCCTTCCTCAGCTTCTTTGAACAAAAGGGACACACCCGTGTCGCTTCAAGCTCCCTGATTCCGGGCAACGACCCGACCCTGCTGTTCACCAACGCCGGCATGAACCAGTTCAAGGATTGCTTCCTCGGCCTGGAAAAGCGCGCCTACACCCGCGCCGCCACCAGCCAGAAGTGTGTGCGTGCCGGCGGCAAGCACAACGATTTGGAAAACGTCGGTTATACCGCTCGTCACCACACCTTCTTTGAAATGCTCGGCAACTTCAGCTTTGGCGACTATTTCAAGCGCGATGCGATTCACTTCGCCTGGGAGTTTCTCACCGGCGACAAGTGGCTGAATCTGCCCAAGGAAAAGCTCTGGGTTACGGTTTATGCCACGGATGACGAAGCCTATGACATCTGGAACAAGGAAATCGGCGTTCCGGTCGAGCGCATGATCCGCATCGGCGACAACAAAGGCGCGCCGTACGCCTCCGACAACTTCTGGACCATGGGCGACACCGGCCCGTGCGGCCCGTGCACCGAGATTTTCTTCGACCACGGCGATCACATCTGGGGTGGCCCACCTGGCTCGCCAGAAGAAGATGGCGATCGTTATATCGAGATCTGGAACAACGTCTTCATGCAGTTCAATCGCACGGCTGACGGCGTGCTGCACCCGTTGCCTGCGCCGAGCGTGGACACCGGCATGGGGCTGGAGCGTATCAGTGCCGTGCTGCAACACGTGAACTCGAACTACGAGATCGACCTGTTCCAAAGCCTGCTTAATGCCGCGGCCAAGGCCATCGGTTGTGCCAACGAAGGCCAGGCGTCGCTAAACGTGGTCGCTGACCACATCCGTTCGTGCGGCTTCCTGGTTGCCGACGGCGTGACACCGTCCAACGAAGGCCGTGGCTACGTGCTGCGCCGCATCATCCGCCGCGCCTGCCGTCACGGCAACAAGCTGGGTGCCAAGGGCAGCTTCTTCTACCAGATCGTTGCCGCGCTGGTGGCCGAGATGGGCGATGCCTTCCCTGAACTGAAACAACAGCAATCGCATATCGAGCGCGTGCTGAAAACCGAAGAAGAGCAGTTCGCCAAGACCTTGGAGCAGGGCCTGAAAATTCTTGAGCAGGACTTGGCGGAGCTCAAAGGCACGGTGATTCCGGGTGAAGTGATTTTCAAACTCTACGACACCTTCGGCTTCCCGATGGACCTCACCGGTGACATCGCCCGTGAGCGTGAGTTGACCCTAGATGAAGAAGGCTTCGAGCGCGAAATGGAGGAGCAGCGCAAGCGCGCCCGTTCCGCCAGCTCGTTCGGCATGGATTACAACGCGCTGGTCAAGGTGGACAGCGACACCGCGTTCCTCGGCTATCAAGGCACCAGTGGCAGCGGCAAGATCATTGCGCTGTTCAAGGACGGTCAGGCTGTCGACAGCCTGAGTGAGGGCGAGGAGGGCGTTGTCGTTCTCGATCAGACGCCGTTCTATGCCGAATCCGGTGGCCAAGTCGGTGACTGCGGCTTCCTTGAAGGTGCAGGTGTGCGTTTTGACGTGCGTGATACCACCAAAGCTGGCGGCGCGTTCCTGCACCACGGCGTTGCGGTCAAGGGCGGCTTGAGTGTCAGCACCTCGGTCAAGGCCGAAGTGGATGCCAGCGTGCGTCAGGCCACTGCGCTCAATCACTCGGCCACCCACTTGCTGCATGCCGCGCTGCGTCAGGTACTGGGCGAGCACGTCACCCAGAAAGGCTCGCTGGTCGACAGTCAGCGTCTGCGCTTTGACTTCAGTCACTTCGAGGCGATCACTCCAGCGCAACTGAAAGAGCTGGAAACCATCGTTAACCGTGAAGTACGCGGTAACAGCGAAGTTGAAACCCTGGAAACCGACATCGAAACCGCCAAGGCCAAAGGTGCCATGGCGCTGTTCGGTGAGAAGTACGGCGATCAGGTGCGTGTGCTGAGCATGGGTGGCGACTTCTCAGTTGAGCTGTGTGGCGGCACCCACGTTAAGCGCACCGGCGATATCGGTCTGTTCAAAATCATCAGCGAAAGCGGTGTGGCGGCTGGCGTGCGCCGGATTGAGGCGGTCACTGGCGCAGCCGCTTTTGCCTACCTCAATGGTGCGGAAGAACAGCTGAAAGAAGCGGCGGCGCTGGTCAAGGGCAGTCGCGACAACCTGCTGGACAAGCTGGCTGGTGTGCTGGAGCGCAACCGTCAGCTGGAAAAAGAGCTGGAGCAGTTCAAGGCCAAGGCCGCCAGCGCGGCGGGCAATGACCTGGCGGGTACCGCTGTCGACGTCAGAGGTATCAAGGTGCTGACGGCACGTCTCGACGGTCTAGACGGCAAAGCACTGCTGGCGATGGTCGATCAGCTGAAAAACAAGCTCGGCAGCGCAGTGATCCTGCTCGGCGGCGTGCAGGACGACAAGGTCGTGCTGGTAGCCGGTGTCACTCAAGACCTGACCGCCAAACTGAAAGCCGGTGACTTGATGAAACAAGCGGCGGCGGCTGTTGGCGGTAAAGGTGGCGGTCGCCCGGACATGGCGCAAGGCGGTGGCACCGAGGCGCAGGCGCTGGATGCGGCATTGGCGTTGGCGACGACGTTTGCCGAGCAGGGTCTGTAATTCGCGGCGATTAGAATTGATGCGCCATGGCCCGGCACACGCCCGGCGGGCCTTGGCAGTGTTTTGAGTTGTATGTTTAATGGGCGCCCTTCACGGGCTGAGGCGGCTTTGAAATGGCTTTGATCGTACAGAAATTTGGCGGCACCTCCGTCGGCACTGTTGAGCGTATCCAGCAGGTTGCCGCGAAGGTTAAGAAGTTCCGCGACAACGGCGATGACATTGTGGTTGTGGTTTCCGCCATGAGCGGTGAAACCAATCGCCTGATCGATCTGGCCAAACAGGTCAGTGATGGTCAGCCGGTACCGCGTGAACTCGACGTGATGGTTTCAACGGGTGAGCAGGTGACCATTGCCCTGTTGGCCATGGCGCTGATCAAAATTGGTGTGCCGGCGGTGTCTTACACCGGTAATCAGGTGCGTATCCTCACAGACAGCGCGCACAACAAAGCGCGCATCCTGCAAATCGACGATCAGAAGCTGCGCACTGACCTCAAGGCTGGTCGTGTGGTGGTGGTTGCAGGTTTCCAGGGTGTGGATGAAAACGGCAATATCACCACGCTGGGTCGTGGCGGTTCCGATACCACCGGCGTAGCGCTTGCCGCAGCGTTGAAGGCTGACGAATGCCAGATTTACACCGACGTAGACGGTGTTTACACCACAGATCCGCGCGTCGTGCCGCAGGCTCAGCGCCTGGAAAAAATCACCTTTGAAGAGATGCTGGAAATGGCCAGCCTTGGTTCCAAGGTGTTGCAGATTCGCTCGGTGGAATTCGCCGGCAAATACAACGTCCCGCTGCGCGTACTGCACAGCTTCCAAGAGGGTCCGGGCACCCTCATTACCCTTGATGAAGAGGCATCCATGGAACAGCCGATTATCTCCGGCATCGCTTTCAATCGCGACGAAGCCAAGCTGACGGTCCGTGGCGTACCGGACATCCCGGGCGTAGCGTTCAAAATTCTCGGCCCGATCAGTGCGGCCAACATTGAAGTCGACATGATCGTGCAGAACGTTTCGCACGATAACACCACCGACTTCACCTTCACCGTGCACCGCAATGACTACACCGCCGCGTTTGAGGTGTTGGAAAATACCGCGCGTGAGCTGGGTGCGCGTGAAGTGATCGGTGATACCAAAATTGCCAAGGTGTCCATTGTTGGCGTTGGCATGCGCTCCCACGCAGGCGTGGCCAGCCGTATGTTTGAAGCCTTGGCCAAGGAAAACATCAATATCCAGATGATCTCGACCTCGGAAATCAAAGTCTCCGTGGTCATTGAGGAGAAATATCTGGAGTTGGCGGTGCGCGCCCTGCACACTGCTTTTGAACTGGATGCCCCGGCCCGCAAGGGCGATTGAGGCATTATCCGAAAGGCGCGGTTTATACCGCGCCTTTCGTCTTTTTGGTTGGCATGAGCAGCGGCTTTCTTTCTGCTCACACTGGTCAATACTTGGGTGAAGGCTCTGCTTGAGTTGTTCGGGGCTGCCGCCATTTTATTTTGCAGACTGCTGTTGTATTGAACTGATATCCGTAAGGAGAAAGGAATGCTGATTCTGACTCGCCGGGTCGGAGAGACCCTGATGGTGGGTGACGAAGTCACTGTCACCGTGTTGGGCGTTAAAGGTAATCAGGTGCGTATAGGCGTTAACGCGCCTAAAGAAGTTGCTGTGCACCGTGAGGAAATTTACCAGCGCATCCAGAAAGAGAAGGGTGAGGAACCAAGCCACTAATTTTATTGAAATTTTGGCTTTGCAAACGGGGAAAACATGGTTATCATGCGCCCCGTGTTGCGGAGAGGTGGCCGAGTGGCCGAAGGCGCTCCCCTGCTAAGGGAGTACACCTCAAAAGGGTGTCGGGGGTTCGAATCCCCCCTTCTCCGCCATTATTTAGGCGTTACATGCACTCATAGCTCAGCTGGATAGAGTACTCGGCTACGAACCGAGCGGTCGGAGGTTCGAATCCTCCTGAGTGCACCAAATAAGAAGGGTCTGCAGCGATGCAGGCCCTTTTTTATTGTCTTTTAAGTCATGGCGGCTCATGGGGCGTGGCGATTAAGTGTTTATCGTGCCGGCCTGTTTAGCGTTTAGCTTTGCCTTTAACGCAGCCGGCCTGGTCGAAGACCACGTTGCGCTTTTTGCCTTTCTTGCCCTCATACACGTAGCGCGTCTGGCCGTTGTTCTCGCTGACTTTGTCGGGCTTGCCCAGGCTGCTTTCCACATCAGCCAGGCTCATGCCTGAGCGAATCTGTTGTTTGATGATGGCTGTACGGCGCTCGCTGCTGCTGAGCAGGTTGCCGCAGCCGTCCTGCTTTACGCCGATAACCGCTAAATCCTGATCGTGTTTGCTTTTGCTTTTGCTTTTCTGGCGAGCTTTGTTCGGCTTCGCCAATGGAACGGCTTTGCCGCTGCCGGGCGTGGGGTTGTATGCCTTTTGTAGGCGCAACTCGTTACTTTCAGGGCAGCCTTGGCGGGTAAAGGTAATGTGCCCGCTGGCATCTTCGCAGCGAAACACGGTCGTGCTGAGAGCCAGGTCTGGACAAAGCAACATGATGAGGCGGGTGGTGGCAAGAAAGGTGCGCATTTGACGTCCTCCGTGACGGTCTCAGTGAATGGTAGACGAGATGCTAATGTTGGCCAGGCGTGCCTTTTGCCCTGTCGCTCTCGTCGCACGTTGGTATGTGAATCCCTGCTCAGGTGTGTCTTGCAAGTGCTTGACTGCAGGTTTTTTGTCACATGCAAAGTATCTGCGCGGTGTTATCATTCGCGGCGTCAGCCCCGCCGGGGCTTGTGGATTACCACCATGGACTTACCCAGTAGTTATTCTGAATCTCGATTGTGCAATCACGTACTGACTGATTGACCCTCTTTGGCGTGCGCCGCCGCTGGGGGTGGAGCGCGCTATGACTGAAGTAGAAGCAAAAAAACCGCAAGAAAGCCTACAGGTTCGCCTGGCTCAGGTCGTTGAGTTGTTGCAACGGCATAAAGTGGTGGAAAACCTGACGCATCGTCAGGAAGGGATCAACCACGGCAGGGTTGAAAACCTTGTGCATCGGCAAAACCTTGCCGAATTGCAGCGCAAGCTCGACGAACTGCACTCAGCAGACGTTGCTCACATCCTTGAAGCCCTGCCGCTGGACGATCGCCTGACGGTTTGGCAGTTGGTCAAGGCGGAGCGCGACGGCGATATCCTTCTTGAAGTCTCGGACGCTGTGCGTGAAACGCTGCTGGCGGACATGGATGACCACGAGATTCTCGCTGCCGCCAGGGAAATGGACGCTGACGAGCTGGCTGATCTCGCCTCTGAGCTGCCTCGAGATGTCGTGCATGAGCTGATGGAAACGCTCGATGCACAGCAGCGAGAGCGTGTTCGCTCAGCCCTCTCGTATGAGGACGATCAGGTTGGTGCATTGATGGACTTCGAGATGGTCACCATCCGCGAAGACGTCAGCCTTGAAGTCGTATTGCGCTATCTGCGCCGTTTAAAAGAGTTGCCTGGCCACACCGATAAGCTGTTTGTAGTCGATTACGACGGCGTGCTTAAAGGCGTGCTGCCGGTCAAGCGTCTGCTGGTCAATGATCCTGACAAACAAGTCAGCGAGGTCATGGCTACCGACCCCGTGAGTTTTCACCCGGATGAAGATGCTTATGTTGCCGCTCAGGCATTTGAGCGTTATGACCTGATTTCATCGCCGGTGGTGGACAAGAACGGCAAGCTGATTGGCCGTCTGACTATTGATGAGATGGTCGACCTGATTCGTGAGGAGAGCGAAAGCGAAGTCCTCAACATGGCCGGTCTGCGTGAAGAAGAAGATATCTTCGCGTCGGTATGGAAATCCCTGCGCAACCGTTGGGCCTGGCTAGCGGTCAACCTAGTGACCGCGTTTATGGCTTCGCGGGTCATTGGTTTGTTTGAGGGGTCTATCGAAAAGCTGGTTGCGCTGGCGGCGCTCATGCCGATTGTTGCCGGGATTGGCGGTAACTCCGGTAATCAGACCATCACCATGATCGTGCGCGCGATGGCGCTGGACCAAGTGACCACCGGCAATACATCACGCCTGATTCGCAAAGAGTTGGGCGTGGGTCTGGTAAACGGTATCGTGTGGGGCGGGGTGATTGGCGTGGTTGCCTACCTGCTTTATGACAGCTGGTCGCTTGGCGTGGTGATGACCGCTGCCATGACGTTGAACCTGTTGCTGGCGGCGATGATGGGGGTGTTGATTCCTATGACGCTGGTGCGGTTGGGGCGTGATCCGGCAATGGGTGCTAGCGTGATGATTACAGCCGTCACTGACAGCGGAGGCTTCTTTATTTTTCTTGGCCTTGCCAGCATATTCCTGCTCTGAGCGGCATGGAGCGGTTATCACGCTAAGATCCGTCTGTTTTGCCCGGGTCAAACCCCGGGTGCTCCACTCCAATAATTAACTCAACTCGCATCGAGCGAGCTATGGGTTTATATGGCGCCAAGTGAACTCTTGCTTGAGGGTGTCGAGTTCATGCTTTGGGTATGAGTTTTGGCTCCCAATTGCTTGTCTTTTTGGTGGGCGTGATCAGCGTTTAATCACGTCTGATCGAGTCGTTTACCCGTTCTGTGACCCGTGTTGCCAACCATCTTCTGCTAATACATTGGTTGCCATTCAACTCGCCATTCATCAGCACCGCACTCGTTGTTGTTGATCAGGTTCTGTGGGGAGCGTCTATTTGACCGCCGTTAAACAAACGTTCGGTATCACTGATATGGTGCTGCGTGATGTTCGCTGTTCTATCCTGGCGACCCGGGTGGGCGTGGAAGACATGTTGCCATCACTGCGGATTCCACGGTCATCTGGCCACCCATTCCATGAGCATCTGACCACCGATTCCACGCTGATCCGGCCACCCATTCCACGCGCATCCGGCCA